>CAZPGZ010000021.1:0-59851 GCA_964586075.1 uncultured Nitrospiraceae bacterium | reverse complement strand
TCTCAGACATTCAGGACAGCGGATTCAAGTCCCTGGCCGAAGGTCAGAACGTGACGTTTGACGTTGTTGACAGCCCCAAGGGCCCGAAAGCAGCGAATGTTGTAAAGGAATAAAACACCAAGCCAAACCTTAGAAGGCGGACACCGCACAGCGGTGTCCGCCTTTTTCTTTTCTCGTCCACCCCGACCCCCGCTCTTTTTACGCGGCTTTCGCTGCAGCGAGCAAGTGGTTCAACTTTACCAGTGCCTTGTCGTAATCGGGATGGTTCGTCTGTTCCGAAACGATTTCCCGATATCGGACGATATTATCCTTATCTATGATAAAAATCGATCTTGCAAGAAGGCGCAGCTCTTTGATCAGAACCCCATAGGCCATTCCAAATGACGCTTCCCGATGGTCGGAAAGTGCTCGCGCCCGTTCAATATCGGCAGTGGTGCAGAAACGGGAAATTGCGAAGGGCAAATCCATGCTGATGTTCAGGACTTCCACCTCGGACGGCAGTGACGCCGCTTCATGGTTGAATCTCCGCAACTGCAGATCACATACCGGCGTGTCCAGAGAAGGTGTTACACTGATGACTTTAATCTTTCCCTTGAAGTCCTCGAGCCGCACTTCCGCGAGATTGGCGTCAAGAACGGTAAAATCGGGCGCCTTGTCTCCCGGGTTGAGCTCGTTGCCGGTCAAGGTAAGCGGTTTGCCTTTCATGGTTATTACCTCTGTTCGTTCCATCTGATTACCTCCCAATATGTCATTTTGAAATAGTGTATTTTATCCTTGCCCTGTATCTGCATTCCCGGCTCTCGACAGGAACCAGACGGCATATAATAAGGATAAAATATATCCTGTATTTTGTCAAGCTTCTGCTCCGTATTTCCAGCGTGTACCGGCTTCGGAAAATGGATACATCCAAACAGGACGGGATTTTGCTTTTTCCTGGGGCTTATTTTTTGCGGTAATTTCTGCAATATTTTGCTTTTCCTTCTAGGCGACTTGTGGTATAGTCCACCGTCAGAAATTGTGATTTCTCCGCTATCGGGAGCTCCCATGATAAAAGATGTCCTTCCGCTTGATCACTTGCTGCGCAGGCGTGCTGCCCTTGCCCCGCGCAAAACATTCATACGATTTGAAGGCAAAAAATTCTCCTATAGAGACATGGACCAACAGGCAAACGTGTTCGCGGAATTTCTTCTGCGCCGCGGTATGACGCCGGGTGACAGAGTAGCGCTCCTTGCCCATAACTGTCCGGACTATATTGCGGCATATTTCGGGATTATTCGCGGCGGCGGCATTGTCCTTCCGCTGAATAATCTGCTGACGCACGAAGAGATTGACTTTATTTTAAATGATGCGGACGTTCACACCTGCTTCTACGACACGGATTGCGCAGGAACGGTTCAGAAACTTACCGAGACGAATTCCCGCACGTTTATCCCCCTTTCGGAAGTTACGAACTCCCTTCTGTCTGGCGAGCCGGTCGATGCTCCCGAGCATTCCGTGGAATCTATCTCTACAATCCTCTATACATCGGGTACTACGGGCCGACCCAAGGGCGCATGTCTGACGCATCGCAACATCCTTATGAACGCTTTCGCATCGACAAAAGTTTTTCAAATTACGCAAAAAGACCGCTTCGTTGTCTTCCTGCCCCTCTTTCATTCGTTTACCTATACCGTGTGCGTAATCGTTCCGCTGGTAACGGGCTCCATGATTTCACTGCTTCCGGGCGTCCGGCCGTTTTCCCGGGTCGTAAAAAGCCTGATTATGGACCGCATCACGCTTTTTGTCGCCATTCCCACAGTGTATAAAATCCTCGCAGAGAAGAATATGCCGTTCTTCGTGAAGCTCCTGCTGAATCTCAGGCTCTGCATTTGTGGCGCGGCGCCACTGCCGGTGAAGGTAATCCATGAGTTTGAAAAGACCTTCAAGGTGATGCTTATTGAAGGATACGGACTGACGGAAGCCTCTCCGGTGGTTGCCGTCAACCCCCCGGAGCCTGCCAGGAGAAAACCCGGCACCGTAGGCCTGCCGCTGCCGGGCATAGAAGTCAGAGTGGTCGATGACTCCGGCGCTCCCGTGGCCGCTGGTGAAGCCGGAGAACTTATCGTGAAAGGCCCGAACGTCATGCAATGCTATCTGAACAAGCCTGAGGATACGTCAAAAACCATCAAGGACGGATGGCTCTACACCGGTGACGTTGCCTGCATCGAAGAAACAGGGCATATTCGAATTATCGACCGAAAAAAAGACATGATCATTGTGGACGGTCTGAACGTCTATCCCTATGAAGTGGAAGAAGTGCTCCACCGGCATCCGGCGATCAAGGACTGCGCCATGATCGGCGTGTCGCATGAGCACGAAGAGGGCAAGGAACTGGCGATCATGTATGTGGTGTTGCATGAAGACGCAAACGTGACGGCGAAAGCGCTCCGAGAATACCTTTCAAGACACGTCGCCCACTACAAGATCGCCCGAAGATTTATTTTCACCGACGATCTTCCGCGAAACGCAACCGGGAAGATCATGAAAAAAGAACTGCGGGTCAGATATCGCGAACAGGACATGCGCACGCCATCATAGCGGACCTTTTTGTAGCAAAAGCCTGTTCTGAAACCCCTTCGCAGTAATACTCGTCTCAATGACAGTTGTCGTGACTGTGTCTGCAACGCTGATAAGACAGTTTTCATTTTTTCATTATCATTAACGCCCAGAAAACCTACACAGCTACCAATCATTATGCCCGTGCGACATACAATGCACAGGCTACAGCTTGCCCTTTTCTTTTTTGCTGGAACCGTCAACCAGAAAGGTTGAGCACAGCATGAATTCCGTACGAATCGTTACCTATGCTGAAAGTCTGGCATGCGAATTTGCGAGGCTTAATCGCGCATGGATTGAACGATATTTTACTCTTGAAGCAGCCGACCTGGAGTTGCTGGATAATCCCTATGAAAAAATTATTTTTCCGGGCGGGCAGATATTTTTTGCTCAAATATGAGGAGTTACGGTCGGAACATGTGCGGCCCAGAAACTATCCGGCGGCGATTGGGAATTGGCAAAACTGGGCGTTGATGAAAAACACCGGGGCAAAGGAGTCGGACGCAGGCTGTGCAAGCGTGTGATGGAATTTTGCTGGTCTCACGGCGCAGAAAGAATTATCATTGAAACCAACAGCATTTTGGTACCGGCGGTTAATTTATACTCCAGTCTCGGGTTCAGGGAGTTTACTCCTGAACTCAAGTCGCCATTCGCGAGGACAAATCTGTTTCTTGAATTGAAAAAAGAACGGATACCGTGTTGACTTCCCCTCAATTATAATGGTTTACGAAAATCTTACTGGAAGCAAAAGCCCTGGGTTGTCCAGGGCTTTTGCTTATGGAGCGGAACTGAAATCTAAACTATTTCTTTTGCCAAGGAGGCGGTGTGGTGTCCGGACAGCCCGTTTCTATCGGAAGTTTTTCATCCTTCGACCAGGCGATCCAGGAACCGTCGTAGTTGTGCATTTTCGAGATCTGCCAGCCCATGGCGTAAAGAGTAATGATCCACTGTGAACAGCGGACGCCGGACTGACAATAGAAATACTGCTGCATCTTGGGGTTCACGCCGAGCTTCTTTATAACTTTCTGAACCTCTTCGGCAGTCAACCACTCGGCATCATTGTCCTTCTTTTTGAGAAGCACATAATCTGCTTGCACGCCCCAGGGAATGCGCCCGGCGCGAAACGCGCCTTGTTTGATTTCCTTGCCGCAGGATTCCGAGTCGCCCCGGACGTCCCACAACTGCGCATCTTTCTTGTCTTTCAATCCAATTATTTCCGGTGTGTCAACGCGGAGCGTTGGATAGGTAATTTTTGCGACCCATGTCCCCGGCCGCGGGTCTTTGCTGGCCAGGAGATCAGTGCCGTAACCTGCCTTGGTCCATGCCTTCAACCCGCCGTCGAGCACGCGAACGTCCGTCTTGCCGTAATAATAGAAGGCCCACCAGATTCTGGTTGCATCGTATTTATGGTCATATACGACGACTTTGGAGTCTGCATTGATGCCGATTTTCTGCATCAGTTTGGTGAACCCTTCCGGCTGAATGAGGTTGTCCGTTACGCCGCCCTGTGTCGCGGGATCAGCTTCATAATCAGGCCGCCACATCTGGAATGAACCGGGAATATGGCCGAGGTAGTAGTCCTTCGCGTTGGCGACCGCGATGACGACTAGTTTCTGGTCCTTTGCCTGTATGAGGCCATTGAGTTCCTGTGCGGTGATGAACACTTCTCCTTTTACATAGCCCTTGTAATTCTCCTTGGCGTACATCGTTGCAGCCGAAGCAAGACAGACCAGCAGGACAAGCATACCAATCAAACTTTTATTCCGCATACTTTTTATCATAAAACTCTCCTTTCATAAAAAGATATCTGGCAGGCTGAAATTCCGAGCATTTTTAAGTATAGCGAATTCCCTTGGTAAAGGGTTTATGATTTGGCGATTTTGTTGATCAGTTTTTTTGCCTTGTATCGGTTCACCCAGCCGGTGAGAGGGTTGCCCGGAAGCTCCGGATAGCTGGAGTCAAGCTTCCACGGGCCGCCGAAAACAAGGTCCAGAATATGGAGCGATTTTTTTCCGCCCCGTACCATGGATTCCCTGCAGGCGGCGCAATAGGTCACCATGACATCCGATTTTATTTCTGCGGTCCTGCGGTTCATCACCCGCTGCGCCAGAGAGGGGTTTGCCGGCACTACCATGCCTCCAAAGCCGCAGCAGAGTGTCGTTCCCCGTGTGTGGGGCGGTTCCTCTATCACATAACCCAGGGTGTCTATTATTGAACGGATGCCGTCCTGTATCTGTCTCACATCACGCGTAGGGCAGGAATCATGGATCGCGATGGTGAGGTCTGTGCTTTTACCGGTGCCGACAGCTTGTGCCGGTAGGCCAATTTCGGGAAGGACCTCCCACAAGGACCGGACCTTTTGGTTCGGACTGTAGGCCTGCATAGTCACATAACAGGATTGGCAGGCAACAATAATTTCCTCAGCACCCAGCCGGTCAATTTCCGCCTGAAATTCCGCGTAGCGTTTTTTGAACGCTTCAACCTGTCCGAGTGCTTTTGTCGGCTTGCCGCAGCATTTGAGAATTGCCCCGGTGTCAGGCAGTCGTTCACGCAGGTGCGCCAGTATACTGCCGACCAGTGCCGGGTTATACGATGGCAGGCTGCATCCGGGAATGAATACCCGTCTAGTCTTGGTGCCTTGTTTAGCCGGAATACTGGTATTAAAGAAGCGGGAAAATCCAAGCACCTGGTGGGCGTCAATGGCTTTGTGTCCTTTGATTGGGGATTTGCCGTTGTTTTCGCGAACCAGTTGAATGCGAAGGTCCATAAAGCGGTCCATCATAACATACTCTTTCGGACAGACCAGAGTGCATTGTTTGCACATGTTGCACGAGAAGGGAATGAGAGGGTCTACATCTCCTTTCGCAAGGATGTCCCTGAAGAGCACTCCGGGGCAGCTGGTGAAGTCCGCAAGCATCTCGCATTCTTTCATGCACAATTTGCATTCGCATTGAAAACAGCGGGACGCTTCCTGTACGGCACGGGGTTCATCAAAACCCTTGTCAGCCTCGGCAAAAGAAAGGATCCGTTCAGAAGGAGGAAGCATTGCTGTGCGTACTCTCGGGAGGTTGGGTTCATCGGGTGCGATTTTGGTTTCGAGTTTTGTTTCGCAACCGGTTTTCGTTTCCCTGTTTTCATAAAGGTCCCTGTCGGTCAGATAGCGGTCAATGGATTCGGCTGCCTTCCTGCCTTCAGCCATGGCCTTCACAGCGATGATGGATCTGCCGGTTGCATCTCCAGCGGCGAAAACGTTTTTTATGCCTGTCTGGAGGGTGATTGGATCAACGACAAACCATCCTCGTGATTGCCTCGGTACAAGATCTTCCGAAACAAACGCACCGTCTACGGACTGTCCGACGGCAAAAATAATATTGTTTACATCGTCGATTTCCTTCGTGATTCCGTCATCGAAATGGGGGCAGAACTTTCCACCGTCGTCGAAAACAGAGGTACAGCGGCGCATCCGGAATCCGGCAACCGTTCCGTGCTTTCCGAGAATTTCGGCTGGTCCGCAACTGGTATGGATGACGACGCCTTCGTCCTCCGCATCCTTGATTTCCCAGTCATGGGCCGGCATTTCATCTCTGCATTCAAGGCAGACGAGGTGGACGTTTTTGGCCCCGACGCGTCGCGCGGTTCTTGCGGCATCAATAGCAACGTTGCCGCCGCCGATGACCACCACGGTATTGCCGAGCGCATGGTGCTGCGTAAGGCTTACGGTTCTCAAAAAGTCCACTGCATTCAGCACGCCGTTCAGGTCTGCTCCGGGCACCGGCAGCATGACGGCTTTGTGGGCTCCCACGGCGACAAGAACCGCGTCATGTTCTGCATGGAGTTTCTCAAAAGAAATGTCTTTGCCGATCTCGACGCCGAGAACAAATTGAACGCCGATTTTTTGGAGTAAAGAATATTCCCTGTCGATAATATGTCTCGGGAGCCGGTATTCGGGAATTCCGACCCGCAGCATTCCTCCAAGGACGGTGAGCTTCTCATATACAGTGACCTGGTAACCTTTTCTGCGCAGGTCCAGAGCGGCCTGTGCACCCGCCGGCCCGGCTCCGATAATGGCAATGCGATGTAATTTATCGGGAGCTGTAGTCACATCCCAGAAAATTTCGTTATCGTAGTTGTCTGCTACAAATCGTTTTAATGTTGCAATGGAAAGAGGGTTTTTCATTTCGCCACGTTTGCACTTCTCCTCGCAGGGATGTGCACAAATTCTTCCCAGGGTGCCGGGAAGAAAAAGCGTTTCGCGGACCCGCTTCATCGCTTCCTGATGCTTTCCTTCGCTGATCAGGCCTACATAACCTTTGGCATCGGTGTGCATGGGGCAGGCGGCAACGCAATAAGCCGGAGCCTCACCCATGCAGCCATCGGCAATCTCTTTCATTTTTTCGAGAACTGCAGAGGCGTTGTCATTATTTCCCATAGTGCGTGGTTCCTTTTGAGTACGGTATTTTACCAGCCGGACAGGAAGTCGGCAGATGCTTCCGGTATTCAGCGTTCGTTCTGTGGTTGTTTCGATTTGAACTTCTGATAAAGCGCCGGTATGAGCGCAAACAGACCGAGCAGGGCAAAAGAGCCGAGCACACGGGGAGAGGCAATCTCGCTCATGCTGGTGATTGTTGCGAGGCTTGCCCCTGCATTGCAGAATACAAAACTGCCCGGAATAATGCCGATCAGAGTTCCGAAAAAGAAGGTCCGCAGGGGCAGTTTCGTTAAACCTGCTCCCAGGTTAATAAGGAAAAAGGGAAAGAGCGGAACCAGGCGCAGGAAGAGGAGATAGTTGAGTCCCCGCGCTTCAAGTTCCGTGTTCATTTTTTCGAGGCGCGGTCCGAATTTATTGAGAATGACATCGCGAAACAGATAGCGGGAAACCAGAAAAGCCAAGGTCGCCCCCGTTGTCGCTGCAATATTGGTATATATTGTTCCCATAACAGCGCCGAAAATGGCGCCGGCTGCGAGGGAGAGAACGGCTGCACCGGGAAGAGAGAGGGCGGTTTGCAGAACATAAACCACGATAAATATTGCGACCATGGAGGTCTGATGGTGTTCATAAAACTCCAGCAGAGCCTGCCGGTTTTCTTTGAGCGATGCCAGAGTCAGATATTTGCCCAGATCGAAATAGAAAAAAAGAGCGCCCAGGATGAGGATGACTGCGACAATCCAGATTTTTTTTCTGTTCATGCGGTCTCCTTATTTTCATATGGTACAGATTGTGGTGCGTTGACAGGGAGGAATTTTATCGATGCTGCCGGTTCTTTCTTGCTTTGCCGTCAGTGGTGTGTTGTGGCGCTATGATTATATTGTTTCTTAATTAAGCAATAATGCACGTGGGCATGCTAAAAGTCAAGATGTAATTGTGCTTATGCCGACAATCTTGTCCGTGCCCCATAATCATGGGTGTTTACTCTTAAGTATAGTACAAATATTGCCGGTCGGCAGGGGGGTAAAAAAATAGTCGGGCCGTTCCGGTGATTACCTTGAATTGAAAACCAGTAATGAGGGGTGGAGAGGAGATTCGCCAAGCGCATCCGGCGGTTGATCAATACAAGTCATATTCGAGCAATCTGCACTCGATATTGCTATTGAAAAACTGCCAGCTTTGGTTCGCTTTCAGGCTTACTCTTTTGGCAAGCCGCGGATTGCCGGTGAATACATAACCTTTATATCCCGTGCATTTCCGCTTAAAATAATCACCGATTCCTTTATAAGTCAGTTCAAGGACACCGCCTTCGCCCATGCGCTTGCCGTATTCCGGATTCATTACCACGATACCTTTGCCGCCGGGGACCGGCGTTTCCTCGAATGGACATACGCTGAAATCAATGAGATGCTCGACGCCGGCAGTTGCAGCATTTTTGCAGGCAGCTTCAACTGCAGCAGGGTTGAGGTCTGTGGCGATAATTTTTCCGGTAAAGGCTTTTCGTGCATCTTTCTTTATGGCATTGCGTAATTGATCCCAGAAGGCCGCGTCGAATTTCTTGCAGTGCATAAAACCGAAATTGGTCCGCAGGAGGCCGGGCGCCCTGTTCAAGGCAAGAAGAGCGGCCTCGACGGCAAGGGTACCGCTGCCGCACATGGGGTTGATGAATGCGCCCGCGCCGTTCCAGCCGGTTGCAAGCACGACTGCCGCCGCGAGCGTCTCCTGCATGGGCGCTTCGAGCGGAATCTTCCGGTAGCCGCGCCGTGAAAGAGGTTCTCCGGACGTATCGAGATATACCGAGCAGTATTCACCTTTCCAGTGCAGATGCACTACGGAACGCCCGCGCTCCGGGCCTGAATCCGGACGCCTGCCGCATGTTGTCTTGATGCGGTCGACAAGAGCGTCCTTGCATTTCAAACTGGCAAATCGGGAGTCTCTGATTGTTGCGTTATCAACGCTTGATGTGACGCAGAGGTATCCGTCTTCAGGAATATACTGTTCCCAGGGGAATGCGTTCAGGGCGCGATACAACTCATCCGCAGTCGCCGCCCTGAACTGCTGAAGCAGCAAAAGGACGCGGTGCCCCGTGCGGATGAGAAGATTGAGGCGCATGCTGTCGTTCAGCGTGCCTTCTGTTTCGATGCCAGCGATATTTTCCGACAACACGGGAAATCCCAGAGCGAGGATTTCCTGCTTCAAAAACACCGGAATGCCTTTGGCACAGGTTATGAGAATTCTTGTTTTGGTCATGAAAGAACAAGTGAACGCAAGATTGAATTTCGACTGATTATACATGGTCTTGAAAGGAAAAGCCCGCGCAATTTTTAAGAGCTACTGGTTTTTCCTGTTTTGGAGCCTAATACCGTGCAGAGAGCGCTGTTGTTTAGAGGCAACGTATTTCTTGACAAGTGAACAAATGTTCACTATACTGTGTTGTATGATGGTTGAGATTGATGAGCCCATAGTCGTAGGGGCTGTTTTTTCGAGCGGTGGAGTAAAGCCTGCTTGGTTTACTTGGAATGGACGAACCATCCGGATTCGCGAAATCGCCCTTACCTGGAAAACGAAAGCGGGAAGCGCTTCTCTTCTTCATTTTTCGGTCGCGGATGGACAGGGACTGTACGAAATTGTTTACAACACTGAAAGATTTACCTGGAGAATAAACGGCGTGGAATAATCGGGGAATTGTTTGCGGTCAAACTCATGAGAACGGTTCTGCATATCGACATGAACGCTTTTTTTGCTTCCGTGGAGCAGCGGGCCAATCCCGCGCTCCGGGGAAAGCCGATGGCCGTGATCGGGTCCAAACACCGCGGAGTGATTCTTTCGCCGTCATACGAAGCACGGGCGTTCGGTGTGAAAACGGGAATGACCTATGGTGAAGCAACGCAGGCCTGCCCGCACATCATGCTGGTGCCGGCGGATTCGGCAAAGTATTCGCATGCCTGCGAAGGACTGCTCACTATATGGAAGGACTTTTCCCCACTGGTGGAAGTATTTTCCATAGACGAAGCCTTTCTCGACGTGACCGGATGCGATGCGTTGTTCGGTGATCCTGTCCGGATTGCCCTCCAGATAAAAGAGCGGGTCTGGAACGAGGCCCGTCTCACCTGCTCCATCGGCATCGGGCCGAACAAGCTTTTAGCCAAGTTGGGAAGCGATATGCAAAAACCGGATGGTCTGGTTCTCATTACTCCGGAGGACGTGGCAGATGTGCTCGAAAACCTTCCGGTGAAGGAACTTTGCGGTATCGGACCGCACATGAGGCTGGCGCTGGCCGCGATGGGGATCCGGACCTGCGGCGAATTAGGCCGCGCACCGCTCCGGCAGCTTACTGCCCGGTTCGGTATCGTGGGCGAACGGCTTCGCGACATGGGGTTGGGTATCGATGACGATCCGGTGATATCGCCGGAGTTGCAGAGCAAGGAAGAGAGCAAGTCCATGGGCCACAGCATGACGCTCGATGAAGACTGCTCGGATATCTCCATGATCGAACGCCATATGCTTCAGCTTTCGGAAAAAGTGGGGCGGCGGCTCCGGCGGGGCTGCTACAGGGGGAGCACGGTCAGTCTTACGCTCCGGTACGCGGACTTTCATACGTTCTCGAAGCAGAAGCGGCTGCACCATACCATCAATCATGGCCTCGATATTTATGCAGCGGCAGCCGCCCTCCTGCGAGAGATTCGCATTGAACAGGCAATAAGACTTGTGGGCGTGAGCGTTTCCGGGCTTGACCGGTACGCGGTGCAGGTGCCGCTTTTTGAAGAGGAACGAAGGCGCACGTTTCTCGCTGAAACAATGGATGAAATTAATGATCAGCACGGCGATTTTACGGTCACCTGGGGGACGCTTGCCAGCAGATACCGGCATGAACGGGTCATCTCTCCGGCATGGCGGCCTGCGGGAGACCGGCAATATTAGTAAATAAGAGGAGTAACCATGAGAAATAAAATCAGCGAACGTCAGATGGAGATTTACGAATTCATCCGGTCTTCCCTGGCAATGAAGGGAATCCCTCCCAGCATGCGGGAAATCGGCGAGAAGTTCGGCATTCGTTCAACAAACGGTGTGGAGGGGCACCTGGCGGCCCTTGAACGAAGCGGAATGATTGCACGGGAACGCGGAAAATCGCGCGGCATCGCGCTCCATTCCGGCGAACGGATGCCGGCAACGATCCCGATTCTCGGAAGGGTGGCCGCCGGAACGCCGGTGCTTGCCCCTGAAAACCGTGAAGGAGAAATCACGGTGGACCCGGCGCACTTTTCCCTGCGGAACGCGCATAATCTTTTCGCGCTGAAGGTGCGCGGCGAAAGCATGGTAAACGCGCATATCATGGATGGAGACACCCTGATTGTCCGGATGCAGACCACGGCCCAGAACGGCGACATCGTGGTCGCCCTTGCGGATGGTGAAGCAACGGTCAAGCGGTTTTTTCTGGAGGACGACAAGGTCCGGTTGCAGCCGGAGAACAACACCATGAAGCCGCTGTATTTTGACCGGGGCGATTTCCGTATCGTGGGAAAGGCCGTGGGAGTGGTGAGAAGGATATGAAAAGATTTTTGGAATATTTATTGTTTACAACATGGTACTGCACTTGATATACTCAAACATTACTGATGCAGCAAAAAAAGAATCATAGACAATTTGGCAGGTATTATGAATGTTTTTAGGAATGTTAGTGTGCTAAAATTTATTACCTTTTCATGATGATAAAATGTCAATAAATCGATCAGTGCAGATTACATTGCCAGGCATGGACAAACTTCAGAAGGCAGTTGAGCAGTTCTCGATGGCTAACGTTGATGAGAGAGGTGCCGTCTTCACTCGACGTAAAGTTGTTGAGCTTATCCTAGACTTGATTGAATATACGACCACTACTGCTCTACACAAAAAACACTTGCTAGAACCATCGTTCGGTGAGGGCGCGTTCCTTCTGGTGGCGGTAGAACGTCTGCTGGATTCTTATCAGGCACATGCGCTCAAACATTCCGATGTAGTCGCTGACCTGAGAGACTCCATCCGGGCGATTGAACTACATCACAAGAGTTATGTGGAAACGCGCTTAAAGTTAAGGAGCCTGCTGAGAGAGAAGAAAATATCCAACGCTGACATCGAGAAATTACTCGACACATGGCTGGTTCAGAGTGATTACCTTCTAACGGAACTGCCATTTCAATTTTCGCATATCGTTGGCAATCCCCCTTATGTGCGTCAGGAAATGATTCCAAACGTTCTGCTTGCTGAATATAGGCATCGATATGACACGCTTTATGATCGCGCTGACTTGTATGTTCCATTCATTGAAAAATCGTTGATGCTGCTGGAACCAAAAGGCGCTGTCGGGTTCATCTGCTCCGACCGTTGGATGAAAAACAAATACGGCGGACCGCTGCGGAAGATGGTTTCGAAGGGCTATCATCTAAAATACTACGTTGATATGGTGGATACGGACGCCTTTCACTCAGAGGTGAGTGCTTATCCAGCAATTACGGTTATCACCTGTGAACCTGCTGAAATAACTCGTATTGCGCACCGGCCTCAAATTGAAAAAGAAACCCTTGTTAAGCTTGCCCATCATATGCGAACGCGGCCACTGAAGCCGAATAGCGAAGTGCATGAAGTATCGGGAATCATGCACGGCAGCGAACCGTGGATTCTTGAGTCGTTTGACGAGCTTGCTATTTTAAGACGCATTGAGACTTCTTTCCCCACGCTCGAAGAAGCAGGTTGCAAGGTCGGAATCGGAGTTGCGACAGGCGCTGATAGGGTTTATGTTGGCAATTATGCTGAGTTTGATGTGGAAGAAGATCGCAAACTGCCGCTTGTTATGACAAAGGATATTCGGGCTGGAGAAGTGGAATGGCAGGGGATGGGGGTCATCAATCCATTTGACGATGACGGTGAGCTGGTAAACCTGAAAAAATATCCGAAGCTTGCAGAATATCTCAGAACGCACAAAAATACCATCTGCAAGCGCAATGTGGCAAAGCGGAATAGTGAACGCTGGTATAGGACGATTGATCGAATATGCCCGAAGCTTACCTACACGCCGAAACTTTTAATACCAGACATTAAAGGTGAAGCGAACATTGTATATGAAGAAGGTAAGTATTATCCTCACCACAATCTTTATTACATCACGTCTGATACTTGGGATTTAAAAGCCCTTCAGGCAGTGCTCTTATCCGACATCACCCATCTCGTCATTACAACGTATTCCACAAAAATGCGGGGCGGGTATCTGCGGTTTCAAGCCCAATATCTAAGGCGGATACGTATTCCGCTGTGGAAGGATGTTCCGAAAAAAATAAGTGAGCAGCTTCGAGTTGCTGCGGAAAAGCGGGATATCTCGGCATGTAATGCCCTTGTTTTTAATCTTTATAGGCTGACGCCTGAGGAACGATGCATCCTCGGTGAGGATGATAAAGGAGTGAATAATGCCGCTTGATCTTGCTGATTACGATGCAAAGGCTCGTTCAGCAGTCAGGAAGTTCTGGTCAAGCAGGAAGAAAGCCGCCAAAAAGCAGAAAGCATCCGGAAGAACAGATCAAGGTGAACGAAGTGCAGTAACTGCTGGCAGCAACATGAATGGTTTTATCGACTTGGTTGTAGATATCGTTCATGCAAACGGTTTGACAAATGCCGATATCATGTTAAAACGCAGACTACTGACGCTACCCGGATTTTTCCGACCGACCAAGTTACGGGATTTGCTGATAATGAATCGTGGAAAGCTTATCGCAGCGGTGGAGTTCAAGTTTCAGGTTGGCCCATCGTTTGGCAACAATGCCAACAATCGTTGCGAAGAGGCTCTTGGGACGGCAGTTGATTTATGGACAGCGTTTCGTGAAGGTGCGTTTGGTGACAGTAAAAGGCCGTTTGTGGGATATTTAATCCTTCTCGAAGACGCATCTGCCTCCCGTAAACCAGTTAAGGATGTTTCGCCTAACTTCCCGTTGTTTCCCGAGTTCCGCGATGCTTCATACGCCGAACGTTATAACATACTGTGTAAGAAACTGATGGCAGAACGACTCTACACGGCAGCTACGGTCATTCTTTCGCCACGTACTGCTTCCAAATCCGGCAATTACTCGGAACAGAGTGAGACAACGAGTCTCAAAATATTCGTAACTACACTTGCGGGACACATTGCCGCTGAAGCCGTAATGTCTTAATGTATTTCCGATTGCTGTATAATCCTGATCAGCCTCAATGATGTGTATATCTGTGCAATTTCAAGGTGTTTTCCCTGCCTACAGAACTTTTCGTTTGATTTTATCCCCCCATGATGTTATTATTTTCGTTATTGTTTAAAATGATCGGAAAAACACGAGGTTATCCATATTGAGATGAAGAAACAACCGGAAAAACCAAAGATAAAATGGTTGGAGAAAACTGTCGAGGCTCTTACGAATGTAGTCCTGTTTCTGTGGGAGCTGTTCAAAGCCTTTTGGTTTAATATTGCAGTACCCTGGATCAAAGGACTTACTCCAAAAAAAGCTCTGAAACTTTTGGGGATCGGTTTCCTCTGCGGAGTGCTTGTCCTTGTTCTGATGTTTTTTGTCCTTTCCTTCGGACTTCCCACGGTTGAATCCCTCAAAGACTACAAACCGAGCACGGGGACGATTATCTACGCGCAGGACGGCAGGGTTCTCGGCCAGATCAGGATTGAAAAAGGCAGTTACGTGCCCCTGACGCGCGTGCCGAAATTTCTGATCAACGCGCTCCTCGCCACGGAAGACCCCCGCTTTTTCGAACACAAGGGCATTGACTACCGCGGCATCCTGCGGGCGGCGATAAGAAATATTATCGCGGTAAAAGTGACCCAGGGAGGAAGCACCATCACGCAGCAGCTCACCAAGGTTGTGTTCCTGTCTCCCGAACGGAAGATCACGCGCAAAATCAAGGAAATCATCCTGGCGCGCAGGCTTGAGAAGGAACTGACCAAGGAAGAAATCCTCGAACTGTACCTGAACAAAATATATTTCGGACACGGCGCGTACGGCGTGCAGATGGCGGCAAAGACGTATTTCGGCAAAAACATCTGGGAAATAAACCACGGTGAAGCCGCGCTTCTCGCCGGACTTCCCAAGTCTCCGATGTCCTATTCTCCGTACAGCGATATTGATCTGACCAAGCTCCGACAGGCGCACGTGCTCAAACGGATGGTGGCGGAAGGCTACATTACCGAGGACCAGAGCACGAAGATATACAACCAGCCTCTTAATCTTGAAAATCTGCGTCCTCAGGAAGAAGTTGCACCGCATGTTGTGGATTCGATCCGGAGATATATTGAAAAAAAATATGGCCCGGATAAACTGTACCTTGGCGGCCTGAAAGTATATACGACCATCGACATCGACCTGCAGCGGACCGCGGTGAACGCACTCCGGGACGGTCTCCGCGCGCTCGACAAACGTCAGGGGTTCCGGGGGAGGGTGGGATTCAAGAAACTCAAATCGAAGCAGAGCCAGTGGGGAGCGCTTAACGTGATGGTGAAGCCCGGGGAAGGGTTCCTTGCACAGGTGCTTTCCGTGACGGATTCATCCATAACAGTCAAGGGCCGGGGCATGATCGGGAATATTTCGAAGGAAGATACGATGTGGGCCCTTCAAAAACGGAAAAAGAAAAAGGACGACTCCAACGAATACAAAAAACTGACTGAATTGCTCCAGCCGGGCGATATTATCAGGGTCCGCCTCAAGGACTTCGACAAGAAAAAACAACTTGCTTCCTTTACGCTGGACCAGCGTCCGCTCGTAGAGGGCGCAGTCGTGTCTATTGAACCGGGCACCGGTTTTGTACGCGCCATGGTCGGTGGATATGATTTTATGGAGGGAGGCTTTAATCACGCCACCGATGCCAAACGCCAGCCGGGATCGTCGTTCAAGCCGTTCATTTACGGCGCGGCGCTTGAAAATGGATTTACTCCGGCTTCTATTCTTATGGATCTGCCGGTGATTTATGAAAAAGGCGAGTTTAACAAAAAACAATGGAAACCGACGAATTACGACGAGCGCTTCCTCGGTCCCATGCGCCTCAGAACGGCGCTTGCCCTTTCACGGAACGCGGTGACCGTAGGACTTCTCGAAAAGGTGGGCCTGAACAATGCAATCGCCTTCGCGCGCAAGGCGGGGATCAACAGCGCCATCAGTTACGACTATACCACCGCGCTGGGCTCGTCCGTTGTGACGCCTATTGAGCTCACGGCCGCGTACGCAACTTTCGCGGCCCAGGGAGTCCACGCGGAGCCCCTGGTGATCACGAGCATTGTCGATGGCAATGGTGCGGTGCTTGAAAGTTTTGCACCGCAGCCCGTGGAAGCCATCAACAGAACCACGG
Organism: uncultured Nitrospiraceae bacterium; assembly: GCA_964586075.1. Lineage (GTDB taxonomy): Bacteria > Nitrospirota > UBA9217 > UBA9217 > UBA9217 > JBAZLV01. The sequence continues at coordinate 43,488 of CAZPGZ010000021.1, read as the reverse complement.
CGTTTCTTGTTTCGAGCCTCCTGAAAAGTGTGGTCGAAGAAGGCACGGGAAGAGGGGCCAAGATTCTTCACAAGCCTGTCGCTGGAAAGACCGGAACGACGAACAACTTCGTGGACGCGTGGTTTGTGGGTTATACGCCGGGCATTGTAACGGGAGTGTGGGTCGGCTATGATAACCCAAAAGCATCGCTGGGCGACCGGGAGACCGGAGCACGCGCAGCGCTGCCGATCTGGATCACCGTCATGTCGCGGGCGCTTGCGGACAAGCCCGCCCAGGATTTTCCGGCAACGGATGATGTCGTCTACCGGAAGATCGATCCGGAATCCGGCCTCTTGGCGCGGGACGGGGAGGCGGATGCCATTACCGAGGTGTTCCGCAGAGGCACGGAACCGACGCAATATGCCGATGTGCTGAAAAAGAAGACCGGCTTTTACGACGTTGACCAGGGCGATGGCGGAGTGACGCCGAAGAAAAAAATCGACCTGGATGAAATAGAAGACTAGAACAATGAAATTCAACCGCGATTGCGGATTGCAGAAAGGTGGATGCAACCGGGATGGATTATAAATCGACATTAAACCTGCCAAAGACGGATTTTCCTATGAAGGCGAACCTGAAGGACATGGAACCGCGGGCAATCACCCGCTGGCAGGACCTGAAAATCTATCATAAAATCCAGGAACGGAACAAAGGCAACAAGACGTATATCCTGCACGACGGACCGCCGTACGCGAACGGACATATTCATATCGGGCATGCCCTGAACAAAACCCTGAAGGACATTATTGTAAAATACAAATCCATGCAGGGTTTTCTGTCGCCGTATGTCCCGGGCTGGGACTGCCACGGTCTTCCCATAGAACACCAGGTGCTCAAAAATCTGGGGTCCAAAAAAGACACGATGAGCCAGGCGGAAATCCGCAAGCAGTGCCGTGAATACGCGGACAAGTTTATTTCTATCCAGCGGGACGAATTCAAGCGCCTCGGTGTGCTGGGCGACTGGGATCGGCCGTATCTGACCATGAACTACCCCTATGAAGCCGCGATCGTGCGCGAACTGGGCAAGTTCGTCGGGACCGGCGGCGTCTACAAAGGCAAAAAGCCGGTGTACTGGTGCGGCCACGATGAGACCGCGCTTGCCGAGGCGGAAGTCGAATACGCCGACCATGAATCGCCGTCGGTCTTTGTGCGTTTCGATTTTCCGGAGGTGGGAAGAGCACTCCCGAAACTCCAGGGGAAAAAAACGTCCATCGTGATCTGGACCACGACACCGTGGACGCTGCTGGCCAACCTGGCGGTTGCCCTGCATCCGGAATTCGAGTATGTCGCCGTCGAAACAAAAGGTCAGGTCCTGATCCTGGCGGAAGGACTCGTAAAACAAGCGCTCGAAAAATTCGGCATCGCCGAATATAGCGTACTTGAGAAATTCAAGGGCAGGAAGCTTGAAGGGCTCAAAGCGCGGCATCCGTTTCTGGACCGTGATTCCCTGGTGATTCTCGGAGACCACGTTACGCTCGACGCGGGCACCGGAGCAGTGCATACGGCCCCGGGGCACGGCCAGGAAGACTACGAAGTCGGCCTCAAATACGGACTTGACATCTATGCACCGGTGGATCACAAGGGACGTTTCACAAAAGACGCCGGTCAATTTGCAGGGCAGTATGTGCAAAAAGCGAATGCCGGGATCATCGAACTGCTCAAGAGCCGCGGCGTGCTCATGGCCGAAGAAAAAATAACCCACTCCTATCCGCATTGCTGGCGCTGTAAAAATCCGGTTATTTTCCGCGCAACAGAGCAATGGTTCATATCCATGCAGACGAATGATCTCCTCAAAAAAACAGTGGAGAACGTTCACGCCGTGACCTGGATTCCGTCCTGGGGAAAGGACCGGTTTCTGGGAATGGTGGAAAACAGACCTGACTGGTGCATTTCGCGGCAGCGGGCCTGGGGAGTTTCCATTGCAGCGTTCACCTGCAAGGACTGTGGAGAACTGCTGCTGGAGAAATCCATTATTGACCACATCGCAGATCTCGTGGAAAAGGAAGGCGCTGATGTCTGGTTTACCAGACCGGCCGCTGAGCTGCTTCCCACAGGGACGATGTGCAAAAAATGCGGGAAACATGAATTTGAAAAAGAGATGGACATCCTCGATGTGTGGTTCGATTCCGGCGTAAGCCAGGCCGCCGTCCTGAAGCAGCGGCCGGAACTTTTATGGCCCGCCGACCTGTATCTCGAAGGAAGCGACCAGCACCGGGGCTGGTTCCAGTCATCGATGCTTGCCTCCGTGGGAACAACGGGAAAGGCCCCGTATCGGTCGGTGCTTACGCACGGATTCACCGTTGACGGGTCCGGGAAAAAGATGAGCAAGTCTTCAGGCAACGTGGTGGCTCCGCAGGAAGTGATAGACAAATACGGAGCGGAAGTGCTCAGGCTCTGGGTGTCCGCTGCGGATTACCGCGATGATATCAGAATATCGCAGGAGATCCTTGCGCACCTTGCCGAGGCATACCGCAGGATAAGAAACACCTGCAGATATCTTCTCGGGAACCTGTCCGACTTTGATCCGGGCAAGGACATGGTCGCCGACAATGAACTGCTGGAAATAGACTGCTGGGCACTGCATCGCCTTCAAAAGCTGGTCCAGCGCGTGACAAAAGCCTATGATGAATTCGAGTTTCATGTGGTGTTCCATTCACTGCATAATTTCTGCGCGGTGGATATGAGTGCGTTTTACCTCGATATTCTGAAGGACCGTCTCTATACCGCCAAAGCCTCGTCCCGGGAGCGGCGCTCGGGCCAGACAACCATGTACAAAATTCTTTCCGGAATGGTGCGGCTTATGGCTCCGGTGCTTTCCTTCACCGCCGATGAGGTCTGGGGCTACCTGAAAAAAGATGTGCAGGCGGAAAGCGTATTTCTGGCATCTTTCCCTCAGGTGGAAAAGAAGTTTATTGACGATGCGCTTGAGGCCCGCTGGGAAAAGATTCTCGCGGTGCGCGGCGAAACGGCGAAGGTGCTGGAAGGACTGCGGAGAGACAAGACAATCGGGCATTCACTCGACGCGCAGGTGACGTTGTACGCCGGAGCGGAACTGCTCGCATTTCTGGAAAAATACAAGCAGGATCTCGCGTTCATCTTCATCGTCTCTGCCGTGAAGATTGCCGGAGAGTCGGAAGCGCCTTCGGACGCCTACGCGAGCGATGTGGTTCCCGGGCTCAGAATATCCGCACGGCCTGCTAACGGCGCTAAATGCGGCCGGTGCTGGATGTACAGCGAGACGGTCGGTACCGTGAAAGACCATGCTGAAATCTGCGACAGATGCGCGAAGAACCTGCCCTGAACGCAGCAGGCAACAGCGGAGCATTATGAAGAATAAATACTTTTGGACAGGCGCGATCGTTGCGGTCGTCCTGCTTCTCGACCAATACACGAAATATATTGTCGAAACACACCTCCGCCTCCACGAGATCATCACGGTTGTTCCGGGATGTTTCAACCTTACTCATGTACGGAATCCGGGTGCGGCATTCAGTATTCTTGCCACGGCTCCCGCGACATTCCGGACAGTTTTTTTTACAACGGTCACCATCATTGCCGTCGTTGCAATCATCGTGCTTATCAAAAAAACACATGAACGGCTGCTCATATTCGCCTTCTCCCTTGTCATGGGGGGGGCCTTGGGCAACCTGATTGATCGCATTCGCTATGGTGAGGTCGTGGATTTTATTCAATGGTACTACCAGTCGTACTACTGGCCTTCGTTTAATGTCGCTGATTCTGCAATTACGATCGCCGTAGTGCTGCTGGCCGTCGATATGCTGTTCAAAAAAGACACTCCGAAAAAAGCCTGAAGAAAGATACTGTTTTGAAACGGGACTGCCGCAGTGCGGGACGCTCCCGTTCCGGTGAATCGACCTATGCATCCCATCCTTTTTGAAATTCCAGGCGTTCAATTCGGCAGTTGGATGATCGGACCCTTCCCGATCCGATTGTACGGCCTGATGATCGGCGTTGGATTCCTGCTCGGCATTTACCTCGCTTCGCGTCAGGCGAAAAAAGAAGGCATCAATCCCGACCGCATCATGGATTTGGGAATCTACCTTCTGCTGGCGGCCATCATCGGCTCCCGCCTGCTTCACGTGCTGACCACGCTGCCGGACTACGCAGCCAATCCGTGGGAGGTCTTTGCAATCTGGAAAGGCGGACTGGTGTTCTACGGAGGCGTGCTCGCGGCCGTGCCGGTCGGGATCTGGTATGTGCGCAAGCACGGGCTCCCCGTCTGGAAGACGGCGGACATCATAGCGCCCTACGCCGCGCTCGGCCATGCCTTTGGCAGGCTTGGTTGTTTCTTTGCCGGCTGCTGCTTCGGCGCGCCGTGCGACGGTCCTTTTTGCATAACATTCACCGACCCCCATTCCCTTGCGCCGCTCGGCGTAGCGCTCTACCCCACGCAGCTTATGGAGGCCGGCGGCGAATTTTTGATCTTTACCGCGCTTCTGCTCCTGCGGCGGTACAAGAAATTCGACGGTCAGCTGTTTTGGCTGTATATACTTTTTTACGCAGTGCTCAGGTTCATTCTTGAATTCTACCGCGGAGATGACATTCGCGGTGTGTATTTCGGCGGAATTGTGTCCACATCTCAAATCATCGCGATATGCCTGTTCGGATGCGCTGCATTTCTGCTGTGGAGACTGAGCAGAAAAAAAGCAGCGTCCTGAGCAGCGGCCACGGCCATTGTCATGCCCCAAATGACCCTCACTGTCACCGACAAGCATGTCGGCAAACGGCTCGATATTTTTATCGCACACTACGAGCCGCATATCTCCCGCAGCCGCATCCAGAGCATGATTAAGGACGGCCGTGCGCGCGTAAACGGAATTATCGAAAAGCCAGGTTATAAAGTAAAGCTCGACGAGTCCGTCACGCTTGATCTGCCTGAACGGACCGTTCATGAGGTGCTCCCCGAACCGATCCCTTTGGATGTCATTTACGAAGATCCCCACATGCTCGTACTAAACAAACCGCCGGGGATCGTCGTGCATCCCGCTCCGGGAAACTATACCGGAACACTTGTGAACGCGCTGTTATACCACTATGGGAGTTTGCCGTCCCTCGAAAGCGGAAAGCAAGGCATCGAGCGCGAACGCGCAGGGATTGTGCACCGTCTCGACAAGGACACATCCGGCGTCATGGTGGTGGCAAGGACGGAGGAAGCGCTGCGCTCCCTGTCGATGCAGTTTAAAAACCGCATCGTGCAAAAACGGTATTGCGCGATTGTTGCCGGTGTTATTAAAAAAGGTTCCGGGACCATCGAGGCGGGAATCGGCAGGCACGTAAAAGAGCGCAAAAAGATCAGCGTTCATACCCACAAGGCACGCGAGGCGGTCTCTCTTTTTAAAGTGAAGGAACGTTTCCAAAACGCCACGCTGGTCGAGGTGGAGATCAAGACCGGGCGCACGCACCAGATTCGTGTGCATATGGCCCATATTGGTTTTCCCATACTCGGCGACAGGGTTTATGGCGGAGCAAAAGCGGCAAAATTCGACGGAGAAACCATTGCCCGTCAGATGCTGCATGCCGAGTCTCTTTCCCTTCAACATCCGGACACCGGACATCCCATGACATTCAGCGTGCCGTTGCCCAGGGACATGGCGGAGATTCTGGAAAAGCTGAGAGCATAGTAGTATTTTTTGCCCATGTTACTTCCCGTCTAGCTCGTGAGCATATGCAGTTGTATAATGAATACACTGATAGCAATGACGGCGCTGACCGGACCTGAGAGGAACAACAGTCAATGATTGCCTATCCGAACATAGATCCCGACATTATACGCATCGGCCCCGTTGCCGTCCGCTGGTATGGGCTGATGTACGCCCTTGGTTTTGCCGCCTCGTATTTTCTTGTCAAATATCAAATTAAAAACCAGAGTCTGAAAAGAAAAACAAAACAACAGGCTGAAGCAATTCCTTCTCAGCTTTTTTTGGATTCTCTCTATACCTGCCTCATCCTCGGTCTGGTTCTGGGTGCGCGGCTGGGGTATGTGCTGTTTTATGATTTGCCGACCTATGTGCGGAATCCACTCGAAATTTTTGCTGTCTGGCACGGCGGGATGTCATTTCACGGCGGGATGATCGGCTGTCTTGTCGCGGGCTATCTGTGCTGTCTGAAATACCGGATGGACTTCTGGAGGACTGCAGATCTTGTTATTGTTACCGCACCGATCGGGCTTGGGCTCGGCAGGATCGGCAATTTTATCAACGGAGAACTTTTTGGCAGGGTAACTGATGTGCCTTGGGGTATGGTCTTTCCCGAGGGAGGTCCTCTTCCCCGGCATCCGTCGCAGCTGTACGAGTTCATGCTTGAGGGAGTCCTGCTCTTTCTCATCCTCTGGATCCTTAAGAACAGAAAGCCGACGCCGGGCGTGCTGAGCGGTTTGTTTCTCGTTTTTTACGGTATATTCCGGTTCTGCGTTGAATTTTTCAGAGAGCCTGACCCTCAGCTCGGTTTTATTGCCGGTCCCTTTACTATGGGCCAGATTCTGAGTGTCCTCACAACCCTCGCGGGTGTTCTCTTTATTGCCATTCGACGGAAAACGTACCGCGCTTGATTTTTCCTTCCCTCGGTGCAAGACTCTTGCCTCTTCACGTCTCAGAGAACGGATTGCTTTTGTCTGTTCGCAGATATTTCAGCACGGTGTGTTCATAGTACGGGTATGTTATACTGTAATCAGCTGCGGAATGTTCCGTGAAAGGCGGGGACATGCAAAAAAAAGAAAAAGTAATTCACGGCATCAGCCTGCTGACAGACCATGACATCTATCTTTTTAAAGAAGGAAATCATTTCCGTCTTTACGAAAAACTCGGTTCTCATATTCTGACCGTAGACGGAAGGGAAGGCGTGCTTTTTGCCGTCTGGGCACCGAACGCATCGTCAGTTTCGGTCATCGGCGATTTCAATCTGTGGGATAAAAAAGCGCATAAGCTTCAAGTGCGCCAAGATGGGTCAGGAATTTGGGAAGGTTTTATCCCCGGTGTGGGGCAGGGCTCCCTGTACAAGTATCATATCGTCTCCCGGTATCGCCACCACGCAGGCGACAAGGGCGATCCGTTTGCTTTTTTTTGGGAAGAGCCTCCGCAAACATCGTCAATCGTATGGGATCTGTCGTATCGCTGGGGCGACGATGAATGGATGGACGGCCGCCACGCGAGAAATTCACTCCGCTCTCCTTTCTCCGTATATGAAATCCATCTTGGATCGTGGCGCCGGGTCCCGGAACAGGGCAACCGATCTCTCACGTACCGGGAACTGGCGGATTATCTGCCGGAATACCTCAAGGACATGGGCTTCACCCACGCAGAGTTCATGCCGGTAATGGAGCATCCTTTTTACGGCTCCTGGGGCTACCAGGTCACCGGCTACTTCGCGCCGTCGAGCAGATACGGCACCCCTCAGGATTTCATGCATCTTCTTGACCGGCTGCATCAGGAAGGGATCGGCGTGGTCCTCGACTGGGTGCCGTCGCACTTTCCGAACGACGCTCATGGACTGATATATTTCGACGGGACCCATCTGTACGAACACGAGGACCCTAAGAAGGGCTTTCATCCGGAGTGGAAGAGCCACATTTTCAATCATGGACGATACGAAGTGCGGAATTTTCTGATCAGCAGTGCGCTCTTCTGGCTTGACAAATACCATGCGGACGGACTGCGCATTGACGCGGTGGCCTCGATGCTGTACCTGGATTATTCACGGAACGAAGGAGAGTGGATACCGAATGTCTATGGTGGCAGGGAAAATCTGGACGCGATAGATTTCCTGCGCAGCCTGAACCGCGAGGTATACCGTGCATTTCCCGACACCCAAACCATTGCCGAAGAGTCCACGGCATGGCCCATGGTCTCCCGCCCCGCGCATGTGGGCGGCCTTGGCTTCGGCATGAAGTGGAACATGGGATGGATGCATGACACGCTGGATTATTTTTCCACGGACCCGATCTTCCGCAAATATCACCACAACAATATAACCTTCAGCATCTGGTACGCTTTTATGGAAAATTTTATGCTCCCCCTGTCGCACGATGAGGTTGTACACGGGAAAGGAGCGCTTGCCGGGAAAATGCCGGGCAGCGGATTGGAGAAGATGGCAAATCTCCGCCTGTTGCTCGGATACCTCTACACGCACCCCGGCAAGAAGCTCTTGTTCATGGGCGGAGAGATCGGACAATGGGCGGAGTGGAACCATGAACAGAGCATTGAATGGCATCTCCTGCAGTATCATTCCCACTATGGGGTCTGGAAATGGGTGCGGGACCTGAATCATCTGTACCGGAAGGAACCGGCGTTGCATCAACTCGACTTCGATCATGCCGGTTTCGAGTGGGTGGACTTCAGCGATCAGGAACAGAGTGTTATCAGTTTTCTCAGGCGAGGGGCCTCTCCCCGGGAGGCCGTCCTTGTTGTGTTTAATTTCACTCCAGTGGCCCGGCTCAACTACCGCGTAGGAGTGCCTCAGGAAGGATTCTGGAAGGAGCTGTTGAACAGCGACGCCGAAGAATATGGCGGAAGCGGGCACGGAAATTTCGGTGGCACTGTTGCTGCCCCGCAATCCATGCACGGCAGACCCTGCTCCATGCTGCTTACCTTGCCTCCTCTCAGCGTTCTTGTTTTTAAAAAATTGAAATGAGCGGCATCTGTTGCTGCTTCTGACGACATCCAGCAGAGGTGAGTTTTTCCTTGGAGCAGCGGCTGTTTTGCGGTAAAATATTCCTCACGATATCTCCTCCGAAGCAGAATAACGTATGAATTCCGACGATCTGCAATTCCTGCAAAACTGGTTTTTCGACTACTGCGACTCATTTACAGCACTTCTTGCAGAAGACCAGAGCAATATCGACCTCAAAAAAAAACATACCCGGGAGGTATGCCGCAACGGGGTGCTCATTGCGCAGGGACTGGGTCTGAATGAACCATCGGCCCTGCTTGCGGAAGCCGTATCACTGTTTCATGATGTCGGACGGTTTCCGCAGTACAGCCGGTTCAAAACCTTTGATGACAGCATCTCCGTGAATCATGCGGCCCTCGGCGTGAAGGTGCTTCAGGACAACAGGGTGCTTCGCGATATGCCGAAACGTGACCGCGATATTCTGATTCGCTCCGTGGCTTTGCACAACGCGTTTTCACTTCCTGACGACCTTGATGAAGAAACCCTGCTGTTTGCCAGGCTGATCCGCGACGCGGACAAACTGGACATCCTGCGGGTGTTTATTGAGTACTTTGACCAGGACAAGGACTCTCGTGCGAAAGCGGTGGTGCTTGGCCTGCCGGATACTCCGGGCTGTTCTCCGGAAGTACTGTCCAGCCTGCGGAACGGCAGCATGGCGCTGAAATCGACGCTCAAAAATCAAAATGATTTTAAATTGATGCTTCTTTCCTGGGTGTATGATCTCAACTTTGCTATATCCGGCCGGCTGGTTCGTGATCGGGACTTGATCTCCAGACTGGCCGTGACGCTGCCGAAGGACGAAGATATCTCACTGCTGCTTCAGACCGTGCGTGAGTATATCGACGCAAAAGCGACGGGCTGTTGACCTCGATATTCATTCTACTTCCTCCTATAAAATTTTTTGCAATAAGCATGGTAAGATGATATAGTGCTATGCATATAGTATTTTCGACAATTGCCTGAACTGCGGGAATGCTTATTGCAAAATCCGCGGTTTCGATCGTGTGTAATAAGCTGAATTTGAACAACTAAAAAACAAGGAGGAGGAATGAAAAAAAGAACAAAATCTTTCTGGTTGATGGTTGTTTTGTTGCTGATGTTTTCGAATGTTGCGTTTGCAGGCCAGTGGCGTTTTCCGGTAGGCATCAGTTTTGTCAGCGGTTTTCATAATGTGGTGAGTGTTTATAAAGACAATCTGAGGGCGCAAGGCTATTCTATCAGCGATTCGTACGAAGTGCCTGTGGGATTAATGTTCCAGCCATATTACCAATTTGATAATGGACTGGGAGTTGGCGGCGGCTTCGGTCCTTTCATGTATCTTCGGGCCGAGGGTTCCGGAGTTTCCTATGATCTCTATAACATGCCGGTCAACCTGTGTGCGCGATATGTGTTGTTTCCATCCAAAAATATCTCTCCTTATATAAGAGCAGGCTTGTCGTATAACATCGCCGGAGGTGATTTTATCCGAGAGAGAAACGTCGGCTTCCTTGGAGGGGTTGGCGTTGAGTTCTTTCGCCAAAATAGAGTGGGATTCGGGCTGGAAGCATCCTTTGACAGCTCTTCACTAAAGCTGGAGCGCATCGGAGCCGGTGATAAAGAAGTAAGGCCAAGCGAATTTATCGTCAGTCTTTTTGCGGTATTTTAAGCCTGGTTTCCATATCCGTTATGAAAAACAAGGCCATTAGGGCGTACCCTGATGGCCTTTTCTATTCATGGACAACGTGCTGTTTTTAAAGAGAAAGCTGATCTCGGTTTTTTAGTAGGAAAAAAGTTCCAAAGAGCTTGACAGATGCGCACCTGTAAACTATAGTTATTCTCGTTGTACGAAAGCCCGCAGCAGGGCTTCCCGCCGTACAAGCACCACAATGCAAAATGAGAAAGAGAGGCCATTATGGGAACAACAGAAATTAAACCCGGTATTCACTGGGTTGGCGCAATTGACTGGGCAGTCCGGGACTTTCACGGGTACATCACGCCGCATGGAACATCCTATAACAACTATTTGATTCTCGACAAACATGTCACGCTTGTCGATACGGTAAAATACGACTTTGTTGACTATACCATTGAACACATAAAAAGTCTTGTGGATCCCGCAAAAATAGAAAACGTAGTGATCAACCATATTGAAAACGACCACGTATCAAGCCTTGACCGGATCATGGAACTTGCGCCGAACGCGTTGATTCACATTACCGAACGAGGCAAAAAAGGCCTGGACCGATTCTTCAACACCGCCAAATGGAAATTCAGAATCGTCAAGAGCGGAGACACACTCGATACCGGGACAAAAGTCATCACGTTTCTCGAATCGCCAATGCTTCACTGGCCGGACTCGATGATGAGCTATATTAAGGCCGACAAGCTTCTGATAAGCCAGGACGCTTTCGGGCAGCATCTGGCATCGTCGGCCCGGTTTGATGATGAATACTGCAATGAATATTCGATCGCCGGTCTTGAACATGCGGTGCGTGATTACTATGCGAATATTCTTATGCCGTTCGGAGCGCTTATTAAAGGCAAGATCGCCGAGGTGCAGAAACTTGGTCTCGACATCGACATGATCGCCCCTGACCACGGCATCATCTGGAGAAAAGACCCGGGAAAGATTATCCAGATGTACCTTGATATGGCGAACGACAAGGCTGACCTGAGAGTTATGATTATTTACGACACCATGTGGCACAACACCGAACATATGACCATTCCGCTTATGGATGGTGTCAAGGCCGCCGGTGTTGATGTAGAGGTTGTAAAACTCCGTGCAACACCCATGAGCCAGGCAATCAAGCGGTTCTGGGAATCCCGCGCTATGCTGGTGGGGACGCCGACGTTGAACAACATCATGTTCCCGTCCGTCACTGAATTTTTGCAGCACCTGAGAGGGTTGCGCCCCAAAAACAGGCTGGTAGGCGCCTTCGGCAGCTTTGGATGGGGAGGAGGTGCGGTGAAAGAGGCATATGCGGCTTTTAAACAAATGGGCCTTGAAGCAGTGGAGCCGGGCGTTGAATCCAATTACCGGGTGAGTCCTGAGGATATAAAAAAATGCTTCGAATTCGGGAAGCTTTTTGGAGAAAGAACGCGCGAATATCATAAAAAATTTAACGGAGGCTCATCCGACGCCTGCAAAAAGCCCTGAACCGGAACCTTTTCTTAAGCTGCTTTTTGAAATTTCAACGTTATTAAAAGAACAGGAGGCTGCGATGTGGAAATGCTCGATATGCGGGTATGTGTACGATGAGTCCAAGGAAGGAACAAAGTTCAAGGATTTGCCCGATGACTGGTCTTGCCCGGTGTGCAATGCCCCGAAAGATGCTTTTGAAAAAGTGTAATTATTTTGTATTTATGCAGAAGCGGCGGCAAGATGCTTGCCGCCGCTTTTATTTTGGAAAACCGTGCCCCGATGAGACGATTCTCTGCTCGCGCATGTAATGCTGAAACTACCGTTATGCGTCATTTGTTTATTTTATTAAAAACAGGTTTCTTCCCGGTTGTTTTTTTTATTTCCTGTTTGTCTCTGTCGCTTGCTGCGACCGTTGATGTCCGCTCTGCAGATTCCGGAGCGCCGGATGCGCAGCAGATCCCGGCAGTTACAGTGTCGCCGCAAAAGATTTTCTTTTCCTCGATTGACGGTTCGGGACCGGGAGAAACACTCTTGCTTGACGGTTATGTGTTTCGGCCGGCAGGAAAGGGGCCTTTTCCGGCTATTGTGGCCTTGCACGGGTGCTCCGGACTTTTCACAAAGCAGGGGAAACTGAATGCGCGGTTTCTCGACTGGGGAAAACGCCTGTCCGGTTTGGGATATGTGGTTTTATTTCCGGACAGCTTTACTCCACGCGGCATTCCGGAAGCATGCACCAGAAAGAACCGGAGCGGGTTCTCACCGCATAAAGAACGGGTTGACGACACGTACAGCGCACTGCGCTGGCTCCAATCACAGCCTTTTGTGGTTCGTGACCGCGTTGCCCTCATGGGCTGGTCAAATGGCGGCGTTACCCTGCTGTCGACCGTTGATGCATCTCTCAAAAGGGACGCTCCGGAAGATTTTCGGGCAGCCATAGCGTTTTACCCCGGCTGCACGAGTTTTTTAAAAAACCAAAACTGGCGGCCGAGAATTCCCCTGACAATACTGATCGGCGAGGCTGACGACTGGACTCCGGCTGCCGCATGCAGGTCATTAGCAGCCCGCTCTAGAGATGCTGACCATGGTACCGAGATATTCGTCTTTCCGAACGCATATCATGATTTTGACCATCCAAATCTTCCGCTGAAAAAGAGGAATGGTCTTGCCTTCACGGTCAGGAACGACGGGACGGCAACGATCGGCACGAATCGCGAAGCGCGTGCAGCCGCGTTGGAACTTGTGCCGAAGATTCTCGATAGGTTCCTTGTGGAAAAAGAGAAGTAAAAAAACGGTCTTCATCCATTGCTTTTCCTGCGCACACGTTACTGTAATGTAATGGCTTTTTCAGGACAGATTTCCTGACAGCAAAAGCAGACAATACATTTGTTTTCATCCACGCGCGGAAGTCCGTCACACAAAGTCAATGCCGACGCCGGGCACTGATCAATGCATGTTCCGCAACCGGTGCACCATTCTGGATTTATACGCGGTCGCATGAGGGTCCGTTTATGCAGCATGGTCTGAAGCGGTACGTTCTGCTCCATGGCTTCGCCGCCCAGTGAAGGCAGCTTGAAATCCGGCAACAGCTTTAATTCCCCGACAACAGCGATTGCCGCGAGGTCATACTCTCCCAGGCCCGCGGTTTTTGCTTTTTGCAGGAACCGCAGCCGTCCCGGTGCGCATCCCATCATCGTCGCCATGACCGCATCCATGGCAACGGCATTGTCCGAGGCGAGAAGCAGGCCGATCGTTCTGAGATCGGGAGAGGCGGGCCCGTTTCCCTCCATGCCGACCACAGCGTCCATGATAAAAAGATCGGGCACACGGAACCGGAATACGTCGACAATCAGATCATGAAATCGCTCGGGACTTCCGGCCGCTTTGTGCAGCTGTGCTTTCTGCGCGCCGGGCAAAAAACCGTAACTATTTTTTATCGCCCCGGTTATGACGGTCAATCCATGTGTTTTGAACTTCGGCAGACTGATGATGATATCCGCATCCAGGACAGCTTGTGAGACGCTGATGAAAGGCATAAACTCAGGATTGAACGGAATTTTCCGGGAGTCGTTACCGATGTTTTTATAATATCCCTTGGCAGCTTCCATGAGTCCTGTTTTTGCAAAGCTTTCCTCGTTTGCGCCGTAACTGAAAATGCCCGGATTGTCTCCCACAATGATGGATCCCGGCCTCGCCTGTTCAACTTTCTCAACGACAGCCCGAAGAACAGCCGGGTTCGTTACAATCCCTTCCTGCGCTTCTGAAGTCCGAAGCACGTTCGGTTTTATCAGGATTTTTTTGCCGCGCAGATCCTGCGGGAAGAGTTCAAAAACACGGTCAACAGCCGCGGTGATATCTTCGTAGGTTGCCGGATGGATCAGGACGTGTGGCATAACGAGGGTTCCCTTCTGAAATAATTTTATTACTAAACTATAAGAGCCGGGTGAATATTTGTCAAGACAGGAAGAAAGCCAGATAATTTATGGGCAGCGCGGGACGGTAAAGAACATCGGGAGAGGTTGCAAGATTATCTCAGAACTGCTGGATGAGAGGTCTTATGGGAACACTGAAGAATGGGTGAAGAAGTGCTCCATACGGCTGGTCCGGAAAGGGAACAATTGCCCGGTTCCCGTCCTGATTTCGTGACGAGGCCTGAAGTTCTTCGATCGGGACGAACGGCCGGTACGTCGATCCGAAATCAGTAAGCATCGTGGTGCATTCCCACAAACGGCTGCGAGAGGTGGCCCCGAGCACGGCGGTATAAATAAGCCCATTGCCCGTGTCTATGGCTCCCACGAAGCAATGCCGTGCTTTCCGGGTAAAACCCGTTTTGCCTCCGATCATATTGCTTCTGAGCCACAACAGGTCATCCGTGTTTTCGAGGAACAATTGCCTTCCCGAGGAAGCTGTTACCAGATATTCTTTTTTACCGATAATTTCCTTTATAAGAGGGTATGTGAGCGCTTTTTTCAGTATGATCGTGAGATCACGTGCCGTTGTAAATTGCTTGCCTTTCGGCAGGCCTGAAGCCGTCACGAAATACGTATCATCAGCGCCTATTTCTTTTGCTTTTTGGTTCATCAACAGCACGAATTTTTCTTCCGAGCCGCACGTTGCTTCCGCTAATGCTACAGCAGCGGAATTGATTGATTTCATAAGCGCCAGATGCAGAAGATCTGAAACCGTCAGTTCGTCACCGGGCCTCAGTCTTGGTTTGATGGATGGCGCGGAAGCAGCCGTCCTTGTTACTCTCACCGCCATGGATGGTTGCAGATAATCGAGGGCCACCATGGCGGTCACCAGCTTCACGGTGCTGGCCGGAGGAAGTTTTGTGTAAGGATTTTTTTCATAAAGGACCTGCCCGCGGTCATTGATCAGAATGCATGCTTTTGCGGGAAAATCTTTTTCCGGCAAAGCAGAAACCGATTGCCCATGGAGTACTATGAACGCTGCGAGGAAGAAGGCAGACAAAAATTGTTTCAATTCAAACCTCTGTATAGGAAATTAAAACGAAAGAATTATATCAGAAAACAATAAAATTTGGGAACTTTTTTTAAGAGCAGATATTTTTGTCAAACGCCTCGATTGTATTGCAATAAATAAAAAAAACGCGATATGACCTATATCATACGCATTATTTCTTTTTAGTGTGTATACTTTATTCATCAAGGTAATCAACTTCACAAGGAGGATTATGGATATGTTTTGTTATCAGTGCGAGCAGACAGCGCAGGGGACCGGGTGTACCAAAATCGGTGTGTGCGGTAAACAGCCGGACGTGGCAGCATTGCAGGACCTTCTGGTGCATGCCCTGAAGGGCCTTTCGCAATATGCCGTCGAGGCAAGAAAAAAAGGGATTGTGGACAACGAAGTGAACGTATTCACCGTCAAGGCGCTTTTCTCCACCCTGACGAACGTGGATTTTGACGCGGACCGTTTTGTTGCTCTCATCAATACGAGCGTTATGTTGCAGGAGCAGTTGAAGAAAAAAGCCGGAATCGCCATCAATGAAGGCCCGGCTGCGTTCACGTTTGCCAAAACAAAGGCAGAACAGGTCAAGCAGGGTGAAAGCGTCGGCGTGAAATCCGACACCTCGATCAATGCGGACATACAGTCTTTGCAGGACACGCTGATGTACGGCATCAAAGGGGTAGCGGCCTATGCAGACCATGCCCAGATACTGGGACAGCAGGACGACAAGGTCTACGCCTTTGTGCAGGAGGCCCTGGTGGCCACGCTGAACAAGTCCCTCGGCCTGAACGACTGGGTAGGGTTCGTGCTGAAATGCGGCGAGATCAATCTCCGCACCATGGAACTTCTTGATGCCGGGAATACGAATACCTACGGCCATCCGGTTCCGACTGCGGTGCCGCTTGGACCGAAGAAAGGAAAAGCGCTGCTTGTTTCGGGGCATGACCTGAAAGACCTGGAGGCAATCCTGAAGCAGAGTGAAGGAAAAGGCGTATATATTTACACGCATGGAGAGATGCTGCCGACCCATGCTTATCCAAAGCTCAAACAGTACGCGCACTTCTACGGACATTGGGGCACGGCGTGGCAGAACCAGCATAAGGAGTTCAGCGATTTTCCGGGGGCCATTGTAATGACGACCAACTGCCTTCAGCGGCCGCAGGATTCCTACAAGGACAGGATTTTTACTGCGGGCCTGGTCGGCTGGCCGGGAGTAGCGCACATCGGCGACGGTAATTTCAAACCTGCCATTGACAAAGCTCTTGCGCTGCCCGGTTTTTCGGCGGACGTTCCGGGCAAGACGGTCACGGTCGGCTTCGGCAGAAACACGGTCATGAGCGTCGCGGGCAAGGTTATCGAGGCCGTGAAGAACAAGCAACTCCGCCATTTTTTCCTCGTCGGCGGATGCGATGGCGCAAAGCCGGGACGCAATTACTACACTGAATTTGTTGAGAAAGTGCCGAAAGACTGCGTGGTGCTCACGCTTGCCTGCGGAAAATTTCGGTTCTTCGACAAGGAGCTTGGCGACATCGGCGGGATACCGAGGCTTCTGGACGTGGGGCAATGCAATGACGCGTATTCAGCCGTCCAGATTGCGGTGGCGCTCGCGAAAGCATTCAATGTGGGCGTAAACGAGCTGCCGCTGTCCCTCGTTCTTTCCTGGTATGAACAGAAGGCGGTTGCAATACTTCTCACGCTTCTGCACCTCGGCATCAAGAACATCCGGCTCGGACCTTCTCTGCCGGCCTTCATCACACCCAATGTCCTCGATGTTCTGGTGAAGAATTTCAACATCCAGCCCATCACTACACCAGACCAGGATCTCAAGGCGATCCTCGGCTGATCCCCATTCAGGCGGGCCTTCGGGCCCGCCGTTTTACTGCCGTCCGTATATTTCAAGCACCGATTTTTCGGATAACCGACACTCCTTTTTTTCAACTCCGTATGTGATATTATTAAATTATCGAGCCATTACAAACATGGCGTTCCTGTCCTTTATATCAAAAGTATGAAGACAAAATCGGTCTTACCGCATCCTGAAAAAAGATAGGCAGCAGGCCGATATAAAATTCTCTCAAAGCGCTCAGCGTAAATTGCCAGGAAGGCATCCCGGGAAGAAGGGGGTGAAAGCTTGTTGGAGCAGACTGTCGCGAACAGCAGAGGAGAAGATAGTGCGGAGACAATCAGCTGTCAGATTGGAGTAAGCCGTCCATCCCTTGAAATTGAGGATTTGCCTACGCCCGAGGAGGTTTTTAATGTAAAGCATGTCGGCGTTATGGAGCTGATTTTTATCGTTCTGGGACCGGGCGTGATAGCTTTGGGGCTGGCTGTCGGCAGCGGAGAATGGATGCTGGGACCGCTTGCCGTCGGACAATACGGATTTAGGGGCATCGGCTGGGTCATTCTCTTATCGGTCGTCCTGCAGACATTCTACAATGTGGAGCTGGCGCGCTTCACCATTGCAACGGGAGAACCTCCGATCGTGGCATTTGGCCGCACTCCACCAGGCTACCTGTTCTGGGTTCCGTTGACGGTATTTTGCTTCAGTCTTGCGTTGATGTTGGGCGGCTGGGCAGTCAGTGCAGGCAGCAGTCTCTTTGCGCTTTTCATGGGCAGAGCAAACCTGCCGCAGGAACTGGAAATAGTGCGGGTTCTAGGGACATTCCTGCTGGTCACTACGTTCCTGTTCGTGTTGTTCGGCCGCAATATCGAGAGGACACTGGAAATCTGTCTTGCCATCTTCCTGACGTTTATCCTGATCAGCCTTGTTCTGGTGACCATTGCGGTTGTCCCTCTTGAGTACTGGGGCCAGGCGCTGGTTTCGCTTGTTGCTCCGGCTGCGCCTCCCCGGGGAACCGATCCGTCACTTCTGGGAGCATTAGCAGGTTTTGCAGGCCTTATCGCTGGATTGAATTTCATGTGCATCGGCTACTACCGTGACAAGGGCTATGGCATGGGGCACAAGACCGGTTATATTTCCGGGCTTATCGGCGGGGAAAAAGCACGTATTCTGCCGGTGGGTAAAATATTCCGGGAGAATGCGGCGAACGCACAGATCTGGAAGCGCTGGTTCCGATATCTGCTGATTGATCAATGGGGAATTTTTTTTACCGGATGTATGATCGGCATGGTGGCTCCCTGCGTCCTTGTGGGTTATCTGTCGAGTTTGGAGGGCGCAGCTCATCCCGAGCGGGCTTCCATTCTGGTATATGCAGCGTTTCAACTGGGTGAGCGATACGGCCCTGTTCTGTTCGGGTGGGCGCTGCTCATGGGGTTCTTCATTCTCTACAAAACACAAATTGTGATTCTTGAAGTACTGACGCGCAATGTCACCGATGCAGTGTACGGGACTAGTCCCCGTTTCCGCGAATGGATCGGCCACGATGCTCGCCGGTTTTATTATCCGTGGATGTTTGTGGTAGTCATTTTCATCGGGGTCATGGTACACCTCGCGCTGCCGGTGGATTTGATCGTGCTGTCCGCCAATCTGACGAATCTGGCTTCTATAATTTTCCCCCTGATCATGATCTATCTCAACCGGCAATTGCCCAAGCCAGCCAGGATAACGTGGTGGTCATATTTGGTGTTGGGCGCGAACGTTATGTTTTTTGGTTTCTTTTTTATCAACTTTGTTGTCGTACAGCTGACCGGTTCACCGCTGGTGCGGTTCTGAAGAAGCAAGAGCAGCCGGCGGGAAATATAATAGAGAGACAACCATGGTTGAGCCGAAAACAAAAGCCACTTCCCGTTTTGACTCCATTCGCACACGGCTTACCCTTGCATTTATCCTGATCGTCCTCCTTCCCATGGCCATCATCACCGCAGTTCAAGCCATTTCCGGCTCAGAAGGCGCGCACCTGCAATTAGCGACTCAACTTGACACGGCCGTCGCTTTTAAAGAATATGCCATTAATACCTGGGCAGCAACAGTCAAAAATGAGCTCGGAAACGCTCTTATCGGAGAGAACACCAGCCGCATAGTGGATGCGCTTGTACAAAAAGCAGGTGATGCCGTGGAATTCAAGAGCGCCCATGCTGCTTTCGAGGGGCGGTTCAGGCAGTTGATGACAACATCACAATTGTTCGAGGTGGTATTTCTTATGGACAGGCACGGAAAGGTGATTGTGTCCACGGATACCGCCTTGGAAGGCCGGAGCCATGCGAACAGCGATTTCTTTCAGCGGGGGAAAAAAGAATCAACCATCTGCCCGACACCGGCATTCCATATGGCAATAATCGTGTCGCGTCCTGTTCCCGGCAGGGATGGACAGGCGGCAGGAGTATTGGCAGGAATGGTCCGTCGGGTGGTCCTGACGAAAATGATGGAGAATACATCCGGTCTGGGAAAAACCGGCAAGACCTATCTGGTAAATGCGGACAATATTCTGCTGACCACGCTGGGCGACGCAGAACCGGGCACTACTGTCCGGAGTGAAGGCATCCAAGCAGCATTGGAGCACCAGAGGAAGCTGGCCAGAGCTTACCCTGATTTTCGCGGTATTCCGGTTTATGGGGCATACCGCTGGCTGCCTGAGCTCGGTGCTGTTTTGGTGGCCGAACAGGAACAGGCCGAGTATTCCCATGCCCGCCGCGTACTGGTCGCAGTGAATGCGAGCGTGGCCCTGTCCGCTCTTTTGATTGCCGTGTTTGCTTCGCTGGCGGTCACCCGCAGCATTGCAACTCCGCTGGGTGAGCTGGCTGACACGGCCGCAAGGATTGCGTCAGGACATCTGGAGCTTGCCGCGGAGGTGAAGCGCAAGGACGAAATCGGCGCTTTGGCGGTAAACTTCAATTTTATGACTGATAAAATCAGACAGATGATCGACACGCTGCGAAAAAGTGAGGAACGTTTCCGGGCCCTGTATTTTGACAATCCTTCCATGTATTTTATGGTGGATGAGAGTGGCATCGTGCTTTCGGTCAATTCATTCGGCGCCGAGCAGCTGGGGTATCATATGGAAGAGGTGATTGGACGGTCGGTTTTTACCAGTTACCATGTGGACGACCAGGCTGCAGTAAAGCGGCAGCTTGAAGACTGCCTGCAGAGATTCGGCGATGTGGCGCATTGGGAATTCAGAAAAGTATGTAAAAACGGCGAAATACTGTGGGCGCGGGAGGCCGCGCGGGCCGTGCGGGATGCCGAAGGCAGGGCGGTGGTGCTCATTGTCTGTGAGGATGTCACGGAACAGAAGCAGGCTGAAGAGGCATTGAAGTCGTCGGAAAAAAAATTCAGGGAGCTCTTTGAAGAGTCAAAGGATGTGGTTTTTTTCAGCACGCCCGAAGGAAAGTATATTGATATCAACCATGCAGGGGTTGAGTTGTACGGATATTCCGCAAAAGAGGAAGTTCTCAATCTGGATATATCGCGCGATATTTACTTGAACCCGGAAGAGCGAGAAAAGTTCCAGTCCGATTTGGAGCAGCATGGATTCGTGAAGGATTATGAAGCGCAGTTCAGGCGAAAAGACGGGGAGAAGCTGACTGTTCTTGTAACGGCGAATGCGGTCCGTGATGAAGGCGGAAGCATTACCGCATACCGCGGGATCATTCGTGACGTCACGAACCAGAGACGCCTGGAGGGACAGCTCCTGCAGGCGCAGAAGATGGAAGCCATTGGGCAGCTTTCGGGCGGAATAGCGCATGATTTCAACAATATCCTCACAGCCATCATCGGATACGCAACGCTTCTGAAAATGAAGATCAGGGAAGACGCCCTTATGCGGTCCTATGTGGATCAAGTCCTGACCGCGTCCTCCCGCGCGAAAAACATCACCCAGAATCTTCTTGCGTTCAGCAGAAAACAGGCGATTCACCCGGTCCCGGTGCAGATCAACGAAATAATAACGAATATCGAGGCCATGTTTACCCAGCTTATCAGGGAAGACATTAAACTGAAAACCATTCTTGCAGATGAAAACATGATGATCAAGGCGGACAGCGGCCAGATTGAACAGGTATTGATCAATCTCGTCACGAATGCGAGGGACGCGATGCCTCAGGGCGGAACGCTGACCATAGAAACAAAACCGGTCGAAATAAGCGGCGAGTCCGGGAAACGGCGCGTGCTCGCAAAACAGGGAAAGTATGCGAGCATTTCAGTAACCGACACCGGAACAGGCATGGATGAAAAAACGAAAGAAAAAATATTTGAACCTTTTTTCACCACCAAGGAGACCGGGAAGGGGACGGGCCTCGGACTTTCTATCGTTTACGGGATTATAAAACAGCACAATGGAGAAATCACCGTCTACAGCGAACCAGGAATGGGCACGACATTCAGAATATACTTTCCGATGATAGAAGCAACGGCGGAAAAAGCCCGGCCGCAAGAGCTGTTGGAAGTAAAAGGGGGCAATGAAACACTTCTGCTGGCCGAGGACGACGCAGGCGTAAGAAATTTAAACAAGACCATACTCTCAGAAGCGGGGTATACGGTGCTGGAGGCGGCAGATGGAGAAGATGCCATCAGAATTTTCATCGAAAACAAGGAAGCTATCCAACTTGTTCTGCTGGATGTCATAATGCCGAAAAAAAGCGGAAAGGAAGTCTTTTCCCGGATTTCGTCGGAAAAAACAAACATCGGAGTCTTGTTTATGAGCGGATACTCTGAACATGAAATTTTTGAACAGGGTGTTCTGCAGAAGGGGCAGGATTTTATCACCAAGCCCGCGACGCCGCAGGAACTTCTGAAAAAGGTGCGGGAGATCATCGACAGAAATCGAACATATGCCGAAAAATTGACCGAGGAAAAACCGTCAGCGGTTTCCAAAACGCCGCCGAGCGCCGAACATGAGCCGGAAGGAATGAAGACGGTTGGTCGGTACGAGGGGTCCATTGTTGTTGTGGAAGATGATCCCCAGCTGTTGGAGTATGTATCATTCTTGCTGAAAGAGAACGGATACGCAATCCATGCCTGCAGCAATGCCCAGGATGCCGTGAATGCACTCAAGAGCAGCGTGGTCGACGTCGTGTTGACGGACATCGTCATGCCGGGAATATCCGGTCTCGAATTGCTCGAAGCGGTGCACGACAGAGATCCGGACATGCCGGTGATCGTGGTGACGGCTTTTGCTGATCTGGGCAAAGCAGTGGAGTCGGTGAAGAAGCGGGCCTATGATTTTATCATGAAACCGTATGATCCGGAGCAGCTGTTGCGCTCCTTGGACAAAGCGGTGCGGTATCGGAAGCTGCTGCAGGTCGAAAAAGAATACAAAACCAAACTGGAGGATTTTAACAAGGAAAGGGAGACCCTTGTCGCAGAACGGTCGATGAATCTCATGGCGCTCACCGTTGCCGACCGGGTCAGAAATCCCGCTACGGTGATCGGTTTGGCCTGTAAAAAAATTCTGGCGCAAAAACTGCCGGAAGAACAGCGTAAATACGCTGATCTTATTCTGGAAGAGTCGAACAAGCTGGAGTCCCTGGTGAAGGGATTTCATGACCTCCTCAAAAGCAAAAAGTCCGTGTTTGAATACGAGGACATCAATGTTCTTATCAGAAACATTGCTTCTCTCGTTGAAAAGGAAAGCAAGACAAAAAACGTAAAGCTTCTGTGGCGGCTTTCAGACCGTCCATTGAAGATAAACATGCAGAAGAACTTTCTGCAAGTCGCGATCCAGCATGCATTGAGAAATGCCATGGAGGCAACGCAGCCCGGAGGAACGGTCATTGTCGAAACGGGTGCTGAAAACGAAACGGTAACGGTCACGATCACGGACACGGGAAGCGGCATTCCCGAGCAGGAGATAGAAAAAATATTTGATCCGTTTTACAGCACAAAAACGCACCGATACGGGATGGGGTTGCCGATGATCAAACAGGTCGTATCGGAACACCTTGGGGAAATAAAACTGATAAGCGAACAGGGCAAAGGAACGAGTTTCCGCATGATATTTCCGTCACGATGGCAGGAAAAATAAAATATAACGAGGCGCAAGAAGATTGACAAAAAGGGGATATCATGCTATACATTTACAAATATGTATTGACACGTGTAAGTTACGTGAGGGAAATATGCCATGACGCACGGCATGAAGCAAAAAAACAGCGTAAAGCATTGGCCGGAAGAGGAACGGCCGCGGGAACGGCTCATGATGCACGGCCCCGGCGCCCTGTCTGATGCGCAGCTGCTTGCAATCATTATCCGAAATGGCCGGTCAGGACGCACTGCCGTGGACGTGGGGCGCGACCTTTTGGAGACATTTGGAAGTCTTGCCGGCGTGCAGCAGGCGGCGATCAAGGAAATTTGCGGGGTGAAAGGAATCGGGCCGGCCAAGGCTGCCGAGATCAAGGCTGCGATAGAACTTGGCAAAAGGTACCAGAAGCCAAGTCTTGCCGGCGCATCGTTTTGTTCCAGCGCGGACGTGGTGGTCTACTATCGGCCGAGAATGAAGGATTTGAAACAGGAAACGTTTCGGTGTGTGCTGCTCGACACAAAGAATAAAATTATCCGTGAAGAAGTTATTTCCATAGGCAGTCTTTCCGCAGCGATCGTCCACCCCCGGGACAGTTTCAAATCAGCCATCCGGGAGTCAGCTGCGGCGGTCATATTCATACATAACCATCCGAGCTGCGATGTGAAACCGAGCCAGGAAGATGTGTTGTTGACCAAACGGCTGGTTCAGGCCGGAGAAGTGCTCGGAATCCGCGTGCTCGATCACATCATCATCGGCGACGCCGATCACTTTAGTTTTAAAGACGGTGGGATGATTCCGTAAAAAAAACGTGTTTGGTTCGGAGATCGCAGGTTCAGTCGCGCCTCTGTTCGAGCCTCCGGTCTTTGCCGTTCCTGCGATTTGGTACTTTGAGTTCGGGATCATCCAGGATCCTCCGGTCGCTGCCGGTTCTGCGTTCATGCCGTGACCTTCGGTCTTTGTGCAGAAGCTCAAATACCCGCGCAATCATTTCTTTCCGCTTTTCTGCGAGCATGTCGCTATAAGGGGCGTCCGGAGGGATCACCGCGGCCTTCACGGGGAACTGGTAGTCGGAAATAAGCGAGACCAGCAGTTGCTCTGCACGAAGGAAAAGGTTTTTTTCTTCTTCGATGTTTTTCTCCGGTACTGCTGTCATGATGCCCAGAAGAGCAGCCAATTCGTCTGCAAACTTTGAGGCATGGCTGTAAATTGCCGTATACAGGCGCGTCAGCGAGGCAAGGTCCTCGTCGACAAGGGTCTTAATTTCTTTTGTGAGCGCATCGACCTCCTGCTTCACCGCTTCAAGGTGCTCCTTGGTGATCGGACCATTGCGCAGTTCGTCCTTGAGCTGTTCTTTGAAGTGGTTCTTTATGTCGGCGACCAGCAGGTTTGTTTCGGTTCCCGATGCCTGGATTTCGGCCAGAACTGCAATAGATGCGTCGGAAAGAATTTTAATTTTCTCCAGATTATCCGTGATGTATCGCAGGATACCGGTGAGTTCTTCTGAAATTAAATCGCGGTTTCTCCTGAGGGCGGAGAGGTTCTCCTTGCGTTCATCAGCCATTTCCTGCAGCCGTGCCAGCCTGACTGCGTCTTCTTTTCTGTGCGGGTTAAGGTTGGCCATCTCTGCTTCAGCCGATTGAATAAAAGCTGTGGGTTTTCTGAGGTCGATCAGAGAGTACGCGTGTACATGGTATTTGTACTGCTCAATTGCAAGCTTAAGGGACGCGCTGAAAAAACAGGAATGCCGGACGGCACCGTAAAAAATCAATTCGCGGAAGTCCTGCCTCCCGATCGCATGCAGCTGGCGTCCTTCGTATCCGGTGATGCGCTCGAGCATCTCCTGATATGCGGCCAGGTCGTCTTTATGCAGCGCCGGGCTTCGCTCATCCTTCCGGCTGCCAAGAAATGCATCGAGATCGCCCCGTGTTGGGGCTATATCTTCACTCGATCCGAAGCGGAGCCCGAATATGGTTTTATCAAGCGTCATGATAGTGCCGGTTCTCCTGAAATATGTTCAATCCCTGCCACATGAAATCCTCCGACTCTCGTCGGGGGAGGAGTGCAGTAAGTCGTGCCACGCACTCGTTAACGTTGGGTACAAACGGGAGGTCGTGTCTATCGAGGGAGCCTCCGGCTCCTGCCGGAGGGGACTCCACTAGATTGTCCATGCAGCTTTAAATCAAGTATACCATCCGGTCAGTCTTCATGTCTGCAGAAGCAGTGACTCGTTCTTAATCCTTCCGGCGAAGCATTCTGAGTATATAACTGTCCACCGGCGCAAAATCATCGGTAAGCACGGGGACGTCGAAAGCGATCTTGCCGGTCCACGCATGTGCAAGATATTCGGCCAGCTCCGGGTCACGGCTGTCGTACGCGGGCAGGCTGCCGGATTTCAGCGCCACCAGCATGATGTTCTGCGACGCCATTCCATCGACGGAATTGCGCACCGGGAAAAGCAGAACCTGAGGAAAAATTGATTTATAGGTTGCATATTCGGCCCGGAGAAACATGCCCGCATCTCCCTCAATGGACGAAATGATATTCACAAGTACGAGTCCATTATCGTTGAGCAGGCTGTACAATCGTGCGACCGTTTCTCTGGTGGTAAGCTGAAAGGGGATTGTGTACAGGGATGTAAAGGCGTCGCAGAATATGGCATCATACCGTTTCTTGGTTTTGTTGAGATATGCGCGGCCGTCTGCATGGATTATAGTCAGCCTGTTGTTTTCTGGCAGCTCGAAGTGTTTTTTGGCGAGATCGGTCATGCCGGGGTCTATCTCCACGACGTCAAGACGCGCTGTGCGGTATTGTTGCAGGTAGTCTTTTGCGTAGGAATATCCCGCTCCTCCGATGAGCAGGGCTTCCGAAACAGACGGTTGAAAGTGGCGCGCGAGCCGGTAATATTTTGTGTACGTGAGTGCCAGGTCTTTGCTGCCGTCGAGCAGCATCGCGGATTGTATTTCGCCCGGGCTGGTGGCAAGGGCACGGATGGCCTTTCCGGTGCCGGGGTGAACGGTCTCGTATATCCAGACCCTGCTGTAACGGGTGTCGACATCGTAAAACCCTTCGCGTTGATGCACAGCACTGTACGACTCCATCGCTGCCATGCCTGCAAGAAGAGACAGAATTATGCAGGTTTTAAGGATTCGTCCGCCCCTTCCATATGCGAGAAAAGAGGTCAGAACAAGCACCAGCGCGAGCACGACCAGGATTTTTGTACTGCCGAAAAAAGAAATCAGATAATAGCCGGCAAGAAAAGTGCCGAAGATGCTGCCGACCGTGGAAATCGCATAAAGATTGCCGACAGTTTCGCCGGAATGAGTGACATCGTCCATTTTCAACCGGACAGCATAGGGGGTAATCATGCCGAGGAGGGTGCTCGGCAGGCCGAAGAGCACTATGGTGGCAACGGGCGCTGCTGTTTGAATATCAGAGAAGCAATTCTGAAAAAAAAGAAGGGCGAATTCCTTCAGAAAAGCCATGGCACCGATCAGGATGCCGGCTGCAAGGATTATCAGGGAGAACGTTCTGGAGCCCGGTTTTCTGTCCGCCAGTCTGCCGCCATACCAGTATCCGAGGCTGAGGCAGCCCAGAATGACGCCGATAAGACTGGACCAGACGATGATGGAAGTGCCGAGATACGGTGCAAGGATACGGGAACCAACGAGTTCCAGTACCATGACTACGGCACCGCAGATGAATACTATGGTTTCGAGAAAATATTTTTTCATGTGTTTTAAACGGAATGCTACCCACCACTTTCGCGGAAATCAGGCCTGTCGCGCAAAGCGAACACTCGAAAGGAATTCCGGAGACGATCAGAACTCCCAAAAACCGCCGAACAGAAACCCGCCTTTTTTATAGGTGGACTGGAGATCAAAGTAGCTCAATTCTCCGAACACTCCATAGTTTTTTGCCAGCCATTGCCGGTGATTCACGGACACCAGATAGGAATTATTGCTCACCGCTTCCGGCTCTGCAAGCGACGTGGCCAGGTAGGCCTGTTTTCCAAAGGAGAAGTTTGCAGTAGTCCAGTGGCGTCCCTCCTGTCCGTAGGCGAGTGAAAAAAGATGCGAGTATGATTCAACCCAGCCCGGGGAACTGAGGTTTCTGAAAATCCGGTACTCCGCCACCCAGTCTCCCAGATATGCCATGAAGCCCGTGGACAGGATATAGTCGCGATGAACGTCATAATAGCCTATGTATGTTCCTCCGAGAATCCACACAAATTTTTTATCAGGTCCGAACTTGAAATTAAAATCATGATCGACTCGTATTTGTGGAAGATATTCCACGTCCGTTCCCGCGGCAACTGAAGTGTAAGTATAGAAGCCAGAAGTCCAGTCTTTATAGGCCCCCACGTTGCCCAGCAGGCCGGTTCCTTCCGGCCTTGTGTATGTCTGTATCTGGGCAAACCAGGTGAAGTCCGGGCGTTCCTTCCGGTAAAAGGCGGCGGTGAACGTGCCCCAGTTACCGTAATCGCCATTGGGGGACAGATATTCGTATGAGCCGGAAAGTTCAATGCGGTTCTTGAACTCCGGGGCAGCAGGATCGTCCGCAGCCGCAGACGGAAAGCATGCAGAGGCCAGAAGCCCCCCGATAAAGCACAGGGAAAAGAAGAACATCAGGCAGAATTTACGTAACCGCAATTTTCGGCCCCTCATTGTCAAGGTATTGTACCCTCCATGGTTTTTCCGGTCAGTTCATAGATGGTTCGTTGTTCTGCCGGGAAGCCGGACGCTTGTCCGGCGTACCGTCGCACGAATTCGTTCCACAGGTATCGCTTCAGGTGCGGCCTGTCCGCCAGCAACCCGAAGTAAATGGGGAAGAGCTGGGCATAGGCATCCGGGTAAAAGCGGTCCCAGTCCGAGAAACTGCGCTGATTGTCCGCAACAGCCCAGGAAAAGATACTGTTCCTGGATTCGTAGAGCTGCCCAAAAATGGCTTTCTTGATGCTGCTGCGGACCAGATTGTAATACGGGCTGGTGTGCTTGTGCAAGAGTTTTCTGAGTTTCAGATAGGCTGATATGCCTGCAAATGACTCGCAGTTGTCCATGAGATAGTGTTCGCTTCCGCCCGGCAACGCCCTGGTAAGGCCGTTGTTATCCTGCAGAAAAGCAAGAAGATAGGCAATGTCCTCAATTTTGGCCCAGTTGCTTCGCAAGATGTCCAGGTCCCCCGTCTTCAACGCGTAGCGGGAAAGAAGATGCAGAAACATTCCTGCATATCCGTCGACAGAATCATACGTTGCTGTGGAGCGTTCTTTCCCGTTTTCGAGCACGTAGTCATATATGGTCCCCGTAAGGCCGTTGCGGTCGGGATAATTAAGACTGCTGAAATACCAGAGTATAAACTGCCGTACTTCATCCAGATGCCTGTTTTGTTCCACATCGTCCAGGGCGAAGATGCTTACGATGTACGGATTGATTTCCGCGATGTCCGCACGGTCCGCAGTATGCCTCTTCATAATCATCAGCGCAGGATGCTCTGCACGAGATGTTCCGGAAAGGACGAACAGAAAAACACTGCTAATAAGCATCAACAGTAAAGGCTTTGTCCTTATCATTTGCCACCATCGTAAGATAGAAAAAACGGCTGTCTTCCTGGAGAGTTGTTTGCTCTATGATCGGTTTTCGGTATGTCTGTTTCGGCAGCGCGACGCAGATGCCCGTCAGCCCATCAGGATTCCGGAGCACGACGCGTAGCTGGTTGCCGTCTTTGCTGAATGAATAAGTTGTTTTCAAAAAACGTAGGAAGAACGATGCGTATCCGGTCATCGTGGAAACCGCAATTGTTTTCCGCTGCTGCATTGTTACGGCCGCATCCATGAAGGCCTGTACCGCACGTGGGTACAATTCGATGTTGTACGGATGAGAATAAACAAGGCGTACGGTCCTATTCTGTTCCGCGAATGCAAGGATGTCCTGGAACCATTGCCTGATCTCTCGGTCTGATCTTTTGTCCAGGATACTCATTTCATATAACGACGCGCTGCGGCCGAACGGCATAATAGGAAAGGCGATAACGCTGCTGCTGACCATGCGCCCGTTAAAAAAAGTACGATTTGGGGAACTGCCTGTGTCGCCAGTCGAATAGTAGGCAATAAAACCAAGTTCTTCCAGAACAGAGGTCGTCACGGGTTGTGGATGGACTCCATCTGGTGCGGAGTATTCCACAATCTTATAGCCGGTAATTTTTTCAAGGCACTCTGAATTTTTTTGAATATACTGGCGGATTTCCTTTTTTGTAAACAGAGCATTTTCAATATTGTTTGCGAACCAGTTATGAGCCCATCCTCCATGGGAACCGATAGCACCGTAGGGCTTTATGAGTTCAATCAGGGACCGCCCTTTTCCACAGGCATCGAAGCCGGCATCATCACCGGGTTGTCCAAAAAAATCTCCCGCGGTAACATGGAAAGAGAGAGGGACACCATCACGCAGAAGCCCCATTTTTTGCATTGCCGGCAGCGTCCGATACTCGGCATTGCTGTCAATGTGCCAGTTGATGACAATGCCGCCGAGGCCGTTCTCTACATTCATGACATGAGGAATGCCGACAATAGAAAACAGAAAGGTCCGCAGGATAGCCCTGAGCGGCAGGTCATCTGCATTCGTCTTCAGTTGACCGAGAGGAAGATTGGCATAGAGAACCCTGCCTTTTGCATAATCAGACAGAACTAATGCGGGAATTTTTTCTTTATTTCGCGTTATTGCATACGCGTACATGTTTTTTTTTGGAATGCTGCGGAGTTGTTTGTTCTTTGCGAAGGGATAGTTGAGTGGCCCGTAATTATAGCTGCTAAGAACGAGTTTTTCGACCACTTTCCCCGACGGGATCTGAAAAAAAATGCGGCCTGCTTCGGAAGAGAATTGAAGGTTTCCGTAGTCATACGCCGCGGTTCCTGCGGATGCATAGGTAATGGTGTTGAATCCTATGATGTCCGATAACGCGGATGCATCCAAATAAAAACCTTTGCGGTCTTTTATGCCGACGTCATATACGATAAGAAAATTGCCGCCGTTTTCAAGATATGCTTTTGCCCATGCTTCGAATTCCGGAGGAACATGCTGCAGAATAGTGTCCGGCAGTACGACCACCGGAAACCGGTTCGGGAGGTTCTTGTCAACTTCCCGGGGAAGTTGATGAATGTTTATGCTGCTGTAAGGCACACCTTCTTCCTGCAGAACGCTCTCGTAGGCGTCAAGAACACGAGCCGTATTTGTCAGGTAAACCGGATTATACAGAAGCAGCACTTTGATCGTGCTGCCTTCCGTCAGTTCGCCGGTTTTATTGGTGGTATAAACGGCATATAGAATCAAGATCGCGGCCAGAAGAACGGCGGGAATAATGGTTTTTTTCATGCCACGAGCCCCTTTCCTTCCGTCATGACATAACCGTAAATTGTTGCGCCGTTATCCAGCGTAACGCTTTTCTTCCCGACCACGGATTTGATCTTATCTTTTGCACCGACCCGAACTCCCTGCCGTAATACAATATGCTCCTGTGAAAATACGGTGCCCAGTACGCGGCTGTGCGGGCCGAGCTCTATGTTTCCCGCGGCAAAAACATTTCCGGTAATAATGACTCCTGCGCCAGTGACAAGGTTGCCATGGGTTTTGACATGTCCCCGGATCACGGCAAGGTCCCCGATTGTCACTGATTCAGCAGAAATGATGCTGCGGTTTATTCGGCTTGCCGCTTTAATATCACTGCATTCCCGCTCCGGGGGCTCTTCGTCAAATACCCGTGTGTCTCCGTCCGGTTCTTCCCGCTCCTCTGGGAAGGCCTGAGGCCCCGACGCTACAACGGGAAACCCGTACAACTTCAGGAAAGAACAGTTTTGTTCCAGAGAAAGAATCCCACTGCAGCTGGCATCGACGCCGAGTATGCACGATCTTTCCGCGGTAATATTGCCCTCCGCGTCCAGCCATCTGAAAAAACGCGTGCCTCTGTGGAGATGGATGTCACCGTCGCACGCCAGGGCCTGCAGCAGATTTGACTCTCCGATATGAGCCGTCCGCCGTACATAGACCTCCTTGTTAAACCTGACGTCAGAGCCGGATTCAAGGTCTTGCATCACATACAGAATATGTTCCACGGCAGAACCCCTGGCAAGGCTGGCGTTTTCGACAATTTGGACTTTTTCATTCTTTGACAGTGTGATATCGTGAACACCTTCTCCTCGTGGAGCAGTTGCCAACGAAGTGTGAAACAACTTTCTGAATGAAAACGCAAAATAACGCGGGTCTTTGAGATATTCATTATTGATGTACAACGGCGATGCGTCCTGTTTCTTTGCGAGTTCGCGCGCTCCGGGAACGAAGGGGAGCGTGAACAGGAGAACAAGCAGGATGAACGCGATGAGCAGCATCATGAAGGGAACCCCTTCTTCGGAGTCTTTCGGAACCGTTCTGTTTTGTGCCACTTGGTTTTGCGCCAGGTGATCAAATCGATGCAGGAGTCCAAAAAACCTTTTGAAATATACCACATGTTGAAGAAAAAACTGAAAATCAGGAACGGCAGCAGCAGGATGCGCTGCGCTGCGCCGTCGAGGAGGCAGGCCGTTCCGACTTGGTAAAAAGGTGCGAAATTTCCGAAGTTATTGTAGGCGCCGAGGAAAACCAGAAAAAGGATTCCTGAAAAAATCTCCATCTCATCCAGAAAAAAGAGCGCGAGTGAGTCGAGGAGGCCTAGCAGGAGAATAAAGGGGACGCAATAGACGAGCAGCAGCAGGAGTCCATCGACTTTTTCCCGAAAGGAGAGATGAGGAGTCTTCAGCAGCGGGAAAAAATACCTAAACATGACGCTGTTGTGCCCTCGCGACCATCTGCGAATTTGCCGGGCGCGAACGCTCCATTTTTCCGGTACCTCTTCATAACACTCAGCGCGGTTTGCGTACAGCACTTTCCAGCCGTTGATGGAAAGCCGGTAGGTCAGTTCCGTGTCTTCCGCCAGAACCTTTGTGTTAAACCCTCCGAGGCTCTCCACCACGCTCCGTCTAAAGCCGCCTACCGTGCCTCCGTATTGAGGCATAAGCCTGAGATTATATCGTGCCTGCTGGTCCACCTGATACCCGCCGGTGCGTTCAAGGTCCAGAAGACGCGTCAGAATGTTTCGGCGCGTGTTTACGGGAATGACCCTCCCCATGACAGCGCCGACTTCAGGATCATTGAAACAGATGGCGATGCTTTTCAAGATTCCTTTTGGAGGGAGATAGTCTGCGTCAAAAACGATGATGATCTCACCCGTCGCCTTCTGGATGCCCGCGTTCAGTGCGGCGGGTTTGCCCCTGTCTCCCTCGTAGCGATGCAGGGGTTTTATACAGGGGTGCTGTTTCGCATAGGCTTCGACGATTTCCCGCGTCTTGTCATCCGAAAAATCATTGATGGGAATGATTTCAAGCTTTTCCCTGTTGTAGTCGGCCAGGACAAGCAGGTCAAGGATGCTGGTGGCGACTTTTTCTTCGTTATGCATCGGAATGAGCACCGATATTGTCTTATAGTCGGAATCGATGATATCCTGGTAGTAAATCCGCTGTTCGCCAAAAAGCCTGTTCAGGGTAAAGATGTAGTGTCTGATGGAAAACACAACCATGACCCCGATGGTAAACAGGAGATATCCCTTGAGTATCAGTATGACCATTTCCATGAGGCAAAATCGCCCTTCATTTTTTTTGCCAGCCTGGTGACATGGACGCTGTAGATGCCCACGATATATACAAAATCGACCAGAGGGCCGAGTACGAAAAAGAGCACCGCCATATACAGCAGGGATGCTTTTGTTAATATAAAAAGAAACACCGCATACCGGAGTGTCCCGAAGATCAGCGAATAGCAGAAGGTGACAAGCATGGTAATACACTTCGATGCAAGGGAGGAGGGCAGCGGCAATACGGCAAGACCCATGATGATCGGCACGAAAAACCATATACTGATCTGCTGTTTGATATAGAGCTCCGAGTAGTCAACGGTTTCGTAGGGAAACCGGTAGGGAACAAATGTGAAAAAAAGCG
This sequence comes from uncultured Nitrospiraceae bacterium, assembly GCA_964586075.1. Lineage (GTDB taxonomy): Bacteria > Nitrospirota > UBA9217 > UBA9217 > UBA9217 > JBAZLV01. The sequence continues at coordinate 10,241 of CAZPGZ010000021.1, read as the reverse complement.
ATGACACAAAATTGATGAATGCCACGACAATCAAAAAGATAAATACATGTTTCGAGCTTTTTATCGTCGGCAGGAACACGAGGAAAAACAGGCTGACAAGGGCGTTTATTACGGAGAAAACAAGCGACGGATATTTGCTGGGCAGATCAAGAAGAAATGCGTCCCCGATCACGTAGGGCAGGTGCAGTGTCCTGATTGTATCGGGAGGAAAGAACGGGGCAAGCATGGCATTGGCAATACGGCAGACCGTGTGCGTGATCTCGGGATACCAAAAGACAATTATAAGAGAAAGCGGCAGAGCGATGATGAAAAACTGAAGAAAAAACATTCGAGCGGAACCGGGGACTTTCCGGTACGAACGGTGGTATAAAATAACCGATTTTGGTTCTTTTGCAGTCATGGCATGCCACATTCTTCCTGGTAGTTGAATTCTGATTCCGGTTCCAGGAGCGGGTGCAGGCCGCGCGCCCAGCGTTCAAGCGCTTGGGCAATTCGTGATGCCGCCATGCCGTCGCCATACGGGTTGCTTCTTCGCGCGGTTCCTGCGATATCTCCGGCATTCAATATATGCGATGTTTCCTGCACAATCGCGTTCCGGCTCGTACCGATGACCTTGGAAAGGCCCCTCTGAAAGGCCTCCGGACGTTCGGTGACGGTGCGCATGACGAGGAGCGGTTTGTCGAGCGTCGGTGCTTCCTCCTGCAGACCTCCGGAGTCGGTCAGAATGAGATGGGAACGTTTCATAAGATTAATAAAAGCCGCATAATCGAGCGGTGGTATAAGATGGATGCGGTCGACGGTTGAAAGAATACGCTTCGCCATATGCTGGACTTCGGGGTTCAGGTGCACCGGATATACGACATGGACGTCAGAGAAGGCATGCACAATATCGATCAAAGCGGAGAAAATATTCTCCATGTCCGCACCCAAGGATTCCCTGCGGTGGCAGGTGACGAGAATGATCCGCTTGTCTTTAAAATCGAACGTTTCCAGTGCCGTGCCGGTGAAGGAAAATGGTTTATCGAGGACATAGTGGAGTGCGTCGACCACGGTATTGCCGGTAACAATGATTTTTTCGGCGGGGACCCCTTCCTGCAGCAGTCTGGTTCTGGAAAGCGCCGTGGGCGCGCAATTAATCTCGGCAAGAACCGTCGTCAGGCAGCGGTTCGCTTCTTCGGGAAAAGGATTTTTAAAGTCGTAGCTCCTGAGTCCGGCTTCGACATGGGTAACGGGAATCCTCCGGTAAAATGATGCAAGAGCAGCTGCAAAGACCGTCGTGGTATCTCCCTGAACCAGGACCATGTCGGGACGGATCGTGCCGAGTGTTGTGTCCATGCGGTCCAGTACTCGTCCGGCGATGCCGGAAAGACTTTGGCCGGGTGACATAAGGTCAAGGTCATGGTCGGGCACAATGTCAAACAGTGACAATGCCTGGTCGAGCATTTCCCGATGCTGCGCAGTCGCGACGACGACCACGTCAAAAACAGAGGAACGCTCCCGCAGCTGGTAGATGACCGGGGCCATTTTTATCACTTCTGGCCTAGTCCCGATGACGGCGGCTACACGCATGCGGGTAACATGGCTTTCCTGCAGCAGCCACTGAACAGGATTATGAACAAAATGCTTTCTCCTTCCGGGAGGGAAGTGTTGTCGCCGCTTCTTTGCCGTGAACAGTCAACGGGGCAACGATTCATGAATTTAGTATAGTATATGGCATGGACAACCAGAGTCAAGCTTTTTCCGTTTATTAAAATTTTCATTGCATGCGGCTCGCATCTCTGCTACCCTTTAACAAGATTATTGCAGGAAGCGTGGCTTTACAACGCCGGACAGTGTGTTCGGCGAACGGAATATGGCGAAGTCTTCTGGCTGGTTCCATGCTTGCGGCAGTACCAAATCCATACTGTATCCATACTGTAAAGGAGGTTTTATGAGAATCGGGGTCCTTTCCGGCGGCGGCGATGCACCAGGTCTGAATGCAGTTATCCGTGCGGTCACCAAGACCGCCATTTTCAAGTATGGCTGGGAAGTAGTCGGTATCATCGACGGGTTTGAAGGACTGCTGACACCGACTAAAACCCGCCACCTCACTTCCTGGAACACGCGCGGTATTCTTTTTATGGGCGGAACAATTCTCGGCACCACGAACCGCGGCAATCCGTTCGCGTACAAAACCGTTGTCAACGGCAGGGAAGTTGAGGAAGACATGTCCCCCATGATTCTGGGCAATATTAAAGAGTTGGGCCTTGATGCGCTTGTCGTCATCGGCGGCGATGGTTCACTCAAAATAGGAAACAAGCTCAATCAGCTCGGGGTTCCCGTCATCGGCGTTCCCAAGACCATCGACAATGATCTTATGGCAACGTACGTGACCTTCGGTTTCCAGACCGCGGTCAATACCGCGACCGACGCGCTTGACAAGCTCCATACCACGGCGGAAAGCCATCAGCGGGTGATTGTACTTGAAGTCATGGGGAGGTACGCGGGGTGGATCGCGCTTGAAGCCGGAATGTCCGGCAGTGCTGACGTGATTCTGATTCCGGAAATACCCTTCAATATGGACAAGGTCGGAGAAAGGCTTCTGGAGCGGAAAAAATCGGGAAGCAAATCCAGCATTGTTGTCGTCGCCGAAGGTGCCAAACCGGTCGGCGGCGAAATGGCGGTGCGCGAAAAAGCGAGTGACGGATACGCGCTCAGACTCGGCGGCATGGGTGAAATTGTCGCGGCGGAGATCAGCAAGCGGACGGGGTTCGAGACACGGGTTACGGTGCTCGGCCACTTGCAGCGCGGCGGCAGCCCGTGCGCGTCGGACCGTCTTCTGGGCACACGGTATGGTGCTGCAGCGATCGAGCTCATTGCCCAGAAAAAATTCGGAGAAATGGTTTCGTTCCAGCCGCCCTGCATTACGTCGGTACCGCTTGAAAACGCCATCAGCTGTCTCAAACTCGTCGAACCGGAGGGCGAACTGGTGAAAGTCGCTGAAGGCATTGGAGTATGCTTCGGCAGATGAGTCTTTTTTTTCTCACAATAGTATTGATTTATGGCGGGTTGCACGCCTATATTTTTTTAAGGGTGCGCAGCGCTTTTGCGATTTCCCCGCCAACTGCTATCGTTCTTGCCGCGTTCATGCTGTTTATGGTCTTTGCTTTTTTCCTGATCCGGGCCCTTGAACAGCATGAATACGAGAATACCGCCCGGGTGCTCGCGTATGCCGCGTATTTCTGGATGGCCGCTGTTTTTCTTTTCTTCTGCAGCTCGATTGTTCTTGATATCGTCCATCTGATCATCCGCGCGGCAGGATGGTTCTCCCGCTCCGATGTCTCCGCGGCCCTCCTGCCCGTGCGGGCATCGTTTTTCATAAGTCTCGGCATTGCGATCGCTGTCTGTGTGTCAGGCTACTTTGATGCCAAGGACATCCGCATCGAAAGAGTCAGGATAAAGACTGAAAAACTGCCGGCCGGCATGGACAAACTCACCATTGTGCAGATTTCAGACGTGCACCTCGGATTAATCGTCAGGAGCGAACGGCTTGAGCAGATGCTCAACGTAGTCAGGGCTGCAAAGCCAGATATTTTTGTTTCCACGGGAGACCTGGTTGACGCGCAGATAAACCATTTAACTGGTCTTGCCGAAGCCCTGAAAGGGATACAAACCAGATACGGCAATTATGCCATAACAGGAAATCATGAATACTATGCCGGACTTCGGACAGCGCTGATTTTTACGAAGGAAGCGGGTTTTACCATTCTCCAGAATGAGGCAGTCAACGCGGGCCCCATCACTATTGCGGGCGTCGATGACCGGACCGCCGTCCAGCTGAAACTGGAAAACCCCATATCGGAAAAGGATCTTCTCGCGAAGCTCCCGCGCGACCGGTTTGTCCTTTTCCTTAAGCACCAGCCGAGGATTGATGAAGCAACCGTCGGTCTCTTCGACCTGCAGATGTCCGGCCATACGCACAAAGGGCAGATATTCCCCTTCAACGTTGTGACGCGCCTTGTTTTTCCCCGAAATGCGGGCACGTATGATCTCGGAAAGGGGTCGATTCTGCATGTAAACCGAGGGACCGGCACTTGGGGACCGCCGATACGGTTTCTCGCGCCGCCCGAGGTGACGATTTATGAACTGGTAAGAAAACGGCAAGCTTCTTGACCGTAGGGATCAGTGGTCTTGCTGTGTCATGTTTCTGGCAGCACGGTTACCTCAATCCTGCTCATGCAACCCTCCCGCAATTACGAACCGTTCACGAATAATTCTCATGAACCGGGGTTTATAAATCAGATCATACACATCTTCTTTTTCGGGAAAGAGATTCAGCGCGGCCTGCCTGGTGTTTTTCATGATTTCAAAAGCGTCCCGCATGGTCAGGTCAGTCTGCTGCATGAGCGTTGCTTGTGCCAGGTCTGCAACGAACCTGAGCAGTCTCACTCTTCTTTCCTCCTCCCGAAGTGCTTGATTCATGTCATCCACCTTGCAGCAGAATATAATATTCTGCTGCCTCTATGTTACTTCTTTTAAGGTGGGTTTTCAATTTTTTTGATGGATGTGGCAGCAATGGGACTGAACACTGTTTGTAGATTTGAAGAAAAACTGCAGGATGAAAGAGGAAAAAAATTAAAAATAATTTAAGTAAAGACACGCCGCAAGCGCCGATATTATCGCTCAAACGTTCCGCTTTTTCCGCCCATTTTTTTCAGCAGCCGGATATGGGTAACGGTCATACCCCGGTCAACGGCTTTGCACATATCGTAAATGGTGAGTCCTGCCATCGCCGCCGCCGTCAGCGCTTCCATCTCCACGCCGGTGCTGCCCATTGTCCTGACTGTCGCGCGGATGTACACGCATGATGCTCCCCTGTCCGGTTCAAAAGCTATGTCCACGGACGAGAGGTTCAGAGGATGGCAGAGCGGGATGATATCGGCGGTTTTTTTCGCTGCCATGATGCCCGCTACCCTGGCGACACCGAACACATCGCCCTTTGCGACCTTTTGGTCCAGGATTAGGGCAAGCGTCTCGGGTTGCATGAGGATGCTGCCTTCTGCCACGGCTTCCCGCAGCGTTTCCTGTTTGCCGGAAACATCCACCATGCGTGCAGCGCCCTGATCGTCAAAGTGAGAAAGTCCCGACATGATATGCTTCCTCCTCATGATTAAAACTGTGGATACTGATCCGGAATCATTGTATAAGCTGCAGTCATCCGCCTATTTGAGACATGGTGCGGCGGGAGCATCCGGTCCCCATCTCTCCGACAGCGCCGATGTAGTGCCGTTCCGGTTTGATCTCAAGCGAAAGTCTGATCAACCGCTCCAACTCCTTGTCATCGCATCCGCCACGCATCGGGGATTTGATGTCTATTTCCGTATCCGACAAAAGGCAGGGACGGATCTTGCCGTCGGCGGTCAACCTGAGTCGTCTGCAGGAACCACAAAAATGCCTGCTGACGGGGCTGATGAATCCGACTACTCCCTGCGCGCCGGACAGCTGATAGTTGTTTGCGGGACCGGCTGTCGAGGAAGAAGAAAAAGGAATGAGTTTGCCGAGCTTTTGTTCGATAACAGCCCGGATGCTGTCTGCAGGAAAACACTTGTCCTGATTCCACCGGTCGTTTGCGCCTATTGGCATGAATTCGATGAACCGGACATGGAGCTTGCGGTCGAGCGTAAGCCTGGCGAAATCGACGACTTCGTCGTCGTTTAATCCTCTGATAGGGACCATGTTGATTTTTATGGGAAAAAAGCCGAGCTGCTCCAGCCGGGAGATTCCTTTCCAGACTGCGTCCCAGCAGTCTTTGCCGGTGATCCGATGGAACCGTTCCCGTTTGAGGGAATCAAGGCTGATATTGACCCGGGGTTTTCCGGCCGCAAGAAGTTTGTCCGCTGTTTCTTCAAGCAGGAGGCCATTTGTCGTGAGACTGATGTCCTTAAGACCGGGGTTTTTTTTGAGCGAAGCGATGAAATCAACGACACCGAGCCGTACCAGCGGCTCGCCGCCTGTCACCCGAACGCGGGATATGCCGAGAGGCACTGCCACGGAGACCAGCCGAAGAATTTCTTCATAGGTAAGAATATCATAATGGGAAAGAGGTTTTATCTCTGCGAGCGGTTTGCAGTAGAAACAGGAAAGATTGCACCGGTCGGTGACCGAAATCCTCAAATAATCTATGCTCCGTTTAAACGGGTCCTGGAGAGACATAGGAGAAATTTACCACAAGGGTAGGGGTACTTCAAGGCATATTGTTGTATCATTTTGAATTAATCCCTGCAACAGAGAAATCCCGGCTCTCGTCGGGAGGAGGTCGTGTTCATCAGAGGAGCCTCCGGTTCCTGCCGGGGGGGACTCCTCTGGTAAAAAAAATTCAGTAAAATAGCCGGTTCCTCAAGAAAATGCATTCACTCATATAACATAAGTATGACCTTGACCGGCTGTGTATTTGCCGGTATAATTTCAACAGGTAGTTTCAAATGGTCGATTTTTTTCAAGCGCGAAGACGTGTCAGGGTGCCGAATCCGTATGCAGCAGACAGGAAAAAGAGTCGTCCTCGGTAGAAACAAAGGCTATTTGAGCGTGGCAGGTCCGCAATACCGCTTTATTATTTTCCTCCTTATTGTTCTCGGAATATTCACCTTGCTTCTGAAGGTTTTTCAAAAACTTGCTGAATTCGTGGACTTTCCGGTTTTTCTGCCGATTGCGCTGGTTACGCTCCTTGTTTTTATCGGCATTATCGGTGCCGCCTATTCCCATACCATCGTTGGCCCTCTGCTCAGGATACGCCGGACGCTTCAGCAACTGGCGGAGGGAGAAATGAGCATGAATCTGCGTCTTCGCGAGACGGACGATCCCATGCTCAAGGAGATTGCCCGGGAAATATCCGCATTGTGCGAGCACAGCCGCAATTCCAGCGCGGTGCTGCGGGAATCACTCAGGGATCTCTTCAAGGATGTGGTTGTGCTTCAGGAGATGATTCGTCTCGATGCTCCCAAATCCGATATTGAGAAGCACCTCAATGAACTGCACAAGAGGCAGGACGAGATGGAGAAGATGATCAAATCACTCTGCAAGGTATGATTCTGCAGTCAGGAGAGAGGGCGCGCTATGGCGGAAGAAGGCGGGTTTAGAGGCAAGAGTTTGAAAGCGATAACCACGGATGTGGCGGAAGGCTATGTTACCGTGAATCCGCTTTTCGTGAAGAAATTCGACAAGGACATGATCAAGGGGTTGTATGAGAACATCAACAAGGGTATGACCAGCATCCGGAACGAAAAGATGTCCTTCACCGATACAGTCGCTCTTCGCCAAAGGAACATGAAGCTTCAGCGGCTTCACAGCGCGCTGATCGTTCTCCGCAATATAGCCCGTGAAAAAAAAATACCGCTGTAAATCCGAAAACCCTGCATGCAGCATCGCAATATCCGGCTCGGAAATAAAAAAAGGGAGCGGCACCTGTGCCGCTCCCTTTTTTTGGAAACCTGCGTTTTTCTTATACCACTGCGACCATGAATTTTTTCTTAAATGCTTCAGGACTCAACTTTGCAGTGGCCGCTAATTTTTCCAGTGCCTCGCCTTCCATATCATTTTTCTCAAGGCGGATCATATACCGTCTCGCCATATGATAGTCATCAGCGGTAATGTCCACCGTGCGGATCCTTGTTTTCTTTGTTTTGGGATCAAGCAGGTCGGAGAACTTGATCGGGAGGCTCTTTCCGTCTTTCAGCATGATCATGGCGCCGGTCCCGCCTGAGACCAGAAATTTTACCGCGCTGTACCCGAGATACCGCGTATACTCGCGGTCGTACGAAATGGGAGGATGGCAGCGCAGCTCGTAGCCGATATCCTTGGCAATAATCGTTCCTTTCAAACCGAGCGCATTCAGCTCGTCGGTGACCCGCTGCTTCAGCATGTCTCCCAGCGGAACCTCCGCCAGCCGGATATTGCCATGATCGTCCAGCGGAACGTCTTTCAGGAATGTCAGCTCCTCTGGATCAAGCCGCGTGGCCACGCCCTCGGCAATAACCGCCACCCCGTGGTTTTTCCCGTCCGCACGCCGCTTGATGATGGCACCTGTGAGTATGGCAAGAACTTTGTTCAGGGATATTTTTTCACCAAGTTCTTCAGGGATCAACGTCAGCGTGGCGCCGGCACCCATGCCCATTCCGAGTGCCAGATGACCGGCCGATCGTCCCATCGCAATGATGAAATACCATCTGCCGGCGGTACGTGCGTCTTCCATGATGTTCTCAACCAGCTGTGATCCGAGCTGACGCGCGGTCTCAAAACCGAATGTCGGAACTCCGTGAGGGAGCGGAAGGTCGTTGTCAATTGTTTTTGGGACGTGGCAAACGGCAATTTTGCCGCTGGCCTCCTGCTCGACCCGCGTGGCCGTGTAGGCGGTATCATCACCGCCTATCGTCACCAGATACCGGACTCCGAGCCGGGAAAGCACGTTGAGCACATTGGCCATTTTTTCAGGGTTTTTCGTGGGATTTTCTCGCGATGTGCCGAGAATGGAGCCTCCCCGCAGGTGGATGCGCGATATGTCAGCGTTATCGAGCTGGACAACATGCGATGTGTCGCCTTGCGACAGCCATTTAAAACCGTCCAGTATGCCGGTGACTTCAAGTCCCTGTTTGATCGCTTCAAATGTGACTGCGCTGATAACGCCGTTTATGCCCGGGGCCGGGCCTCCGCCGACGACTATTGCAAGTTTTTCCGCCATGATTTCCTCCTGATAAAAGCCTGCATAATTTTTGTACTTTTACACGAGCAACTGTAACAAAACCCTTTCTACTTGTCAATCAGGAAGCCGTTTTATCGGTCATGTCGACAGCTGTTGTTTGCTGCGTCGGGCTTTCGGAACAAAAAAAAAACCGGAACCTTGGTAGCAGGTTCCGGCCGTCGCTGATTCATGATTATTTAGATATCGTAATACAGGAAGAACTCATAGGGATGGGGCCGCAGGCGGAGCGCGTCAACTTCCTTGGACCGCTTGTAGCTGATCCAGGTCTCTATGGCGTCCTTGGTGAAAACATCGCCTTTGAGCAGCCAGTTGTGGTCTGCTTCGAGATTGTCGAGCGCTTCATCGAGCGATGCCGGCATGGTCGGTACGCTTGCCAGTTCTTCCGGTGCCAGATCATAGATGTCCTTGTCGAGCGGTTGACCCGGATCAATCTTGTTTTCGATGCCGTCGAGTCCTGCCATGAGCATAGCCGCAAATGCAAGATAAGGGTTGCAGGATGGATCCGGGAACCTGACTTCAGCACGTTTTGCTTTGGGGCTTGCGCTGTACATGGGGATGCGGACGGACGCAGAGCGGTTTCTGCTCGAATATGCGAGATTCACCGGGGCTTCGAAGCCGGGAGTCAACCGCTTGTACGAATTGGTGGTCGGGTTTGTGAAGGCCGCGAGCACTTTGGCATGCTTCAGGATGCCGCCGATATAATGGAGTGCAAGCTGCGACAAGCCTGCATAGCCGTCGCCATGGAACAACGGTTTGCCTGCTTTCCAGATGGACTGATGCACATGCATGCCGGACCCGTTGTCGCCAAAGATCGGTTTGGGCATGAAGGTTACGGTTTTATTGTGGCGCTTCGCAACATTCTTGATAATATATTTAAAATACATCAGCTGGTCCGCGATCTTGACCAAGGAGTTGAAGCGCATGTCGATTTCCGCCTGGCCGGCAGTTGCGACCTCATGGTGCTGCCGTTCAATATAGATGCCGACTTTCTGCATTTCTTCGACCATTTCGGTCCGGATGTCTTCCTGGCTGTCTACGGGCGGCACCGGGAAATAACCTTCCTTGTGGCGGGGTTTGTAGCCGAGATTCGGATTTTCCTCCTTGCCGCTGTTCCAAATGCCTTCGACGCTGTCAACATAGTAAAAGCCTGCATGAGAGTTCTGGTCAAAGCGGACATCGTCAAAAATGAAGAACTCCGCTTCGGGGCCCATGTAGCAAGTGTCGCCGATACCGGAAGACTTGAGGTATGCTTCTGCTTTTTGGGCAATGTGCCGGGGATCGCGCGTATAGCGTTCCTTAGTGATCGGATCAACGATATTGCAGATGAGGGAAAGCGTGGGATACTTGGTGAATGGATCCATCACAGCGGTTTCCGCATCGGGAACTACCAGCATGTCGCTTGTGTGGATGGACTGCCAGCCGCGGATGCTGGACCCGTCAAACCCGAGACCCTCTTCAAATATGTTCTCGGTCAGTTCCTCCACCGGAACGGAAAAGTGCTGCCAGA
>CAZPGZ010000020.1:7283-60074 GCA_964586075.1 uncultured Nitrospiraceae bacterium | reverse complement strand
GCTTCCCTGTCAAGCAACAAGGAACTGGCGAAGAAAATTGAGACTCAGGTTGTTGTCGAACTAGCTGAAGGTCGTTGGTTTACTAATGAGGCAAAAAAACGAACTTTCGCAGAACTTCAAGACCGTTACATGCGAGAGTATTCAACTGTTCACAAATCTGAGAAGTCAACTCTTCGGTAGCGGGGGCCGTTTGAACCGACGACCTTCGGGTTATGAGGGCAAAAAGGAAAAAACTTATAAATCATTGATGGTGGCTGGTCTCCCAAAAATTGAATATTTTCAACGTTTTTATTATTTCTAAGATTTCCGCTCAGCCTAAACATTCCATTAATTTCCACTTTCAAGGGGCACAAAAAGGGGCACAGGACTTCCTAAACGCTTTAGCGACTATTTTTGTTGAGCTTGCCACTTCAGGTTGAATAAAGTTGCTAAGTTTTCAGCTTTTTTAAAAAGTTCGTCGAATGTAACTATTTCAACATCTCTTAGATTAGTTCGAAATAGTTCGAAAGATTTTCTCTTCGTCTCAGTGTCTAATTCTTTTGACGCGTTGCCAGCAATTACAACGCATCTTGGATTAAATACATCTATGACATGATCAGTCCCTGAAGTAATTGTTTTGATATTTCTTGATAACTCTCGCCTATAATCTAGAACCTGTATTACAGAACCTGCGATCTCATCAGAAGGTTTATGCACTCCTTTTCGATATTTAGCACCAATAAGTTTTGTTTTTGGCGTTTTTATCTCAACTAATAATGCATCGTTTGACGACTCGTTAGCATATAAATAATCTACAAATTTTGAGTCCTGTCTTTCGATATTCATTCCACCAACATATGCTTTATCTTTTATAAAAACTACCGGAACTGAAAATAGTTGAGATAATACATATGGATTTTCATTAAATATCGACTGCCAATATTGTTCGCTTGAATTTGACTTATTAGAGTGCCATTTATTGATCACATCAATTATTCTTTTTGCAGAGTACCCCATCCATACTACTTCTTCGAGGTTAACTTTAAATACGCACATTGAACGGCAACGTTCAGCATTCCCCATTGCCCACGCAGCTTTTTTTGCATTATTTTCCTTAATTGCTTCTTCAGCAATTGAATTAAAAGTAGCAAACATATATGCCCACCATTCAACGCCTGTTTGATTTGCTTCTAATCTTTGGAATATCTTTTCTGCATGCTCTGGATTCTTTAAGTCTAAATCTTTTAGTAGTTCTGATTTACGAAGGTGGTTTTCGCAGAAATTCTCATTTTTTTTAAGCTGTGATTCTACCTCATCGGATTTTGCAGGAAGATCATCGATAAATACCAGTTTAGCAAACCACTCTAAGCCATATCTTGTCAACGTCCCACTACCCTTTAATGGATTTGCGGAAATCTTCACCCAACCTGGCGGTATTATAAATTGGTCTCCTTTTTCTACTTTTATTCCCTGTCCTTTCTCACCAATCTCTCTTAGATTGATTTTACGGTTACATTCTTGACACACTCTGACTACATATGGAGATGACAAATCAGATATATCTACAAGATGTTCACATGCATTGCAAGTCATATTGGTTTTTCCCCAAAGCTGAAAAGAATAAATGGTCGAGTTAGAGCAATATATTTAGACAGACATATGCACATTTTAACCAGTTGATAATAATACACACCATTTATATCATGCGGTATACCCTTGTCAATGTAAGTGATTAGTCCATGGATTATGTACTCTTTTTAAAGTATTTTCCAATAATAAATCGACCAGACAGATATCTATTGAGTTTCAATCTCCAGACCGGTCTGCTTATTGTTCTGCGAGCCAAAAGCATAATTCCAGTCGCAACCGTACTAGTATCATCCCACATGCGAGCATGGCCTGTATCCATGGCCATTAACCTATAAACAGTTTCATAGCGGTAACCTTTAGTGCTCCAAGCGTATATCGTTATATCAATCGGAATCAGCTCATTTTGTTTATCGGCATTCTTCCATAATAAAGTTATTTCACCTTTAAGATTTACTTCTTTTCCAGAAGGAATAATTGCAATTCGCTTAGTAGTAAACATTGTTTTTGGTAAACTAGAAACCATATCTTCTGTATTAATATGGACATGAAGAGCAGACCCTTTTCCGGTATTTAAAATTTTGGTAAAAGTTAAAATATCATAGTCTTTATCAAGAATTTTCTTTTTTTCTCTATCCCAACCATCAATTATGATTTCAGGGGTCGCAGAATCTATCATATTTCGATGGCTAATACGCACAATTGTCAATGCAGCTATCGCAGAAAATGATGCAGCTACAGCTGACCATATTTGAGCATATTCAGTTGTCATAAAAACTCCTGAGTTCACATATTACTGTCTAGTAATTGAACGATTTTTGCTATTCGTACAAAATCCTAGATAGTCAACTTCTTTTGTCTGTATTGGCTATAGACTAAGCAGTTCACTACCCTTAGATACGATGTCTGCAAGTATCTTAATTGAGGTCGCCGCTATGTCTGTAACTTTAGCCACTTTTTTTAGTTTATCAGTTTCTTTAGAAAGATCATCAGCAATTTTTTTTAATTTTGCTCCTCCAGCTCGAAGGTCATTAATTTTATCATCTATTGCTTCTATAAAGAGAATATCTTCTAAGCCATCTAACTCAACATAAAGCTTATCTAGAAGTTTTGTTTGCGTTGAGGTAAGTTTCGGCATTAATTTCATTTCAGTGACGGTTTTTTTTGCCGTACGTAGCTTTTGTAGCGTAAGAAATCTTTCTTTATTTGCCATAATTTCCCCCTTGTTTTTTTTACTGGGCTTCGAGTTTTTTCTTAATTTTAATTGCAGCATTCACTTCTTCGACGAGAGTTTTGACTTGGTCTATCGAGTTACTTAACCATTGCCGCTGCGTAACATTTTCTGCTAATTTTTTGTGAGCCATACGGTACGTTTCGGCAGCTTTAAGAGCTTTAACTGCAAGTCGTATAGTATTATCAGCGTTTGTCAGATTGTCTGCGGTTACATATGCAGCTTGTACATTTTGTGTTCTTCCAGAATTGGTGACAATTTGCGTATAGGTCTGTCGCAGGTCAGTTTCTACGTTACGAACTAAGTCAAGTTGTTCAAGTGGAGTATCGTTTTTAGCAAGTGTTAGTTTTAACTCTTTAAGATCATTTGACGATAAGTACAGTGCGAGAAGCTTTTCCACTTCGTTTATCATTGCATCAATTACAGGGTCAGCCAAGATAATTGCTTTTTTTAGTGTTTTCGCTTGTTCATAGTGGATCAAAAGTCCTCCCACTCCCCGTACGCTTGCAGCAACGAGGCCACCAAAGGTCTTTAAATTTGACTTCCGAAGATCGTTATAACTGCCGATACCTCTATCAATTGAATCTCCTAGATTTTCTGCACTCTTTTGAAGATCATCAGTGTATGTGTCTGCGGTCAGCTTAACGAGCAAACTTGCATAATCATTCATAACTTCTAGTGCGTTGTCAGCAGCCGTTGCCCGTCGATCAAGCTCACGCCGAATATTAACAGCAGAATTTATTTGACGAATAGCCATATCACCGTTCGTAAAAGTTGATGCTTGGAGAATTTTTTGATTTGCCCTGAGCTGGCCGTGGCTTTTTATTACCTCTCCAGGAAGATCTCCATAAGCTTTTGCTGCATTCGCAAAGGTTGCTACTTCTTGTATCTGTGATGATGTAAGAACCCCCGCACAACCTTGGAAAAAAACAACAACAGCTGTTAATAACATTAAAGTTAATCTAATGTGACCTGTAAATAACAGTTTCATACGTTATCCTTTCAAAATAAAAAATTTTTCATAAGCTGTCCATGCGGCAGCATAGCCACGATAAAATTTTCTCCAAGCGCAAATCAATAATTAATTGTTTACAAGTTTTATTGTTTCCAAGTAAAAAACTAGAAAATAAACATATTCTGATATCTTTATAGCAATATATCCATATAGCTATATATAAATATATAATGTTTACTTGCTTACTTGTTTACTTGCTTACTTGTTTAGTAGCTAACTATTTGCTATTTTCCACTCCTGTAACCACCTAGGAGTCGCAATTAACACGGCTACAAAAGGTTCGTCGATGTTCATAGCCTGTGTCGGAAATCTTAATGCTACTTGGATCATCTCCGCACTTCTTGTTTGCGTTATAGAAACTTCACCAAGAGAGCTAATATCTTGCTCAAGAAGCGGTTTCGGTGTTCTGATGTCTTTTCCTTTTTCAAGGTGGATGTTATCTGCTAGAACGGACGTTGTAGCGGCTACACTACCTACTGGTAAGCCCTGAATAAGCCGTGTATATCCCTGAGCTTTTATTTGAGGCTCTTGCCCTATTAGAAGGCCATGTTTTTTAATTTTCTTTAAAATTGAGCGTCGGAGATTTGCCACGCTATTCAGCCATTCATCTCTTACTCTTCCATTCTCAACCATCGGCCACATTTGCGTATCAGGGGATAAGTCCCACTCGAAATCTGCTTTTAAGTGCTTTATAAACTGCTTGTCAGTCTCTTCAGGCTTTAATGTATCTTTTAAAATAATGGACGCGGTTCTCATTGCACACGCTTCTGCCTCTTTCTTCAGTTTGCCAAAGATCGTTCTTACTTCGACAGATTGAGGTGGCACTTTACTGCACAATAGAAGAGCTATGAGTTGTGATAAATAACCGGAAGTAAGTTGTTTGCCGTTACTTAAAAGGTCTTTTTTGACTATATATCCCAACCAGTAAGCCCATCTAGCAGTTCGTGGACGGCCTTTAGCCATTCCAGATTGCGTTTTACTTATTACTGGAAAATTGAATCGTTTTTCTGCATCGTAAACAGATGAGGGAAGAGTAGCAAAGGAAAGACGACATAAAGCAGCTTGCTCAAAAACCCAATTTTGGGTATCAGTGTCAGGAAATCCTCCTAACTGGAGGATTGAAGAAACCTCGTTCAAGTCTATACCATCAAGGTACTGCTGATACCATTCCACCATTGCGTTTACCCCGTCTGTAAAAACCAGTTAAATTACTTGATTTTCTCAGACTCCCTAAAACACAATTCGTACGCTATTATACGCGTATGGATAACGAAAAACAACCCAGACAAATAAAAAATTATCAAGGCTTGCTCAGTATAAAAGAAGCAAGCAACAGGTTAGGCCTATCGTTTTGGACGTTGTACGCCTGGACCCGCGCTGGTCGAATTCCATATGTTCAGCTAGGGAAAAGGAAGCTTTTTATGCCTCACGATATAGAGAACTTCATTAAACAACACAGAATACGATCAAACAAACAAATTGCTTGTACAAAAAAGGAACTGGATGATAATTCAATTTAACAATAAGCCTGATATTGTATCGATCATCGCGAACCATGTAGTTCTACGAAAAGCAGGAAAGAACTTTTCTGGTCTCTGCCCTTTCCACGATGAGAAAACACCATCCTTCATTGTCTTCCCGAATCGACAACGTTTTAAATGTTTTGGTTGCGGGGAAGGTGGAGACGTCATTAACTTTACAAAAAAAATAATGAATACTGACTTCAAAGGTGCACTTTTATGTCTCGGTATGTCAAAAGAACAATATTGCGAACAAAATTCAATCGTTAAAAAAGAGCATGAACTTGTTAAAAAATTCAAAAAGTGGGAACAAGACTATTTTGCGGAAATTAGTGACTTGTATAGAACAACTAATAAACTTAAATCTAAAGCCACTTCACAACAGGATGTGGAACTTCTTTCTAATCTGTATAAGCAAGAATCTCTTTGGGAATATCATATGGATATATTAACTTTTGGTAATGATGCAGATAAATTTGAACTTTATAAGGAAATAATAAAAAATGGCCACAAATACCGAAGCACAATTTAACCTCGGAAAAAATCTTATAGAATTTGACACACAGAACAAAGCAGAACTAACTAAGGATCACTGGCATGATCCTATTATCTTAAATAAGGCGACAGCTCTTTCTGTCTTTCCAACCTATTCGCTGCCTTCTCCAGGTCGCGATATCGTTGAAACTGTTGCCTCCATAAACCAAGTAGACGCTGGATTGCCTGGAAGTTTATATCTTGCCTGTCTCTCCACCTGTCTCGGAGGGAATATCAAAATAAATCTTGGTACGCATGTAGAACCTTGTAACACCTTTTTTGCCCAAGTGTTAGACTCCGGAGAGCGTAAAAGCCGTACTGTTAGCATTATGATTCATCCTATACTTCAATATGAGCAAAAGCAAAAAGAGGAGAAGTCTGGCGTAATTAGAGAAGCACGAAATAAATACGCAATCCTAGAGGCTAGACTTGTTAAATTACAGAAGAAGGCAGCTGAAGAAGATAGAGAAATAGAACGTAAGCAATACGAAAAAGATGCATTCAATATAGCCGAAGAACTCGCGAAAAGCCCTATTCTCACACCTCCTGTATATCTTTTTGATAATATCACGCCTGAAAAACTTGGTGCACTTATGGCAGAAAATCAAGAACGAGGCAGCATTATCAGCGCCGAAGGTGGCATCTTTGACATTATGGCAGGACGATATTCAGAAGGGAATGCTGACTTAGACATTTTTTTGAAGGCACACGCTGGAGACGCGTGGAATTGCCATCGAATCGGGAGAACTTCTGTAGAAATGATATCCCCAGCTCTTACAATTTCTTTAGCCGTACAAAGCAGTGTTATCCGTGAAATTGGTGGACATAAGCGTTTTAGAGGCAGAGGTCTTTTAGCTAGATTTCTTTTTTCTTTCTGCCAGTCTCAAGTGGGATATAGAGAGAGACAAACCGCGAGAATACCGGATTCCCTGCTACAACAATACACAAAACACTTACACGAGCTGCTTAGTTTATCGAAGAACGAAATAATTCTTACACTATCGGTAGAAGCACAAGACCTATGGGATGACTTTTACAACTATGTAGAGCGTAATATGAGACCTGGCGCATCGCTAGAAGGTCTAAAAGATTGGGGTTCAAAACTGCCGGGCGCCGTTGCACGGATTGCCGGTCTTTTGCATTGCGCCGAAAATGGGCTCAAGAAAATAGAGGAACCCATCTCCTTCGATACCGTTAAAGCTGCAACCATAATTGGCGACTATTTCAAAGAGCATGCTCTCTTTACATTTGGATTCATGGGTGAAGACCCAAAAATTGAAGCTGCTAAGTTAATTCTTGAATATGTGATGCAGAATAAACCACAAACCTTCCAAGGTCGCGACATATTGAGAAACAAAAACGCTTTTAAATCAATGGAAGAAGTTTTGCCGGGCCTAAACATTTTAATTGAGCGAGGCTATATTCGTCAGAAAGAAGAGCTATTGAAAGCCGTAACAGGAAGACCCAAAGCCCCGGCCTATGAAGTTAACCCTAAAATTTTATAAACTCACTGACAATACCGACAAAAGGCACGATAAATAAAATAGTCAGTATTGTCGATGATATTTAAAGAGAGGTCGAAATCATATTCGAGAGAAAACGCTGAAACAGGTGAATTATTTTTTATGGAACCACCTGAATTAATGCTCAAGAATATTTAAGCTTTTTCCTAAAAGGATAATACCATGTGGCTGACAGTAAAAGAGGCAGGAGACTTCCTGAATATAAAAGAAAAGACAATGTATTATCTTGTGAATCAAGGCATCATTCCTCATTACCGTATTGGGAAAATGGTTAGATTTAATAAAGATGAGCTAGAAAACTGGATGAAAACCAAGAAAGCTGTGTCAACCAAACATCGTGTTGATAAAATCGTCAGATCGTCTTATACTCCCTTGCATGGGAGACCAGACCACCTCAAAAAGGAGGTGGGTTAATGCTGTATAAGAGGGGTAAGGTCTGGTGGATAAGACTTAAGAAAAATAAACAGGAAATAAGAAGGTCAACAGGGACAAGCAACAAGGAACTTGCAAAGAAAATTGAGGCTCAGGTTGTTGTTGAACTAGCTGAAGGTCGTTGGTTTACTAATGAGGCAAAAAAACGAACTTTCGCAGAACTTCAAGACCGTTACATGCGAGAGTATTCAACTGTTCACAAATCTGAGAAGTCAACTGTTCGAGATAAGAGCTCTTTTAAACACTTATCCGCATTCTTTGATGGGCTTTCCCTGGCAGAACTGACGCCCGCAAGAATCTCTGAATATAAGTCTTTAAGAAGAATCGAAAGTGCAAAAACCGCAACTTTGGCGCGAGAGCTAGAAGTCCTGAGACATGCCTTAAATCTTGCGGTAAGAGAATGGGAATGGCTTGAAAAAAATCCATTTGAGAAAGTTAAAATCGACAAGGCACAAAACAAGGTAGAAAGATGGATTACTTCAGAGGAAGAACAACGCCTAATGAAGTTCTCCCCTGTTTGGTTAAGTGAAATTATCAATTTTGCCCTTAACACAGGCATGAGGCAAAACGAAATACTATCTCTCAAATGGTCTGAAGTCGATCTATTTAGACGCTCAGCCACACTGTTATTAACAAAGAATAAGGAAAAAAGAACCGTTCCCCTAAATCAGACCACGATGGAGCTTCTAAAGGCAAAAAATAAGATTAGAAGCATCTCAGGGTTTGTTTTTACAACTCAAGCCAGCACAAAGATTGATGCACGAAATCTTCTTAGAGCGTTTTATTCAGCGCGGAAGAAAGCTGACCTTACAGATGTTCGGTTCCATGACCTCAGGCACACATTTGCAACAAGGCTCGTTCAAGCCGGTATTGATCTCTATGTAGTTAAAGAACTGCTTGGTCATAAGACAATTACTATGACCATGAGATACGCCCACCACTATCCTGAGTCGCTAAGACATGGTGTAGAAGTTTTAGACGGCTTGGGGGCACAAAAAGGGGCACAGCCCAAAGAAAAAGGGGCTACAGTTTTAGCTGTAACCCCTTGAATTGATTGGTAGCGGGGGCCGGATTTGAACCGACGACCTTCGGGTTATGAGCCCGACGAGCTACCGGACTGCTCCACCCCGCGATGAGGAATGCATAATAAAGCACGAGCCCGCACTTGTCAAGAAAATTATGCCTTTGGCGCAAGAATTGTTAAGTTTTTCATTATTATGCCGATGAATACAGCATAAATCACGAAAACGGCTGAGCAGGCCCAAACAGAGAATTAGCCAATATTTAGTTGACAAAACCGCTTTTTTTTCTCTATAATTGTGAAAATATATGATGATTTTGACAAAATATTACGACATGAGGCTGCTGAAGCGAGAATTAACCTATATACTGGCAGTTGCAGCATTCCTGCTCATCCCCTGCCTGCCGGCCTCGGCAGACATTTATCAGTATACTGACGAGAACGGCGTGGTGCACTTCAGCAACGTCAGCGTCGGCGGCAGCAAAAAATTCAAAAAAGTAAAGTCCGAGCCTAAATCTGATTTGAAAAAAGAAGACACTTCTGAACCCGCATCCGGCATCCCCGGTCCGATTAAGCAGACGTCCTCCGGCATCCCGCACTCCTACATAGAGATTATCAATTCCGCCTGCTATAATCACGGCGTGGATCCTTCGCTTGTGCATGCCGTTATTAAGGTGGAATCAAACTTCAACCCCTACGCGATGTCAAAGAAGGGGGCCATGGGGCTCATGCAGCTCATGCCGCAGACCGCCGTGGAAATGAATGTTAAGAACACATTCAGCCCGAAGGAAAATATTTACGGCGGGGTAAAATACCTCAAGTATCTTATGGACCGCTATGAGGGAAACCTTTCTCTGGCGCTCGCGGCGTACAATGCTGGCGAGACAACGGTAAAACGCTGGGGGACGATCCCCCCGATAAAAGAAACGCAGAACTATGTACGAAGAATCCTGTCGCTGTACAATGGCAGTGGCGGAGTATTCGCCCCCCGGCATACCATCTATGTCGGCCACAGTGAAGACGGGGCCCTGATCTTTACGGACAATCCTTCCAAACAGCAGTTGAAGAAGCTTTCGCGACATACCACAACGGATCTTTAATCAAATCCATACAGTTTTTTCGAAATCCTGCATTCCTTCCACAATGTGATTTGTTGTGCCCCGATGACCTACTCTCAATTCCGATTCAAGATTGTAATGTTTTAGGCAGCTACCGCACGAGTATATCTCCACGCCCATGGCTTCCATATCCTTCAGCACGCCGACGGTTTCATCATTCAAGGTCGTCAGTTTCACGCCCGCATTTAGAAAAATCATCGTGTGCGGAAGCTGTTTATATATTTTCATGGTATCGAAAAAACCTTTAAACAGCTTTTTCCCCAGGTCCTCGTCCTTGCCCATGCTGTCGGTCCCGATAATGAGCAGAAGAGATTTCTTTTTTGTTTCCGGCTCCGCAATCTGCGCTCCGGCGTTTGATTTTGGCTGACAGGCATATCCCTTCACGATTCTGACTTTCCAGTCGCGGTCCACCCGGTTGATCTCGGCAAAAAGCGCGTTCTGCGCCGCATATCCAGAAAGATTCATGGCGGATTCTTCATTGTCGACAGTGATCTCGACAATCCCCTCTTTGATTGTGGACAGGGCTTCCTCCGCCATCATCACCGGCAAAGGACAGGCCTTTCCTCTCGCATCGATTTGCATACGTCTCCTTATTTTTCAACCGGCATCTTCGCTTCTTTCCAGCCGGTAAATTTTGTCTGCGCGATGAATGGATACGCGAGCTTGATCAATTTTCGACAGGTGGAATAACCGCTGCCGATTGTTAAAGTTTCATGTTTTCCGCAAGGGCCCGCGGAATCTGCTCGATAATCTCCGATACCTGGGTAGCCGGAGTGGGTTTTGCATGGAAGCCCGCGAGACGGTTTGTTTCCGCCGCTAGGACTGCTGCTGTGCCTGTTTCCATGCCTCCGGAAATCAGTGCGGCGACGATTCCGGTGACCGTATCACCGGTTCCTCCGATAGGCTCTAGTGTTTCCACCAGGGGTTCGTTTACCGTTGCGAGAATGCCATTCCGGGTCGCCACATAATCCGTCCTGCCCTTCACCAGAAGGTACCGTGAAGCGTTTTCATGTTCATACGCACGGGCAATAAGGTCGGGCACACTGTTGCCGTCATGCAGAATAAACCCCCGTGTGTAGAACGGGTGCGGTGCCTCCTCATCGGCCAGAAAGGCGAGTTCTCCGGCATCGGGGGTGAAAAGATCAAACGCAGGCGCCTGACCGCTCATCTTGGCCGCATACATGAAGCCGGCATCCGCTATGAGGAGCGGTTTGCGAGGCATGGCGTCCATGGAGAATAAAATGCGGTTGCAGTAATCCATGTCCGGCAGTATATAATGGAAGGCGATGGCGGTGAAGTCTGCCTTCGAAATGTTCCGCAACAGATGTTCGTACAGTTTTTTGCTGCCCTTCCCGATGCCGGTGTCGCCTGCCAGGAAGCAAAACGGCAACGGCAAACCGAGGGCTTCGATCGTTTTGACAGCTGCGGCCAGCAGGGCCGGCGTGCCACGGAGCACCGGGATGGCATTACCTTCCACGGTGATGCGGCCGTCCCTCAGGACGACCGGTCCGGCAACAAGGGGAAAATTCTCATCAGGTATGGTGCCGGCTATCGCAAGCATCGACGCTGCATCTCCTCATAAGCCAGTTGCAGCGCGTAGCCGCAGAGCGTGTGGCCGATTTCCCTTGGCGCCGGCGCGTCCGGCAGAGCCCGTCCAACCAGCTGCTGTGCGAGATAAGGGACATCGGGGCATCCCCCGCCCGAAATATTTACTATCAGAAGGGTCTCCTTTTCCACGGTCAACTTCATGTTCGCTGCGCGGACCATGAGGTATCGGCCGAAGTCTTTCACCTGAAAAAGATCGACCGGCTTGAGCAGCAGGCTGTGGACAGGAACAATCTGAAGCGGAGGGATTTCCGCTTTTTTCAGAATACGGACGATATGCAGCTGCTCAATGAGAGGAAATTCAATAACAAGATCACAACCCGTGCGGAGTTCGGGTGGAGGCCCCATGACCCGGATCTGCCAGCCGTCCGCCTTCAGCACGCTTTCGGCCCGGATAACCTCGCTGGTATTTTCAAAAACCAGAATTCCCAGGTCCGCGTCCGGAGTGCCGGCAGGTTCATTTTTTTTTTTAAAAAATCAAACGCCACGGCAATCACGCTTTTATAATGGCGATCTTGAATCCTCCGCCATCCGGTTGCATGTCCCGTACCTTCCATCCGAGTGTTTCCACTGCGCGGACCACGTTTTCCTTTGAGGTGTCCGTGTCGACAAGAATGGTAAACGCCTCCAGCGATGTATCGGTGAGCGCGTCGAGCGTGGCAAGAACCGGTTGGGGACAGGAAAGCCCGCGGGTATCGATCACATTGTTCATGCAGCACCTCCGGAGGCGATTTTCTTTCTCATGGTAAAACCGACAAGAAGGCAGAACAGAAGGCCGATAACAACGCCCGATATGCCGAAGGGTCCGATTCCTTTTGGAGAACTCGCGAGTCCAAAGTTGTGCGCGAAGGCCGCCCCGACCATCATCCCGACGACAAACACAGCGGCATCGCCGTCCCCTTCTCCTGATAAAAATAACTGGCGTCCAGGACATCCTCCTGCCAGCGTAAACGCGAGTCCGGCAAGCATCATGCCCAGGAAATTCCACATGCTCATGGTATGGGCGACCGGCTGGTTTTCAAATCCCGGCTTGAATTGTCCAAGGACCAGATTGACAACAAAGGCAGTCACGGCAAGGCCCGCGACGCCGTAAAACAGATGGGACTGCCGGAACAGGATCAAATCCCTGAACGCACCCATGGTGCAAAAACGGCTCCGCTGGGCCAGGAAACCAACCGCCAGCCCCGCGCCAAGCGACAGGAGCAGCGGCGCGTGCATGGATCCCGGTCCCTTGACACTGTAAAAAAGAACGGTATTTTTTTCCTGCCCCTCGATCTGGGGATATACCAGCATCAGCACAAGGAAGCCCATCATGATAAGGGGCATCATCCAGCCAACCGCGGTATGAGTCGATTGCGATCTGTTCAAACTGTATCCGGCTTTCAAAAACCGCGTACCGATCCAGATGCCGGCTACAAGACCGAGCAGGCCAAAGATTGCATTCGCATCACCTCCGGTCAACCGCAGCACTGCGCGCCAGGGACATCCTAAAAAAACCAGGGCACCGATCATCGCAAAAACTCCCAGCAGAAATCGCACGATGGGATCCGAACCGGCCCGGGGACGAAACTCTTTAAAGCTGTATGCGGCAACCATGGCCCCCAACACAAACCCGATAAGTTCAGGCCGCATATACTGGACGATGTCCGCGCGATGCAACCCCAAAGACCCGGCAATGTCCCGCTCAAAGCAGGCAACACAAATACCCATGTTTCCCGGGTTCCCAAAATATTGTAGCAATGGTGCAAATAAGCCGATACATGCACCGACACCGATGATTCCCCATTTTGTCGCAAAAAAATTCTTCAAAACAGCCATGTCATCTCCTTAATACAGTGTTTGCTTATTGACCGGGATTAAACATGCACCGATATCCTAATTGATATTCTCGGAGCAGGATGGAGCATCAGCAACACCGCAACAATTATTCTGTATTTCTGCGTCTGGAGAGAGGAAGTGGGAATCGAACCCACCACGGTTCTCTGATGCATCGCGGCGTAAATATCCGGCAGATATCTCCGCCCGACTGTTGTATCGAACCGTGATTCTGGTTTTGCAGACCAGGAGGGGCGCCAGCCCCATTACCCCTCACGGCTATTGTTACTGCGTAACGAATATTTTACCAGCTTCTCCGGCAACGACCTCACCGATCACCGCCCTGGTCTCTACACCCCGTACAGCGAGGCCGGAAAGGAGTGAATCGAGTTTGTCAGCGGCAACGGCGATCAGAAGTCCGCCGGAGGTCTGCGCATCTGCAAGGATGAGTTTGTCGGATTCATGTATTTCCCCATCCCAGACGACCTTCTCGTTCACATACCGCAGGTTTGCACGGGAGCCGCCGGGGATCCACAAGCGCGCTAGCTCTCTTACTCCGTCAAAAACCGGAACCTTTGAAAGCGAAAGCCGGGCGCTGACACAGCTCCGATGCAGCATCTCATGCAAATGACCGAGCAAACCGAATCCGGTGATGTCCGTCGCCCCTTTTACTCCTACATCCACCATGGCTTCAGACGCCGGTCTGTTCAGTGTCTTCATGCTCTTCGTTGCTTTTTCAATCAATGAGTTTGCTGCTTTGCCCACCTTAATTGCCGTGGAAATAATGCCGATACCGAGCGGTTTGGTCAGCACGAGTAAATCGCCCGCGCAGGCGCCGCCCTTCAAAACGACCTTGTCAGGATGCACAATGCCGGTCACCGCCATGCCGTACTTCGGCTCTTTATCGTCAATAGAGTGGCCGCCGATGATGCTCACTCCGGCCTCTTTTGCCTTTTCAGCGCCGCCCCGCATGATTTTGCCGAGGACATCAAGGGACGCATCCTTCGGGAAGGCAACAAGGTTCAGCGCGGTAAGCGGTTTGGCTCCCATGGCGTAAATATCGCTCAGTGCGTTCGCCGCTGCGATGGCCCCGAAATCATAGGGGTCGTCGACAATCGGGGTAAAAAAATCCACGGTCTGAACCATGGCGATTTCATCGCTCAGCTTATAAACGCCCGCGTCGTCCTCTATGCCGGTAAGGACGCTGGGGTCCGTGATCGCGGGAAGCGTCTGCAGAATCCGATCCAACAACGTTGGACCCAGTTTGCAGGCTCAGCCCGCGCCATGGCTCAAGGCCGTCAGTTTCATCTGGCCGGAAAGGTCTTTCTCTTCAGCCACAAAATCCTCCTCTCCGAGCGCAGTCCTTATTCACCCGCCGCAGACTAGCACCCGATACCTGAAAGAGTCAAATTGATAATATCTATGTTTTATGGAAAAATGATAGGAATAAACAATGCCTGCCCGCAGAAACCGCCGGGAAATATGCGAACAGAATGAAAAACGAGATAGGCCTGATACGTCGATCCGGTTTTTCCGGCCATTATTTGATAATCAGCCTGGGTTCTTCGATAAATACCTTTGAACCGGGAGGGACTGAATGCGTGATCCAGACATTGCCGCCGATTACCGAACCTGCGCCAATCACAGTATCTCCGCCCAATACGGTCACCCCGGAATACAGAATGACATCACGCTCAATGGTCGGATGGCGTTTTTCCGTCCGGAGCTGCTCGACTTCCGTCTTGGGAACAGACAGGGCCCCCAGGGTGACCCCTTGATAGATGCGGACATGATCGCCTATTACCGTGGTTTCCCCGATGACGACGCCCGTGCCATGGTCGATAAAGAAGCTTTCCCCGATCCGCGCCCCAGGGTGGATGTCGATGCCGGTCACGCTGTGAGCATATTCTGACATGATCCGGGGCACCAGGGGCACATTCTGCATATACAACTGATGGGCCATCCGCTGCACAGCGACCGCAAAGAGGCCGGGATAGCTGAAGATTATTTCGTCATAGCTCTTGGCCGCCGGATCGCCGTCATGGGCTGCTCGTATATCATCGGCAAGGAGCATCTTGATCCGGGGAAGCTCCTTCATAAAATTGACCGCAATTTCTTTTGCCTGCTCCTCGCAGGTAAAGCAGGTCATGCCCCGTCTGCGGCATTCATGGCGCAGCGCGAATGCCACCTGCTGAGACAGCGCTTCATAGAACGCAGTGGCCTCCTGGCCGTAATAATAGATGAGATTGACCTTGTCAATGCGGATGCGCGAGAAGTATCCCGGAAACAGCAGCCTGCATGCCATCTGAATGATCTCGATAATCGACTCCTTGGAAGGCAGCGGTTCCAGATCCACGTGGTTGAAACAGGCATCGCCGTCGCAGGTGCGCACAAGCTGTTCAACTATACCCGGGATTTCATTCCGGTATTCCTTGATTTTTTTTCTGTTACTGTCGCATTGATCAGACGTCCGCTTGTCCATTCAGACCTACCTCCGAAAAAATAACCTTTTCTCATGTATTTTCTATTGTAGCCCATCTGCTTTCTTTGCACAAGGGAGAAGAATGAGCCGTCTGGACACTCCTCCGAAGTTACGTTATACTGATGACAGCAGTACTATATCAGTTCTGGTACGAGGTTATGCACTGATGGAATTTATCCAGCCTTTTTTAATGAGTTTCATACCCATCATGGTCGCCTTGGATGCGCCGGGAACGCTTCCCATCTTCGTCGGAATGACCGAAGATATGGAAAAACAGGAGCGGGCGAGGGTGGTCCGTCAGTCGATCGTCACGGCGCTTCTTGTGACCATGGGATTCATCCTGATCGGGCGGGCAGTCTTTAAAGCGCTCGGAATCCTGGTCGAAGACTTCATGATCGCGGGCGGTATCGTCCTGCTGATCATTGCCATTTATGATGTTCTGCGTGCGGGAGAGCGAAAGGTGTTGCAAAGCCGGGAACTCGGTGTCGTACCGCTCGGCACGCCCCTCATCGCGGGACCGGCAACGCTCACAACCGCCCTCGTCCTCGTCGGAAGCTATGGCTATGTGCCGGTCATGCTGTCCCTGGCCGCCAACCTGATCATTGCCTGGATTATTTTTTCCCAATCAGACCTGATCATCCGGCTGATCGGCATCAGTGGTTCCCGGGGCTTTGCCAAGGTCATGGCATTAATTCTGGCCGCTTTTGCCGTGAAAATGATCAGAACCGGCCTGATGGCCTTTATGCATGGTTGAGTACGATACGGAAAGCAGTACGAGAGAGGAATTTCGGAATACTGAAGGATGCGTTCAGCGAGGTCGCTGCTGAGTTCCTTTACGCCGTATGTATCCGGCGACCATGAGGTCTTGTCCAACAAACCGCGATGTCACCCCGGCGAGCCCTACTGCCTGGGCCAGTTTTAATGGTGACTTCCCGCCTATCGAGCAGAGTGAGTCTTTTCCGGTCATAAGCAACGGCGCAATAAACAATACAATTTTATCAACAACGCCGGACCTGAGAGCGGTTGCATTGACCTCGGCGCCGCCTTCTACCAAGAGAGACATGATGCCCTTTGCTCCCAGTTTTTTCATCAAGTCCCTGAAGTCCAGGCGGTCGCGCTCCGCCGCAACGGTGATCACTTCCACTCCCAACTTCTGAAGTTTCAAAACTTTGCCGGGAGGCGCATTCTTCTTCGCGGCAATGATGGTGCGCGCCGTTGACTTGCCGGTCAGGACCCTGGCCCTTAGTGGAATACGCAAGTGGGTATCAACAATGACCCGGACAGGGTCGCGGCCGCCCGGTATTCTCGCGGTCAGGGCCGGATCGTCTTTCAAGACGGTATTAATGCCCGCAAGGATCGCATCATTGATGCTGCGGAGCCGATGGCCTTCTTTACGTGCTTGTTCTCCTGTTATCCACTTCGATTCTCCGGAAGCGGTTGCAATTTTCCCATCCAAGGTCTGGGCGATTTTCAGCGTTACAAACGGCATCCCTGTGGTAACATGCCTGATAAACGCTTCATTCAAGGTTCGTGCTTCCGCTTCGAGGACGCCCAAGGTCACGGTAATCCCGGCGGCGCGAAGGGCCCGCAGTCCCTTGCCGGAAACGCGGGGATTCGGATCAATCATCGCCACCACCACGCGTTTTACCCTGCTCTGGATGACAAGCGGAGTACATGGCGGCGTGCGTTTCCCCGTATGCGAGCACGGCTCCAGCGTGACATACAGGTCGGCGCCGCGGGCTTGTTCTCCGGCCTGTTGAAGCGCGCGCACTTCCGCGTGAGGCCCTCCGGCCCTCCGGTGATAGCCGCGGCCGATAATTGCGCCGTTTTTCACCACGACCGCCCCGACCATGGGGTTCGGACTCGTCCTGCCTCTGGCCTTTGCCGCAAGCCGCAGTGCTACGCGCATATACTGTTCGTCAAGAGTCTGCTGTTTCATAGGGACCAATGAGAAAACGTGTAGATCAACGAGGCAACCATACTGCCGTTGCCGTTGTTGAATTATACCAGATTGCCTGTTGTTTGCAATCTCTTACACAAGACGACGTGCTGTTTCGGCTGAAACTGTTTGCCTTTCAATTCTCCCCATCATGACAAAGAAATCTGATATGTATTGACTTATTTTATTTTTTATACTATGGTAACAAATATTTTTTTATTCATACTTTGATGGACACCATAACCGGGGGGCAGGTATGCAGAGTCGAAGCTTGTCTTTTTTTCTGTTGTTCACGATTCTTTCTCTCCTCCCCTCCCCTTCCGCAAGCTACGCACAGCCGGAGTCTTCGCCGGCCCCTGATCCACCCGCTGAAGAAATAATGCTGTTTCAGGATATCCCCTCAGTCTACAGCGCATCGAAATACGAACAAAAAGTGACTGAAGCCCCATCCTCGATCAGCATTGTGACCGCGGCAGAAATCAAAAAAAACGGTTACCGGACCCTTGCGGACATCCTCCGTAGCATCCGCAGCTTTTATGTAACGTATGATCGAAACTACAGCTATGTCGGCGTGCGAGGATTCGGTCGCCCCGGAGATTATAATAACCGGATGCTCCTTCTTATCGATGGTCATCGAACGAACGACAACCTGTATGATATGTCCGCTATCGGCACCGATGGGATTCTCGATGTAGACCTCATCTACCGGGTCGAAATCATTCGCGGTCCCGGCTCGTCACTGTATGGAAGCAACGCCTTATTCGCCGTTGTGAACATCATCACCAGACGGGGCAGGGAGTTGAAAAGCGCTGAACTGTCCGCTGATGCAGGACAGTATGATACTTACAAAGGCAGAACAACCTACGGAGACCGCTATCAAAACGGTCTCGAAATGCTGTTGTCCGCGACGGGATACAACAGCAGCGGACAGAGGAGCCTTTACTTTAAAGAGTTCGATTCCGCCTTTTCTTCCGACCCGAGAGCCGGAAACGGCGGCATCACAAATCACACGGATTATGACCGGTTCTACAGTTTTTTTGCCAAAACATCTATCAGGGATTTCACCCTGTCGGCCGCATATTCCACAAGGACCAAAGGCATTCCGACTGGAGCTTATGAAACTGATTTTTATACCACGGCAAATAAAACATTCGATGATCGCGGCTACGTGGACCTGAAATATCAACACGACTTCGGAAGCCGACTGGATATGACTGCGCGGCTTTTCTATGATTCCTACAAATATACAGGATATTATCTGTATTCGGGTGTTTTGAATATGGACCAGGGAGAGGCGGAATGGTGGGGCGGGGAGGTGAAACTTTCATCACGTCCCTTCGATTTTATGCGGCTCATACTCGGAGCAGAGTATACGTATAACAACCGCCTGGATCAAAGCAATTTCGATAGCGCCCCCTATGCACTTTATCTTGACGACAAACGCCGTTCACAGGTTTTTGCAGCGTATGTTCAGGGAGAATTCAATGTCACGAAGTGGCTCAATTTTACCGCAGGCGGACGGTATGATCACTACGACACGTTCGGTTCAACCGTGAACCCGAGGCTCGCTTTCATCGTGACGCCTCTTGACAAAAGCGTCATTAAAATCCTGTACGGCACTGCCTTCCGTGCTCCAAGCCCTTTTGAGTTGTATTATCAAAGTTCCACAAATACTTCTAATCCTGACCTAAAACCCGAAAAAATTGAAACCATTGAAGTGGCCTATGAACAGTACTTCGGGGACCATTTCCGCGCAACAACCACTTGCTTTTTTTACGACATGAATAATCTTATCAACCAAACTGACGCGGGCGGCGGAAAAACTGTCTTCCGGAACTTGAAACAGGCAGAATCTCAAGGCATGGAATTCGAACTGGAAAACAAATGGAGAAATGGCATCGAAGGAAAATTCAGCTACACCCTTCAGAAAACCGTCGATGGACAAACACATCAGATCCTTTCCAATTCCCCCGAGCATCTGCTGAAACTGAATATCAGTGCACCGATCTGGAAGGACAAGCTCTTCGTAAGTATTGAAGAACAATATACCAGCAAGAGAAAGACATATCTGGGCAGCTATACATCCGATGTCGCCGTTACGAACATTACCGTGTATGGACAGCGTTTCATAAAAGGCCTGGAACTCTCAGCGAGCATTTACAACCTTTTTGACCGGAAATATGCTGATCCTGTTTCCCCCGATTTAAATCCGCTCAATGCCGTACAGCAGGACGGCCGTTCCTATCGGCTGAAACTGACCTATGCTTTTTAATAGGAATAACAGCATGCGATTGATCCGCACCATTCTTTTTTCGCTTACGATCGTTTGCACTGCGTTCTGTCCGCTTCTTGCAGGACATGCTGCAGCAGGTGCAAAAATTGCCGTTTTGGTAAGTTCTTCGGAAGCACCTTTTGACGAAGCTCTTGCAGGGTTCCAGGAATATCTCTCAAAACAGGGCCTTAATCCGGACTACGACATCTATCGCCTCGGAGGTAATGCATCACAGGCCGAACAGGCTATTCAGAAAATAAGGAAAAACGGTGCGAGAGTCCTTTTCACCCTGGGTTCAGTCGCCACACATGCGGCTGCTCATGTTCAAAAAACATCCGCGATTCCCGTTGTTGCATGTCTGGTTCTGCGCTCGGAAGCACTTACCAAAAGACCATCCGTCACCGGCGTCGGACTCGAGTTTCCGGCAGAAGTCCAGTTGCAATGGATAAAAACTATCCTTCCGGACGTTAAAACGATCGGCGTACTCTATAGCCCTGGAGAAAACAAAAACCGGATCGATCATGCCAGACGCATCGCCTCCCGCATGGGTCTGCGGCTTGAAGCTATCGAGGTACACGCGCCCCGGGATGTTCCTTCTGCGCTTGCGACCCTTGCAAAAAATGTCGATGTGTTATGGGGCCTTCCCGACTCTCTCATCCTATCTCCTCACCTGGCAAAACATATCCTGCTTTTTGCATTTCGAAATAATATCCCTTTTATCGGTCCCTCCGACAGATGGACAAAAGCCGGAGCGCTGTATTCACTTGACTGGGATTACCGGGACTTGGGGGCACAGTGTGGAGGAATGGCTCTGCAGATATTGCAAGGTATTTTACCGGATAAAATTCCGCCCGCATCGCCGAGAAAAGTACAGTATTCCATAAATATGAAAACTGCCGAGTATCTGAAGCTGTCCATTCCTGACAGCGTTCTACAAAAAGCACGCAGCGTTTACTAAAAGACGAGGGTGCGGCATGCATACTGAAAAACGATCCGGTTTTAAGGCAAGACTGAGCGGGCTGAGATTCGGCAAACGGTTTACTCTTGCGGCGAAATTCAACATTCTTACCATCAGCCTCGTACTCATCACATCGGCAGGAGCATGCATATTCATGATTCGTATGGAAATGACGCAATCCTATCAGGAATTGCTGAACCATGGCAAAACCATTGCGGAAACGACCGCCAGGAACTGCGAACTCGGCATGTATACGGAAAACAGGGAATTGCTGTTTCCCGTGCTCGATGGCCTGGCTTCAGATTCAGTGATCGCGTACGTCTCTGTCATAAATCGCCAGCATGCCGTACTTGCATCACGCGTTTTTCAAGGCACTGAGGGACGACTGCCGAAGCATTCCATCCCGATTCTCGATAATTCACCCCTAGCCCAGCGCACGGTTTTCGTGGATGAAGAAAGCACCCTGAAGTATTCCCGACCAGCTGCCGATTCCATCCGTCACGCAGATTTTACTGATGAGGGAAACGGCATGAGGTACATCGAAATTTTATGCCCGCTCATAAGCGGTGAAGACCGTAGTATTTCAAACAGCCCTTTCAAGGATGATCAGTCCTCATCTGTTGAACCTGCCGTCATAGGGTATGTACGACTTGGTCTGACGCAGGAAGGCCTTCAAAAACGCATCAGACAGATGCTCTTTTCCCTTGCCATCTTTACATCCGTGCTTGTACTGCTCGGAATAGCCTTTACCTTTTTTTTGACGCGCAAGATCACCTCTCCACTGAAGCGTCTTCGGGAGGCAACGCAGGAAATCGCGGAGGGAAAATTCGACACCCCGTTTAAAATACGCACCAGTGATGAAATTTCGGATCTTGCCGGATCATTCGATCACATGCGGGACCGGCTGCAGGCATACCGCGCCCAGATTGAGGAACGGCTCGCCGTAGAACGACGGCACCTTCTGGAAAAAGAAAAGCTCATGATGGACCTTCACGACGGTATCGGAGGCATCACAACAAATATCAGTATTTTGTCGGCGTTGGCCCAGCAATCAACCGATCTGGATCATATAAAAAAAACGCTGCTTACCATATCCCGGCTTTCCGACGAAGGAGTCTCGGAGATACGCAGTTTTATGCAGAGTCTGGACAGCAAGGAGCTGACCTGGCATGCACTTGGCGTAGAGATCAGAAAACAGGGTTCCGCGCTCGCGGAGCCCCATTCTCTCAGTTTTACAGCCGAAATAGTCATAGAAGATCCCGCCGATCAGCCGGGTAGTCTGCTTTGGCTGAATCTCTTCCGGATTTACAAGGAATCTCTCACCAATATTATAAAACACTCGCGGGCATCATCGGTGTCGGTCCGGCTGTACGTCACCACGAATAATCTGTTCCTGAGCGTTCAGGACAACGGCCTTGGATGCGCCACAACTCCACATCCGGGCCGCGGTCTGCCGAATATGGAAAAACGCGCCGGGGAAATCGGGGGAACGTTGCAAGTATCAGGTTCAGACGAGGGCACTCTGGTGAATCTGGAGATACCTTTACCTTTGGTCTACACGAAAGAGGACAGAGAAGAATAGCTTCCTCGATAGATACGACCTTCCGCTTGTACCCAGCGCTAACGAGTGCGATAGGGCGAGTGCAGGCCACGACTTACCGCATTCATCCTTCTACTCTCGTCGAGGATTTCTTGTCGCAGCGATTGAGTCGCATCATACGGCAAGAACTTTCCGGATTTTTTGGGACAACGCTGCCAAGGTAAACGGTTTCTGCAAAAAATTCGTACCGTTGTCCAAAACGCCTTGGCTTCCTATTATATTTCCGGGATAGCCGGACATAAACAAAACCTTCAGATCAGGATAGTCGCGCTTCAGGACTTCAAATAATCCCTTGCCGTTTAATTTTGGCATAATGACATCGGTCAAAAGCAGATTGATAACCCCAGGATACTGCTTCGCTGCTTCAATGCACTGATCCTCATTTTCCGCCGTGACCACGCTGTACCCAAGTCCTTCAAGCATTTTGCAAACAAGTGCCCGGACCGTCTTGTTGTCTTCAACAACCAGTACGACGCCGGTGCCTTGTTCAACTATTGCCGACTCGGGTTGGTGCTCATCTTTTTCTGCTTCTTCCGACGCCCTCGGCAAATAAACTCTGAATATGCTCCCCCGTCCCTTTTCTGAGTAAACGGAAATCGATCCACTATGCTGTTTAACAATTCCATACACGGTTGAAAGGCCCAGACC
The DNA here is from genome assembly GCA_964586075.1 of uncultured Nitrospiraceae bacterium. GTDB lineage: Bacteria > Nitrospirota > UBA9217 > UBA9217 > UBA9217 > JBAZLV01. The sequence continues at coordinate 36,795 of CAZPGZ010000020.1, read as the reverse complement.
TGTACCCCGGCCCAGTTCTTTCGTGGTAAAAAACGGATCGAAGATATGATCCTGCGTCTGCGCGTCCATCCCGGTGCCGGTATCGGTCACCGACAGCATAACATACGATCCCGGCGTAACTTCCAGGTGCGTGTCTACATATGACTCATCAATAATAACGTTTTGAGCTTCAATGGACAGGCTCCCCCCGGAGGGCATTGCATCCTGCGCATTGACGGCAAGGTTCAGCAAAACCTGTTCCAACTGTTCCTTGTCGGCCCGTACCAGGCCCAATGACGGTTGGATGTTTATTCTTATATGAATATTCTCGCGGATTGTCCGTTGCAGAATGGGCTCGAATTCATAAACGAACTCACCCAGATTAAGCAGCTGCAACTCAAGCACCTGTTTCCGGCTGAAGGCGAGCAGGCGCCTCGTCAGTCCTCGCGCCAGGGTCGCGGCATGCCTGATCTGCTCAAGCTTCATATATCGGGGGTCTTCATTGAGAAAATCACGCATCAGAATTTCACTGTAACCGAGTATGGGCGTCAGCAGATTGTTAAAATCATGTGCCACACCTCCCGCTAACAGCCCCACTGTTTCCATCTTTTGCGACTGGAAGAGCTGCTCCTTCAGTTTCACCTGCTCTTGTTCAACCAGCTTTTGGGCTGTAATATCGCGGAGTGTTTCAATAGCCCCTGCAAGGTTGCCATGGCTGTCAAATAATCGTGAAATTTTTCCCCAAAGAATTCGTTGCGTACCAGATAAAAAAACAGTGGCTTCCGCTATCAGAGAGTTCCCTTCCCGCTTTATACAATCATACTTTGCCTCAATCTCCAAATCAGGAGAAAATACAAGGTCAATCAAGGTAGGGCGACGAATTCCGTAAAACGGAATTGCGTATTCATAATTTCCCTTCCCCAGCATATTTTCCGCGGTTATGCCGGTCATCTCTTCAAGGGCCCGGTTCCAGGCAATGATCTTCCCTTCTCTGTCAATGGCAAAAGTCGCGTCCGGCAGAAAATCTATGATTTCGGACAGCTTTTTTTCCGATTCCCGCAGTGCCTCTTCTGCCCGATTGCGCCGGATAACCGTTCCTATCAGGAACGCCACCATGGCGCAGAGGATTACCAACACCGAAAAAATCGTGATTATAAATGTTCTATGTTCGACAAAAATGGATTTCGGTTTGTTTATGACAATGCTGCCCGGTGGAAGTTTTTTTTCGGCAATGCCGAACCGTTCCAGCTGCGGAAAGTCGAACATCGGTTTGACGAATGCCTGGGTTTCCACGGGGATTGCATCTGGTTTTACTCCTGCAAGGATACTTAAAACAAGATCAGCAGCCCTTCGACCGTGATCCTGGCCGCTGAGAAGATACCCTCCGACGATGCCGTATCCAAGCCGGGATTCGTGCACCGCGTATACCGGAACGTTTGTACCGAACGTTAAAATTCTCGTGCTTTCCGCGTGGGAAAAACTTTCTCCTTTACGGTCTGTAGAAAAAGATACTATCAGGGCTATCGCATCCGGGGGAAGTGACGTTATTGCCGCTCTCGCTTCTTCAAACGTGCTGGGAGGCAGAAAACGAATCTTTATACGATCTTTAAACTGCGGGAGCAGTTGTTCAACCTCATTTCGTGACGAAATTCCGCTGATAGTCGTATCGGTAATTGCCAGAACTTCCCTTGTTCGCGGATGAAACGCGAGCGCCATGTCCAGGGTATTTTTTACGTCTTGCACTTCAACGATACCCGTCACCTGCTTACGTCCCTTCAAAAGGGACGGGTGAAAATCATTGACGCCTGCAAAAACAACGGGGACATCGGGAAAAAGTTCTCCGTTGATAGAGCGCAAGCATATCCAGTGCCGGATTATCAAGCGCGACAATCAAATCGATATGTTCACTTCGATATTTGACGGCAAGAAAATCCTTCATCCTGGCAAGGTTCTTCAGGTCCGGCCGGTGTTTTGCATCCAGGTATTCAACCAGAATGTCCATGTTTTTATGAACTTCCTGCAATCGGGAGAGCACGCCGGATTGTTCCGCATCCGACCAGGCATATCCCGCATGGTAGGAGTTAATGAGAAGAATTTTTTTATCGAGCCCAAGGGAGGACGCCTGTGTCGAAGAGGAAAAGAAAAAGATCAGCAGTACAAGCTGTATCATCCGGGGCAGTTGAAAACAAGTGACCATGCACTCCCTCCCCTCTCTGATAATATTATAGTTACTGCCGACAACATCCGTTTGTGCATGTTGCGTTAAAAACTGATGATTATTGCACGTATTTTTCGCCCTTTAAAACAATATAGCAAAAAGTTGCATTATTTTCAGGTTTTTCGCAAAAATTTATTATATTTCAGAAGTCTACAGGTGTTTCCCGGTGGCAAACAGTTGCAAATCAAGACTCAAGGACTTTTCTGACCTTTTGAGACAAAGAAGTCATGGTGAACGGCTTTTGAAGAAAATTTATGTCTTCATCTAAAATTCCATGATGAGCAATCACATTGTTGGTATAACCCGACATGAACAGAACCTTCAGCCCATGCCGGTCGCGCTTTAGAAACTCATACAGATCCTTTCCGTTCATCTTTGGCATAATAACATCCGTCAGGAGCAGATCAATAGTCCCTGGATAACTTTTTGCTGTTTCAATGCAGTGGTCTACGCTTCCGGCAGACAACACGTGGTATCCCAGGCTTTCAAGCATTCCCCTGGCGAGCGTCCGTACGCTTGCGTTGTCTTCCGCCACAAGAACCGTCTCATCTCCCTGCGAGGTCTCATCCTTGAGCAGGGGTTGTGCAACGGTTTCTGTCTCGTTCGCTAAAATTCTCGGCAAAAAAATCTTGAATATACTCCCATGGCCTTTCTCCGAATACACAGAAATGGAACCGCCATGCTGCTTCACGATACCATATACGGTAGACAGTCCAAGACCGGTTCCTCTGTCCAACTCCTTCGTGGTAAAGAATGGGTCAAATATGTGTTTCATGGTCTCTTCGTCCATGCCCGTTCCGGTATCGCTCACGGAAAGCATGACATAGGGCCCGGGGTCGACCTCCGGATGCGTGGAGGTATAAGCAGCATCCAGTTCCACATCTCCCGCCTCGATGCACAGCACGCCTCCCTCCGGCATGGCATCCTGGGCGTTGATGGCCAGATTCAGCAATACTTGCTCGATCTGTCCTCTGTCTGCATGCACCAGCCCCAGTGACGGTGGAAAATTGATTTTTATTTGAATATTTTCCCGGATCGTCCGGTGCAGAACCTGCTCGAAATCCCGAACAAGGTTTCCTACATGGACTGCGGCAAGCTCCAGCATTTGTTTCCGTCCGAACGCGAGCAGGCGTTTTATCAGCCCCCGCGCCAGGTCCGCCGCCTGTTTTATATATTCAAGTTTCACACGCCTTGGGTCGTCCGCTGGAAGACCGCGCATCAGAATTTCACTATAGCCAAGAACCGGCGTCAGCAGGTTGTTAAAGTCATGCGCCACGCCACCCGCCAGCATTCCCACGGTTTCCATTTTCTGAGTCTGAAAAAGCTGCTCTCGGAGTTTTTCCTGTTCTTTCTCTGCCTGCTTGCGGGAAGTAATATCATTATAGATCCTCATTGAGTGGTACCCGAATGGCCCACCACATACTTCGACGGTTTTTACCGAGCCATCCTTGCAGCGAATATATACCTCATACCCCTGGATCGGCGGGCCTCCTTCCGCAACTCTCTTGATTGCTGCTGCCAGCATTTTTTTGAGATATTCCCGGTAGTCGGGGTCGGGATACGCAAGCTGAAACCATGCATCCAGGGTAGGAACGTCCTCTTGTGAATATCCAAAGGTCTCGACGAATTTTGGATTGACATATTCGATCTCGCCCGCATCCGTTCCCGTCACGATAGGCAGCGGTAATGCCTCAAGTATTTTTCTGAATTTTGCTTCATTCTCCCGCAATATATCATCCGCCTGTTTCCGCGCAGTGACGTCGCGGGCCGCCGCGTAAATCAAATCGTTCTGGAATGGCTTCGAACACCACTCAATCCACCGATAGGAACCGTCGCGGCAACGGTACCGGTTGGTAAAATCAATAATATCCCGACCGGCTGCAAGCTCTGCTGTCGCCTGCATAGTAGAGGAAACGTCGTCGGGATGGACGAAATCCATAAATTTTCTGCCTTCCAGCTCGTCCAGTCTATAGCCGAGTGTCTGCTCCCAGGCAGGGTTTAGTTTAATCAGCCGTCCATCAAAGCTGGCAACGCACAGCAGGTCGAGCGACAGGTTGAATATGCGGTCCAGTTCTTCAGATTTTTCCCTCAGCGTCTGTTCTACCCGTTTCTGTTCCGTGATATCAACATGCTGCACGATTACATTCAGCAATCGATTCTGATCATCCAAGACCGGGGACATCGTTATATCCAGTAGCAACGGCTGCGCCGGTTTGTTTTTACTGCCCGGGATTCTGGAAGTATCATACTGCATCGTAAACCGCACGGTTTTTTGCTGTTCAAAAACCTGTTTAATCAGAGGCATCAGTCCTTGTTCCCGGACCATCTCGTCCTGAAACACGTTGTATTTGCCGAGCAAATCCTTGTCGGCAACATGCAGGACATCGCGCAGGACCTGGTTTGATTTGATCAGGGTGCCGGTGTTGTCGGCCACCCAGGTAGAATAAGGACTGTGTTCCAGAACGCTGTCCAAAAAGGCTTTCGAAGCGCGTAAAGAATCTTCCGTGCGTTTACGACGGACAATGGCCGTTATAAGCCACAGCACTAAAGAAACAAGTACAATCAATACTGCAACAGTCCCTATCACCAGCTTCTTATTTTTTTCAAAAAATGATTCTGGGGCGTTTACCAGAATAGTGCCACGGGGAAGTTTTTCCTGCAGAATGCCAAACCTCTGGAGTTGTAAAAAATCAAACATCAGCTTGGAACTGCCTTCTTGTTCTACTGGAATTGTATCCGGTGATTCCCCGGACAAAATTCGCAATGCAAGGTCCGCCGCCCTGTGCCCATGTTCCTTGCCGCTCAGCATGAATCCACCGATAATGCCGTGTCCCAACCGGGTTTCATGCGTTGCGTATACAGGAACTGTTGCGGCGGAAGCAAAGAGCCTCGTACTCTCGGAAAGAGAGGCGGTATTTCCTTGACGGTCGGTGGAAAAGGAATGAATCAGAACGATCGCAGCCGGGGGGAGCGCGGCTATCGCCGCCCGCGCTTCTTCAAACGTGCTGGGTGGAAGAATTTTTAGGTTAACACGTTCTTCGAAATGTGGAAGCAGTTTTTCCACGTCCTTGAGCGCGGCTGTCCCGCTCATGGTATTGTCGTTGACCACCAGAACCTCTCGTGTTTTTGGATGGAGGGCAAGCGCCAATTCCAGCGTGTTTTTTACATCCTGCTTTTCTATGATGCCTGTTATTTGTTTCCGGTCTGCAAGCATGGCCCGGTCAAAGTTGCTGATCCCGGCAAAAACGGCCGGCACTTCTGGGAAGAGTTCATTACGATAGCGAATGAGCATATCCAATGCCGGATTGTCGAGAACTATTATCAAATCGATTTTTTTGTCTCGATATTTTTCCAAAAAAAATTTTTCTGCGATGTGCAGGTCTGCCCGGGCAGGATGCCGCTTCGCATCGAGAAATTCAACCGGCACATCAGCTTCAGGATAGACAGACCTCAACCGTTCGATGATTCCGGACATTTCGGCATCGGACCAGGCAAAACCTTGATGGTAGGAATTAATGATGAGAACGTTCTTTTGAAACGGGGGAGCAGCATACACTGTCTGCGCGGCACAGAGAATCAGTAAAACAATTCGGGCTATCCAGTGCTGCCGAACACGAAAAAACATTGGTTGCCGTTGTCCCTTTCAATGGGGCTATAAGCGACTTTTGTTCGTTCGAGGAACAGGAGTATTTACAACACTATAACAAAAAAGTATGAAGTTTGTAAATATTTTTTTATACCCATGATAACCAAAAGCCGATAAAACGCCGCGGTTTTATGATTCCATCGTCCGTCGTATTTTGTGCGACAGATCATGTATGGTAAACGGTTTCTGAAGAAAATTGACGTCTTCATCCAGAACGCCGTGATGGCTGATGACATTCGCGGTATAACCGGACATGAACAAAACCTTCAGATCAGGCCGGAACCGTTTTAACTCCGCGTATAGTTCTTTTCCGTTTTTCTTGGGCATAATCACGTCTGTCAGAAGCAGGTCGATGGCTTCAGGATTTTTTTCCGCCATTTCGACACAGTGGTCCGTGCTTTCGGCCGTAAGAACATGATACCCAAGGCTTTCCAACATTTTACAGGCAAGTGTCCGGACTGTTTCATTGTCTTCCATAACAAGTATGGTCTCGCTGCCCTTCTCAAGGTTTTCCTGAGAGTGCAGAAGGTAGTCTTTCATACTCTTTCCTTCTTCCGTGATCCGCGGAAGAAAAATTTTAAAAATGCTGCCTTGTTTTTTTTCTGAATACACGGAAATGGAACCCGCATGTTGTTTGACGATTCCGTATACCGTCGACAACCCCAGGCCCGTGCCTCGTCCCAATTCTTTTGTGGTAAAGAACGGTTCAAAAATATGGTCCTGGATTTCCGCGTCCATCCCGATGCCGGTGTCGCTCACGGAAAGCATGATATAGGGACCCGGCACAATTTCCGGGTGCTGGATTGTATATGATTCGTCAAGATCAATCTCTTTCACCTCGATAGTCAGGACGCCGCCTTCGGGCATTGCATCCTGCGCATTGATTGCAAGATTCAGCAAAGCCTGCTCAATCTGCCCCTTGTCGGCCTTCACCGGTCCGCACACCGGCGCGATATGCATTCTGATCTCTATGTTTTCTCGGATTGTACGGTGCAGCACGTGTTCAAACTCCCGGATAATGTCCCCGAGGTTTACCGACTTCAGCTCAAGCACCTGCTTCCGGCTGAACGCCAGCAGACGTCTGGTCAGTCCTTTTGCCAGGTCTGCCGAGTGCCTGATCTGTTCGAGCTTCTGGCGGTTAGGATCTTCAGGCGGAAGTCCCAGCATCATTATTTCACTGTATCCCAATATCGGCGTCAGAAGATTGTTAAAATCATGCGCCACGCCGCCTGCCAGGAGGCCAACAGTTTCCATTTTCTGTGATTGGAAAAGCTGATCTTTTAGCTTCACCCGCTCCTCTTCTATCTGCTTGAATTCGGTAATATCGCGAATTGACTCTATGGCTCCGGTGATATCCCCCTTGCTGTTGTAAAGCGGCACTGCTTTTCCCCAGAGATGCAGGCGTTTTCCCTGGAGAACGGCAGTGGCCTCGGCCATAAGCGCTTTGCCTTCACGTTTTATGGAGTGATATTTTTCTTCTATCTCCTCATCCGGCGCGGATATGAGATCAATCAGCATCGGCCTCCGGGTTCCATATATCGGGAGTGCATACTCATAGTTTCCTTTCCCCAGCATGCAATCTGCTGACACGCCATAGAGCTCCTGAATTGCGCGATTCCAGGCAATGATGATCCCTTCCCGATCTATTGCAAATGTCGCGTCAGGTAGAAAATCTATGATTTCGAACAATCGTTGTTCAGATTCTTTCAATGCTTCTTCAGCCTGTTTGTGTTCGGTGATGTCCTGGACCGTGCCGATCATATAGAGCACTGTTCCCTGTGCGTCAATTTCCAGCTCACCGAGACCATGAACCCATCGAATTGCTCCATCACTGCGCCTGACAATCCGGTATTCCCGGTCGAAGCGATTATGCTCGGTAAACACATACTGAAGCAGATACGACTGCATCGTTTCACGGTCCCCGGGCAGTATCAGAGATAACCAGCCGTCCACGGTCCTCGGATAGGCAGCACCAATGCCGAAGATATCATCCAGTGACGGCGAACTCATCCAGAGTCCATTTATGACGTCCAGCCGATACGAACCTATACGCGCTACCAGCTGGGACTTGCTTAAAAAGAATTGACTCTCCCGCAACGCTTCTTCTGCCCGCTTCCGTTCGGTAATATCAATAATGATCCCTTGATAGTACGTGATGTTTCCTTGAGCGTTTCGTTCAATCATAGTGCGGTCATCTATCCATCGGATATCACCATTCTTGCAGACAATCCGGTATTCCTGCTGAAAAGAATTAGAGCCTGACACGGAAATGGACTGGACCTCGGCGGCAACCCGTTCCAAGTCGGGAGCATAGATGATCGAGCCATAGGAAATCGTACCGGAACGAAGTTCTTCCGAAGTATACCCATACTGGATCACATTATTTGAAACAAATTCTACGGGCCAGCCTTCTGCCGCTCTCCAGCGGAAAAGTACAACAGGGCTGTTTTCTATCACCTGATTCGCCTGCCTGAGCGATTCCTCCACGCGTTTCCGCTCGGTAATGTCCTCCATCAATGCCAGAACATAATCTGGCGAGCGATCATTTTTCCTGATACAACCGACGGCAAGGTTCGTCCAGATGATTGTTCCATCTTTGCGAATAAACCGTTTTTCCAGGGTATATTCATCAATCTCACCGGCAATAAGCCGTAAAAATAAAGCCATGTCGGCAGCAACATCATCGGGGTGGGTCAGCTGTTCCCATGTCATCAGGATCAGTTCTTCCCGGGCATACCCCAGCATCTCGCATACTTTTTCATTGACCCGCAACCACCCTTTTCCCGGCGATGTGATCGCCATGCCTATCAACTGACGTTCAAAAAAAAGGCGCGTCATTTCATCGCTTTTTCGCATAGCCTGCTCAGCCTTGCGGCGGTGTATGATGGCAATGCTCAGAAAAACTATCATTCCGCTCAAAACAAGAATGACAAGACATGTCGTCCAGACGTACGTTTTATATTTTTCATAGAATGAATCAGGGCGGTGAACAACGATAGCATTGCTCGGAATTTGCGACAGGGTAATTCCAAATCTGACCATTTGTTGGTAATCAAACATGTACCGGTTTGCGGTCACTGCGCTATAAACAGGAATGGCATCCGCATGTTCGCCGCTCAGAATGCGCACTGCCAGTTCAGCGGCCAGTTGCCCTTGCCGGTAACCGCTTACTAGTTTGCCGCCCAGTATTCCGTTTCCAAAAAAAACGTCCCATAAGGAATAAACAGGCACCGGGCTGTTTGTGGATATCCAGTTTGCCGATCGCTCGATTACCATCTGCTGACCGTCTTCATCCCGTATCTGACCATTCAGGAAAACAACGGTGTCATCTTCCAGTGTTTTTAGTCTTGCACGCAATTCAGGGACCGCGAGATCATCCCAAAAATCAACCTGCAACCTGCGTGGCAATTTCGGCAGTGCTGCCACAAAGCCGTCCCGGTTATATTTGTCCGCGAGAACTTTTGTTTGGCCAATAACGACAATTTTTTTTGTTTTTGGATGCAGGCGGAGAGCGATGTCTACTGTTTCAGGGATCGAGGAATCTTCCGCAACGCCGGTTATCCCGTGCTGCCCCGAAAGCATGTCCGGACGAAAGTCATTCACGCCGCAGAAAACAACGGGGACATCGGGAAAAAGGCTGGCACGCTCTTTTAAGATAAAGTTAAAAGCGGCATTATCAGAAACTATCACAAGGTCCGGCGCAGCTCTTTTCAGCTTTGACAACAAAAAAGCGCGGATTGCCCTTGTTCCCTCAGGATCAACAGTACGCCGCGCATCGAGATATTCAGCACTTAGCTGGATGTCATACGTGCTTTGGGTAAACGCATCCCGTATACCGCTCATGATGGAATCTGTCCAGCCGAGTCCGGAATGATACGAATGAATAATGAGGACTTTTTTTTGAGCAGGAACGATTTTTTCCGCAATTGCCGGCGTCGTGGTTATCACAAGCAGCATGCATACTGCGGCAAGCATCCTGGTCAGCTGAATGATTATCATTTTTTTACCTTTTGAAAACGCATTTCCCCTTATATTACTTATCGGACTGCAAAACGATCTCTTGAGAGAAAACAACTTCTCAGTTTTTAAAACCGAAAGGGGAGCCTCCTTCCGGCGGAAGTCCGGGGATTCTCTGTCGCAGTTTTTGAAATCCGATAGTGCGATTTACCGCTTTTATACATACTACTGTTCGATGGCATCGCGAACTTTTTGGGACAACGCCGTCAGGGTAAACGGCTTTTGCAGGAAATGGACCCCTTCTTCCAGGACACCATGATGGCCGATCACATTCTGGCTGTATCCTGACATAAACAGGACTTTGAGGTCAGGGCGGCCGTGTTTGAGCAGTTCGTACAGCTCTTTTCCGTTCTTCTTTGGCATAATAACATCCGTCAAAAGCAGATCGATACCGCCCGCATACCGATCCAACGACGCAATGCAAGCATCCACATTTTCGGCCGACAGCACCTTGTAGCCAAGTTCTTCGAGCATCCTGCAGGCAAGCGTCCGGACGGTTTCATTGTCCTCAACGACAAACACTGTTTTCCCTCCGGATGCACTCGTGGTGTTCACTGCCGGCGAATACGTGTCCGTTTTCTGTTCTTCTTCCGCAGCTCTCGGCAGAAAAACCTTAAAGGAACTTCCCCGGTCTTTTTCAGAATAAACATAAATGTATCCACCGTGTTGTTTGACAATGCCGTACACAGTAGGAAGGCCAAGACCGCTTCCCTTCCCCTGTTCCTTCATGGTAAAGAACGGTTCAAAAATGTGCTGAATAGTTTCAGCATCCATGCCCATCCCGGTATCACTTACGGACAGCATAACATATGGTCCCGGGTTGACTTCCGGATGGGCAGATGCATATGAAGCGTCCAAGTCAGCGTTTGATGCTTCAATGGTCAAAGCCCCACCTTCCGGCATGGCGTCCTGCGCATTGATGGCCAGATTCAGCAATACTTGTTCAATCTGCCCCTTGTCAGCACGCACCATTCCTAACGACGGCTGAATATTCATTTCAATTTCGATATTCTCCCGGATTGTGCGGTGGAGCATATGCTCGAATCCCTGAACAACATCTCCCAGGTTCAGCAGCTTCAATTCAAGCATTTGCTTCCGGCTAAATGCAAGCAGCCGCTGTGTCACTTCTTTTGCCTTGTCGGCGGACTGCTTGATTTGCTCAATCTTCGTCCGTCGGGGATCTCCAACCGGAAGACCGATCATCAGCAGTTCGCTGTACCCGAGTATCGGCGTCAACAGGTTGTTGAAGTCATGGGCCACGCCTCCTGCCAGAAGCCCCACCGTCTCCATCTTTTGTGATTGAAACAGCCGGTCCTTGAGCTTCTGCTGCTCTGCTTCCGCGCGTTTTTGGTCTGTAATATCGCGGATGATTTCGATGGCTCCTGCAAGATTGCCGTGACTGTCAAATAATCGCGAAATTTTTCCCCAAAGAATTCGTGGTTTACCGAGCAAAGAGACAGTGCCTTCCGCTATCAGAGAGTTTCCTTCCCGCTTTACATAATCATACTTTTCCTCAGTTTGCAAATCAGGAGAAAATACAAGGTCAATCAAGGCCGGGCGACGAATTCCGTAAAACGGAATTGCGTATTCATAATTTCCCTTCCCCAGCATCTTTTTCGAGGCTACGCCGGTCATTTCTTCAAGTGCTCGGTTCCACGCAATGACCTTTCCTTCCCTGTCTATGGCAAAAGTCGCGTCCGGCAGAAAATCGATAATCTCAAACAGCCTCTTTTCTGATTCTCGCAATGCCTCTTCGGCCCGTCTGCGCTCCGCGATAAACCGCGCCTGCTGTACATTCTGATATGCCTTCAGAGACAGTTCATTGACCAGCAAAAACAGCATGCGGGCGATTTTTTTAAACTGGCCGCTCGACATGGCAGGGACTTCCTGCAGCGCCGCGCGAAATTCGTTTTCTTCAATGCCGATTTCAGCGGCATGCTGGATTATCTTTTTTTCATTAACTTCCTCGTTTTTTACCTGTCCCATAATCCAATTGGCTACATGCTTCCCTTCCACGGTAATGCTCGCACCTGCATTCCAAAGTCCGGCACTCAGACAAAGCTGGATAGTAGGACCGTCCGGATTGTGCCGGCCTATAATCGCATCTGAATGAAAACACTTGCTCCGTCCCTTCTCTGTTTTTCGAATAATTTCCCTGCATAAACGGCAGAAATTACTCGGCCGCGTAATCGGAGTCCCGTCCGGTTTGGTGATAATTGATGATACGTTGTTTGCTTCGGCAAAAGCGTCCTGTATGTTTTGAATTTCCTCAATATTGAATAAATCGGTGAATGAAATATTTGCCGCGTCGTCAATCGGCTTCACCAGAGCGACAAGACGTCTGTGCAGAATATCTTCCACGCGTCTGCGTTCCGTGGCATCCCGTGCTACAAGCACTGCATAATCCGCACCGCTGAAGGACACTTGCTTGACCGTCATTTCAATCGGGACACAGACTCCGTCGCGTTTGTGAAACTCGGAAAGCACGACAATTCCCTCTGCCTGGCGGACGCCTGTTTTCGTGAAAAAGATATAGATTTTTTCCGCGGCATCAGACGGAAGAAGAGCGCTTAACGGCTGGGCCAGCAATTCTTGGCGGGAATATCCCAGTTGCCGGCAGGTGGAGGCGTTTACATCAACGAGATGTCCGGAGGGAATTTCGATCAGCAGTATGGCGTCCTGACTCTGGTCCAGGAGAGCCCTGAAGCGCTCCAGTTCCGTGAGCTGCTGTTGAAGCTCCGGATAATAGCTTTTCCGGACGGAACGCTCTCCGAGGCCGATGATTTTGTCACGGGTATTTTCCTTGTCGGAAGAAGGATCAGAGGGCTTTTTCATAGATCCCCTCGATCTCCTGCCGGGTCAAATGGCGGGGGTTGGTCACAATGCAGGCGTCATGCATTGCTTTTTCGGACAGCACGGGAATGTTGTTCCTCGCCAGTCCCATTTCGCCGAGCCTTTTGGTGATGCCCGCTTCCCGCTGTAGCCGGGTTATTCCTTCTATCAGGGCGGATTTTGCATCACCTGCCGGCAGCCCCATGGCTTTGCCGATCTGCACATACCGGTCGGCGGCAGCATCAAAATTAACGTTAATGACATGCGGCAACAGTATGGCATTGGCCTCCCCATGGGCAAAGTCCAGAAAGCCTCCCAGACTGTGAGCCAATGCATGAACGGCGCCCAGGCTGGCGTTTGAAAACGCCAGTCCCGCATACAAGCTCGCGAGCATCATCCGGCTTCGTATCTGCAAATCATCCGGCTGTTTTATGACGGATACGAGATGCGCTGTCACCAGCCGGATGGCTTCCAGTGCGTGCAGATCGGTAATGGGGAAATGGGCATTGGAAACATACGCCTCAATTGCATGGACCAGCGCGTCCATGCCTGTCGCCGCAGTAAGACGGGAGTCCATGGTTGTCGTGGTTTCGGGATCGATAAGGGAAACATCAGGCACAACGGTTTTACTGATAATGGCTATTTTTACCCTGCGCTGCATATCGGTTATTATCGCGAACTGGGAAAGGTCGGCGGAACTTCCTGCAGTTGTCGGAACGCAGATAAGCGGCGGTCCCGGAACCAGGACTTCATCAATTCCTTCAAAAGACAGAATATTGTTCTTGTTTGAGCTGACGATGCCGATGCCCTTGGCGCAATCCATGGGGCTTCCGCCGCCTACGGCCACTATGACGTTGCAGTCTTCACTCTGATAGGCTTGCGCTCCGGCCATCACTTCTTCCGCTTTGGGGTTTTCGGTTACCTGAGAAAAGCAAATGCATGCAATTCCTTCCGCCTCCAGGCTTTCCATTACCTGCTGTGTCCATCCGGCAGACATAACCCCGGGATCAGTCACCACAAGCACTTTGCGAGCCCCGAGGTTTTTTGCATAACGGCCGGCCAGACGTCGCCCTCCTGCTCCAAAAATGAATTCAGGCGAAACAAACTTTCTTAATCCCAAAGTATCTGACGCCATATGCTGTCCCCCCCCCTGCAGACAACGAATATTATTTAATCTTTTGCCAATCTCCTTCTTTTTTCCGGTGGTGCACTATGGTCTCTGTGGCTTTATTTCTCACTTACTTTTAATATGTTACTACTAATCCCTGAACGACATATAAAACTGTTTCTGTAGCTGCTGCTACGGCAGGTTAAAAAAATGGCAGGAACTATTTGTATGAATTGTCGTTTGTTCCCGTCGGAAACTGCTATTACTTTTGACAGAACGCATTACTTTTAAATATAGCAAAATTTTTATTTTTCCGTAGTTTTTTTTTGAATAAATATTTTTTTTGGTAATTTTGATAATTATTGCCTATCAGCATATCTGGCGGAGACAGAGGCTCCCTCGATAGACACGACCTCCTAGCGTTACGAGTGCGATAGCGCAAGTGCAGGGCACGACTTACTACATTTTTCCCCCGACGAGAATCGAGGGATTCCATGTCACAGGGATTGAAGTGTTTTTTATTATTTTGTGAACTTCGGATTTTTACTGTCCTTGTAAAATTTTCGCCACTTGATCGGTCAGCTCATGAACGCGATATGGTTTTGTGACGACCCCTATAAATCCGTAGTCGCGGTAGTTGGACAGAATAGAATCATTGGAATAGCCGCTGGAAACTATTGCCTTTACATTCGGATCGATCTTGATAAGTTCTTGTACGGTTTCCTTGCCTCCCATGCCGCCAGGGATGGTCAGGTCCATAATAACTACATCGAAGGATTTTTCTGATTGCATTGCCTGCACATATTTATTGACAGCTTCGGTACCGTCTTTTGCAAAATCGGTCTCATAACCGAAATAATTGAGCATCGCCCCTGCCACTTGCCTGATAATCTCTTCATCGTCCATGATGAGAATTCTGCCCTTGCCGGCGTCCATTTTCATTTCTTTTTCCTGCGACTGCGATTTGGCGGCTTGCAATTCGCTGGCAGGAAGATAGAAGCTAAAGAGAGTTCCCGATCCGACCTTGGACTCAACATTAATATGTCCGTCGTGCTTTTTTATGATGGAGTAGACCGTGGCAAGACCCAGACCGGTGCCTTTTTCTTTTGTTGTAAAATAAGGATCAAAAACTTTTGAAATATCTTCCTGCGAGATACCCATGCCCTGGTCTTGTATGACCACCTTCACGTACTGCCCGTGCTTTAACGCTGCGGCATTGTCTTCGGTGATCACTGCATTTTCACAGGTCATGCGTATGACACCGCCGTTGGGCATTGCCTGATCCGCATTAATCACAAGATTGCTGATAACCTGGCCGATCTGGCTTTTATCCGCCTTTACCGACCAGAGGTTGTCAGGAATTACAAATTCGCATTTGGTTTTTGAACCGCTCAGTGACAACTCAGTATATGTTTTTATCGCTTCTGCAAGATTGATTGTTTTAAGGACAGGTTCTCCTCCTTTTGCAAACGTTATGAGCCGTTGAGTCAGGTCTTTCGCCCCTAAAGAGGCCTTTTCTGCCGCATCAAGGCATTCCAAAACCCTCTCCCGGGGAGACAGCTTTGCCAGCGAAATATTACCTAGAATTGCGGTCAGCAGATTATTAAAATCATGCGCTATGCCGCCGGCAAGCAATCCGATGGACTCCATCTTCTGACTCCGCAAAATTTCTTCTTCCATTTTTTTCCTATCCGTGATGTCACGGATGGATTCGATTGCTCCGATAACGGCTCCGGAGGAATCGTACAATGGCCCCGCCACGCCGAACATGTATGCCGCGCCGCGTTTGATGTTTTGCGTATACCCTTCACCGGTAACGATCATGCCGTTTCGTCCGATATAGGGATACAGCTCCTCCACTTCTTTGGACGGCTTGAGCACCAGATCAATCAACATGGGCCGCCGAATGCCGTAAAACGGAATGGAAATTTCGGAATTACCTTTGCCGAGAATATCCTGCGCCTTCTTCCCTGTATACTCTTCCGCGGCTCTGTTCCACAGAATAACCTCACCTTTGAGATTAATGGCAAACGTCGGGTCCGGCAGAAAATTGATAATTTCCGACAGGCGTTTTTCCGAATTTTTGAGAGACTCATTTAGCTTTTTTCGTTCCGTGATGTCGATATTGACTCCTTCAATGAACGGGCTGCTTCCCACTTCTTCCTGCACCAGACGGGCGCTGACCGACACCCATATTTTCTCCCTGTCCTTGCGGTACACCTGCACTTCATATCCAGTCACTGAGCCATGTTCTAGAACGGCTGCACAATAATTATCGTAATCCTCAGGACGAACATAGAGCTCGTTGCGCATATCATGCAAGCATCCCAGAAGATCTTCGGGAGAATCGAATCCCAACATCCTGGCCTGAGCGGGATTCACGCTCAAATAGCGTCCGTCAAGAGAACTTTGGTAAATTCCTTCCCGTGCGTTTTCAAAAATGCTCTTATATTTTGCCTCGCTTTTATGCAGTCCTTCAATAGTGCTTTTGAGCTTTGCAGTCATAATATTGAATGCAGAACCCAGGGCTCCCACTTCATCGCGGGAACGTACATCCACTCTCT
This sequence comes from uncultured Nitrospiraceae bacterium, assembly GCA_964586075.1. Lineage (GTDB taxonomy): Bacteria > Nitrospirota > UBA9217 > UBA9217 > UBA9217 > JBAZLV01. The sequence continues at coordinate 20,431 of CAZPGZ010000020.1, read as the reverse complement.
GATCCAGATTGCCCTGCACAATGGTTTCAACCGCTTGCGTCATTTCTCTGATCGGGCGGGAAATTGTCATGGCAGTAAATATTCCAATCATTATCATCAGCGTGATAATGATCAGACCCGCGGTAATCATGGTACCGGTCATTCGATGTCTGCCGTCTGTCAGTATCTTCTGATATGATTGAAGCTCCTCTTCATTTACACTGGATCCAATAATCCAGTCCCAGGGCGCATAATAGGTGATGCGGGCAATTTTCCACTGGGACTTTGCATCAGTGCTGTTTTTCCAGCGATATCGCACTGTGGCCAGTTCACCAGCCTGCAGCGCGGTGGCTTTCCGAATGATGTCCTGTATCACATAACGGCCGTCATCATCCCTGGCCTTCCAGACGTCTTCTCCGTCCCGCTCCCCTCGTTGCGAAATAATATAGCGGCCACGGTCCTCGCCTTTCCCGCCCAAAACATAGACATATCCGGTCCTGCCGACTTTTGTCTGCAGAATGGCTTTTCGTATGCGTGATTCTACAGACTTCTGTTTTACTCCAACATACAGCATCCCCACTATAATACCGTTCTTATCTGTAATCGGTTCATACGCAGTAAGGTACCACGCATCGACAACAAAAGCGCGTCCATGATAGGTTTTGCCCGCAAGCACAGCTGCGATCACCGGGTTTGGCGCGCCATCCGGATTCACCGCGGGAATATAGGTTCCTATCGCGCGTTTTCCCTGTGCAGTCTTGACCGTTGTTGCAACGCGGAGCATGTCTCCCTGCTTGTTCATGCGCTGAAAAACAGTGGACGTCTCACCGACCAAACGCACGACTTGATCAACAACAGCAGTCTCTACGGCTGGATCCGTATTCTGTCCGAGCCATCGATCGCCTAAGAACATTTTGGGCAGCCGGATCAGTCGGCGTTTATTGGTAAATTGATTAACTGCCTGCCACGTTACGGTTTCTTGTGAAAGGTCGACAGCGCCGGTATTGTCGAGGATATGCCTTGCGACGTGAAGGCCGGCATCGAGTTGCTGTTGTACCGCGTCATTTTCGGTTTGAACAAGATAGTATGTCCCCAGAGTAATATGGTTCAGGTCGGCGTCTATCAATGCATCAACCTTACTCTGTGCGAGGCTGTTGTATTGTTTGCTTTGCCATACTGCCAGAATGACCAAAGCACATACAGTAATAAGAACACTGACTGCACCCAGCAGCGCTATCTTGGCACTCAGATTGAATTTTTTAAGAAAGTCCGTCATAGCGTTACCGTATAAGGGGCTCTTCCTCCGGCTTTTTTTAAAATATATCACTTCCGTAAGGTGCGGATAATATCTGCGTACTCCTTAAGTAATACTAAAACAACATCTGCGTTTCCGCTCCGACAGAGTATGTTTTTTCTCTCGTTGCTGCGTATGTTACTTATCGGCATCATCACTTTTTTATTAAGAGTTAGAAGGGAAATTGATCGCTTTCCGATACACCGTTGCAAAAATCATATGGCGGTCTCAAGAGGGTTTCTGAGAAAAACCGAAATGGCCGTCGAAAACAAAAAAGCCCCGCGTGGGGGCTTATGTCAGGATTTTTTGGAGAGCAAACGAAAGGAGAATAGGCAAACAGACGGAGAAAAATAATTTTAAGAAAATCTCGTCAAGCGTCTTTCTCTCCTCCTTTTTTCCAGTATTCGAGCTTATTCAGTGCGTTGACATATGCCTTGGCGCTCGCCACGATGATATCCGTGTCCGAGCCGTGGCCGGCAACCCGTTTACCCGCTTCTTCCACTTTTACCGTTACCTCGCCTAAAGCATCTGTTCCACCCGTAATGCCCTTGACCAGATAGGCATTAAGCTGGCTTTTCGTCTTCGTGATTGCTGCAATAGTCCGGTAAACCGCATCAACCGGTCCATCACCCTGTTCGGTCTGTTTTATTGTTTTCCCATCGACTTCCATTTCGACGGTGGCCGTGGGAGTGGTGCCCGTGCCGCTTTCGGCGTGCAAGGACTTCAGAACATAGATTTCAATCATCTGTTTTGTTTTATCGGAGATAATGGCTTCAATGTCCTCGTTATACACTTCCTTCTTTTTGTCGGCAACCGCAAGAAAAGCTTCGTACACTTTTTCGAAATCGGCATCCGGCATCTCATATCCGAGTTCAGTAATACGGTGCCGGAGAGCGTGTCGGCCGGAACGCGCGGTAAGAACGATGGACGATCCCCCCACGCCGACATCCGCCGGATCAATGATTTCATACGTTGAGCGCTCTTTGAGCACCCCGTCCTGATGAATTCCCGATGAGTGAGCGAAGGCGTTCGTCCCCACAATGGCCTTATTGGGCTGTACCGCGATTCCGGTAATCGAGGCCACAAGCCGCGAGGTGCGCATGATCTCCTTGGTGTTGATTCGTGTATCCGCGCCGAAATATTCGCTGCGCTGGCGCAAAGCCATGACGACTTCTTCCATCGCGCAGTTTCCGGCGCGCTCCCCGATGCCGTTCACCGTGCACTCAACTTGTCCAACGCCGTTTTTAACACCGGCAAGGGCGTTTGCCGTTGCCATGCCAAGATCATTATGGCAGTGAACGGATATGGTGATCTTGTCGATACCGGGTACATTTTCGCGAAGGCCGCGTATAAGCGCTCCGAATTCCTCCGGGCAGGTATATCCGGTCGTATCCGGGATATTCACCACGGTTGCTCCTGCCTTGATTGCGACTTCTATCATGCGGTACAGAAAAAGAGGGTCGGAACGACCGGCGTCCTCGGCATAAAATTCAACATCTTCAACAAAAGAACGCGCGAGTTTGACGGCGTTTTTCGCCAGATCAAGCGCCTCTTCGCGGCTGATCCGGAACTTGTATTTCAGATGATTGTCGGACACCCCGATGCCCGTATGAATGCGGGGGCGCTTTGCCGTTGACAGAGCATCCGCCGCAACTTCAATGTCCCTGGGTATGGCGCGCGACAGGCCGCAGACGATTACGGAATCCCCCACCTCTGCACCGATTTTTCGTACACTTTCGAAATCACCGGGGCTGGAAATGGGAAATCCCGCCTCGATGATATCAACTCCGAGCCGCACAAGCTGGCGGGCAAGTTCGATTTTTTCCGCGGTATTCATGCTTGCGCCCGGCGATTGTTCGCCGTCGCGAAGTGTCGTATCAAAAATTTGGATTATGCGGTTCATCAGGACCTCCATGCATGCGCGGCATGCCGTACCAATACCCTCAGGTACATCAATGAAAATATCCGGAAAGAAAACGTCGTGTTAAAGACTGGGGAGCCTCAGACACTTGCCAGAGTGTGTTTACGGGATCGAATCATCCGCGGCGGCCGTTGTCGCCCACACTAGGGAACAGCCGGCTTCTGCCGGCGCACCAGCTTATAGAGCGCTTCCACAAGGCCTGTTGCGACATAGAGGATCAGAACCAGAAAGAGAACAATGGCTGGATGGTATGCCACGACCACCAGAAAAACGGCAATGGCGACAAGAATACCGAACGGACGCCGTTCCCGTAAATTCGCTTCTTTCAGGCCATGGTACGTGATGTTGCTTACCATAAGGGCGGCCACAAGACAGGTCAGTGCCAGCACCCAATAATCCTTGCCCGCCATCTCGGCCAGCTGCACCAGTTTGAAATTGATAAGAATCTCGATAATTTCGTCATAGGCAAGAACGGTCGTGACAACCATCAAGGCTGCTGCCGGTGAAGGGAGACCCGTAAAATGCTTTTTTTCGGTGCTGCCCATCTGGACGTTGAACCGGGCAAGGCGGAGTGCGGCACAGGCGACCAGAAAAAACGACCCAAGCCATCCGATTCGTCCAAAGGATGACAGCGACCACGTATACACAAGAATGCCGGGGGCGACCCCGAAGGAGATTACATCGGAGAGCGAGTCGATCTCAATGCCGAATCGCGTGGCTGTATGGGTGATTCTGGCGACCCAGCCGTCCAAAACGTCAAAGATGGAGGCAACCAGAATTGCCCATGCTGCGCGCTCATAATCGGAATTCAGGGAAGCCACAATCGAATAAAAGCCTGAAAACATGCTTAACAGCGTTATGAGGTTGGGAAGTATATAGATTCCTTTTCTCATTTCAGCACCCCGATGACGTCCCGGGCCCCTTTGATTCTGTCTCCAAGGGCAACTTTGATTTCTGCGTTTTTCGGGAGGAAAATATCAACCCGCGAGCCGAAGCGGATAAGTCCGTAGCGTTCGCCCGTCTTGATCGCATCCCCAGGCTTTGCATAGCACACAATGCGCCGTGCGATAAGCCCGGCGATCTGTTTCACCAGTATTTTGTGCTTCCCCTGTGCGATGATCATCGCAGTCTGCTCATTGTCCAGCGAAGCTTTGTCAACCGAGGCAACGTGAAATTTTCCGGGGTTATATTGCACAAGCTCGACTGTCCCCGAAATCGGCGAGCGGTTTACATGTACATTGAACACCGAAAGGAAAATGCTGATTTGCTTTACATCCTGCTTGAGGTACGTCGGTTCATAAATATCCTTGATCACGATCACTTTTCCGTCCGCAGGAGAAACAATCAGATCAGATCCATCGGGAACGGTCCGCTCCGGATCGCGAAAGAAAAAGACAACAAAAACCGTGAACACAATCATCACGATCCCGGCATTTTTCCAGCCAAAGATAAACAGCAGAATCGTGACGATCGCAAGCGGTATGATAAAAGGCCAACCCTCTGCAGCTATGGGGATGCCGTAGTTTTTCATCATCAAAGGGCCCTTTCGTCGGTGCGCGGGAGAAATGATGCGGCGGCACGGAGAAGCAGCGGCGGCATATACGATGCTGACCGCAACCGCTTCCCGGGGCCATCCATTGCCCACACCGCGTTAGTTCTTGGACTTGTCCACCAGCAGGTCTTTTTTGAGCCACGGCATCATTGCCCGCAGCTTTGCGCCGACTACTTCTATGGAATGCGCTTTGCCTTTGTTGGTCAGCGCGCTGAAAACAGGTTTGTTTGCCCTGCATTCAAGCATCCATTCCCGGGCGAACTCTCCATTCTGGATTTCCTTTAATATTTTTTTCATTTCCTGTTTGGTTTGATCGGTAACAATTCTCGGACCGCGCGTCAGATCTCCATACTGTGCGGTATTGCTGATAGAATATCGCATGTTCGCGATGCCGCCTTCGTAGATAAGGTCCACAATAAGCTTTACTTCATGCAGGCATTCGAAGTAGGCCATTTCCGGGGAATAACCGGCTTCCACAAGTGTTTCATAGCCTGCCTGGATAAGTGCGGTCAACCCGCCGCAGAGAACCGCCTGCTCGCCAAAAAGATCGGTCTCGGTCTCTTCTTTAAATGTCGTTTCAATGATGCCGGCCCTTCCGCCGCCGATGGCCGTCGCATAGGCAAGTGCAATATCCTTGGTGTTCTGGGAAGCGTCCTGATGTATTGCAATCAGACAGGGGACGCCGCTTCCTTTAGTATATTCCGATCTGACCAGATGTCCGGGACCCTTCGGCGCTACCATAAATACACTGGCGTCCGCCGGGGGAACAATCTGCCCGAAATGAATGTTGAACCCATGGGCGAACGCAAGGGACACCCCTTTCTTCATGTTCGGCGCTATTTCGCTCTTATAGACATCGGACTGGATTTCATCCGGCAGCAGGATCATGATGATGTCCGCTTTTTTCGCGGCTTCAGCGGCGGTCATGACCGGAAAACCGGCGGCAACGGCCTTGTCCCAGTTCGCCCCTTTTGCTTCCGCGACAATCACATCCATTCCGCTTTCCTTCAAGTTGTTCGCATGCGCATGTCCCTGGCTACCATATCCCAGAATGGCGATCTTCTTTCCTTTCAGGATGTCAATATTCGAGTCTTTGTCATAGTACATCTTTACCATGGTATTCCTCCTCTTTTTTGTACCGCTGATAGTAATAAACAGTTATGGATTGGCGGATCGTGCACCACGAACGAAAAATCTCACCGTCCGCCCACGAGCGGATCATTCGCGAGTGATCGCCACTTTTCCCGTACGCACAATTTCCTTAATCCCGATAGGCTGAAGAAGTTCGATAAATGCGGCGATCTTCTTTTCATCCCCAGTCACCATGAAGGTATAGCTTTTCTGAGAGGAGTCAACCACCCGGCCGCGGAAAATGTCGGCAATTCTGAGCGCCTCGGCGCGGTGCTCCATCGGAGCATTCACTTTGACAAGGCACATTTCCCGCTCCACATATTCCTTGTCCGCCAGATCGGTGACCTTGATGACATCGATCAGCTTGTTGAGCTGTTTGATAATTTGCTCATAGATATACTCATCTCCGGACGTCACAATCGTTATCTGTGAAATTCCCGGATCGAGCGTCTGTCCGGAAGAAATGGTCTCTATATTGAACCCTCTTCCGCTGAAGAGCCCCGATATCCGCGTGAGCACCCCGAATTTATTTTCAACCAGTATGGATATGATGTGTTTCATCGTCAATCTTTCTTTTGCCGGTTTTTTCATGCACCGGCACCGGAACCGCTACTTCACCGCTTTTAACGGCCGTTCTTCTTTCTTTTTTTCATCACCGAAGCGCATCTCGTTAATGGCTGCTCCCGGAGGCACGATGGGGAAAACATCTTCATACCGATCGATCACAAAATCCATGAATACCGGGAGCTTGATCTTGAGCGCTTCCTTCAGCACTGGAACAACTTCAGAAGGTTTTTCCGCCCGCAGCCCGACGGCGCCGTATGCCTGCGCCAGCTTCACGAAGTCCGGTGAATTGCCGAGATCGCTTGAAGAATAATGGCCGGAATAGAACATATCCTGCCACTGGCGCACCATGCCGAGGTATCGGTTGTTCAGCACGGCTGTTTTCACCTGAATATTGTATTCCACTGCCGTGGCAAGCTCCTGAATGTTCATCTGGACGCTGCCGTCGCCGGTGAGGCAGAATACCGTTTTGTCCGGATAGGCGACTTTGGCGCCGATTGCCGCCGGAAACCCGAGCCCCATCGTTCCGAGACCGCCGGACGTAATCAGCGTCCTCGGTTTATCGAACTTATAGAATTGGGCGGCCCACATCTGGTGCTGACCGACATCGGTCGCAATGATGGCGTCCCCGCCGGTGACTTCGTACAGCTTTTCCACCACGAACTGGGGCTTGATAATGTCCTCGCGCTGCTCATACGAAAGAGGCCGCTCCGCGCGCCAGACGTCGATTTGCTTCAGCCAGCTTTTGCGGATGGCGTCCCACGGCTCTTTAGCGGCAAGTATCTCTTTGTTCAGCACCGCCATTACATGCTTGACATCTCCCACGATGGGAACGTCCACCTTCACATTTTTCCTGATCGAGGTCGGATCAATGTCAATATGGATTATCTTGGCATTGGGTGCAAACCCCTCCACCCTCCCGGTCACGCGGTCATCGAACCGGGTGCCGATGGCGACAATTAGGTCTGAATGATGGATGGCCATATTGGCATAATAGGTTCCATGCATCCCCAGCATGCCGAGTGAAAGCGGATGCGTGCCGGGAAAACCACCCATCCCCATAAGCGATGTCGTAACCGGAATTTTCGTGGTTTCTGCGAATTCGATGACGCTTTCGGAGGCATTCGAACTTATGACGCCGCCGCCGGCAAACACCACCGGCCTCCTGGCATTGACAATGACCTCCGCTGCCTGCTTAATCTGCCACTTATTGCCGACAATGGTGGGATGATAGCTTCTGATCTCAACGCTGTTCGGATAAGAAAACTCCGTTTTATTCGTGACCACGTCTCTCGGAAGATCGATAAGCACCGGCCCCGGCCGTCCTGTCGAGGCAATATAAAACGCCTCTTTTATGGTCTGGGCGAGGTCTTTCACATCCTTTACCAGAAAGTTGTATTTGGTACAGGCGCGGGTGATCCCGATGATGTCCGCTTCTTGAAATGCGTCATTGCCGATAAGCGCTGTGGGAACCTGGCCGGTGAACATGACCATGGGAATGGAATCAATATGGGCGGTGGCAAGCCCCGTTACCACATTTGTGGCACCCGGTCCGGAAGTGACCAGAGCGACTCCCACCTTGCCGGTGGAACGCGCATAGCCGTCCGCCATGTGCACCCCGCCCTGTTCATGCCGGGGAAGGACGATGCGCAGATCCCTCTGACCGTACAGCACGTCAAATATCGGAAGAACAACGCCCCCGGGATAACAAAAGAGCGTGTCCACTTTTTCTTTTTTCAGGCACTCCAGAAAAATTTCGGCGCCTTTTAATTGTTTGCCGGACATAGCATTCCTAACTGCTCGGATAATTCTTCTTCTGATCGCCATATCGGTGATCACAGGAAGTATTCTGCATGAAAGAATAGATGTGTGAAAATTGTTTTCTTACTTCAGCACAGCTCCGGTATTGGCGGATGTAACCAGCTTTGCATACCGGGAAAGCCAGCCGCTTTTTATTTTCGGCTCACGGGGTTTCCATGCCGCCAACCGTTTTTTCATTTCCTCGTCGGAAATTTTCAATTCCAGTCTGCGGTTGTGAACATCGAGAACTATTTTGTCTCCATCCTGCACAAGAGCGATGGGCCCGCCCTCGGCCGCCTCCGGAGAAATGTGCCCGATGCACGGTCCGCGCGTCCCTCCTGAGAACCTGCCGTCGGTCAAAAGCGCGACGGATTCGCTCAACCCCATGCCGGTGATGGCGGAGGTGGGCGAAAGCATCTCGCGCATGCCCGGCCCCCCTTTCGGCCCTTCATACCGGATCACGACAACATGCCCCGGTTTGATCTTGCCGGCAAGAATGGCGGCCATGGCATCATCTTCCGCATCGAACACAACCGCCGTGCCTTCAAAGTAGGCCATCTTCTCGCTCATGGCGGTCTGCTTCACGACCGATCCATTCGGTGCAAGATTGCCGGTGAGTACGGCAATGCCGCCTTCTTTATGGTAAGCCTTATCAAGCGGACGGATAACATCGTCATTTCTTACCTTGCCCGCTTTTGCGATCTCAAGGATGGATTTTCCGCTTACGGTCGGCGAATCCTTGAGCACGGACGCAAACCGTGAGAGCACTGCCGGAATACCGCCCGCCGCGTCAAGATCCTCAAGATAATGGCGCCCTCCCGGAATCATGCTGCACACATGAGGCGTCTGGCGGCTGATGCCGTCGAACGTCTCCAGCGAGAGCTCTATTCCGGCATCATGCGCGATGGCGGGAATATGCAGCGTCGTGTTCGTCGACCCGCCCAGCGCCATATCAATGCGGATGGCATTCTCAAATGCGTTTTTTGTCATGATTGAACGGGGGGTGACCCCTTCCCGTACGAGCGAAACAACCCGTTTGCCGCTTTCGAAGGCGATCCGCCGCTTTTCGGAGGACACGGCCAGGGCTGTTGCTGAACCCGCCAGGCTCATGCCGAGCGTTTCGGTAACGCACGCCATGGTATTGGCCGTATACATCCCCTGGCACGATCCGGAGCCCGGGCAGACGCAGGTTTCGAGTTCAGCAAGATCCGCTTCGGACATTTCTCCGCTCTGCACTTTGCCAACAGCCTCGAACGCGCTGATGAGATGCACCCGTTCACCGCGATAATTGCCTGCAAGCATAGGTCCGGCGGTGACAACAACGGTCGGAATGTTGATTCTGGCCGCCGCCATAAGCATGCCGGGCGTGATTTTATCGCAGTTCGTGAGCAGTATAAGGCCGTCAAAAGCATGCCCCAGCGCAACGGACTCTATCATATCGGCAATCAGTTCACGCGACGCCAGAGAATAATGCATGCCGACATGCCCCATCACAATGCCGTCGCAGACACCGGGGATGCCGAAGAAAAACGGCCAGCCTCCTCCTGCATGCACGCCTTTTTCTATAAATCGCTCCAGGTCGCGCATCGTGTTGTGTCCGGGAATAAGATCGGTGAAACTTGTAGCAACACCGATCATGGGTTTATCAAGCTCATCCCGGGTCATGCCCGAGGAAAGCAGGAGAGCCCTGTGCGGCGCGCGTTCCACGCCTTTTTTAATCCGATCGCTCTTCATGAAACCAGTTCCTCCTCATAGAACACTAAAAAACCGTGCTGCAGTGCAAAAAAGCGGCGTGAACCGCCCCGGCAGATTTTCAAGTATCTGCGATAGAGCACCACAAAATGTTTCAGAATGGCCTGTACACGGCTGATTATCATTATTTTTAACATAGATACTGGAATCGAGTCAATAAAAAAATCCCCCTTTACTCTTCATGGTAAAGAGGGATTTTGCATTTCACCATGCAATAAAATACAAAAGGCAAGGTCTGGTTCACCCTGCCGTCACGTTATCAGGCTTGTCCTGCCTTGGAGCGCCTGATTATATCCATCATTCTGTCTTTTGCGGCCAGCTTCAGTTTCTGGACCCGTTTTCTTTCCAACTCTTCCTCAGGAGTGAGGTAGCGGTGAGTCTCAAAGGTCAACAGGGTATTTTCAAGCTGAGTATGTTCTTTCTCCCACTTTTGATACTCCTGGTTCTCCATCCTGAGCCTTGCTACAAGTGCCTCTTCAACTGCCTCCACATTCATAATTCAGCCCTCCTTTAGGGTTTGATCTCGATGAGAAGGTTTAGAAAAAAGCAGCTCTGTTCCGTTATATTAATAATTAAAATTAGGTTAACACATTCCTCCAAAAAAGGCAAGAGAGAATAAATCTTATTAATCAAATAGTTATTTGAGTTTTCCTATCGGCAAGTTCATAGATCCATCATGCCGACAAAAGAAGAGAACCGGCTTATATTCTGGAGCAGCGCGCCCTGCTACCGCCTCGATATGCCGTCTACAAAAAATTATCCCTGTTTCATTCGTTCGCAACACTCTGTATGAAGGCCCCCTGCCCAAGCGTCATGATTACAGCGTCCTCCATTGGATTATCGTAATATTCTCTCCGTAATGAAGTGCCGGCAAAGCCGAGGTTGGAGTAGAGCTTCTGGGCCGCGGTATTTGAAAACCTAACTTCAAGAAAAGCGCGCCGGGCGCCTTTTTGAAAGGCATGTTTGAGCCCTGCAAGCACCATTTTCCTGGCAATCCTGCTCCTTCTGAATCCCGGTGCGACAGCAAGATTCAGGATATGCATTTCATCCTGCACAAGCCAGAATACCAGATAGCCCACCACGGTCCGTTCCGGTCCGTCTGCAAGCGCCACCATCAGCGTGGAAACATCGGGGCTCCTGAACTCGGAGAGAAAAAGGTTTTTTGACCAGGGCATGCTGAATGAGGCATGTTCAATGGCAAGAACCTGGTCAACATCCTCCTTCCGCATAAAGGTCACCGTAATGTTTGTTTTTTTTCCCATGCTACTTCCGCCTCGGGCCTGCGTATATACATCGGGACCAGGCTGTCCGGATCGACTTGTTCGCCGTTTTTAATCATGTTCATGCCGATTTCAGCCACCGAAGCGGCAGAGGGAATTAGTGCGGAGAGCGGCGCGAATAATGCTGCATCGCCGAACGTCTGCTGTATCTCTTTTCGAAAAAGACAGGACGCTTCCCCGGTAAATATCGTCCTGCCGTTGAGCTGCTCTGCAAGCCGGGAAAACGGCACCACCCTTTCGGACAGCACCTGTTTGAGCGCAGATCCGTCAAAAGCATAGAGAGCGGCATAGACTTCATGCTTGCGGGCATCAAGCAGCGGACAGACGGGGTATGCCGCATGCGGAAGGTTCCATGCAAGCGCTTTCAGCGTGGGCACGGCAGCCACGGGTTTGCCGGTTGCGAACGCAAGCCCTTTGACCGTGGAAATGCCTATCCGGAGGCCGGTGAACGACCCCGGGCCGATTGCAACCGCAAAGCCATCGAGCTGGGATATGTTCATACGGGTGTCGCCCAACACGCGGTCCACGGTTGCCATCAGCCGTTCGGAGTGCGTCACTTCGATGTTTAACGTATATTGCGCCACAACACCCTGTTCGGAAACAACGGCTACACCGCCCGTCTTGGTTGATGTTTCGATGCCGAGGATATTCATGCCCGTACCTTACCTCAAAAGCCACTTCGTGTCAAAATCAAAACCGCATGCCTTCCGATGCCGCACTGAAGACCGATTTCACTGCAAATATTTGTCGAAAAAATCTCCGACTCTTTTTTCATACTCAACAGCCCCTGCCGCCGACAGCGTAGCGCCATGGTCGGCGCCTGGAACAAGCCAAAACTCCTTCGGTTCACGCGCGGCCGCATACAATTTCCTGCCGTTGTCCGCCGGAATAAGCATATCCATCTCACCTGCTATGATGAGCACGGGCGCTGGGGCGATCTCCGTTATCACGCTCACGGGTGAAATCTGATCGATGCGCACCTGAAAATACACTTCATAGCCGAAAACAGCGAGATACAAAAATGGGAACGCAGGCAGGTGGTAAAAACCGTTGATGGCGTCCCGCGCCTGGTCGCGCAGGCTTGTAAATGCGCTGTCCGCTATGAGTGCGGAGAATGCCCTGGTCTTTGCCGCGGCAAGTATCGCCGAAGAAGCACCCATGGAAAATCCGTATATGCCGATGCGGTTTGCATTGATTTCCTGCCTGGTTTTGAGGAAAGCAAGTGCTGCGGTGATATCCTGCTGTTCATGATAACCGAGCGAACTCCGGCTGCCGCCGCTCTCTCCGTGTGCGCGAAAGTCAAACAGGAGCACAGCATATCCTCGCCGGGAAAGGGCTGCCGCGAGTTCGGTAAAATCAGATTTGTTCGCTCCCACGCCGTGGCAGATAATGATTGCCGGAAAACGTGCGGCCGGTCGCGGCGGTTTGACCAGCCAGCCCCGCAACAGGATCCCGTCCTCGGACGAAAAGGACACGGTCTCGTAGTCAGCATGATATTCCGAGGGGGGAATGAACAGGGGATATTTCGGCGGATGGGTGTTGGTATAGACCAGGACAAGGGAGAAAACAACACTCAGCAGGATAATTCCAATAATAATGTTCAGTGCCGTTTTCATGAGGATGAGGGTACCGTCGAAACACCGAAGAACGGCCCTCTCCACAGGCTGATTCAACGGGTCGTACGGTATGACCGGTTCATATGTGCACTGCTGCTATGTTTTGCCGCGTGTTCTGGTTCATGGTCATGGAAATCGAACCGGTTCGGACATTCGGATCCCCTTCTCGTCAGTCATTATGCTGTGCTGACAGATTCCGGAAAAACCTGATGGATGCCCGCTTAATCCCAGTTCAGGTAGAAGCCATTTGTCTTCTTCA
>CAZPGZ010000020.1:0-7183 GCA_964586075.1 uncultured Nitrospiraceae bacterium | reverse complement strand
ACCTGATGGATGCCCGCTTAATCCCAGTTCAGGTAGAAGCCATTTGTCTTCTTCATCCACTCGGCAAGCTTTTCCACCGTCCTCGTGTCGTGTGCCAGGACGTCCGGTGCAAATTCCCCGACCTTTTTTGCAAATGCGGATATATCCTTTGGACGATTAATAAACCTCGCCTCGACCCAGTCGGAACCTGCGCCTGTTATAGAAAATGAAGCTTCCTTTTGCTGCATCTTCAGCCAGGCAATGATCGTCTTCGTATCGAGACGATGCCCCACGCTTTCCGTTCCCTGGATTTTTAAAATATCATAGGAATTGCTGCCTCTGACGACGCTCACAATGTCCGGGAGCGAACCATATCCCTTTTGACTCTTAAAAATAAGATACCCTTTTGCCCGCAGGGGGGAGCGAAGTGAATCGATAAGGTCACCGGAGGCTGTTGTCCTGACGCTGAAGCCTGTCAGCTTTTTGCCCTCCAGCCCTGTCCCGCCTTTTAGATTTTCGGACTGCAGCGCCACGGTCGAAAAAAAAGGCTCCGCCCGGACGCCGGCCTCCCGTTCAACACTTTCGATGATATCAGCGGAAAAGTTAAGTTCGCGGCGCTGTTCAGAACTCAGCAAAAGCGGCTTCGGTTTCAGAATCACGGCAGGCGCGGGTTTCTTCTGTTCCACCGGCTTATCGGCCTTGCATGAACTGACAAGCACAAGCATCGCGAACCCGAAGAACAACAGCCTATAGGTCATAGCGGATATCAAAATGGTGATGCTCTCCTTGTGATTGTCTCCGGTTGATTTCGACCGAGGTCACGTGCGCACCGCGCGGCCCCGTCCGGCACCACGCAATGGCTTCTTCTACTTTTTTCTCTTCTCCCTCGAAAAACGCTTCTACAGTGCCGTCCGGAAGATTTCGCACCCATCCACCGAGGCCAAGCCGTTCTGCCTGGTAGCGCGTGCTCGCCCGGAAAGCGACGCCCTGAACAAAACCATGAATAATAACCTGCGCACAAAGATATTTCATGCCGTCAAACGTCTTTTTGAACCAGCCCTCTATCGCATGGTAACGCCTTTGCCTGCCGTCCTTCGCCGCCCTTTATTGGAAAAGCTTCGCTTTGCACGGGACTCCGTTCCTCTGCTGCCTGCATCTCTTCGCGCGCTGGTGCTCTGAATCATTCCTTCTCCAGGCTTTCCCGCCCGCCCCGGCGCTTTATGCATTCCCTGTTTTCCAGGCTTTCCAAATCCGTACCCTTTTCGTTCTTCTTCCCTCTTTGCCGTGGTGCGGCCCGGCCTCAGGTCCGGTGTCCTGCCTTTATGTGCTTTTTTCCGGTCTGGAATTTTTGTCTCCGTTTTATGATAGCCGGGCTGCACAGAGGGCCGGGGCCGTTCTCTTCCGGCATCAGCTTTGCCTGACAGGTCTTTTAGTGCGCTGACCTCGTCCGTCGTCAGATGGCGATATGAGCCTTCCTGCAGATCACCGAGCGTGAGCGTTCCCGTTCGGACCCGTTTAAGCTTTATCACCGAGTGGCCGACACGATCGAACATGCGCCTGACCTGCCGCTTTCTGCCTTCGTGAATAGTGATCTCCAGCCACGAGTTCGCCTCTTCCTTTCTGATCTTTTTGATTTTCGCAGGAGCGGTTTTGCCGTCATCAAGATAGACGCCCTGCTCAAGTTCCTGCAAGGCCTTTTCATCAACCACGCCTTTTACCTTCGCCAGATAGGTTTTTGGAAACTCATGCTTCGGATGCGTGATCAAGTGCGCGAAGTCCCCGTCGTTCGTCATGAGCAAAAGTCCCTCGGTATTGTAATCAAGTCGCCCGACGGGGTACACCCTGACTTTTACGCCCTGCAGGAGGTCTTGCACGGTGGGACGCCCTTCAGGGTCCGACATGGTCGTCATAAAACCAGCCGGTTTGTTCAGCATAATATAGGTCAGCGGCTGTCTGGGGTTGATCAGTTTGCCGTCCACCTTGATATGGTCTTTTGACGCATCAGCCTTCGTGCCGAGCTCGGTCACGAGCTTGCCGTTCACCTTCACCCTGCCCTCTGCGATAAGTTCCTCAGCGGCCCGGCGCGACGTTATTCCCGCGGCAGATATGATTTTTTGAAGTCGTTCAAGCATAATGCCCTCTTCTGTACAAAAATATTCATTCACTTTGCTGCTGCCCGGCGCGCGAACACACCGTAGTGTTTATTATACCTGCAATCCAGGCGAAACACAATATTGCGCGATCAGCGCGATGAACCCTTGAGAATATTGTACGCCATTGCCGTTTGCCATCTCAGCGGCTATAATCATCTTGTGGATGCCGGCGGGGGGCGTAACCATCACACTGCCCGGCGAAAATCATGCGACTCTGGACAATACACCCGAAATATCTTGACACAAAAGGATTGGTGGCTCTCTGGCGTGAAGCGCTCCTGGCACAGAAGGTCCTGAAAGGAGAAACGCGGGGGTACCGCCATCATCCGCAGCTCCTCCGTTTTCAACAGCAGACGGACCCCGGCGCCGCAATCGCGCACTACCTGCAGGTTGTGTATGATGAATCACTGCGGCGGAGCTACAGCTTTCAGCGGAAAAAAATCGGCCGCAAAAGAAAATGCGCTGCGATACCGGAGACACGCGGCCAGCTAGCGTATGAATGGAGGCATCTTAAAAAAAAGCTGCGGGTGCGGGACAGAACACAGTACCGGGCAATACTGCGCATCCGCGAGCCGGAGGCCCATCCCCTGTTCGCAATGCAAGACGGCGGGGTGGCTCCCTGGGAAATGAGGAAACTTCCTGCCAGAAAATAATCCATATGCCCTGAATACACACACGCTTTTGTGTCAGTATATGTGCCCCGCGTGGTTATTCCGTTTTTGGCGCTTCAGCCGTACTCATAATTTCTCTCAGCTTCTTTCGGAAAAGCGCTGTCGCGTAAACCAAGAACATCGCTTTAGAGAGAAACATGCTTATGATTCCGAGAATTACCGCAATATACCATTGGAACCCGAAATGCCAAGCCAGAACAGTTACGGTCAGACCCAAAAGACGCGTAATTCTGAAATTGGCCCGGGTGATCATAAAGGAATCAGCATGGTTCAGTCCATGCGGTACGATAACTGCGTCCGTTGATGAAGGGGCTTTATCCTGCGGCAATTCTATCTTGGGAGGTTCCGCCTTCAATGCTTTTGATACAAGCATCAACAGGAACCACATAATCATCAAAAAACAGCCAATGTCCCAATTCCCGTACACGAAATACAATACAGCCAGCACAAGGTGAAGAATCCAGATAGGTTTCACAATGCGCTGATCATATAACTGCACATACACGCTTGCCATACCGCCTCGCCTCCGATCATGCAATGTCCGATCAACGTTTCCTTATCGTAAACACAGGACTGTAGTCTACCCACTGTAATGCTTCCTGTCAATACAGATGTTTACAACGATACGCCGCGCGCAGGCTGACTGGTGCCGCTCTTGAAGGCATGGGGAGTGCAGTCGCGGGAAGCCAAAAATATTCTACCGCAAGGTTTGACAGGAGAATCCGGTTGCCGAAGACTGTCAGCGAGGTTCCGTGTCGAGGACTTCCCGCATTTTTCTGGCAAGGCTTTGGGGAGTGTATGGTTTGCCGATAAAATTCAGATTTTTTTCGAGCACGCCGTGATGGACAACCACGTCCGCCGTGTACCCTGAGGTGAACAATACCTTCATCTCCGGATGAAGTCCGAGCAGCCGTTCCGCCAGATCCCTGCCGTTCATTCCCGGCATCACCACATCAGTCATCAAAAGATCGATCCGCCCGGCGTGTTTTTCCGCGAGCATGAACGCCTCGCCGCCGTTCGGCGCGGAGAGCACTTTGTATCCCAGTTCCTTCAGGATCATCAGCGCCACCTGGCGCACGCTCGCCTCATCCTCGACAAGCAGTACTGTCTCATTGCCCGCGGGCAGGTCCAGTGCGGGTTCGTCCCGGGAAAGCTTCTCGGCCTGTTCTGCAAATCTCGGCAGATAGATTTTAAACGTCGTACCATGCCCTATCTCGGAATACACTTCAATAGAGCCTTCGGCCTGCTGGACCAGCCCGAAGATCATGGCAAGACCAAGTCCTGTCCCCCGTCCCTGGTCTTTGGTCGTGAAGAACAGTTCGAAAATATGCTCTTTCACCTCATCGCTCATGCCCGACCCCGTGTCGCTTACGGCCAGCAGAACGAACTTTCCGGGACGCGCCTGCGGATGGTAGGTGCAGTAGCTTTCGTCAAGGTCCACGTTGGCCGTCTCGATCATGAGCTTGCCGCCGTCCGGCATGGCGTCCCGGGCATTCACCACAAGGTTTACCAGGACCTGTTCGAACTGCCCCGGGTCGACCTTGACTGAGCCGGGTTCTTTCCCGAGAGAGGTCAGCAGCTCAATGTCCTCGCCGACAATGCGGACCAGCATCTTATAGAGGTTTTCGATAAGATCATTCAGCCGCAGCACCTTCGGCTCGATGATCTGCTTGCGCGAAAACGCAAGGAGCTGGCGGGTCAACGATGCCGCGCTAGCGGCCGCATTGTTCACTTCGTTCAGATGTTGAGCAAGAGGGTCGAGCGGATTGAGGCCTCTCTTGGCCAGCTCCAGATTCCCGATAATAATCGTAAGGAGATTATTGAAATCGTGGGCAATCCCGCCTGCCAAACGACCGACTGCTTCCATCTTCATGGCCTGCCGCAGCTGCTCCTGAAGTTTGTTTCTCTCCGTGATGTCGCGGGTGTTCAGCACTACGGCCTTCACGACCGGATCGTGAAGCAGGTTGCTCCCTACAATTTCCAAAGTGATCCAATGTCCCTTTTTGTGCCGGTAACGGGTTTCAAGCCTGCGGGCGAGGCCTGGATGTACGAGAGCCTCGAAAAAACTCTTTTTTGCCGGCTGCAGGTCATCGGGATGTAACAAGCCAAAACAACTGGTCCCGATCAGTTCTTCCGGCTTGTATCCCGTGATCCTCTCCACGGGGCCGCTGATCGAGGTTTGAATGCCGTTCGCGTCCACCAGCGTGACAATGTCGTTGGAATGCTGTACCAGCCGTTTGAAGCGCTCTTCACTCACCCGCAAAGCTTCCGTAGCCTGTTTCTGTCTGGTAATGTCGACCTGGTGCCACAGTCGTCCAAAGGGTTTTCCGTTCACGGATATGGGAATAAAATCCCGCAGGTGAGTCTGGTCGTCCTGCATCTGCACTTCCTCGCTCCGTACCGGTTTCCCTTCGGCGACGATTTCCAGAATTCTGATGCCTGCTTCGTCGGGGTGCAGATATCTTCTTTTGATTTTATCGATTATTTCCTGAGAAGTAAGCTCGGTCAGCATCTCCGGCCGTTCTTTCAAACGGTACAAATCACAGAATGCCTGGTTGGCAAATTCTATTCTCCCTTCATTCGTCACGAGTAAAATGCTGTTATACATATTTGCGAGGATTGCGTAAAACCGCTGCAGCGTGGTCCGCAGCTTCTCTTCGGCTCGCTTGCGCTCCGATATATCCGTGAAAGCGGCAATCATATTGTTGGGTGATGTCTGAAACGCATGCACCTCGAATATGCCCTGGATACGGCCGTCATCGTAGACCAGATTTTCTGTATGCCACGGAATTCCGAAGGCGGCCGCATCACGGTATCGCCGTGGTAATTCAGTCTCTTGCAGGGGGGGGAACGCTTCTTCTATGGTCTTGCCGATAAAAATCCGGTGATCCACACCGATAATCCTGTCGGCAGCCGAATTACCACCGTTGAACACCAGACGGTCATCGTTTTCCAGACGATAGTAATACACTCCGATTGCAAGCGATTCCACAATAAGCCTGGTCCTGTTCTCGGATTCGCGCAATATCTGCTCGGTCTGTTTTCGCTCGGTGATATTGCGCGCGATGCTGAGAATCCGCGATGGCTTTCCCCGCTCATCCCGCATAAGCGTCCCATTGGCCTCGACCCATCTCATGCGTCCGTCCGCCTGCGGGACGCGAAATTGCACCCGGTACTCCTGTTCACCGCGCAGGGCTGATTGTACCGTTGCTATCACACCTTCCCGGTCCTCCGGATGGATGCTTTGAAAGAGATCGGAAACGCCCGGATGGTAAAATCCTTCCGGTCTTCCGAAGAGCTCATGCACAGGGCCGGTTTCAGTATGGGTGCCGTCAACATTGATCTCCCAGGCGACAACATGGGCGGCATCGAGTGTCAGTTTCAGCCTTTTTGCGCTTTCCTCCAGCGACTTTTCCGCCTGCTTTCGCTCTGTAATGTCATGAACGATGCCGCGATACGCAACAATATCGCCTGTTTTATTCCGTATTGCGGTAGAAGTCGACAGCACCGTCAGCCTTTTGCCGTCTTTCCTTTTCAGCGTTACTTCAAAATCCTTTACAAATCCGTTTTCTTTGAGCAGCGCCACGTATTTGCATCTATCTTCAGGATTGGTAAAAACGTCTCTGGCTGTATTCAGCGCCAGAACTTCGTCTTTTGACGAATAGCCGAGCAACTCCACCGCCGCAGGATTTACATCCAAATATTTTCCTTCCAGCGAGCTCACAAAAATCGCGTCTTTCGACTCTTCGAAAAGGAGCTGATAATTTATTTCAGACTGTCTGCGCTCTTCCTTCTGATATTCAAGCGCGGCGGCCATGCGGTTAAAGCTGTCACCCAACTGGCCGATTTCATCTCGTTTACCGCCCCCCATGTCCACCCGTATGCTCAGGTCCCCCCGCGAAATGACGTCCGCAGCCCCGATCAGTTTTCTCACGCGGCGCATGATGAAATAGTCTCCGCCATACCACGCAATGACGCATGCCATGCCCAATAAAATAACGAGGATTGCCAGATTTCTGACCAGTCTGCGGTTGATATCAGCAGAAACCGTTGCGCGGGAAATGGCGTATATGACATGCAGACCTTTGTCCGTGCCCGCCACCAGGGTAAATGCCCATATCCGCGCGACGCCGTCCTTCCCGGTTACGGTGACAACTCCCTCATCCCGGGCCTGTGTCTCGATTGCCCTGGTGACCGCTGAATCCGACATACTAGCACCGGACCATTTTTCCGTTTCCGGGTACCGGTAGAGAACGGTCAGGTTGCGGTCCAGCACGGTCAGGCTCGCCTGCTCGGCCAGCGGCACCTCTTTCAGCTTTTCCTTAAATGACCTTCCCCCAGTTATTGTACCAGGTGTAGAGTCGGACTTTTCAGGTTTTG
>CAZPGZ010000019.1:0-60768 GCA_964586075.1 uncultured Nitrospiraceae bacterium | reverse complement strand
ATGTTACCATAGGTCCGACTCTCTGAGTGGTACTGTTTTCCGGGGGAAGGTCAGCTGGGATTTGGTTGTGCAATCATCATTCTATTGTCCACCCACGGCTACGCGTCGGAACAGACGGTGTCCCTTTTTTCTCCGCAGGGAGAGATAAAAAAAGTCCGGCAAGTAACCGCCCGTTTTTTAGAACAAATGGTTCCGTTTTCAGATCCCAATCTTGTACAGCCTTTTGAAATAACATGCCCGGAAAAGGGCAGGGGCAGGTGGGTGGATGGCAGAAACTGGGTGTATGATTTTGAACGTGATCTGCCTGCCGGGATACGCTGCGATTTCGAGATCAAGTCGGATCTGAAAACGCTTGCCGGCAGCAAGATGAGCGGTCAAAAAAAGTTTTTTTTCAATACTGGAGGTCCTTCAATCATACGATCTCAGCCGTATGAAGGCAGGGACATCGATGAAGAGCAGGCGTTCATTCTTGCGCTTGACGCAGAAGCGAAGGAAGAGACGGTTCTCAATCACGCGTACTGTTCTGTGGAAGGTCTCCGTGAGCAGGTCGGCCTGAAGGTCCTGAAAGGTGCAGATCGTGAACGACTATTGAAATCACAGGGAGAGTACTATCGTTTCGGCATATCGCGGGACGGCGTCGGTGAAGATTCTTTGCTGATTGTTCAGTGCAAACAGAATTTTCCGAGCAGTGCAAAAGTCACCCTCGTCTGGGGCAAAGGCATTGAATCTAAAACCGGCGTAGCGACGTCCAGTGAGCAAAAACTCTCGTTTAAGGTGCGCGATCCATTTAAAGCAGCATTTTACTGTGATCGTGAGAATGTGGATGCTGACTGTATTCCATTTCTTCCGTTTTCTCTTCAGTTTTCCTCCCCGGTAGCGCGGGAATATGCCCAAGCGATTACCCTACAGGGGCCTAGTGGAACATACAAACCGGTTTTGCAGGACAATGAAAATGGAGTTTCTGCAAAACTGCCAGAATACGTTCAGGGAGTGCGCTTCTCCGGCCCCTTTCCGCCGTTTTCGTCGTTTCTGATAAACCTGCCGAAAAATGTGCGGGATGATGCAGGACGCCTCCTCTCGAACAGCGATAAATATCCGCTCGCAGTCAAAACCGCTGACTATCCCCCGCTCGCCAAGTTTACTTCCCGCTTTGGAATTATTGAGCGAGCGGATCCCGTGCTGCCGGCAACAGTGAGAAATATAGAGGCTGAATTAAAAATGAAGGCGCTTGACCTGTCAGACGCAAAGAGTACAACGGAAAAAACTGCGGACACCGTGCTTGGTACCATTAAAGGAACGCTTTCAGGCCGCGTCATCGGCAAAATCAAAAACTTCGCGTCAGAGTCAGACGTTATACTGTGGCTGAATCGGGTTGCCGAAGCTGATTCAAAGAAGTCGGTTTTTTCGGGGACACGGGAAGAAAAGATCGTACGCACGTTCAGTATGCCGAAACCGAACGGGGCCAAGGCGTTTGAAGTCATCGGAATTCCGCTGCAGGAACCCGGGTTTTATGTGGTGGAACTTGAAAGCATGATTCTCGGAGAATCGCTTCACGGTGAATCCCTTCCCTACTTTGTACCGACTGCGGCTCTGGTAACGAACCTTGCCGCCCATTTTAAGCAGGGGCGCGAATCCTCGGTTGTCTGGGTGACCACGCTTGACAAGTCCGAACCAGTGAACGAGGCAGCTGTTTCAATACGAGACTGCCAAGGAAACGTCCATTGGGAAGGAAGGACCGATGAACAGGGAATCGCCTTTATCAATAAGCAACTACAGCAAGAACACAAGCTGCCGCGCTGTAAACAGTACTCCGAGGGCGGCTATTACGTGTTCGCGCGGACAGCAGATGACATGACCTTCGTGCGATCAGCCTGGAATCAGGGAATCGAATCCTGGCGGTTCAATCTCCCTCAGGCGGAATACCGCGGACCGGTCATTGCTCACACCATCACCGACCGGAGCCTGCTGCGCGCCGGTGAAACCATATCCATGAAGCATCTGGTCCGGGTACATACCGGCGCCGGTTTCTCGTTTGTGAAGGATTTGCCCAAAACCGTCGTGATTCAGCATCAGGGAAGCGATCAGCGCTACGAGTTTCCATTGACTTGGGGCCAGAACGGGGTTGCCGAATCTTCCTGGAAAATTCCGAAGGATGCCAAGCTTGGTTCATACACCATTACGCTGCTCAAAAAAACCGCCAGTAAAAAGAAGCAGCGGACGAGCATCGGAGGATATGAAGAAGGCGACGAGGAATATTTCAGAGCCGACGGCTTGGTATCCGGATCGTTCCGCGTAGAAGAATTTCGCGTACCGCTCATGAAAGGCATTATTCAGGCATCCAAGGAGCCGCTCGTGAATGCACGAGAAACGACCCTTGACCTGTTCGTGAAGTATCTCTCAGGTGGAGGAGCTTCAGGCGCATCGGTAAAACTCAGAACCACAATTGCTCCCAGGCAGACAAATTTCAGTCAGTACGATGATTTTGTGTTTTCCAACGGCAGGGTCAAGGAAGGAATCGTAAGACGAGGTGAACGGTCTGATGAAGAGTCTGGCGAAGAGGATGAAGAAGGGCCTTCGCGCGCAGGGAAAAAAATAAAACGTTCCGAAACCAGAAGCAGTGAGCTTACGCTTGATGCAAACGGTTCGGTCCGAACAACGATTAAAGATTTACCCAAAACGGTAACTCCGCAGGAGATGCTGGCCGAGATGGAATTCCGGGATCCGAATGGCGAAGTGCAAACCGTATCTTCACGCATTCCGCTGTGGCCTTCAGACGCGCTCATCGGAATCAAGCAGGATTCCTGGGTTTCATCGAAAGATTCCTTTAAATTTCAAGTGCTTGTTCTCGATCTTGCCGGTAAACCAAAAGCGAACCAGAGCGTGACTGCAGATCTGTTTAAACGGGAGACCTATTCTCACCGCAAACGGCTGATCGGGGGTTTTTACGCGTATGAACATTCCACAGAAATAAAAAAAATCAAGCAGATATGTGAAGGCAGGACGGATGCGAAAGGACTGCTCATCTGCGACTCCAGCTCTCCGGTGTCCGGGAACGTTATTATCCAGTCGCGCACAATAGACAGCAACGGCAATGAATCAATAGCCAATCGCGACATCTGGATTGCGGACAAAAGCGAGTGGTGGTTCGACGTTACGGACAATGACCGGATCGATTTGTTGCCCGAGCAGAAGCAGTACGAGCCGGGTGAAACAGCGCGGTTTCAGGTCAGAATGCCGTTCCGCGAAGCAACCGCTCTCGTAACAGTGGAGCGCGAGGGCGTGATGGAAGCCACCATCAAAAAGCTCTCGGGAAAGATGCCGGTCATTGACGTGCCGATGAAGGGAAACTACGCGCCAAATGTGTTCGTATCAGTGTTGTGCGTCCGCGGCCGGCTTGGTGAGCCAAAGCCGACTGCATTGGTGGACCTCGGCAGGCCCGCGTATAAGCTCGGGATAGCGGAGGTCAACGTTGGCTGGCGGTCGCATGAGCTGAGAGTCTTTCTGACGCCGGAAAAACAAGTCTGCCATACTCGCGACAAAGCAAAGGTCAGGATCAAAGTGCGCACCCGCGACAAGAACAATCCGTGGCCTCCGAAGAACACCGAGCTGGCCGTCGCCGCAGTGGATGAAGGGCTCCTGGAGCTGATGCCGAACAAAAGCTGGAAGCTCCTGGATGGCATGATGGGCCGCCGCGGGTACGAAGTGCACACCGCTACAGCACAGATGCAGGTTGTCGGCAAAAGACATTACGGCCTGAAAGCCTATCCGGCGGGCGGAGGAGGGGGGAAAACAACCACCCGTGAAATGTTCGATACGCTGCTTCTCTGGAAGAGCCGCGTAAAGCTGAACGACAACGGCGAAGCATCAGTTGAAATTCCTCTCAATGACTCGCTCACGAGTTTCCGCATTGTTGCTGTTGCGAACGCCGAGGCAGGGTTGTTCGGAAGCGGGGAGACATCTATTCGAACAACTCAGGATCTTATGCTTCTCTCGGGCTTGCCGCCGGTACTTCGGGAGGGAGACCGATACCGGGCAGGATTTACGATACGGAACGCTTCGGAACGGAGCATGGATGTTGAGATTTCCGCCTCGGTAAAAAATGCCTCAGTCAAACCGGACCTGAAAACCGAAAGGCTTGCAGCAGGAGAGGCGCGGGAGATTTTCTGGGACGCGGCCGTGCCGATGAATATCGAGTCAGTTGTCTGGAGCGTTGCTGCAAAAGAGAAAAACGGCCCGGCAATCGACAAACTCAGGATTACGCAAAAAATCGCAGAAACGATTCAGCCGAAGGTTTTGCAGGCAACAATCACACAGATTGAAAAACCCCAGTCGCTTGCAATAGAAAAACCGAAAGATGCATTCCCGGCCAAAGGCGGTATCTATGTCTCATTCCGGAAAAAGCTTGCGAACGGAATGGGCGGGGTGACATGGTATATGAAAAACTACCCCTATACCTGTATGGAGCAGAAAGTTTCACGCGCCATTGCCCTGCGCGACGTATCGCTTTGGAAAAGCGTGACCGCAGACCTCCCCGCGTATCTCGATCCGGACGGCCTGGTGAAATACTTCCCCACCTGTTCAGTCGGCAGCGACACACTCACCGCGTACGTACTTTCCGTATCGAACGAAGCAGGCTGGGAGATTCCGGCTGACTTAAAAAACAGATTGCTCACGGGTTTGCGCGGATTCATTGAAGGCAAAGTCGTGCGTTGGTCCTCGATTCCGACTGCGGACGTTTCGATCAGGAAGCTGGCTGCACTCGAAGCACTTTCCCGCTATAACAAAGCAGAGCCGAGGCTCCTGGGCTCCATTACTCTCGAACCGAACCTCTGGCCAACGTCCGCCGTTCTTGACTGGATGAACGTTTTGATGCGCGGACAGAACATGCCGGAACGCGACGCAAGGATGAAGGAAGCAGAGCAGATCATTCGTTCACGCCTGAACTTCCAGGGCACCACAATGGGATTCTCAACTGAAAAATCGGACTACTTGTGGTGGCTCATGATTTCCGGAGACGTGAATGCAGTCAAGACCGTTTTGACTTTTCTCGATCATGACCAGTGGAACGAGGATATGCCGAGGCTGGTTCGTGGCGCAATGGGGAGGCAGCATCACGGTGCATGGAACACGACCACAGCAAATGCGTGGGGTGTTCTTGCCATGGAAAAATTCTCGAAAAAATTTGAGTCCGCACCGGTCACGGGGATTTCGTCAGGCACACTTGACGCCAACACAAAAAGCGTCAACTGGAAGACTGCCGCCGAAGGCTCAGGCGTAATCTTCGGCTGGCCGCAAAAAAAGACCGAGCTTGCCATCGCGCACCAGGGAACGGGGAAGCCATGGGCAACAATCCAGAGCATTGCCGCGATACCGACAAAAGAACCGTTCTCAAGCGGCTACACGATAAGAAAGAGCTTACTGCCCATCGAGCAGAAGCACAAAGGCAGGTGGTCGCGCGGAGATGTTCTGCGCGTGAGGCTTGATATCGAATCCCAGACAGACACGACATGGGTTGCTGTGAACGATCCGATACCAGCAGGTGCAGCTATTCTCGGAAGCGGCCTGGGTGGAGATTCGAAGATATTGACAAAGGATGAAACAAAAACCGGCATGGCATGGCCCGTGTTTACCGAGCGGACTTTTACGGCCTATCGCGCATATTATGAATATGTGTCAAAAGGCAAGTGGTCGCTTGAGTACACGGTACGCCTGAACACAAGCGGCACATTTGAACTTCCTGAAACTCGCGTTGAGGCGTTGTATTCTCCGGAAATGTTTGGGGAAATACCGAACAAGAAGATGGAAATAGGGCAGTGACCTCGTACAAAACATGATTTTGCAATTTTGGCCTGTTCCCAGTTGCATCATTAAAGAATGGATATTTCTGCAGGAAAAAAGTATTTCAGCAGTATGTTGGGAAAACAATTTTTTCTCCACATTCACATGTTGCTGATTCTCGCGGGGACTGCGCTTATCGGCCTGATTGCGTCTAAAATTCTGCTTGTCTTGAACATAAATAATATTGCTATCAGGTATCCTCTGGCCGTCATTATTTCCTATGGTGCATTTTTTGGATTTATGAGATTGTGGCTGATGTATGTGTTACCAACAGGAAAGCTGAACGGTCACACTGTCAACGATGCGGTACCGCATGTTTGCAATGTTATTCCGGATTCTTCTGGAGCTGTAGAGAACATCCAAAGCCGAGGAACTTTTTACGGAGGAAAAGGAGGACTGTCCGGAGGAGGAGGTTCGTCCGGTTCGTTTGAGAGCGGAGTAGCCTGCAATAATGATATTGCTGCACAAGAGGCTACAATCGACAGCGTGCAGGGAGCTGAAAAAGCAGGTGGCGACGTATCAGGAAAGGCGATATCGGGAATTTTTGATACAGAAGAAGCGGGGGTTATCCTTGCTCTTCTGGGGCTGTTACTGGCAGTTGTTTTTGGTGCAGGACTGTATATAGTTTACAACGCCCCATTTATCCTGAGTGAAGCGGCTTTTAATTTTGTACTTACGGCAGGTCTTATAAAAAGTACAAAAAAAATCAGCAATCCCGACTGGAAAGGCAGTGTCTTTTGGACCACTTGGAAACCCTTCGTAATCATTCTGGTGTTTGTTTTCCTTGGAGCGATTATCATTCATATCAACTATCCGGATTTTCAGAGAATTTCTCAGATCTTTGGAAAATAAACCTATGAAACAGTTCTTCCTTATAATTGCAATATGCCTCGCACAGAGCAATGCTTTTGCTGCACCTTCTTTTCCCTCCATCAAGGCCTCGTACCAATCTTCTGACGCTGTTCTTCTCGATCGACAGGGGGAGGTGATTCACGAGCTGCGTATTGATTTACACGCCCGAAAACTCGAGTGGGTGACTCTTCCGGATATTTCCCCTGCCCTCGTGAAGGCGGTTATTCGCTCTGAGGACAAGCGCTTTTATGATCACCACGGCGCGGACTGGCGGGCCCTTGCCTCCTCCGCCGTCGGCAGTATGTTCGGCAGCGGCAGGCGCGGCGCAAGCACGATTACCATGCAGCTTGCTTCTTTTCTCGATACTAGGCTGAAAAAGAAAACGGCACAACGAACCGTCGGCCAAAAGTGGGAACAGATTAAGACAGCGCAGGAAATCGAAAAAACCTGGACAAAGGACCAGATCCTGGAAGCGTATCTCAATCTCGTAAGTTTCCGGGGAGAACTACAGGGGATTGCAGCTGCATCGCGAGGACTTTTTGACAAAAATCCTGCCGGTCTGGATGAAGTTGAATCAGCAATCCTCTCGGTTCTGATCAGGGCTCCCAATGCTGCTCCCGAAAAAGTGGGGGAGCGAGCCGCATTGCTTGCTGCATTGCTTGGGAGCACTACCCCGCAAGAAAAAATCCAGCAGCGAGCAGTTGCCGTATTGTCCAGACCCTATGCTGTCCGGAAAAAAATCGATCTCGCGCCGCACATGGCGCGGATGTTGCTGCACGAAAGGAATACAAAGGCAACATCGACGCTTGACATCCGACTGCAGCGTTTTACGGGTGAAGTACTCCGGCAGGCAATCATGCATCTTGCGAATCAAAATGTGCAGGACGGGGCCGCGCTCGTTGTTGACAACAGGAGCGGGGATGTTCTTGCCTATGTTGCTAATGTCGGAAAAAATTCGTCGGCAGGATACGTGGACGGCATTCAGGCACACAGACAGGCGGGATCAACGCTCAAGCCATTTCTTTACGGTCTCGCGATCGAGAAGAAAATCATTACTGCCGCATCATTGATCGAGGATACGCCGCTTGATATTCCCACCGAACGCGGCGTGTATCGTCCTGAAAACTATGATAAAAACTTCAAAGGCCTCGTCTCCGCCAGGACAGCGCTTGCATCATCGCTTAATATACCGGCAGTCCGGACAGCGGGCCTCGTCAGCGTCAACGCGTTGGCAGCGAAGTTGCATGAATTCGGTTTCAGCAATCTGAAAGACCCGCTGGACTACGGGCCCTCTCTTGCACTCGGCACCGCCGATGTTACGCTCTGGGAATTGGTGAATGCCTATCGTGCACTTGCTAACAACGGTATGTGGAGCAAGCTGCGCAACTCGCATGAAGAAAAAACGGGTGTCCGCAAACGCGTACTTTCTCCGGAAGCCGCCTTCATTATTTCCAGTATTCTTTCGGATCGCGAGGCGCGGAGCGCGACATTCAGTCTCGAAAGTCCGCTTGGAACGCGTTTCTGGACAGCGGTAAAAACCGGAACAAGCAAAGACATGCGCGACAACTGGTGTATAGGGTATTCTGAACAGTATACAGTCGGCGTGTGGGTTGGAAATTTTTCCGGAGCTTCCATGTGGAACGTGTCGGGCGTGAGCGGCGCGGCACCTGCCTGGCTGGAGATCATGAATTATCTTCATCATGCCGCCACGAGCCGCGAGCCTGCATTGCCTCAAAAAATAATAGTTAAGACCGTGAGGATCGAGAGCGAAGGCCTCATTACTACAAAACGCGAGTATTTTATTGCAGGCACCGAAACGGATGCTCTCCATCCGACCACGACAGACGCCAACCCGAAGATTACGTATCCCGCGCCGCATATGATAATTGCGATAGACCCCGATATCCCGTCCGATCTTCAGAGAGTTTTTTTTAAAATATCGACGTCAGATCCGTTGTTCCGACTCAAAATCGACGAAATAACACTCGGTTCGGCTGTAGACGGATCCTGGAAACCATCGCTAGGGAAGCATCAATTGTATCTTATTGCCCCAACAGGAGCTATAGCTGATCAAATATCGTTTGAAGTAAGATGATGTTCATTCACACCTGCTTGTATGATGCAGATCATACCCCACCTTCCCCGGTTATCATGTATACTTAGTATTAATAAAACTCTTGCTTAAAATTGAAATGCAGCAGTATAATAAAGACTTGGAGATTCAGAATATTCAGCCGTTTTTTATAGGGAAAAAAAGAATGAAGGATATTATCAGCAGAAAACTTGAGATTATGCAGGATATTGCGAATATCGTTCGCCTGCATAATGATGCTAATCTCGGACACCATATCGCGACGCTCGTGGAAACCCCGGAATACAGCCAATGCGATGATTTCAGCAAAAAGATGAATATGGAGCTGGCCACGATTGAGAAAGTAGTACCCGATGAAGCAAAACCGATATACAAAATACGGATAAAAATCGCCATGCTGAAGGGCATTGAAGTATTTGGAGAGCCATCAAAATTTTTGCAGTGGATAGATCGGCAGACGGAGGCATTTGGCGGAGAGCAATGGAGAGCGCTGATTTTTTCGGCAGAAGGCTTGCAAAAAGTACTTGATAAAATAGCCCATGTTCAGTGATGAACATCTTTTCTGTTTAATCAACCGTACTGCTGCGTTATAATTTAGCCAGCCATTTTTACAAGCCTTTCTGATGGTTTTCCGTAACTCGCCGGGCGGTTTTCGCAGGGACTTCCACAGCTGGATAAACAGTATAATTTTTATGAGGGATCAGATTGAGAGGTATAATGAAAGTATGACTATTTCGACCGAACATAAAAAAGAAAGCGATACCGCCTGGCTTGATGCCGCCGGTATTGAAGCGCAGTTGCGAACCGCTGCACCAGATCCGGTCCGGGTTAAAGAGCTCCTTGACCGGGCTCTTACTCTCAACGGGCTTACACCGGATGAAGTGGCAGTGCTGATGCAGATTGAATCACCAGAGCTTCTTGAGCAGCTCTTCGATACTGCTAAACGGGTCAAGGAAGAGATTTACGGCAAACGGATCGTTCTTTTTGCGCCATTGTATATTTCGAATCTTTGCCGAAACGAGTGCCTCTACTGCGCCTTCCGGGCGTCCAATAAGAGCCTTGTACGCCGGACTCTGTCCTACGATGAGATCGCAGCTGAAACCCGTGCCATGATCCGCACCGGCCAGAAACGCATTGTCATGCTGCTCGGGGAAGCGTACCCCGAGGAGGGCTTTGATTATGTTCTGAATGCAATCAAAACTGTTTACAACACCAAAGAGGGGCCAGGCGAAATCAGGCGGATCAATGTCGAAA
The DNA here is from genome assembly GCA_964586075.1 of uncultured Nitrospiraceae bacterium. Taxonomy (GTDB): domain Bacteria; phylum Nitrospirota; class UBA9217; order UBA9217; family UBA9217; genus JBAZLV01. Next base: position 50,732 of record CAZPGZ010000019.1, on the reverse strand, counting down.
TTGCGCCTCTTTCCGTTGAAGATTTCAGGCGCCTGAAAGCCGCTGAGATCGGTACATATATTACCTTCCAGGAAACCTATCACAAGCCGACCTATGAGAACGTGCACCGAGGAGGCAAAAAGAAAAGTTTCGAATGGCGCTTGGGTTGTATGGACCGGGCCATGATGGCCGGAATTGATGATGTGGGACTGGGGGTGCTTTTTGGACTGACTGACTGGCGTTTTGAGGTGCTGGCCCTCATGCAGCATGCGAAACATCTGGAAGACCGCTTTGGGTGCGGTCCTCATACCATCAGCGTGCCCCGCATTGAACCAGCCGCCGGCAGCGATCTGTCCATGCGGCCACCGCACTCGGTCAGTGATGCGGATTTTAAAAAAATCATAGCAATCATCAGGCTTGCCGTACCCTACACCGGGATGATTCTTTCAACCCGCGAACGGGCGGAAATTCGCCAGGAATGTTTGCAGCTGGGCATCAGTCAAATCTCTGCAGGCAGCCGCACGGACCCGGGCGGGTATGAGTCGGAAGACCACTCAAACGCGCAGTTTTCTCTCGGCGACCATCGGAGCCTGGATGAAGTGGTACGCGATCTTTCCGAGATGGGTTTTATTCCCAGCTTCTGCACCGCCTGTTACCGGATGGGGCGTACGGGCCAGGATTTCATGGATCTTGCCAAACCAGGAGAGATCAAGCATCATTGCGATCCAAATGCTATTTCTACTTTCCTGGAATATCTTCTCGATTATGCATCGCCTCAGACGGTTGCTGCTGGTGAAAAGCTTATCGATTCGCTGCTTTCAGGCATGGACGACGTCCACAAAAAACTTACCAAACAGCTTATTGATAAAGTAAAAGAAGGCAAACGAGACGTTTACGTTTAGAAAATAAAGGCTGAAACCATATCTGGGCTTCTACCAACCAGCACTCCTCAACCGGGACCGGTGACCAATATGTCAGATGCGCCACAAAAACGAAAAGAACATGACTTTCTCGGAGAGCGGGAGCTTCCCGAAGGAGCATTGTATGGTATTCATACGCTTCGGGCACTGGAAAACTTTCCGCTAACAGGAAGGCCTGTTCCCGGTGTTCTTGCCAAGGCATACGGGATGGTCAAGTGGGCCTGCGCGGCAACGAACCGGGACTTGGGAGCATGGAACAGCGTTCCGGAAAAAGCCGATGCCATTCTTGCCGCGTGCCGCGAAATGGCCGAAGGCGCCTTGAATCATCATATTACCGTCGATCAGTTGCAGGGAGGGGCGGGGACGAGCACCAACATGAATGCCAACGAAGTGCTGGCGAACAGAGCGCTCGAACTTCTTGGTAAACCGCGTGGAACCTACAGCATTGTTTCCCCTGTCGAGGATTTGAATCGTAATCAATCCACGAACGACACCTATCCGACGGCCCTTCGTCTTGCGGCCATCTGGGAAACACGTCGGCTTGAAGAAGAAGTTGTAAAGCTTCAAGAGTCGTTCCAGAACGCAGAAAAGCGGATGGCGCACGTTGTAAAAATGGGCCGCACCGAGATGCAGGACGCGGTTCTTATTACGCTGGGCAGGGAAATGTCTGCGTATGCAGAGGCGTTTAACCGGGACCGCTGGCGGCTGTCCAAGTGTGAAGAGCGTCTGCGGGTTGTGAATCTGGGGGGCACTGCCGTGGGGACCGGCCTTGCGGCAGAGCGGGACTATATTTTCCGTGTCGTTGATAAACTGCGTGAGTTCACCGGGATTGGTTTTGCTCGGGCTGAAAATCTTGTTGAAGCGACCCAGAATACGGATGTGTTCGTCGAGGTCATGGGAATGGTCAAGGCGCTCGCTGCCTCTCTTTGGAAGGTAAGCAATGACATACGGCTTCTCTCCTCCGGACCAGAAGCAGGGATTGGCGAAATCAAGCTTCCGCCGCGCCAGGCAGGCTCCTCCATTATGCCGGGCAAAGTAAACCCTGTTATCCCTGAAGCTGTCGGACAGGCTGCCATGATGGTGTACGGTCATGAGGCGGCGCTTTCGATGGCGTGCGCGGCAGGCACGCTGGAGCTTAATCCTTTCATGCCGCTTATCGCGGTTTGTCTGCTTGAGAGCCTTGAACTATCGGCACGGAGTTGCCGGATTTTCCGGGAGTTGTGCATTAACGGAATTAAAGCAAATGAAAAACGCTGTGCCCTCCATATTGAAACGTCTACCGCAACTGCAACCGCGCTTCTGCCGTTGCTCGGCTATGAAAAGGCGTGCGAAGCTCTGAAACAGGCTGAGGCGGAAGGAAAAACACTTCGGGACGTCGTTCTTGCCAATACCTGGATGACGGCCGCGCAGTTCGATGCTGCAATAAGCCCCGAAGCCGTGTGCAAACTGGGACATTAAACCAAAGAATACCGGGAGTTCTATGCAAACCGCTTCAAAAGGAATGCGCATTCATATCGGCATTTTCGGACGCAGAAATGTTGGAAAGTCGAGTCTGCTGAACGCACTGACACGCCAGCAAGTGTCGATTGTGTCCGATATTGCAGGGACGACCACCGACCCCGTCGAAAAACCGATGGAGCTTCAGCCGCTCGGCCCGGTCTTGTTTATCGACACGGCCGGCATTGACGACGTCGGGGCGCTCGGCGGACTGCGCATTGAAAAGACACGGCAGGTTTTTGACCGCACAGACCTTGCGGTTCTTGTCGCCGAACCGGACGCCTGGAGCGAGTATGAAAATCTGCTGGCAGAAGAAATTTCGAGGCGGGGAGTCCCGATTATTATTGCCATCAATAAATCCGACACGATTCAGAATGCCGAGAAGCGGGTATCACTACCCGAGCACTATCGTAATGCAGCGGTTGTAGTTTCTGCAATGACCGGTTTCGGGCTTGAATCGTTGCGCCAGGCGATGCTCTCCAAGGTGCCGGCAGAGTGTCTGCAGCCGCCGGCAATTCTTGGCGACCTTGTCGGCGCCGGTGAAATGGCTATTCTTGTCGTTCCCATTGATAAGGAAGCACCCAAGGGACGCCTGATTTTGCCACAGGTCCAGGCGATACGGGATCTTCTCGACAGCGATGCCTTCTGCATGGTGGTGAAGGAACGGGAGTTGCGCACTGCGCTTGCCCGCCTAACGACTCCGCCAAAACTCGTCGTGACCGATTCCCAGGCTTTTCTGAAGGTAACAGCCGATGTTCCGTCCGAGATTCCCCTCACCGGTTTTTCAATTTTATTTGCGCGGTATAAGGGAGACTTGACAAAACAAGTAGAAGGCGCTATGGCAGTGGACCGGCTCAAGGCCGGAGATAAAGTGCTTATTGCCGAGGCGTGCACGCACCATCCTATCGGCGAGGACATCGGCAGGGTAAAAATCCCCCGCTGGCTTACCCAATATGTCGGCGGCAAACTTGAATTTGTCCATTATCAAGGACACGATTTCCCGGAGGATCTCCCTTCCTACAAACTGGTAATCCATTGCGGCGCCTGCACCATGAACCGCCGCGAGATGATTAACCGCATCCGACGCTGCAACGAAGCCGGGGTACCGATTACCAATTATGGGCTTGCCATAGCATACAGTCTCGGCATCTTTGAACGGGCCCTGCAACCTTTTCCCGCGGCCCTCAGTGTTTTTCAGTCGGCGCGCAAGGCTTTGAAGGAGAAATAAAAACGTGCAGGCAGATATCGTCAAAAAAGCCGAGACAACGCATGACCTGACAAGACGGGAAATCGTCGCGTTGCTTCAATCTCCAGAGCGCGATGCGGAGCTTTTTGCTGCCGCAGACAGGGTGCGCAGAAAAAATGTAGGTGATGAAGTTCATCTGCGGGGATTGATCGAGTTCACCAATTGCTGTGACCAGAACTGCCTCTATTGCGGATTGCGCCGGGACAATGCCAGACTTGAACGCTATCGGCTTGAACCTGAGACTATAATCAATTTTGCCGTAAAAGCCGCGTCCAACGGCTACAAAACCGTTGTGCTGCAGGCCGGTGAAGGCGAATTCTATTCGCTTGAAGAGATGGTGTACATTATTAAAGCCATCAAGGCGCTTGATGTCGCCATTACGCTCAGCATCGGAGAAAAAACGCGCGACGAATACCTGGCATATCGGAACGCCGGCGCAGACCGGTATCTTTTGCGGATTGAAACAACAGACAAAAACCTGTATGAAACAATGAGCCCGGGCATGCACTTTGAAAACCGGGTTCGATGTCTGCGGGACCTGAAGGAGCTCGGATACGAGCTTGGCACCGGCTGCTTGGTTGGGTTGCCGGGACAAACACTGGAGTCGCTTGCCGACGATATTCTTTTTTTCAGAAATATTGGAGCTGATATGATCGGTGTTGGCCCCTTTATTCCAAACCCCGATACCCCGCTCGGAAATGCAGTCGGAGGAACCTTTGAATTGAGCATAAAAGTTATGGCTATCACTCGGCTGCTTCTGCCCGATATAAACATTCCGGCCACAACAGCAATGGAAACACTGAATGAAAAAGGCAGAATAATCGGACTGCAGAGCGGCGCGAACGTTGTTATGCCAAACGTGACCGAGGGAGATTACCGCAGAATGTATGCGCTCTATCCCGGTAAGATCTGCGTCGGCGATACCCCGTCTCATTGCAGAGGCTGCATCACCGCAAAAATCCAGGGGATTGGACGAAGTGTTTCGCAGGGCTATGGCTACCGCGAGAAAGTCGCGCGGTAAGGGAGAAACGTTCAGGGAGCTTCTCAATGAGGTTGGCGACAATTAAACTTGATCACAGCGAAACCGCTGCACTCTGTACCGAGGCCGGTCTGCTTCCGATCAGCATTATCAATGCGAAAATCGCTACGAACTGGGCGACTGATCTGTTTGAAATCATCAGTTCGGGCCAGCTGGAAACCATGAAATCTTGGTATGCTGCCGAAGGCAAGGACCGTGTAACATCGATGGCAGCGGACGCCTTGCCCAAGGAAAAAGTTCGTTTTGCTCCGCTGTACCGGTATCCGCGCAAAATCTGGGGAATTGGCCTCAACTATGTGGACCATGCTGGCGACTTGGCAGAAAAAGCCCCTACAACCGCACCGGCCAGTTTTAACAAATTTGACACAACAATTGTCGGAGCGGGCGACGCCATTAAAATTCCGCTCCAGTCTGAAAAAACAACCGGCGAAGCAGAACTCGCGATTATTTACGGCAAGCGGTGCAAGGATGTAGAAGAAAAAAACTGGTTGAGCGTTGTTGCCGGTTTTACTACCGTGCTTGATATGACTGCGGAAGATATTCTCAGGGTCAATCCGCGATACCTCACCAGATCGAAAAATTTCGATACATTTTTAAGCTTTGGACCAGTTCTGGTGACTCCTGACGAGATCGGTGATATTTTAAAAATCAACGTGGCCACGGTCCTGAATGGAAAAATCCATGCTCAAAATGTTATTGCCAATATGACATTTCCTCCGTCATATCTTGTATCCTTTCATTCTCATGTTGCGACGATGCTGCCGGGCGATGTTCTCTTAACCGGCACTCCTCGCGCTGTTCATATAAACAACAACGATGTGTTGGAGTGCCGGATCGACGGCTTCGAACCATTGATAAATCCCGTAAGAGACCTGAAAATAGTAAAATAATCCGGATTTTATAACGAAAAGTTATTGACAAGCAGGAATGGTTCGTTATAATCTGATATATCAGATTTTAAATATCAGCATAAGGGCGGTATAGCAATGAATTATTCAGTAAAAATAGATTCAGAAACTCGGCTTGTAAGAGATGTTGTGTATGAAAAAATAAAAGAAGCAATATTAACGGAGCGTTATAAACCCGGAGATCATTTGGTTGAACGGGAAATAGCCAGTCAATTCAATATCAGCACGACACCCCTGAAAGAGGCGATAGGGCTCCTGAAGCAGGAAGGTCTGGTTATTACGAGGCCCCGAGTAGGCACCTTTGTTTCAAATGATATTATGAACTCCCTCGAAGAAATCAATCTGGTCAGAGCTGCGCTCGAAGGCGTGGCTGCACGCTTGGCAGCCACTAAAATAACCGAAGACGAGATTCAACAATTGCGCGATGTGATCAAAGAGATGGAGGTGTATACAAAAAAGCAGGATATTGAAAAAATAATAGATCTGAATGCACATTTTCACAAGCTTATAAGGACCTTTGCCAAAAATAATTATGTGTCCAAGCAAATAGAAGCCATTCATTCTTATGATCGGCATTTCAGGAGAATTGCACTGTCGCAAGCAGGCGAACTGAATCATGCGCTCAAGGAGCACAAGCAAATTTTTGAAAAAATTGCAGCGAGAGATCTCGACAAGGCGGAAGAAGCGATCAGGAATCATATTCACCTTACTACAATAAGAGTAAAGAAAAGAACCGCATGAAGATATGAAAACCATAATGACTTCTGCGATTGAAACAGCTGGATTGTGAGGCCTGTCAAGAAGGAAACATAGTTTACGAACAACGTGCAGCGTGTAAAATCGAAGGAAAGTTCCAGCAATGTCTTAACGAGCAATCGCGCGACCCGAATCACGAAGAGTGTGAGGTAAAATATGAAAAAAGACTATTTCCCCGTTGCTAAAACCTTCAGGAGCGAAGCCGTTGTCTGCGGACCGAACCGAGCCGGACATCGTGCACACCTGCGGTCTCTGGGGTTGCTTGATGGTGATTTTGAGAAACCGTTTATTGGAATTGCCAATTCCTGGAACGAAATGCATCCCGGACATGTGCACCTCAGAGCTCTGGCCGAGGAGGTAAAGAAAGGGGTTTGGGCGTCAGGCGGAATTCCTTGGGAGTTTAACACAATCGCCTTGTGCGACGGAATCGTGCATGGGCATGTGGGCATGCGGTTTACACTGCCGAGCCGCGATTTTATTGTCGACAGCATAGAACTCATGGCACAGGGGCAGCAGCTGGACGGCCTTGTCTGCCTTTGTTCCTGCGACAAGATAGTCCCCGGCATGATGATGGCCATCGGAAGGCTGAATATTCCGGCTGTGATGGTGACCGGCGGTCCGATGATGCCGGGTGTATTCAAGGGAAAATCCGTCGCAATCCCCGACATGCGGGAAGGGGTCGGGAAATGGGTAAAAGACGAGTATACCGATGAGGAAGCAAAGGAGCTTGAATGTTCCGTTTGTCCGGGCGCCGGTTCCTGTGCCATGAACGGAACTGCAAACACCATGTCCTGTGTTGCGGAAGTTCTGGGCATGAGCCTGCCGGGATGCGGCTCGTCTCACGCGGTAACGTCTGTCAAAAAAAGAATCGCCATTCAGAGCGGCCGCGAAATCGTGCGGTTGGTTCGCGAAGATATCAAGCCTGCAGATTATATCAACAGAGACAGTTTTCTTAATGCCTTGAAATTCATTGCGGCATTCGGCGGATCGAGCAATGCAGCCATTCACCTTCCCGCAATTGCCAGGGAAATGGGCATTCGCATCACGCTTGACGACATCGAAGAAGCAAGCAGGCAAACACCCCACATCATCAACCTCAAAACAGCGGGTCCGCACACCTTATGGGATTTTGAGCTTGCCGGCGGCGTACCGGCGCTGCTTAAGGAATTACTGCCGCATCTCAAATCCGACCAAAAAACGTGCTCAGGATTGACGCTTGGCCGGATTGCCGGGGAAGCGATCAACAAAAACAAAGAGGTCATCCGACCTCTGGACAATCCGGTCCATGCACAGGGGAGTTATGCCATTCTGAAGGGGAATATCGCCCCAAAAGGCTGCATTGTCAAGCAGACAGGCGTGGACCCGAACATGATGCAGCATACAGGTCCTGCGCGGGTATTTGATTCAGAAAACGAAGCGGAAAAAGCCATTTACGAAGATAAAATCAAACCGGGAGACATCGTGGTAATCCGGTATGAAGGGCCCAAAGGCGCGCCGGGGATGCCGGAGATGTTTTCCGCCACGGCGGCGCTTATGGGCGTTGGCCTCGGGAAAACAAGCGCGATCATCACGGATGGACGGTTCTCCGGCGCGACCCGGGGGCCCTGCATCGGTCATATCGCGCCGGAAGCCGCAGCGGGCGGCACGATAGCATATATCGAAGAAGGCGATTCAATTACCATAGATATTCCCGGGAGAATGCTTACGCTTTTGGTAAGTGATGAAGAGCTTTCCCGCAGAAAACAAAAGATACAGATCAAAGAAAAAGAAATAGACAGTCCGGTTCTGAAACGCTACGTGACGCAAGTCGGTGACGTTACGGAAGGTGCAACGCTGTCATAAGGCACGGTTTGAAGACACACGAAAATTAAACTGAAATCACAAAGGAGGCGCCGTACTATGAATACTCAATTCATCCGCGGGGTTGTACCGCCCTTGATTACGCCGGTCGATGCTCAGGACCGGGTGGAACGGAAAAGTCTGGAAAACCTGATTGAATACGTGATCAAGGGCGGGGTGCATGGTGTTTTCGTGCTGGGAAGCACCGGAGAATTTTATGGTATCAACGCCGAAGAAAAACGGCGGGCCATTGAAATCACCATGGAACAGGTACGGGGAAGAGTTCCCGTCTACGTAGGCGCAAGTGAAATCACGACACGCGAGTGCATCCGGCTCGCGAAACTCGCTGAAGAGCTGAAGGCCCAGGCGGTCACGGTATTGACGCCCGTTTTTATCAAACCAAATGAGGAAGAACTATACCGGCATTTTCGCGCCATTGCAGAATCCACGTCGCTTCCGGTTATTCTGTACAATAATCCGGACAGAACCAATATTAACATGTCCGCAGACCTGGTCGACCGGCTTGCGGATGTGCCGAATATCGTCGGGGCGAAAGACAGCAGCGGTGATATAACGCTTACGTCCGAATACATCCGACGGACACGCGACAGAGGGTTTCGTGTAATGTCCGGCAGAGACACCATGATATTCGGCACCCTTGCGTATGGAGGCTGGGGATGCGTTGCTGCTACGGCCAATATTGCGCCGACACTGGTAGTGGAAATTTATGACAAGTTCATGGCAGGGGATATAAAAGGTTCTCTGGAGGCCCAGTATCGGCTTGCCCCGCTTCGGATCGGATTTGGACTCGGCAGTTTTCCGGTTGTCATGAAAGACGCGCTCAACCTGATGGGCATCAATATGGGTGACCCCATAAAGCCCATAGATCACTGCACCGAACCAAATATGGCCAAGTTAAGAGATATTTTGATAAAAATGGAATTGATAAAAAAATAGCAATGAAGAATACTTTATGAAAAAGGAGTATACGTATGCCGAAATTCGCAGCGAATTTGACAATGCTGTTTACCGAAGTCCCGTTTCTTGAACGGTTCGACCTGGCAAAAAAAGCCGGATTTACAACGGTAGAATATCTGTTTCCGTACGACTTTCCCGCTGACACGCTGAAATCGCAATTGGAAAAAAATGGACAACAGCAGATTCTTTTTAACCTGCCGAGCGGAGACTGGGCAAAAGGAGATCGCGGTATAGCTGCCGATCCCGAGAGAGTAAATGAGTTCAGGGCAGGTGTCGAAAAAGCACTGGATTATGCATTGAAACTGGGAGTTCCCCAGCTTAATTGCCTTGCCGGAAAAAAACGGCCTGGAATTGATGATAATCGGCACTGGGCAACGCTGGTTGATAACGTCCGGTTTGCCGCAGAGGCGCTTCAAAAAAAGAATCTGCGGCTGGTCGTGGAAGCAATCAACCATTTTGATATTCCCGGTTTTGTTCTGAACAGAACCGACCAGGTAATGAAGCTTATCGATGAAGTCGGAATGCAGAATGTTTTTATGCAGTATGATGTTTACCACGCACAGCGGGAAGAAGGCGAGCTTGCCGCCACGTTACGCAAACATATTGCAAAAATCGGTCATATACAGGTCGCAGATAATCCGGGGAGACACCAGCCCGGGACCGGAGAAATAAACTATCCCTTTATCATAAAGGAGCTGGATGCACTTGGTTATCGGGGATTCATCGGTCTGGAATACATACCAACTCCCGGCAGCAGCTCTTCACTAAAATGGATTTCGGATTTTGGATATAAATTATAAGGATGGCAAATCTCTGAAAAAAGGAGTAACGACAATGAAAATCGGATTTATCGGACTCGGCATCATGGGCAAGCCCATGAGCAAAAATCTGATCAAAGCAGGCTATGAGCTGGTTGTGTGTGATGTTGTGAAAGCAGCAGTAGATGACGTTGTTGCCGCGGGAGCAAAAGCGGCCGCTACCCCCAAAGAGGTCGCGAAGCAGGTGGACTATATTATCACCATGCTGCCTAATTCTCCACAGGTGAGACAGGTGGTTTTAGGAGAAAACGGAGTTATCGAAGGCGCACGAGCAGGCGCTGTTGTTATTGACATGAGTTCTATCGCACCCTTGGTAAGCAGGGACGTGGCGAAGAAGCTCTCCGAAAAAGGCGTTGAAATGCTGGATGCTCCGGTGAGTGGTGGAGAACCGAAAGCGATTGACGGCACGTTGTCGGTTATGGTCGGCGGTAAAAAGGAAATTTTTGAAAAATGTTTTCCCGTTATGAAAGCCATGGCGGCCTCAGTGGTGCTGACCGGCGACATCGGCGCGGGTAACGTGACAAAGCTTGCCAACCAGATCATCGTTGCAATCAATATTGCGGCCATGTCAGAAGCTTTGGTCCTGGCGAGCAAGGCCGGGGTCGAGCCGGAGCTGGTATATAAGGCCATCAGAGGAGGGTTGGCAGGCAGCACCGTCCTTGATGCAAAAGCACCGTTGGTTATGGACCGCAAATTCGACCCGGGATTCCGCATCAATCTGCATATCAAAGATCTCGGCAATGTCCTGGAAACGTCTCATGAAGTCGGCGTGCCGCTGCCGCTTACGTCCGCGGTGATGGAAATGATGCAGGCGCTTAAGGTCGATGGCATGGGCAACAACGACCATTGCAGTCTCGTGCGGTATTATGAAAAGCTGGCCCATATCGAGGTAAAACGGTAGGTTTCCATGTCTGAGCACCATCGAAAAGGGGGAACGTTTTTGTGAATAAATACGAACGACTTGCTGCTGCGGTCACGATCATGCTTAGTGCTCTGACCATGTATTACGCCTGGCACGTCTTGCACCTCGGATCGATTTTTATGCCTGACGCCGGTTTTTTCCCTTTTTTATGCGGGGCAGGATTGACAATTCTCGGTATTGTCTGGACACTGAAGCTGCAATTATCGCACAAGGCGATTAAGGACGAAGCCGCGGAAAAAAGTCGTTGGCACAGACCGCTGATCTCGCTGCTCCTCATGGTGGTCTATGGCTGGTCATTCGAAACAATCGGTTATCTTACCTCCACAATGATCTTTATGGTGGCGTGGCAGCAAATTATTGAACGCGAAAAGTGGGGTAAGACGCTGATTATTTCTTTTCTTGGTACCATTGCAATGTATGCACTGTTCGCCTACGTTCTGAAGGTACCCATCCCGCAGGAATTTTTTTTACGATAAAGGAGAACACGGCATGGATATCTTCAATGGTTTGATTAATGGTTTTTCCATAGCCCTGACAGGCACGAATGTGCTGTTTTGCCTCCTCGGTGCGGTCATCGGCACGGCAATCGGCGTACTTCCGGGACTGGGTCCTGCTGCCACTATCGCGCTGTTGCTTCCCATGACCTATATCATCGGTTCTCCAGTTACCGCAATCATCATGATGGCGGGCATCTTTTATGGCTCCATGTACGGCGGCTCCACCACGTCAATTCTGCTGAATCTTCCGGGTGAGGCAGCTTCGGTGGTTACGTGCATTGATGGGTACCAGATGGCAAAAAAAGGGCGGGCGGGTGCCGCGCTGGGCATCGCAGCCATCGGATCCTTTATCGCCGGCACGGTTGCGGTAATCGGTCTTACGTTTTTTGCTCCTCCGCTCGCCGGTTTTGCGCTTGCCTTCGGGCCGCCGGAATATTTTTCGATGACCTTGCTCGGACTCCTGCTCGCGGTGTCTCTCTCCGGAAGTTCGATTACGAAGGGATTGATCATCCTTTTTATCGGACTCCTGCTGTCGATGGTAGGGCTTGATCCGATCTCGGGAAAAGTCCGGTTTACCTTCGGCAGCATTGGTTTGCAGGGAGGATTCGACTTCGTCACTCTTGCAATGGGAGTCTTTGGCCTTGGAGAAATACTGTACAATCTGGAATCAAAATTTAAAACCGAGATTGTGACCACAAAAATCGGAAAAGTCTTTCCGACGCTCAAGGACTGGGCCCAATCAAAATGGGCGATATTTCGCGGCTCCGTATTAGGATTTTTTATCGGCATTATTCCGGGCGGCGGTGCGGTAATTTCATCACTTGCATCGTATGCAGTAGAAAAAAAATATTCGAAGCATCCAGAAGAGTTTGGAAAAGGCGCCATTGAAGGGGTAGCCGGACCTGAATCCGCGAACAATGCTGCATCAAGCTCCTCCTTCATTCCCCTGCTTACGCTCGGGATCCCGGGCAATGCCTCAATCGCCATGATTTTTGCAGCTCTGATGATCCAGGGAATAACCCCAGGTCCATTTCTGGTAGCGGAGCACCCTGACGTATTCTGGGGTGTCATTGCTTCGATGTATGTGGGAAACGCCATGCTGTTGATTCTGAATCTTCCTATGGTGGGACTCTGGGTACAGATGCTCCGGGTGCCCTATGGAATTCTGGCGCCGGTTATCATTCTTTTTACGACAATCGGAGTTTACAGCACCCAGAACCAGGTCTTTGATATTTACTCGATGTTGTTTTTTGCTGCGGTCGGCTATCTTATGCGCAAATTAAACTTCGACCCGGCGCCGTTGCCGCTTGCTTTTGTTCTCGGACCCATTCTTGAACGATCGCTGAGGCAGTCGCTTCTGATTTCCGGAGGGGATGTGACTATATTCGCAACCCGCCCGGTTTCCGGGACGCTGCTGGCTGTCCTATTCCTCTTAATTATCGGACAGATTTTTTTTGTTATTATGAAAAAGAAACGAGCAACACAATCATCTGCATCCACAGGATAGCAGGAAAGGAGGAGGACGATTCAGACCAGGAGACAAGCACTTGGTCAAAAACAACCATACGAACAAGGAGGACACAATGGTACGAATGCGAACGTTTATTTCAGTATTGGCGGCAAGCATGATTTTTACTCTGACAACAACCGGCGCGAGTTTCGGAGCCGAGCAATTTCCAACCAAACCAATACAGATGATCGTCCCGATGGCCGCGGGCGGTTCCACTGATCTCGCAGCGCGCGCTGTGGAAAAAGTATGGAAGAAGTACAGCTCCCAGCCGTTGATCATCATTAATAAGCCCGGTGCAGGCGGTGTTATGGGCACCGAGTACGTTGTTCGGTCAAAACCTGACGGCTACACTCTTTATTTCGGCTACGGTTCGGGGCATGATCTGGTCATGCCGCACCTGCAGAAACTGCCGTACGACCCGTTCAAAGATCTCGCGCCGGTTTCGAGGACGTCAATCCATTCAGTCGTGATCTGCGTCGGCGCTAAATCGCCAATCAACTCTATACAGGATCTTATCGCGTTTGCGAACGCAGGCAACAAGATTACCGCGGCTGTTTCCGTTTCCGCCGGCGCACAGGACATTACTATGAAAGCACTTGCCAAGCGTGCTAACATCAAGATCGTAACGGTCCCCTTCTCCGGCGGCGCCGAAGCTTCAACAGCTTTGGCAGGCGGACATCTTGTCGTAGGAAGCGGACACCCCTCTGAAGTGATGCCGCATATCAAGGCGGGACGGTTTAAAGCTATTGGGGTTGCTCTTCTTGAACGCGATCCGGCATTGCCGAACATCCCGACGCTGAAGGAACAGGGAGTCAATGTTTACACATGGGGTTCGGTAAAAGGCGTCGCAGCTCCGGCAGGAACACCCAAGGAAGTGATCCAATATCTTTCTGCAACGTTGAAGAAGGTCAGTGAAGATCCGGAATACAAAAAAATCATGGCTGACCTCTATCAGCCGATTATGTATCAAAAGACAAAAGAGTGGACGGCGTTCTTGAAGAAGGCATCTAAGGATTATGCGGACATGATCAAGGAGTTGAATATTACGCTGTAGCAGGTGCCGTTTTAGAGAATCTCCACCGTATAATGTGCTATAATCAGGAGCTGGTTTCTCAGGAAATCAGCTCTCTCTTATTTCGGTTTTGCAATAATCCATCGCAAGGAGATATGTTTGCGCAAGGCGTCCCATCCTGCTGATTCACCACTGCAATCCCTTTGGATGTTGTTTGCAGCCTTTGTGTTTTCAATCATGAGCGTGTGCGTTAAATTGGCGTCAAGCATGTACACGACATCGGAGATTGTGATGTACCGCGGTGCCATTGGAGTTGTTTTTACCTATGCCTACCTTCGGCTCCACGGTGGCACACTGAAAACGCTGTTTCCCTGGCACCATCTGCGGCGTAGTTTGGTCGGCGTCCTGTCCATGTGGCTTTGGTTCTTCGCACTCGGACAGCTGCCGCTTGCAACAGTGATGACGCTCAATTACATGTCTCCTATCTGGATTGCCGCAATCTTGTTTATCGGCGGATGGTGGCTGGGGAAAACCCGTTTTGAGTGGAGCCTTACCGCCGCCATTGTCTTGAGTTTTTCTGGCGTAATCATGCTCCTCCGCCCTTCAATCCATGCAGATCAGTGGTTCGGCGGTATTATTGCGCTCATCTCCGGCATGGTAGCAGCTGTTGCGTATCTTCAAGTACGGCATCTTGGAAAACTAGGAGAACCGGAATACCGCATTGTGTTTTACTTATCAGCCATGGGAATGATCGTTGGCTTTCTAAGCAGTTTTTTCGACAAAAACTTATCGATCGATCCGGCATTTGTGTGGCACGCACACAACACGAAGGGCATTATTGTGCTGCTTGCAATGGGAATTACGGCAACCGTGGCGCAGATGGCAATGACACGGGCGTACCGGTTCGGCAAAACGCTGGTGACTGCGAATCTGCAGTACACAGGGATCATCTTTTCCAGTATTTGGGGCATTCTGATTTGGAATGATATCCTTGGTTGGCTTGGATGGTTTGGCATTACCGTTATTCTTGTCAGCGGTATTATCGCTACCTTTTATAATACGCGTAAGCTGAATGCAGAAAACATATCAAAGAACAAATCAAGCACTGTTGCAGATCCGATATCAACCGAGTTGTAACCTGCCGCACACCACATCTGTTGTTCCTTTGTTGTTCCTTGCTGGGAGACGATAAACTCGCGACGCGAATTAGCGGATTCATTCTGATTTTTTCTTCTCATTGAAAAATATCTGTGTTATTATTAATAGCATTTTAAGGAGGTCACATGAAAAAGTATTGTATGGTTGTAATGCTGGCTATAGGTCTTTTAACAGCACCGAGCGCGTGGGCCCAGTCGGATCCTTGCTTTGAGGCGTTGCAGCGGGGAAAACACGATGAAACGATTAAAATTTGTACTCAGCAGATTGCCGGCATGGTAAAAGGTCAGGATACAGCACGCTCCTATTTATATCGCGGGCTTGCTTACCAGGCGAAAGTACAGCTAAATCTGGCAATAGCCGACTTCGACCAGGCCATTAAGCTGAATCCAAAATATGCAGAAGCCTATAATAATCGGGGAAACACCTATGTGCTTGAAGGCAAGACTGATCTGGGAATTGCCGATTTCAGCAAAGCAATAAAAATTAATCCGAAGTACGACAGGGCATATTTCAACCGGGGGGCTGCCTATCAGGCGCAAGATCAGTTCGAAAGAGCCATTGCCGACTATAACAAAGTGATCCAGCTTAATCCGAAATTATTTCAGGCATACTTCTATCGGGGGATCAACTATATAGCACAGGGAAAACTTGACAAAGGTATTGCCGACTTCAGCAAGGCCATTGAGCTGAATCTCCAGTATGTCGATGCATACAAAAACCGGGGAGATTCCTACATGCTGCAGGGCAAAATCGATAAAGCCATCGACGATTTCAAAAAAGTCGTAGAGCTGGACCCGAAGAACGAGGAGGGTTACAATAATTTAGGCGCTGCTGCTCTCGCCAAGGGACAGCCTGAGCAGGCTATTCTGCATTTCAGCAAGGCCATCGAACTTAATCAAAAATTTGCCAAGGCGTACAGCAACCGCGGGGCAGCCTATCAAACTGCGGGGCAGCCTGATAAGGCAATTACGGATTATGGCAAAGCTATAGAGCTCAATCCCAATGAACGATCTGCATATTATAACCTTGCGTGTGTCTATGCGACGAAAAAAAACATTGAGGAATCCTGTGTCTGGCTTGGAAAGGCAATCGATGCCGGATATGACAAATGGGAGCGCATAAAGAACGATCCCGATCTCGCGAACATTCGAAGCGCTGCATGTTATCAGAAAATTATGAAAGACCGGTAACAGCGGCCAACCATAATTTGACAGCGTAGCACAATGCGTTGCTTATAAAAAAGGAGCTGTGAAATATCAAAGCCGCTGAACATGGAACTTAGCGGCTTTGTTTTATTGTGGAGAGTCAGTTCTTATATTGTACTACTGAATCGCACTACATTGAACAAGTCTGCTAAACCGTCATAATTTCCTTCTCTTTATGCACGAGCAACTCGTCAATTTTCTTGATATAGCTGTCCGTTGATTTTTGTATTTCATCCTGCAGCTTTTTGGTTTCATCTTCTGATACATGGGCATCTTTATCCTTGCCCTTCTTTTTGATCTCGTCGTTTATGTCTCTGCGAACATTGCGGACTGCTACCCGTCCATCTTCTGCAAGTTTTTTTGCATGTTTTACGATTTGCTGACGGCGTTCTTCAGTTAACGGAGGAATATTCAGGCGGATGATTTTTCCGTCATTTGAAGGGGTCAGACCGACATCGGACTTTAGGATTGCTTTTTCAATTTCTACGAGCATTTTGGGTTCCCACGGCTGAATAGTAATCTGACGCGGATCCGGTACGGCAAGGTTTGCCACCTGGCTGAGCGGCGTCGGTGCGCCGTAGTAGTCAACCATGATTCCCTCAAGGATGCCGAGCGAGGCCCTGCCCGTGCGAATGGCAGCGAACTCTTTTCTGAGGGACTCAAGCGCTTTATTCATTTTGTCTTCCGCTTTCTTTTTCTGCTCGTTAATCATGATTCCTCCCGGTCACCAGCGTTCCGAGTTCCTCCCCTGAAACAATTTTCTTGATATTGCCAGGAACGGTCAGGTTAAAAACGATGATAGGAAGATTATTGTCCATGCACAGGGAAATTGCGGTTGCATCCATGACCTTCAGATTTTTTTGAAGGACATCGATATAGGTCAATTGCTTAAATTGGGTGGCGGTTTTGTCCTTCATCGGGTCCGCATTGAAAACGCCGTCTACTTTTGTAGCCTTCATGATGACTTCAGCGCCGATTTCCATCGCGCGCAAAGCAGCAGCAGTGTCTGTGGTAAAGTAAGGGTTACCGGTGCCCGCTGCAAAAATGACAACCCTTCCTTTCTCGAGATGCCGAACGGCCCGTCTGCGGATGTATGTTTCGGCAAGCTCCCGCATTTCTATCGCCGATTGCACGCGCGTAACCACACCTTTATTCTCGAGAACATTTTGGAGTGCCAGGGCATTCAGGACCGTTGCAAGCATGCCCATATAGTCCGCGCTGGCCCGCTCCATTCCTTTCGCAGCGCCTGAAAGCCCCCGGAAAATATTGCCGCCGCCGATTACAATTGCAACTTCGACACCGAGGCTGCAGACCTCTTTTATCTCCGACGTGATTGAGTCGAGCACGGCGTGATCAATGCCGTACTTCTGCTCGCCCATAAGGGCTTCGCCGGAGAGCTTCAGCAATATGCGTTTATATTTTGAACGGGTCATGGATGATTATTTCAGTTGGGAAGCAACTTCATCGGCAAAGGATTCCTTCTTTTTTTCGATTCCCTCGCCAAGCTGGTACCGTACAAAGCGACGGACCACCGCATTGTTCAGAATGTTTTTGACTTTAAGTTTTCCATCCGGATCTTTAATGTATACTTGCTCCAGCAAACAGGAATCGCCATAAAACTTTTCGAGCTTACCGTCTACTATTTTGGAAATAACAGCGGCAGGTTTGCCGGTTTCCTTTGCTTGTGCTTCATAGATCGCGCGTTCACGGGCAAGCGCCTCGCCGGGGACCGTTTCCCGTGAAAGATAGAGCGGATTTGCCGCTGCAATATGCATGGCAATATCTTTTCCGAGCTGGTCATCACCACCGGCAAAATCCACCATGACGCCGATTCTCGTTCCATGAAGATAGATGGAAAGCTTTCCATCCGTTTGATACCGCTCAAATCGTCTAATGGAAAGATTTTCACCGATTTTTTGGACGAGCGTCTGACGCCGTGCTTCCACCGTTTCGCCATCAACGGTAAGTTGTGATAATGCGGAGACATCAGCCGGATTATGCTTGTTCACGAGCTCGGCAAGAGCCTTCGCAAATTTCTGGAACTCTTCGTTTTTTGCCACAAAATCGGTTTCGCTGTTGACCTCGATAATAACGCCGGAGCCTGCCGATGCTGAGGATGCAATCATGCCCTCTGCAGCTATCCGCCCCGCTTTCTTGGCTGCAGCGGAGAGGCCTTTCTTGCGAAGAATATCGACAGCTTTTTCGAAATCGCCGCCGGCTTCTTCGAGAGCTTTTTTTGCCTCCATCATGCCGACGCCGGTTTTTTCCCTGAGGTCTTTCACTACAGCCGCAGATATGGTTGCCATGCTGAAAACCCCTTTCAAAATAAGAAGCTAAATAGAAAACGTCAATTTATACTTGAGTTGTACGGCTCTTGTTACAAAATTTAAATATTGTCATCGTCTGCTGCATCTTCAATTTCTTCTGCGACTGCCGGTGCTTCCCCGGAAGGAACCGTACTGCCGGCCGCTTTTACAGCTTCCATTGCCTCGCCGGCTTCCTTTGTAATTGCCTGCCTTCCTTCTATGACGGCATCGGCTATTTTGGAGGCCATCAGACGAATTGCGCGGATTGCATCGTCGTTTCCAGGGATAACGTAATCTATATTATCCGGATCACAGTTTGTATCTACGACCGCGACCACGGGGATGCCGAGCTTGTTTGCTTCGTGAACTGCAATGTCTTCCTTGCGCGGATCAATAATAAACACAACTGCCGGGCGTTCAGGCATAGTCTTAATGCCGGAAAGTATTTTTTCAAGCTTTGCGCGTTCCTTTTCGAGCCCTGCAACTTCTTTTTTTGTCAGCTTATCGTAGGTACCGTCTTCTTTCATCTTTTCGATTTTTTTAAGCCGATCAATGCTTTTGCGGATGGTTGCATAGTTTGTAAGCATGCCCCCGAGCCAGCGGCTGGAAACGTAATACATACCGCAGCGTTTTGCTTCTTCGGTGATTGCATCCTGCGCCTGTTTTTTTGTGCCGACAAAAAGAACGTCTTTTCCCTGAGCAGCAGTATTGCGTACAAAATCATAAGCCTCTTTGAATAATTTCAGTGTCTTCTGGAGATCGATAATATAGATTCCATTACGCTCCCCAAAGATGTACTTCTTCATTTTTGGATTCCACCGCTTTGCCTGGTGGCCGAAATGTACTCCTGCTTCCAACAGCTCCTTCATCGTGATTGCGGACATTGTGTCCCTCCTTATGGTTTTTACCTCCGCACAGATCAACCCCGGACGGATCTCGGCAAGGAGACACCCCGTATTCGAGTCCCTGTGCGTGTGTAATTGTTAATTGCCTTTCCTAGAAAAGGCGACCCATAAAATAACATATTTAGACCGGGATATCAAGGAAAATGTAGTGTACTTTTTACAACGATTTCCCATAATCCTGCGTTTACATGCATATCACGGTAACCTGTTATTACGCGATAAGCACAACTAGTTGATATTTAATGTGTTTTGTTCCTTATAGCGTTGTGAAGTCGAGCTTTTATAAGCATCCAACAGAGTTTTTATACAAAATGCTTGACAAACAAAGCAAAATTGTTTATATTCACGTTTCTTAAAAAACGCCGAGAAGGTGGTATCGTAATATGGGGACTTATTCAGCAAAAAAAGAAGACGTAAAAAGGGCCTGGCATGTTATCGATGCAAATGGTAAGACGCTGGGCAGATTGGCTACTGTTGCGGCTTCGGTGCTCAAGGGCAAAACCAAGCCAATTTACACAACGCATGTGGACACCGGAGATTTTGTGATTGTGGTAAATGCAGACAAGGTGCATTTGACCGGCAGAAAACGTGATCAAAAAGTATATTATCATCATTCAGGATTTCCAGGCGGCCTTAAGTCTATCTCTGCCGGGAAATTGATGCAGATCAATCCTGAGGAAGTGATTAAAAAAGCAATTGGAGGCATGCTTCCGAAGACCAGACTGGGGAAGCAGATGCTTTCCAAGCTCAAGGTATATTCAGGGGAAAAACATCCCCACAGTGCGCAACAGCCGTTGGAACTGAGCATAAAATAATAAACGATTATTCTTCACATAAATCGTTAGGAGGACTTGCATGGCAGCATCAGTATCCAGATATTACGCAACAGGGAAAAGAAAAAACTCAATCGCCCGAGTATGGATGATGCCCGGCAGCGGTAAAATAACCATCAACGACAGGCCCATGGATCAGTATTTCGGCAGGGATGTGCTCAAGATGATTATTCGTCAACCGTTCGAGGTTACCGGGACAATCGATAAATTTGACGTTCTCGTAAGCGTGCTCGGCGGCGGCAATTCCGGCCAGGCGGGAGCAATCCGGCATGGTATATCAAAAGCCCTGCTTGCAGTGGATGCCGAGTCGCGAAGCAAGCTGCGTCAGGAGGGGCTGCTGACCCGTGACCCCCGGGCGAAAGAGCGCAAAAAGTATGGACAAAAAGGCGCACGCGCGCGGTTCCAGTTCTCGAAGAGATA
Organism: uncultured Nitrospiraceae bacterium; assembly: GCA_964586075.1. GTDB lineage: Bacteria > Nitrospirota > UBA9217 > UBA9217 > UBA9217 > JBAZLV01. Next base: position 29,984 of record CAZPGZ010000019.1, on the reverse strand, counting down.
AGGGATCAAATACCTATTTCGGGTTGTGTGGTGTTGCACACCTGTTTAAAAAAGGGGAAGGTAGAGATGCCTTCCCCTTTTATTTTGTGAAACATGCCGCATACTCTTTTCCCGCTGCTTTTTGCGGTTAACAGGTACTAACGATGAATACGAAGAAACTGAAAATTGCGATTATTGGATCAAGCGGATATACAGGCGGAGAGCTGTATCGATTGCTGCTTCAGCATTCTGCGGCGACGGTTACGGCGGTTACCTCGGAAAAGTCGGCAGGCAAATCCATTACAACAATTTTTCCGCACCTTGCGGGTTTGACGGAACTTCTCTGCGAACCGCTTGACCCTGATGCCGTCGCGAAAAAAGCGGATTTTATTTTTCTCGCGCTGCCGCATGTGACTGCGCAGGAAACAGCATTTCGATTTCACAAGCTCGGCAAAAAGGTTGTGGACCTCTCGGCCGACTACCGTCTTTCCGATCCCGTAGTATATAAGCAGTGGTACGAACACGATCACCAGTATCCCGAGCTTCTTAAAACTGCAACGTATGGTTTGCCTGAGATGTATCGCGAAAAAATTACAAAATCTGCACTCACCGCGAATCCGGGCTGCTATCCGACGGGCGCGATTCTCGGGCTGGCTCCACTTATGAAAGAAGGCTGGATTGACCCGCACAGCATTATCATCGACTCCAAATCGGGTGTTTCCGGAGCCGGGCGCAGTCCTGCGTTGACCTATCATTATCCCGAGGTAAACGAAGGATTTATGGCGTACAAAATCGGAACGCACCGCCATACGCCAGAAATTGAACAGGAGCTTTCGTCACTGTCCGGTAAGAAGGTCCTGGTTTCGTTTACCCCGCACCTTGTTCCGATGAACCGGGGTATTCTGACAACGGCCTATGCTTTGATTCAGAAAAATACGGACACCGAACACATGCACTCGCTTTTCAAGGCGTTCTACAAGCATGAACCGTTTGTGCGAATACTTCCCCTGGGCCAATTCCCGAACGTGCGAAACGTGCGGGGTTCAAATTTTTGCGATATCGGGGTCTGTGCAGATACCCGGACGAACCGGATTGTTGTCATTACTGCGATCGACAATCTCGTCAAAGGCGCGGCAGGGCAGGCGATTCAGAATATGAACCTGATGATGGGTTTTGACGAGACAGAGGGATTGCGGTGCGCGGGGTGGTTTCTTTAGCTTTAGCCGGTCCAAATTCCGCAAAGCAACGCTCATAAGGTAATACTAATATAACGAGCAGTGTAGTACAACCTGTCAAATTTATAAATTGCCGTACTGGTAAAATACGATGGTATGTTTAGAAACGTTACCTTGCCGTTTCCCCGATTGTCGCTTGCGATCAACGCTATCAGATGACGAGGTGCAGATTCATGAAAATTATTGATACAAAAGGCTTTTCCGTGACTGGTTACAAGGTGTGGGGCATTCACTGTGGGATCAAGAAGACGGATAAAAAGGATCTTGCGATCATTTATTCGGACCGTGAAGCCGCCGTGGCCGGCGTTTTCACAAGAAACCGGGTGAAAGCACCTTCTGTTCTTCAGAATATGGCGAGAGTGAAGTCTGGAAAAGCACAGGCAATTATTGCAAACAGTGGATGCGCCAATGCGTGCACCGGCAAGCGAGGGGCTGCTGACGTTCGAACTACTGCAGAAATTGCCGCTCGGGAGCTCGGTATCAAGCCTGAGTCCGTATATGTAGCCTCCACTGGTGTGATCGGAGAATTCCTGCCCATGCCGAAGCTGGCAACGGGGATCGCAACAGCCGTTGGACTTTTGTCTTCAAACGGCTGGGAGCAGGCAGCAGAGGCGATTATGACCACGGACATCTATCCCAAGATTGCGGTCGTGCAGGAAGAAATCGGCGGTAAAACTGTTACCATTGCGGGTATTGCCAAAGGATCGGGCATGATCCATCCCAACATGGCGACCATGCTTTGCTTCATTGTGACAGATGCCAATATTCCTGCCCCCATGCTTAAAAAGGCATTGCAGATTTCTACGGAAAAATCATTTAACACTATTACCGTAGATGGCGACACGAGCACAAATGATATGATTATTTGCATGGCAAACGGAGCGGCGGGAAACAAGCGTCCCGCGCCGGGCAGCAAGGAAAACAAAAAATTTCAAACATGCCTTGATACGATAACACAGTCTTTGGCAAAGCAGGTAGTGCGTGATGGCGAGGGCGCAACCAAGTTTGCGGAGATTGTGGTAAAAAACGCTAAAACTCCGGCGGAGGCAAAACTTGCCGCCATGACGGTGGCTAAATCCAGTCTGGTCAAGACTGCTCTTTCCGGAGAAGATGCCAACTGGGGCAGGATTATGGCCGCGCTTGGGTATTCCGGCGTTGAGATGGAAGAGGCAAAAACAGACATTTTTATAGGCAAGACAAAACTGGTTGAAAAGGGGCTCAGCCAGGGCAAGGCGGCAGAGCGCGATGCAACACTTGCGCTTAAGCAAAGAGAAGTGCAGATTACCATTGATTTACATAAAGGCAAGGCATCTGCTGCGGTGTGGACATGTGATTTAACATGTGAATATATAAAAATTAATGCTGCCTACCGTAGTTGAGATTGCAAGCGGTTTTTAGAGCCGATTTTTCTTGGGAACATACGAAAAAATAACTAAATTTCACTTGACAATCCATGGTGGAGTTGTTAATTTTAATGATTAGGTTTTCTCTGTTTTTTGGGTAGAAAAGCATAGCGTTTTTCTGAAAGAAAACAGATAAGATTTTGTTTTTATTGAAAAAATTAATATAACAATGCGATATGGTGGGAGGGGGGTGTAGTAAAGGTGCCGAGTATAAGGTTGCGAGAAAATGAACCGTTTGAAGCTGCGCTCAGAAGGTTTAAAAAAAGCATAGAAAAAGAAGGCGTGCTTTCCGAGGTAAAAAAACGGGAACATTACGAAAAACCAAGCGTAAAACGCAAGAAAAAAGCCCTAGCAGCACGCAAAAAAGCCGCTAAAACAGCACGAATTTTTAGACAAAATTAGTCTGGCGGCAGGCGTAGCAGATATACAATCGATTAAAATTACCTGGCTGAGAGAGATGCAATGGAATTAAGAGAACGGATCGACACTGAACTGAAGAACGCCCTCAAAACCGGAGCCAAAGATAAAGTTTCCACACTTCGGATGTTGAATGCAGCTCTTAAGTACAAACAAATTGACAAAAGACGGCAGCTCAGCGAGGAAGAGGTAATAGAAACAATTCGCTCTCTTATTAAGCAGCGGAAAGACTCTATTGAGCAATTTGCCAAAGGAAACAGGCAGGACTTGGTAGATAAAGAAACTGCCGAGGTTGTCGTGCTTGAAGCGTACTTGCCTGTGCAGTTGTCCCGAGAAGAACTGGAAACAATGGTGCGCGACACCATAGCACAAACCGGAGCACAAGGCTCCCGGGACATGGGGAAGGTCATGAAGGCACTTATACCGTTGGTAGGTGGGCGTGCCGATGGGAAACTGATCAGTGAGCTCGTGAAACATGCGCTTGGTTAGTGCATCTGCAGAAGCGAACGTGTCTGTGCAGTAGCCATTCTAAGGCTGAAGAGGGGGCCATGTAGACCGGGCCCCCTGATTTTTTGGGAGTTCCTTCCATTGAAACTTCATGAATTTTTTACAGCAGCGATTCAGGCTGGAATTGACGCTGATCTGCGGGGACGCACAGCAATTGAAAAAGAGCTGCGCGAAGTCCGTAGGTCGTTTGATGCACTGAAGCCGGACGAACAGGCTGGTTTTGATCCGGAAAAATTCGAACACCCCTATACCGACAGCAGAATTCTGCACGGCTCCCACCAGAATGAAGTAAAAAAAATTCTCGCAGGGATTGATATTGAAGCGGGCGAACTCCTGCTGGCAGACCGGCTGAACCAAAAAGGCGCCGGCATTGATCTTGTCGTGTCGCACCATCCTGAAGGCCGCGCATACGCAAATTTCTATGAAGTAATGAAGATGCAGGCCGATATTTTCAACAGGTTCGGCGTGCCGATCAACGTTGCCGAAAATCTCCTGCGCGACCGGATGAAGGAAGTGGAGCATAAACTTTTGCCGGCAAACCATACCCGATCGGTGGATGCAGCCCGGCTCCTCGATATTCCTTTCGTCTGTTTGCATACTCCTGCCGACAACATGGTTGTTGCTTATCTGCAGGATTTGTTTGATCATGAAAAACCGGACCGTCTTCGGGATGTTATGGATTTACTGAAAAAAATTCCCGAATACCAGGAAGCGGTCAAGAACAATGCCGGGCCCAGGATATTGTTGGGCGCCGAGGACCAGCGGTGCGGCAAAATATTCGTAGACATGACCGGGGGCACCGAAGGCCCAAAAGATATTATGGAGCGCCTGTCGCAGTCCGGCGTGGGAACGATGGTGGCGATGCACCTGACGGAAGATCATCGGAAAGAGGCTGAAAAGCATCATATCCATGTCGTGATTGCAGGTCATATATCGAGCGATACACTTGGCTTGAATCTTTTGCTGGACAAAATTGAAGCGCGCGAACCGATCAGCATTGTGGCGTGCTCAGGTTTTAAACGGATAAAACGGGCGGCGTAACACTGTCATCATCGTGTTCAATGGTCCGGCGTGTTGTTATGCGGTTTGAAGGCAGGACAGTTGTCTTGCTCAATCCCTGCAACATGGAATCCCCCGACTCTCGCCGAGGGAGAATGCAGTAAGTCGCGGGAGCCTCCGGCTCCTGCCGGAGGGGACTCCACTGCGGGCACTGCGGAAGTAACGATATATTATGAACGAACATGCCCTGCGAGTGCTTGAATATCATAAAGTGATTGATCTTGTCGCCGGATATACGGCATCCGGCACGGGAAGAGATGCGGTTCTCGCGCTTCTGCCGTCAGGGGACGCGGAATTTGTTAAAACCCGGCTTCAGGAAACGAATGAATTTACGCGGATTCTCCAGAGCGGTATTATTCCACCGCTTGACGGTATTTCCGATATCAGACCTGCAATCCATAAACTCGGCGTTGCAGGTTTCCTGCTCACACCGGAGGAGCTTTTAAAAACGGCACAAACGCTCAGCGCGGGCAGGCGGATAAAACAATTTTTTCATCAGTTCGAAGGAACAGCTTCCAGATTATCTGCGCCGCTGTTATGCGCCAAGGCGTCGGTAATTCATCCGCAAAAACATATTGAGGACGCGGTTGCCGCGGCCCTTGATGAAAAAGCGGAAGTTAAAGATTCAGCCAGTCCGGAACTGCGCAAAATACGCAAGCTGATTGCACGAAATCGCGACGATATTCTGAATCGCATGGTGAACATTCTGCAGGATGCCGGCTTTCAGAAAATTATTCAAGAGCCGGTGGTTACCATTCGCGACGACCGGTATGTGCTGCCGCTCAAACCGAATTTCAGGCACAGCTTGAAGGGCGTGGTACACGGGCAGTCCGGTTCCCGATCCACGCTGTTTGTCGAACCTCTTGACGTGCTGGAGCAGAACAACCGGCTTGCGGAGCTTCGCATGGATGAGCGGGACGAGGTTGAACGCATCCTGCGGGAGCTCACGGCACTCGTCGCCCTGGAAGCGGCGACAATAGCGGCAACGTGTAGTGCACTGGCAGAAATTGATTCAGTATGTGCGCGTGCGCGGTTCGGACTAGAATTTGACGGCATCATTCCTGCGCTGTCTCCCGATGGAGGCATCAAACTCTGCGCAGCGAAACATCCGTTGCTTGTAGACAAATACAGGAACAATCCCGGCAATACGGTCGTCACCCCGAGCGATATAATTCTGGATTCACACAAACGGGCTCTGATTCTGAGCGGACCGAATGCGGGCGGCAAAACGGTGATTTTAAAGACTGTGGGGCTTTTAAGCCTCATGGCGCAGTCTGGTTTGCCGATAACCGCAGCGGAGGGGAGTGAACTTCCGTGTTTTCATTCGATATTCGCGGATATCGGCGATGAACAGAGCCTGGAGCAGGATCTCAGCACGTTTTCTTCGCACATAAGCCAGATTGCCCGCATACTCCGGCAGGCAGAACCAGGATCGCTGGTGCTTCTTGATGAACTCGGCTCCGGGACTGATCCGGGTGAGGGCGCTGCACTGGGCGCAGCGGTGCTTGAACAGTTAATTGAACGCGGAATTGCAGCGATTGTAACGACGCATCATAACGCTCTCAAGTATTTCGGGTCGCAAACGAAGGGAGCGGCCAATGCAGCTATGGAGTTCGATCTCCAGACCCTTAAACCTACCTACCGGCTGATAGCCGGCAGGCCGGGCAGAAGTTACGGGCTTGATATGGCAACCCGGCTGGGCGTTCCGAACGACATTGTGATTAAAGCCCGCGAACGATTGGGATCAGACGATTCAAAGCTGGATGAATTACTCAAACAGATCGAGGAAGAAACCCGCAGGCTAGTTGGAACGAGAGAGGAACTCGACAAAGAGCTTGCCATAGCAAAAAAAGAGCGAGACGAAGCATCGTTGCTTCTCAAGACGGCGCAGGAAGAGTCCCGCACTGTAAAAGCACAGGCGAAGCAGGAATCGCGCGACGTGGTCGCTGCTCTTCGCCGGAAGCTCCGCGAGCTTTCGAGTATTGCCGTACTGGACAGGGCAGAGGCAAAAACAGCGGCAGCAGAGATTGGCTCCCTTGCCGGAAAGCTTGATCCCGAGACTTCCGCCCAGGACATCCAAGCCGCACTAAGCCGCGATTATCTGCCGGGTGAACGCGTGCGGATCCGGGGAGTGAACAAAACCGGCGTTGTGCTTAATTCTCAGCGGGGAATGCTTCAGCTGGACATCGGCGGGAAAAAAGTAAAACTTCCGGTGCGCGAGGTCGCCCCGGTCGAGCCTGCAGCGCAGGCGCGTCGGTCCAACGCCACGCCGGGCTGGAGAGCGGAACTTCACGAAACAGAGGGAATGCCGGGCCGTCTTAATATACTCGGCTTCCGGGTGGATGAAGGAATTGCCGAGGTAGAACGATTAATCGACCGATCGAGAATCGATAATTTTTCGAGCGTGACCGTTATTCACGGCCTGGGCACCGGCGCGCTTAAAAAGGCAGTGACGGACTATATGAAAAACCATCCTCTGGTTGCCTCCATACGGCCGGGAGAAGCGGCTGAGGGAGGAGCCGGGGTGACGGTGGCGGAGTTGAAAAAATAACGTGTTTTCGGAAGACACCATAAGCCGGGTTCGGGACAGCGTTGATATTGTGGATCTCATCTCCGGATATGTTTCTCTGAAAAAAGCCGGAAAAAACCATGTGGGGCTCTGCCCGTTTCACTCAGAAAAGACTCCGTCGTTTAGCGTGAATTCGGATAAACAGATATTTCACTGCTTTGGGTGCGGTGTTGGAGGAAATGTTTTTAAGTTTATCGAGCTTCAGGAAGGATTGACTTTTCCCGAAGCGGTAAGGAAGCTGGCGGAACGTTCGGGAATCCGGCTCCCGGAAAATGACAGGAATTTTTCGCAGGAGCAGAAGACAGGAGATGAGAAGAAAAAGCTCCTCGGCGTGCTTGCCGATGCAGCGTATTTTTTTCGCCGAGAGCTTGAAGAAGAATCCGGAAGTTCAGCGCGGTCTTATTTAACAAAACGCGGCGTAAGCGACCAGATCGTAAAAGATTTTGCACTGGGATATGCCCGTCCCGAATGGGACAGCCTGCTTAAGTTTTTGAAGCAAAAAGGGCACTCTCTTGCCAGCATGCAAAACGCAGGGCTTGTCGTGAAGCGGGCCGAAAGCGAAGGCTACTATGACCGGTTTCGGGGCAGAATCATGTTTCCCATTCGCGACATAGCGGACCAGGTGATTGCCTTCGGCGGCAGAGTGATGGACGATTCACTCCCGAAATACCTGAACTCTCCCGAAACCCCCCTGTACAGCAAAAGCAATGTGCTTTACTGCCTGGACAAGGCCAAGGAGGCAGCGAGAAAATACGACCACTTTATTATTGTCGAAGGTTATCTCGATGCAATCGCCTGCCATCAGCACGGGGTCCGGAACGCAACAGCAACACTCGGCACTGCTCTTACGGAAGGCCATCTGCGCTTGATGCGCAGATTTACAAAGAACATCAAACTGATTTTTGACCCTGATCCGGCCGGAATAAAGGCGGCGCTGCGCAGTTTTGATCTCCTCGCAGGAAGCGGGATGGTCGCCAAAGTAGTCTCTCTGCCGGGCGGCGATGATCCTGACACGTTTCTGAAGCAGAAAGGCTATGATGCGTTCAGCTCCTGTCTGAAACAGGCCGTTCCCCTGATGGATTTTGTTCTGAACCAGGTGGTGAAGGAAGGCGGGGGAGCGACGATTGCCGAGAAAGTTGCGAAAGCCGGCGATATGATAGGTTTTATTGCCAAGCTTCCCACGAGCATTGAGCGCAATCACTATTTGAAAAAAACAGCAGAAGCACTTGATGTGTCGGAATCGGATTTGCGGCAGGAGCTTGCGAAAACGGCAGCCAAACCGGCGTCCGTTGCCCGCAGGAATGAGCAGCCGGCGGGCTCAGCCCGGCAACACCAGCGTCCCAAGGCGGAGGAAATTCTGATTCATCTTCTGCTTCGGGATGAATCGCTGGCAAAAATCCTGCTTGAAGAAATCAAACCGGAAGATTTTTCCGACCCGTTATATCATCGGGCCGCCGTGAAGATTTTTGCAGCTCTTGCAAAGAACGGAACAATAGATCCGCATAAGCTTCTTGCTGACGAGGGCGACGAAGAACTGAATCAGCTGATTTCCTATTATTCCGTTCTGGAAGTGGATTATGACGATCCGCAGAAGCATTGCCGTGACTGCATGGATCTGATTAAGCAGCGCGATCCGGAAAAGAAAATCAAAATGCTGGTGAAAGCGATTCAGGAAGCGGAGGCGCAGGGCGATTCAGAGGGCCTTGCACGGCTGATGGCAGAACAAAAGGAACTGAGCAGAAGGCCGGGCAGAAAAATTCCCGGCAAATAAACAAAGAATGATTTACAATTGAATGTGGTTGTTGCACGCGAGGCACGCGCTAATCATCGCACAAAGGAGCAGTACGGTATGTCAAAGCGGGGCAAAGCAGGCGATTCTAAAAAACCGAATACAACCGGCAAAGAACGAAATTTCACACCTTTTGAAGAAACAGGCGACGCGATTCCTCATGAAGACGTTACCGCGGAACAGTTTGACAGCATAATCCACTTGTTCGGCGATAGTGATCTGGAGATCGATATCACAGACTCCCGACACGACGGCAAGGTGCGCCCGCCGGTTGAAGATGAACTGGAAGAAGCTTCTGAACAGGAAGAGGTGGCCGCTGATGACGCCGGGGACGGGGAGGCCGAGGAAGAGGAAGTTGAAGTAGGGGTGGGCAAAACGGACGATCCGGTCCGCCTCTATCTCAAGGAAATGGGGACCGTACCGCTCCTTTCCAAGGAAGGAGAAGTCGCAATCGCGAAGCGCATTGAAGAAGGCAAGCGCGAGGCGGCGCAAATACTGTATAGCCTTCCGTTTTCCCTGCAGGACGTGCGTGATCTGGGGGACAGACTGCGGAAGGGAAAGGTCAGCATCCATGAGATTGTTCGCGCCGGTGATGATGATTTCGACGAGCCGCAAACACAGAACGAAGAGGAACTGCACGCACGCGTGGTAAAGCTGATTACGGAAATTGACAAACACAGCAGAGAATTGAATACGATTACCGCGTCTATTCTCAGCGGCAGGTGCAGTGAAGCACGGAAAAAAGGGCTGCGGGAAAAAATTCACTCAACGCGGCATTCTCTTTTCAGTAAACTCGAAGCCCTGAACATCCACTGTAGGCAGACAGACCGGCTTGTTGCAAAACTGCGGGAAATGGCCGGTGAGATTTACCAGGCGGAGCGCACTATTCACGGACTCGAGCGGAAAATGGGCCTGGAAATAACGGCATGCAAGGAAGTATTCAAAAAAATGCGCCAGGGAGAGCGTGAGCTCAAAAATGCCGCCCGCAGACTGGAGATGAAGCCGGAGACGCTTCTGAATCTTGAAAAAACTTACCGGCAGTCGGTCAAACAGATGCGGGCCATTGAAACGCTGTGCGGAGTTTCCGCCGAGGATCTGAAAAAAGCGCTTCGCGCTTATGAACGGGCCGAGGAGCGTGCCAAATACGCAAAGAGCGAGCTCGTGGAGGCAAACCTGCGGCTTGTCGTTTCCATCGCAAAAAAATATACGAACCGGGGCCTTCAGTTTCTCGACCTGATCCAGGAAGGAAACATCGGCCTGATGAAGGCAGTCGATAAATTTGAATGGCAGCGCGGATATAAATTCAGCACTTATGCCACGTGGTGGATCAGGCAGGCTATTACGCGGGCGATTGCGGACCAGGCGCGGACGATTCGCATACCGGTGCACATGATCGAGACCATGAACAAGCTTATCCGCACCTCACGGGGGATTGTGCAGGATCTCGGCAGAGAACCCACCACGGAGGAAATTGCCGCATCCATGAAGCTCCCGGTGGAGAAGGTAAGAAAAATCATGAAGATTGCCAAGGAGCCGATTTCGCTTGAAACTCCCATCGGAGAAGAAGAAGACAGTCATCTGGGGGATTTTATCGAAGACAAAAAAGCTGCGTCGCCTCTTGACTCTGCAATCCGGAAAAACCTGCATCAGCAGGTCAGAAAAGTCCTGAACACGTTGACGGAGCGCGAAGAAAAAGTGCTGCGATGGCGTTTCGGCATCGGTGAACACACGGACCACACTCTTGAAGAAGTGGGGCAGGAATTCGACGTAACGCGGGAACGCATACGGCAAATTGAAGCGAAGGCGCTCAGAAAGCTCCGTCATCCGAGCAGAAGCAAGCAACTCAAAAGTTTCATGGAATAAAGCACATTGGGGCCGAACCATATACACGATGTCTTGACAATTCGAGAAAGTTGTGCGAATATTGTCTCCCAAAACGAAAACAGTCAGCCAAGAATTCTTCACGGGGGCCCATAGCTCAGTTGGTAGAGCTACCGGCTCATAACCGGTTGGTCCCAGGTTCGAGTCCTGGTGGGCCCACCAACCATTTTGTATCGCATTGAACGAGGAGCATATAACAGGTGTCGGAAGTATTGATTATGCGGAATAACAATAGAATTTGCAAGCTGTGGAAGACAGGATAGCTTGCATAAAATGCGCCGAGAGGCGCATTTTTTTTTGGAGGCAACATGGAAGAACAACTGAGCCTGCTCATACGACTTCAGGAAATAGACACGGAAATAAAAACTCTTGCTGCCCGGAAAGACCAGCTTCCCAAAATGCTGGCAGGTCTTGAACAAAAACGAGAGGCTAATCAGGAAAATCTGAACAGCGTGAAAAACGGGCTCCTGGAGGCGCAAAAAAAGAAACGGGACCGAGACCAGGCCTTGGAGGCAGGCGCCCAGAAAGTCGAGCGACTCAAAGCACGAACTTCGGAAATAAAAACCAATAAAGAATATCAGGCATTACTCAAGGAAATCGAAACGGCGGAACTGGAGAACAAGTCCATCGAGGATGAAATACTTCTCCATATGGAAAAAATTGATGGCGCTGCTGCGGCCATTGCCGCTGCGGAAAAGGAGTCTCACGAGGTCGAGGCGGGCATTGTGCAAGAGCAGAAGATGTACGAGGCGGCCATGGCAAAAGCTGCAGAAGACTTGCGGGCTGCGGAACAGAAAAAACAGGAACTGGCTTCCCGCGTTCAACCTGCCATCCTTGCTCCCTATCAGAGGTTGCTGGCGAATAAATCCGGAACTGCTATTGTAGAGGTCCGGGGAGAATCCTGTTCCGGTTGTTTTATGAGTATACCTCCTCAAGTGTTCGTTAACGTAAAAAAGAATGAAAGCATCATCAACTGCCCTCAGTGCGGACGAATTTTGTATTACAAGGAAGCAATAGAGATATAAAAAGCGGAGACAATCTGCCGGAAAAATCCGGACCTGGGAACTTTGAACCCTATATGGAACTAACTATTTATTCAGACGGCGCATCACGGAATAATCCCGGAGAGGCAGGGGCCGGAGTTTACATTCTTGAAAACGGCAGCCCGGTAGCAACGATAGCCCGATATCTCGGCACAACTACCAATAATATTGCAGAATATACTGCAGCCATCCTCGGTTTGGAGTATGCTGTAAAGTGCGGCGCTTCACGGGTCTCTCTTTTTGCCGATTCCGAACTGCTGGTGAAACAGCTGAATGGCGAGTACAAGGTAAAAAATGCCGGCCTGAAGCCGTTGCATGGCCGGGCCAAGGAATTGATTGCGCAGATCGACAGCGTTGCGGTACAATACGTACCCAGAGAGAAAAACAAAGAGGCAGATTCCCTGGCCAACAAAGCGATCGACGAAAAGCTGACTTAGTAATGCTCTTTTGCGCGGAACAGTTTCAGAGCGGGTGAGGTGATTGCTCCCCGGAAACGGGGGGAGGAAAGTCCGAGCTCCACAGGGCAAGGCGGTCTCGAAACGAGACAGGGGGCGACCCCATGGACAGTGCCACAGAAAAGCAGACCGCCCCGTAAAGGGCAAGGGTGAAACGGTGGGGTAAGAGCCCACCAGGTTCCCGGGCGACCGGGAATGCTTGGAAAACCCCGCCTGGAGCAAGACCACATAGGGAAGCGTCTCCCGCAAGGGAGTAAGGACGGCCCGTCCGAGACTTCCGGGTAGGTCGCTCGTGCCTTCGAGCAATCGAAGGCCCAGATAAATGATCACCGCCCTGAGCAATCAGGGAGACAGAACTCGGCTTACGGCCCGCTCTGATTTTTTTTGCTCGAAGGTGGCTTTGTGAAGATCAAATGCAAGGTGTGGCTTGAAAAAGACAGAAAAGTCATATTTGGCCGCGGCCGTGAAGACTTATTTACGGCCATAGATGCATGCGGAAGTCTCTATGGGGCGGCAAAAAAGCTTAATATGTCCTACCGTGCCGCCTGGGGAATTATCAAAGTCACTGAACAGCGTCTTGGCCTCAAATTGGTTGAAACTACCAAGGGAAACAAAGGTATGCGGCTTACGCAAGCCGCAAAAACGCTTCTTCATGAATTTCACCACTGCGAGGAAGACATTGAATCTTATATAGAAAGCAAAGCATATCATTTTATTCTTCCCCCCAATACATCCCTCGAACAACAGAAGTAACCTGCTTCCACAGTAAGAAAAAAGTGAGTATATGCTAGAAAAAACATATGCCAATAGTAGCATAAGTAATTGATAATATTGATTTTTTTCTTGACATCTTGTTTTTTTCGATATAAAAAATAAGTATCTGCAATAAAGAATAAAGGAGTGCCTAAAGCAAAACGAATAATCATAATTCTTTAGAGGAGGTACGAGCAATGGATGATCATCACAAGATTCCAAGAAGAGATTTTCTGAAACTTGCCGGCGTTGCTGGTATTGCCGCATCAGCGACTGTATTTCCCTTCACGAATTTGCGCCAGGCTTGGGCGTTTGGCGAGCACCCCCAGGAAAAGGCGGCATATACCGTCATCAAAAAAGTTCCTCAAGTGTGTGCCAGAGCCTGTGAAGCTGATTGCGCATATAACATCGTAGTAGGCGTGGATCCTGCGACAGGTCTCGAAAGGGCGATAACATTGGAGGGCCGCGCTGATGATCCGGTCTCCCGGGGGAAATTCTGCATCAAGGGTCTTGGATTCGTGGATTCAATGTATGATCCCGACCGCCTCATGGTTTCACTCAAAAGAACCAATTCTAAAAAAGGTACAGATGAAGATCCCGGCTGGGTCACCATAAAAACAGCTGACGCTGTAAAAGAAGTTATTGCCGGCATGCAAAAAGTAAAGCCCCATGAGATCCTCATGGCATCTCCCGGAGACCCGTATACAAACCACCTCTGTCAGTCCATTGGGATGACGCGAAGCGACCAGAGAACAGAGTGCTTCGGGACCCATTATTATATCAACTGTCTCAGTTTAACCAATCCTCCGAACAAGTATTATTCAAGCACCTATACTCCAAGCCACCATGTTTGTGGTTACGACTACGACAATGCCAAGTACCAGGTCTGGTTCGGCTTCGATTCCTTTTCCAAGTGCGGCAAGGCAGGCATGCTGAACCACTGGGCAGCCGGAAAAAAGAATGGCGCAAAGATCGTCATGTTCAATCCTGTCCGCACTCCTTTGGCGGAGGGGTATGCCAGCGAAACGTATACGATCAAGCCAGGCACCGATTTGGCGGTCGCGTTGGCCATGATCCAGGTCATTACGTCCGGCAAAAAATACAATGCAAGCTTTATCAGAAAATACTCCGATGCTTTTGCTCTTGTTGATATCAAGACAAAGATGGTGCTTAAAGGTGAAAATGAAACCATGCTCGCCTGGTGTTCCAAGCACAAGAAGGCAGAATCCATCGACGAGTGTCATGCTCCGGTACTGGAGGGAGGGCCGTTCAACGTTACCGTAGACGGGAAAAAAATTTCCGTCAAACCGGTTATGGCTATTTTGACCGAATCGGTGAAGACGTTCACTCCTGAGTGGGCCTCGGAAATCTCAGAGGTTCCGGCCAAATCCATACGAAAGATCGCTCTTGACTTCGCAGCAGCAGCCCCCCGGGCATTGGTCCCCACCTACAAGCGGGATGCCGCCGGTCCAAACTATGCAAACAGCTGGCGTCTCAGACATGCAATCAACATTCTGAATACGCTCAGTGGATCCATTGACCATGAAGGCGGCATGATTCTGTATCATGGCGTCAAGATACCCTGGCTGAATGAAATATCAAAGCCAGTGGCGCCCTATCCGGAACAGCCTGCGGAACCGGTTGACTTCAGAAACGAGTTTCCGGTAACAGACAATATCTACCGCAAGAGAGACTTTTCCGCTCCCGGCCACTACGGTATGGTCGGCTGGGGCCTCTACAAAACGAACCGGGCAAAAGTCGTCTTCTTCCGCAACCCTCATCGTGGTCTCTTTGCCATGATTCAACCTCAAATGATGGAAAAAGCCATGGACAAAATGGAGATGGTGGTTGATTGGAATCTCTATTTAGACGACTTAGGGTATTTCTGTGATTATGTCATCCCGGCCCCACACCAATTTGAAGAAGGGAAGCTGGACACGAGACTGTACTTCCCAAAGAATCCGTGCCTTGTAGGCGGGGTGCCGGTTCAGAAATCACCCAGTGATCAGATCGGCTGGGGTGGTTTCGCCACGGCAATCGGGATGGCAATGGCCCCCAAGTACTGGACAACCGACGGCAGCGGAGATCCGGCCAAGAAAATTCCAATGAACTTGGGTGATGTGGCCCTTAAAAACCTGGGGGTTGCCCAAAATACCGCGGAGTTTATGAAAAAAGGCGGAATCTGGATCGACAAAAAACCCTACGAAAATTATAAACAGATTCGAGAGATTGGATACGGTAAGCCCAAAGGTCGTGTCCGGATGTATATTGACGAGTTTGCAGCTGTCGGCCACGCACCACTTCCTACCTGGGCCAGTCGGTGGCATGCCTCTACGGGTGACTACAAGTTCTCTCTTCTGATCACTCGGACGCCGTGGTACATGCATGCAGACCCGAATTTTATTAACAATCCCGTCTTGAAAGAAATTACTGCGCGGAACTACATGGATTGTGTCTGGATGCATCCTGACGCGGGAAAGAAGCTGGGCCTCAAGGAAGGTGATATGGTTATTTTGGAGAATGATCCGAACTACATGAAAGACCTCCCCAGACCCGTAAAAGCCAAAATTCATCTGACAAACCGTGTTATGCGGGAGGACTGCATCCTGACGTTCCATGGGATCGGCCATCGCGCGAAGAATTTGAAATATGCCAAGGATTTCGGCTATCGGGACGGCGATCTCATACCGCAGAAGGATCCCAACATTGCAAAGAAGCATGACCCCACGGGTATGGGTTGGGTGGAAGATGTTTACGTCAACATTAAAAAAGCATAAGCGAGGTGAATGACCATGAAAGAATATGCCATATTGCTTGACAATACCTTCTGCACCGGTTGCAATACCTGCGGTTACCGCTGTATACAGGAGTTCAGATATCATGACCAGGCAGCAAAAGGCCTCTTCAGAACGTTCGTGAAGATTAACGATGAGGGCCTTTACCAGAAGAGATGCATGCATTGTCAAAATCCCCAGTGCGTTGAAAACTGCCCTGTCAAGGCCCTGACCAAGTCGGGTTACGGTCCGGTTCTCTACAACGCCCAGACCTGCATTGGCTGCGAAACCTGCACCAAAGTTTGTCCGTTCGGGGTTCCCCAATTCGATGAGGCAAAAAAGAAAATCGTCAAGTGCAGCTTCTGTGCGCATCGCATCGGGGACGGAAAGCAGCCTGCATGCGTGGAAGTCTGTCCGACAGGGGCGTTGCAGTTTGGTGAATACCGCGCGATAAAGAGCCTTGCAGCAAAGCAGGTAAAAGAAAAAAAGCTCAAGCTCTACGGATACACGGAAAACGGCGGAACGCATCTGTTCATTCTTGCAAAACAGGACCTTGTTGCCGCCGGATACCCGAAGGTTGCGAGTAAAAATGGTAGGACCGGGAGCCTTGATCTTGGAAAAACTTCTGTCGTTCCGGTTGCAGCAGCGCTTGCCATAACAGGCTTCAAAAAATTCAGCGACCGGCGTGCGAAAATAGAAGCGGAAGAAACAAAAAATAAATAGCTGTTCCAAAGTCCTTGTATGGTAAAATAAGTCCACGGACAGGGCGGCCTGGTCCCTGTCGTAGTCCGTGGACTTATTGTTTCCAAACTGGTTTATACGTTCACCACAAAGAATGGAGCGCGCAGAGTGATGAATACGGCCGATCAGAGACTCATTGAGCCTTCCTTAAGAATGACCGTGTATTCCTTGTTGGCTCGTGCCTTGAATTATCCCGGCGAAGAGCTTGTTGAAAGCCTGACGAACGGTGAGTTTGCGACAAAACTTGCGGGAGCCCTGGATGCCCTCGGGCTTATCGGATCGCCGGACGTTGAACTATCTCTGAAAACAGCGTATGCAAAACCTGATCAAAATAAAAAAGAGCTCCTCCTCGATTTGGAGAAAGACTACACCTGGATGTGTTTTGCATCCAAGCCTCGCCAGGTTTACCTCTTTGAGTCTGTATACCGTGAAGGCAAGCTCATCCAGGAATCCACCTTTCAAATCGCCCGGCTGTACCATGAGGCCGGACTGAAGCTAAGCGAGGATTTTAAACTTCCTCCTGACCACGTTGCCGTTGAGCTGGAATTCATGGCGTATCTTTGCTTCAATGAAATAAACGGGATCAAAAATAATGATCAAAAAATTGAATCGTACGCCCGCGACCTGCAAAAGAAAGTCCTCGAAGAACATCTGCGAAAATTCGGTCTTTTTCTTGCCGAACGATTAGAGCAGCATGCAAAAACAACGTTCTACAAAACGACGGCCCGCGCCATGAAGTCCATTCTGTCTGCGTAGCAGGCCCGCCCGCTTCCCGTCCGGATATTCGTCATTATTGTGCAGCAAACACCAGCGTGGTACAATAGTGCATGCACGGCAAAAACCCGCCCACAAAGAATTTTGCCATTCGCCCCTTTGATAAGCTCAAAAAAAAGCTGGCGAGCAGAGAAACACTGCCTGCTTCCTTGCCCCCCGTTCAAAAGAAAAAGAATGAGTATACCGATGACGAGCTGTTCAGCACCGCCATGAACACGGTAAAAGAGATCAAAGAGTTCAGAGAATTGCCCTTTGCACAAGGGCAAAAAAAGAAAGCGTCGATTCAGGAAAGAGGTGATCCTGACCAGGAAGCCCTGCTGGTTCTCTGCGGGATTGCAGACGGTCGGCAGGCCATCTGTCTGTCTGATACGCAGGAATATGTGGAGTGGACGAACCCTGATTATCAGTGCGGTCTGGCAGAGCAAATGCATAAAGGCCGATTTTCGATCCAGGCTTATCTGGATCTGCATGGGTACACCGTAGCGGAAGCAGAATCGAAGATGGATGATTTCCTAAAAGAATCTCTCTCACGGGGTTTGCGGTGTGTTAAAATTATTCACGGCAGGGGCCTCCGTTCGGTAAACGGTCCCCGGATTAAAACAAGCGTGCTCAGGCGCCTCTCAGGCCACTTTCGGAAGGATATTATCTCCTATGTCTCTGCCAGACAGTGTGACGGCGGCCTGGGAGCCTTATACATCCTGCTCAGAAAAAAATAGCCCGGCTCTTGTCAGTCTCTTTCTCATACTATATAATCGAACTCATGACCACAGTCCTTCATCTCGCCGTATTGCTTATTTTTTTCTGCTGCCTGGCAGGCTGTTCCGCGAAACGGCTTGATCTCTCTCGCCACACCACAGCTGATAAATCAGATATCACGATTATACAGATCAAGAATGTTGAGTATGATCAGCACGGACTGCCGCTGTTTCTGTCGGTTTTGAGCAGAAGGCCGGAACAAGCAGGAGAACAGTTTACGCTTGTTTACCTGACAGACGGGAAACCTGTTAAATCCTTTAATGTCCTGATCGTGGAACAGAAAGCTGATTTGATGCGTCCGCTCAATGTTTTGTACTCGTGGACCGAGAACGGCTTCAAAGTGGGAACCGTGCTGGGATTGGGAGCTGCGGAAGCAGCCGGGCGTACGGGTGGAAAAGAAGGTTTATATTCCCTTGCTGCAGCCGTGGTCCTGCCTATCGCAGGAGGCGCAGCCGGTTTTATCATCGGGACGTGGGCGATCATACCTCCCGGAATGGAGGAGTTGAGAAATCTGCTCACCACAGACAGGGAAGCACTCATTAGCTTTACGGAATATACCTATGATAAACAGGGTCGGTTGAAGGTCATGAAGATGTTTCAGCCAGGCGATAAGCCGGTCGAACTTGTGAGAACCGATTTTGTTTATACGAGAGACGAACGAATTCCTTCACAAACCACGGTAATCAGTTTTCCGGAGAGCAAGACAAGAATCATTCCCTAAATTTGAAAATACCGGAAGCAGGATACAGACATTTGTTAAAAAAGCAACTCACGACAAAACAGATCGAAACCTTTCAAAAAAAAGTCTATCAATATTACCGCACTCACGGACGCGATCTTCCCTGGAGGAAGACCAGGAATCCCTACCGGATTCTTGTGTCGGAAATCATGCTTCAGCAGACCCAGGTGGAGAGGGTGATGCACAAGTACAAGATTTTTCTGACGGCATTTCCCGACTTTTGCACGCTTGCAGAGGCGCCGCTCCAAAAGCTCCTATCCATCTGGTCCGGCATGGGATACAATCGCCGCGCTTTGGCGCTTCGATCGCTCGCCAGACAGGTCATGGCTGAATATCAAGGGAAATTGCCATCTGATCCTGCGGAACTGCTTTCCCTGCCCGGCATTGGAAAATACACCGTTGGTGCCATAACCGCTTTTGCGTTTAATAAACCTGTTGTATTCATGGACACGAACATCAGGCGGGTCTTTATTCACGAATTTTTCAAAGATGAAGAAAACATCAAGGACGAAAACCTTGTCCCGCTGATAGAAAAAACGCTCGATGTGAAAGACCCTCGATCGTGGTACAACGCGCTTATGGATTACGGGAGCATGCTGAAACAGCAGCAACTCAACCCAAACAGAAAAAGCGCACACTATACGCGGCAGAGCCCTTTCGAGAACTCGAACCGGCAGGTGAGAGGAATGATTTTAAAACTGCTTGTTAACGAGTCATCCCTTCCAACAGCGCAAATTGTCAAGAAGACAGGGCTGGATGCCGAGCGCGTACAGAAAGGGCTCCATCAGCTGACCGAAGAAGGATTCATACAAAAAAGGAGAAATGTATTTTCTATAAAATAAAATGCGCAACGCTCCCGATTATATACAACTCTATCCTACTCTTCGATGCAATCGCACTTGTGATTTTTGCTTTAACCATCACCTCTCACCGCAGCCGGACATGCCGCTTCAGGATTTTTCAACAATGATTAAGAACATTGCGGCGTTTCCCATAAAAACACTGGACATTATCGGAGGAGAGCCCACCATACATCCGGAAATAGTTCATTTTGTTGATAAAGCAGTGGAATGCGGAATGCGCGTGAATATCAGCTCGAACGGTTCTAATATCGATATGTTGAGAGAGCTGCATAGCGCGGAGCATAAAACTACAGTGGGTGTTTCAATCAATGACCGGGAATCGCTACAGCAGCTCAAAAACTTTGTGCAGGAATGCAAACCGGTTGTGAAAACCGTATATGGTCCTCATACCGACCTCACGCTTATAACGGAGATCCTTCAGCTGCATCCGGAGCGATTTTCACTTATTTACCGGGATGTCATGGATAAGAATGATTCCGACAAGGCGGTGCCTTTTTACCGCTTCATGTCCACAGCCCAGCAGAAATTTTATCTGGCGTCGAAAATCGATACCATATATTGCTCCGGATTTCTTCCTGATGTAAAACAGTATCCGGATCTTGCCGGGACGCGTTGCCCGGCCGGCACAACCAAGCTGGGTATAATGCCGGATGGATCGGTGTATCCCTGCAATCTTTTTTTCGGAGCCGATGCGTTTTTGCTCGGAAACATTCTGCATGATTCTTTCGAATCGATCTGGAATCATCTTTCACTCAGGTTCTTCCGAACATATACGAACAATGCATGCCCCCGCAAGAAGTGCGAACTTCACGCAAAATGCCATGGAGGTTGTCCGGCGCACGCGTACTTTCACACGGGGGATATGGCCGCGCCGGATCCGCGGTGCGCGGGGTGAATCGTTTGGTCAATAAAGCCGAATCTGCTATAATGATCACAAAAAACGGGGAGGTCACATGGTAACGGCGCTGGTTCTTCTGAACATTGAGCGGGGCAAAGTGAATATCGTCGCTGAAACATTGGCGGAAATGCCGGGGATCAGCGAAGTATACTCTGTCGCAGGACGCTTTGATCTCGCGGTGGTCATCCGCGCAAAGGACAACGAGCAGATGGCGGAACTGGTAACAAACCAGATGCTGAAGGTCGAGGGAATACTCAAATCTGAAACGCTTATTTCCTTCCGGGTTTATTCCCGGCACGATCTGGACAGCATGTTTTCCATCGGGATGTAGTGCAGGCGTGTTTCCCAAAATTTTTTTCCGCATTCAGATACGTCATAGGGAGAAGTCAATGGCTCCTGAAGAGCTTGAGCGCTATCTGCACGAGCATATTCCACTGTCCCGAGCCATGCAGGTATCGGTGGAAAAAATAGAAGAAGATACGGTGGTCCTGGGTGCCCCGCTTGCACCGAACATTAATCATCGGGAAACAGTATTTGGAGGCAGCGCCTCCGCCGTCGCCATCCTTGCGGCCTGGTCGCTCTTGCATATACGCTTAAACAAGGCGGGTGCCGCAAGCCGACTCGTAATTCAGCGAAACACTATGGACTATGAAGCGCCGATTCACGGGGCATTTGCGGCCCGCGCGACACTTGATCGGCCGGCCGAATGGCCTCAGTTCATGCGCATGCTGGCGCGGAAGGGGAAGGCAAGAATTACGGTCCTGTCAGTGCTGGTATATGATGGCCGGGTTGCCGGGCGCTTCTCTGGCGAGTTTGTTGCGTTGAACCTGAAAAATTAATTTTTAGCGACAGCTGCATTGTACCACAGGGCTTATTAAGGCATAGTGATATCTCGGCATGAAAACAGTACTGACCAAACTTTTTCAGGAGTTTTTTAAAAGTGAACAGATCTCAGGCAGTCTCCTGATTTTCTGTACGGCCATTTCGATTCTGATCGCCAATTCGCAATTCGGGAATGGATATATTGAATTCTGGCAGACAAAAATCGGAGTGACCATAAGCGGAATTGCCTTGACGCACAGTATTGAGCATTGGGTTAATGACGGCCTGATGACGGTTTTCTTTCTGCTGATCGGATTGGAGATTGAACGGGAACTGTATATCGGAGAATTGTCGAACATAAAAAACGCAACCTTGCCGGTTCTTGCCGCCCTAGGCGGCATGATCACTCCGGCATTTTTTCACCTGCTTCTCAATTGGGGAACCGCAACACAGGCAGGCATGGGCATTCCAATGGCAACCGATATCGCATTTGCGCTCGGAGTGCTCGCACTGCTGGGGAATAAAGTTCCGGTAACCGTAAAAATTTTTCTCGCCGCGCTGGCCATTATCGATGATTTGGGAGCAATAATCGTCATTGCGGTATTTTACTCGAGTGATTTTTCCGCTGCTTATTTTGCGCTCGCAGCAGGAATATTCGCTGTGCTGATATGCTTAAACCGCCTGAATGTGCGCTGGTTGCCCGCGTATATTCTGCCCGGATGCGTTCTGTGGTATTGCATGCTTAAATCCGGCATTCATCCAACACTCACCGGAGTCCTCCTTGCCTTTGCCATACCTTTTGCAGACGGCGGCGAAAGATCACCTTCCTACCGGCTGCAGCATTTTCTGCATATACCGGTAGCGTTTATTATCATGCCGATTTTTGCGCTGGCAAACACCGGTATTGCGCTGAGCGGGAATTGGGTGGAAGGCCTGCTGACGCTGAACTGTTCAGGCATTTTTGCAGGCTTATTTGCAGGAAAACCGCTGGGAATTTTTCTGTTCAGCCTGCTGGCGGTTAAAATGGGTCTTTCCCAATTGCCGGATGACGTGTCCTGGAGGCATATTATCGGCGCCGGTTTCCTGGGTGGAATCGGGTTTACCATGTCAATTTTCATAACACTGCTGGCGTTCAACAACCCCGGTGTTGTTTCCAGCTCAAAGATAAGCATTTTGTTCAGCTCTCTTGCTGCGGGCACTGTGGGTTTTTTCATTTTAAGAAAACAAGCATCACACCGAATACCCGCTTAAAGATGCTGAGTGCCCGAATGCTCTTATTCATGCGCAGAGCGATTTTTTGCAAGCCACTAAAACGACATTTTATAAGGATACAAACTCGTATGAGCAAAGACAAGCTATCGGTAACGCCGGCAATACGGGTCTTGCGTGAAGCAGGCATTGAGTATACAGACCACCCGTATACATATGAGGACCATGGAGGTACGGAGGTCTGTGCCCGTGAACTGCAGGTGCCGGAACACCAGGTAGTCAAGACACTGATCATGGAAGACGAACGGAAAAATCCTCTGATTGTGCTGATGCATGGTGATTTGAAGGTGTCCACGAAGGAACTCGCCAGGATCGTGGGCACCAAGAGCGTCACTCCGTGTGATCCTGCGGTTGCCCAGCGGCATTCCGGGTATCAGGTAGGCGGGACCTCGCCGTTCGGCACTCGAAAAAAAATGCCGGTATTCATGGAAGCAACAATAGCGGATCTTCCCAGAATTTATATCAACGGCGGCAGGCGGGGGTACCTTGTCGGCATGGACCCGAAAGATGCGGTACGGATATTGAAACCGACACTCGTCCGTGTCGGAATTTCCTGACAGGCGGTTCCCTTCCCGGAAAATCCCGTTGAGAAAAGGCCTGGAATAGGATACAATACGCAAGTTT
Source organism: uncultured Nitrospiraceae bacterium (assembly GCA_964586075.1). Lineage (GTDB taxonomy): Bacteria > Nitrospirota > UBA9217 > UBA9217 > UBA9217 > JBAZLV01. The sequence continues at coordinate 6,634 of CAZPGZ010000019.1, read as the reverse complement.
TTTGCTTATATTTTAGCCGCAGGAGGAAGTAATGAAGCAGACTAAAATAGTCCTTTCCGACAAGGAAATACCCACCAAGTGGTACAACATCATGGCTGATATGCCGAACTTGCCAAAGCCTCCGCTCCACCCGGCAACAAAACAGCCGGTGACACCGCAGGATCTGACACCTATTTTCCCCATGGCGCTTATCGAGCAGGAAGTGACCCAGGAGCGCTGGATCGACATCCCCGAAGAAGTACTCGATATTTATTCGCTCTGGAGGCCGTCACCGCTGTATCGCGCGCACCGGCTTGAACAAGCCCTGAAAACACCGGCGAAGATTTACTATAAATATGAAGGAGTGAGCCCCGCCGGAAGCCATAAACCGAATACAGCCATCCCACAAGCGTACTTCAACAAAAAAGCAGGGATCAAGCGTATCGCGACCGAAACCGGCGCAGGGCAATGGGGAGCCTCCATGGCTCTGGCCGGAAAGCTGTTCGGGCTGGACGTAACGGTGTACATGGTAAAGGTGAGCTACGGACAGAAACCGTACCGGAGAATGCAGATGGAGACCTGGGGTGCCACCGTGCACGCGAGTCCATCAAAGCTGACAGAAGCCGGGAGAAAAATTCTCGAACGCGATCCTGACAGCACGGGAAGCCTCGGCATCGCCATCTCTGAAGCCGTGGAAGACGCGGCCACCCATGGTGATACGAACTACGCGCTGGGCTCGGTATTGAACCATGTCTGCCTGCACCAGACCGTGATCGGACTTGAGGCGCAAAAACAGTTTGAGATTGCCGGTGACTATCCTGACGTGGTAATCGGCTGCTGCGGAGGAGGAAGCAACTTTGCCGGCATCGCGTTCCCGTTTGTTCATGACAAGCTGGCCGGAAAAAAGAAGAACCTCCGGGCCGTCGCCGTGGAACCGACCTCCTGTCCCACGCTCACGAAAGGTGAATTCCGCTATGATTTTGGGGATGTTGCAGGACTTACCCCGCTTATGACCATGTACACGCTCGGCCATGATTTTGTCCCATCGGGAATCCACGCCGGCGGACTCAGGTACCATGGAGATTCATCGCTGGTCTCTCAGCTCTACCACGACAAGATTATCGAGGCCGTGGCATATCCGCAGACCAAAGTTTTCGAAGCGGCAGTTCTCTTTTCCAATACGGAATCGATCATTCCTGCCCCGGAGAGCGCGCACGCGATCCGCGCCGCGATTGATGAAGCACTCCTTGCCAAAGAGGAAGGAAAACAGAAAACGATTCTCTTCAACCTGAGCGGACACGGATATCTTGATCTGCAGGCCTATGCGGACTACCGCGAGGGCAAGCTGTTCGACCATGAACATCCGGAAGAAGACATACAAAAGTCCCTCGCAAAATTGCCGAAGATATAATGATTCTTATGCTCCCGGTCTTGTGCCGGGAGCATTTCTGTTTTTATTCAGAAATTATTTTAAAATGCCGGAATTTGAAGAAGAGTGCAGGTGCGGAAAGAAATAATGAGCGGCGGATTATGAATGAGCGTCGCTTTTTAATCTGTCCAGAGCGTTCTGCGCGATAAGAATCTGTCCTTCCGCCTCCCGGACAATTCCCTTTGTCGTAAGCACCTTCATGCATTTTGAGACCGCCTCACGAGAGGAGCCGATGCGCGCCGCAAGCTCCTTGTGAGTTGGCTTCCCTGCCTTAAGAAAACCAGCCGAACAATCTCCACCTGTTGCTGCGCCGTCGAGAAATACACGGACGAGCCGCTCGCCTACTTCCAGAAACGCAAGAGACTCAATCATCTCATCGGCCTTGCGGAGGCGGTCAACCAGGGTGATCATCAGTTCCACCGCAATGCGGGGATTGCCGTAAAGCAAGTCCAAAAACATGTCCTGCTTGAGCACGGAAAGCTCGGAATCAGTATCCGCGACGATCGTCGCAGAGCGGCCCTTGCCGTCGAGCAGGCTCAGTTCCCCGAAAAAAGCGCCTTTTTCAAAATGGGCAATCACCATTTCATCGCCTTCTTCGTCCGTGAGCACTGCTTTGAGCTTGCCTGAGTTGACAATATAGAGGTCGGTGCTCAGGTCCGTTTTATAAAAAACAACAGCATTCTTTTTGAATTGAACGCTCTTGCAGCGCGAAGCAAGTTCTTTGAGCTGGTTTGGTTTGAGATGGCTAAAGAGCGGGATTTTTTTTAAATATTCGACAAGCATGGCAAATCCTCCCGTACCGTGCCGGCTCTAGTCCGTGCAGCAGCTGTAGATTAGCATCCCCATGCGGTAAAATCAAGCGAAAGAGAAAGCAACCAAGAAATATTAGATAAGGTTGTCGGCTGGAGAAATAGCTATTTCGGATGGTGAAGGTGGCCAGGCAAAGACCGAAAGTCAGGATTCGTCATGATCTAAATGTGAATGCGTTTATTGCGGGGAGTGGACTTGCACTAAAAGGAGCGGTCTGCGGATGAGCTGCCGTTGCATAACGACGCGGGTCACGCGCCACCTTCTGGCGCGTTGCTGTGGACCCGCTTTGTTAGAACTTATTTCATTTCCTTGACCACTCAGAGGCTTCAACTATCTCAGTGAGACGCCAGGGATGAGAGCCCATTGAGTATTCTCCTCCAGCCTCATAAATAATTCTCGCCGGCGCGCCGCAGCCCGGGCAGTAAAAATCGAGAAATGATTCCCATTTTGCAGTTTTAATAGGACGGGCATCGTTGAAGCGCTCAAGCCAAGGTGATTTTAGATTTGAATAAACCTGCGTCTCATGCTTCTCGAAATGGTGAGTTCTGAATTCCACATGTTCATTGCACCAAGGACATTCATACTGTCCAGTATGAACCACATGTTCGCTCCACTCAACTTGGCCTGAGAAATCTAGCCGACTCATCCGATCCCTAGCTTGTACAATTCGAACTTCTGTCACTTCTTCTCCTTATGAATTTCACGACTAACGCGCCGGTCACGCGCCGCTTTCAGGCGCGTCGCTGTGGACCGGCTGGTTGGATGCTTATATGGTTGCGTCTTACGGCTCAGCGTCTGTATGCCAACGCAAATCATCACCGGGTTCCCTGCGATAATACCTATTGCGAAATTGATTCATCGCGCTTCGATACTGTGATAGCACCAGAACTGCATCACTATTACTTGGCAATGTATCTTCATCAAGTAAATCGATAAATTCCGAAGTTGGCTGATCCTTCAAAAGATCCTTGATCTGCCGCAGTATTCGGTTGATCATTGTAACTTTTACTTTATTCAATATCAGGTCCTGCTTCTTCGCCGACAACTCTTTCATCTCATCATATATTGAATTGAGAAGCGGATTAAGCATATCGTATTTCTGGACATTGTCGGATGGTATAACGTTTGCATCTTTGCGCTTCGCCATGTCTATTTCTCCTGTAATTTACGTGGCGGTTTGGTCTTGATGTTAGATATCTTATTATTGATGACCCAGTACCAGCTATAATCATCATCACTTTCCCGGATATTGTCCGACCTCAGTTTCTCCAGACAATTCAGGTATTGGGCTAGAACCATTACAACATCGCTGTTTGTGGGAATGTCATCCTCGTTAAAAACATCAAAGCCTGCGAGTGGCTTGTAGTCACCTATAAGAAGTGAATTCGCTTCCTGTATCAGACCATTGACGAGTTTAAGCTTAAACTTGTTGAGAGCGTCGTTCGGAGATTTTTTCGATAATACTCCGACCTCGTCATGAAGGGCGTGCATCTGAACCTGTATCTTTTCGAACAAGTAAACATCTGTAGTCTTCATATAGCCTCCTACCCTGGACAGGCGCGTGTAAACTCTATATATTTCTTCTTTAAGACATCAATCGGTGAGCGCTGCTTACTCTCGTATAATTGGCACATCATCTTAATGTCGCTATCCTCAAGAATGAGAATGCAACGCCGCTGCCCCGACCAAAGATCAACAGTATTTTGAAATATATTCCTCGGTGGTGGATTTCTTGTCACAATAACACCAAATCGGCCAAATGTCTCATTTAGGTATCGATTAAGTTGGTTAATATGGTTTCTTTCAATCGTCTTTACGTTCTTAAGTTCAAAGACAAGCTGACGGGAGCCGTATGCTTCAAAGATGTCCCGGAAAAATTCGTGCGATCTATTATTGTAAAAAATAAGATCACGAATTAACACGCCAGAGTCTGTTCTGCTCTGCGAAACGGCAAAATCGAGTTCGGGATAAAATAGAGAAGCAAACAATGGACAAACATGAGTTTCATAGTTTTTGTCGGCATTGTTGTCTTTGCCTGACGGAAGGCTTTCAATCGACTTTAGATGCCTAGACGCTGATACGATAGGAATCGACTTAAATAAGGGGTCGTTCTGACACCCACCCTTCTGTAACTCCTTTCTTGAAATGTAGGTTGTAACAACATCATAATTATGGCGGTTAAAATTGAGAACGGCTACACGAGATAAAGCTGTTTTCTCTGGTTTAAGAATCTCCTTTGTATAGTAACCATCAAAGTAGTCTTCGTAATTTATCCAAGGAACAAAACGTAGCCAACGTTTAGGGACAAGTAGAATAGGGGCTTGTATGTCAGGGCTTATAGGAAGTGAGACCTTCTCTTCAACTATGCGATGCTCTCGGTAATCATAGACCGGTAGCCGCGTATCGGAACGCGGAATTTTATGTTGATCGCACTGTTGGATAGTAAAATCTATGAGAAAGGATTTCGCGAAACTACACGTCAGATCGCTTATTCTATCTTTTGCAATTTGGTCAACATATAATTGGATTGTCTCAAAGTGAACAAATCCGGCCTGTCCAAGTTGTGGTATGTCACGGAACAATTGCAAGATGTTTTCTGCAACGGCGCGTCCGATTGGTTTTCCCTTTCTTTTGATTGAATCTCCGAGGCCGACCTCCGCGCATTCGGATGATGCGATGAGCAACTGGGCAGCTTCGTCGGATTTACCTTTCTTGACGAGTGCACCAAGATTATTAAAACAATTTGTTATGGCTGTGTGTAATGCATTGTCTTGCAGTGATGGAGACTTCCATAGTAAAAATGGATCTACAAAAAGAGGAATGTCTTCGGACACAAAAGGGATAGCAAAATCGACTTCCTCTTGTGTGAAAAGAAGGCCATGGTAATCATTTAATCGGGGCCGTACGTAGTCCATTTTTCCTCAGACTAACTCGCGCCTGACGCGCCTGCTGGTGCGTCGCTGTCGAGGCGCAGGTTATATCACTTCTTCTTCACACTCGATTTTGTGCAGTATCCAATTGAGCAGTTAATTCAAAGCCGCCCAACGTTCTTTTGTTCACCGCTATAATCGGCACTGCCAATTCGAAATACTTGAAAAGACCAAAAACAGAACAGCGCCATAGCTCGATAGGTTCTGATATTTTCAATGCTACGCCAGCAAGAAGGCTACCCGGGGTCTTGCGATTGTTTAATAGAAATATGCTAAAGGACATGAAAAGAACACAAAACATGATAAGGGATAAGATGGCCGTGATTATATCGGTTGACCGCGAAAAAGTCCTTGAAAATTGCCACGAAAAGTTGCCAACCTGAGTGTATTCAATAAAAAGGACAGCAAAGCATAGAGGAACAATGATAGAGACAAATATCAACCCAAAATCAATAAACAATGCTAATAGGGTTCTCGGCCACTTTGCGACAGCGGCGTTTCCGTCATTATTCGTAACTGAAAAACTTATAGCAAGGGCGGCAAGCGCAAGGGGCCATATCATTAAAATGAATGGAGACAGTTGAGCTGACACATGAGTACCGCTTGTTCCGAATTCAGATGAAAATCCCAAGCCACCTTTGGTAAATATCGTTATTAGAACGATGGCGCTGAAGCACCCAACCAATAATCGTGATACCATTGAACCCCTCCAATATAACCAGATATTAGTTCTTCGAGAAATATAGCATAGAACTGGAATGGTGGTCAATGAATTTAAGAAAGAGCTTGACGTAACTGTCGGAAATCATTAAGAGCGTTTAAAAAGACTAATATTCAAAATGTCGTCAAGTTATATTAGCTCGACTAATATGCAAAAAATGGAATAGTTAATTTGAAGGAAGTTTTGTTGCAGCCGATTTAATGCAGTCATGGAACAAAAATCTGTGCCGGTTGGGTTGCGTGATGACTACCGGAAATGGCTCAAGTATTTTCTGGATTTCCGGGTTAAGTATCCTCCGCCAGACAAAAAATCCGAGCAGGTTCGCATTTTTATTGATAAGATGTGGTCAAGATGTGCGGACAATGATGATCTACACGTACTGCGTGCCGAACAAGACGATCAAAGAATTAAAAAGCCTACTGGATTTCTGAAGGTGCTGCAAAGCGCTACGCTGAGTGTTTTCGTTTGGTATGTTTTTATTTGATACTGCGGTGAAGTGATTTGATAATCCCTGCGATATGGAATTCCCCGACTCTCGTCGTGGGAGGAATGCAGTAAGTCGTGCCCTGCACCCGCGCTATCGCACTCGTTAACGCTGGGTACAAGCGGGAGGTAGTGTTTATTGAGGGAGCCTCCGGCTCCTGCCGGAGGGGACTCCACTAACGCAGGATCAGGATGCCGTGCTCTTCTGCATCTCCCGCTTGAATTCTGAGTTGAAGTGAAATTTGACTTCCGGATAGGCTTCGATCATGTTTCTGAGCACCC
>CAZPGZ010000018.1:0-63626 GCA_964586075.1 uncultured Nitrospiraceae bacterium | reverse complement strand
ATTATTATGTCACATTCTAATCGGAAATGTCACCATTTTCGGGGGGCAGGTCCGAGCTCTTAAAAGAACCTTTACGAAAGTTATATGAACGCATTCACAGCCACCATAAAATCTGTCTACTTCTTACCTGGCATCCTGCAAAAGATCAGGTTTTCTCTACAGTCTATAGCAGTAGAGGTTCCACATCCATACCAGCTAAGGCTGACTTAGTTTATGGAATCATACTCCAAGAACCCAAACGCACCTTGGTTTTGCATAAAATGCGTCCTGGCTGCCCAAAATTAACCCAGGGGCAACGCTGGAATATTGAACAAGCTGTGACACAATCGGGTAAAGACTTAATATTCTATCCCTGGCAAAAAGCTTCTGTTGTAAAAGAGAATCAGAGGGCAAAACAAATTGAAGAAGCTCTTTCATCCTTCTCCTCTGGCTCGGAATATACCGCTACAGAGATTAAAGCTGCAATAATCAATGCAGCAAAAAATACTATGAGCTATGGAACTTCGACAAATATTTTAAACCGCATGATCTCGGAGAAAAAATTTCAACTGTCGCAACCAAAATCCGGAAGCACTCCTGCAAAATATATTTTCTGCGGGGTTGCATGAATACAACTACCTGTTTGCATGTTTCCATGTTTACAGGGTTACAGGCTTGCATCTATATACCTGTATATATGTATATTTATACAGATATATATAAATATCTCACTTGTTTACAAGTAAACAGGTAAACCTGTTACTTTTTTACTTTTAAACAAGTTGATAAAATTGTCATCAACAACAAACAGTATATATATACAGATTGTTGTTGATGACAAAGCTCATGAAAGGAAAAACATGAAAATCTTGACCGTAAAAGAAGTCTCCGAACTCCTGAAAATTAAGCCGTCTACCGTTTACGCGTGGGCTGAACAGCGCAAAATCCCCTGTCATAAGATTAATGGTGTTCTCAGGTTCGTGGAATCAGACGTTTTGGCTTGGCTTGCAGCCTCTTGCAAACTGCCTGCGGAAGCGTATAATCATTCCCCCAGGTAAGAGGCCCAGGAAGGGAGGAATTTGAACCTATATGGGCCTGTATAAGCGGAAAGACAGCCAGTTTTACTGGATGTCTATAAAGGTCGATAGCAAACGATACTCCGAAAGCACCGGGACAGCCAACAAAAGACTTGCTGAACAGATTCACGCAAAAAGGCTGACCGATGCTATAGAAGGAAAGTGGTTTAGTAAAACCACTATTCCTGATGTAACAATAGCTGAAGTCATGGATAGGTACTTGAAGGAAGTATCACCTAACCTTGCGCCTTCCACGGATTTCAGAAACTGCCAGGTAGTAAAGACCCTGAAAGCCTTTTTTGGAAATACTCTTTTAAAGGATGTTACTTCTTCACTTGTCAGCAAGTTCAAGGCTGAGCGATTGGAAAAGCAATACAGTAAAGACACCATCCTGAAAGAGTTAAACGTATTAAGGCGGATTTTCAGTGTTGCAATTTTTGAATGGGAACTATGCAAGGATAATCCGGTTTCCAAAGTCTTCCGGACACTCGGAAAGACTGACAACAAGAGAGTCAGATATCTAGACCCTCAGGAATTGCAAAAACTGACAGTAGCATTACCATCCTGGTTAAGACCTATTGTTACCATCGCACGACACACTGGACTGAGGCGCAGGAATATTCTTGAACTCACATGGTCACAGGTTGATCTTAGCAGGAAAGTAATTACCATCCCGAAAACCAAGAATGGCGATGCTATCGGGATACCTCTTACCGAGACAGCCATAAAGACCTTTGCTGAAGTTCAAAGAGTACTGCATCTTCACTCACCCTTTGTATTCTGCGATACCCAGGGCAAACCCTTTTCACCTTTTCAAGTATCAATGGCGTTTAAGAGGGCTGTAGAAAGAGCAAAGATTGAAAATCTGCGGTTTCACGATCTGAGGCATGATTTTGCCTCTAGTCTTGTGCAATCAGGAGTGCCGATTCAAGTTGTGAAGGAACTGCTGGGGCATAAAGACTTGCGGATGACAATCAGGTACAGCCATCTTTCGCCAGAGAACTTGAGGGAAGCAGTAAATGTGCTGGACGCCAGAGAGAAGTGCTACGTTTCTGCTACGTTTGAAAAAGAAAAGAGGCTAGCGAATGCGCTAACCTCTTGATAATTTGGCGTCCCCAAGGGGATTCGAACCCCTGTTATCGCCGTGAAAGGGCAAAGGAGCACAATTTCGCATAGGCTTGATTTTATGTCTGGTTTCCCCTTATACCATAAATTCAAACTCTTAGCGGGTGTCTTTTAGTTCTATCTATTCTATCCTTTACATCCTTTTCGGTATTTTTTATCACATTTTTATCACACTCCTGAACATGGAATGGACCGTAAAAAATTCTTCTTGTGGGAAGCAGCATCACGCGATACGATTGATGTTAAGCGCTGTTATATCGACGTTTCAAAAGACCTCGTAGCTGGAATACTCCTCTCACAGATCATTTATTGGTTCCTGCCTGGTAAGAATGGCAAACCTAGAGTGACAATCGAAAAACAAGGGCGTTATTGGCTGGCCAAAAAGCGCGAAGATTGGTGGGCCGAGTGCCGCATTACTCCAAAGCAGTTTGATCGCGCAATTACGATTCTTGAAACAGAAGGCATCGTCACAACAAAGGTCTTCAAATTTGGCCCGGAGACGGTCAAGCACATCTCAATGAATTGGGATGTTTTCCTGGCATTGCTCGAAAACTCCGTTAAGGGGTCCTATGCTCAAGAAGTAACTAAGGAAACTTCTTCAGACAAAAATCCAGAATTCCCCAAAGGTCAAATCCAGACTTACTCAACCAATAAGCCTAAAATTCCCAATGGCGGCAATCTTATAGAAGCAAAGACTCCGGCACAGAATACATTGCAGAGATCCTCCTCCCCTACCCCTCCCCCATTTTCTGAAACAGACGCGGTAGAAGTAAATATTAATCTTCCAAAACCTTTCGACACTCTCTCGTCGGTTGACGTCGCAGATGCATTAAAACTTTGCCAGGCAAAAGGGTTGAACCTAAATGATCAGGCAGAAGCCATAGCATTTGAGTATTCCGGCAGCACAAGGCCTATAGATAGGCCCCGTAATCTCTTGTTCAAGATCCTACGTACAAAAAATGGTGTTTCGCAATCTAGTTTATCAAAGCTCGAAGAATCTCGGATTAGGCAGGACCAGATTCGTGTCGAGGCTGAAACTAGAACAAGGGCCAAACAAGAGAAACAGCGCAAAGAGACTGAAATTGACCAAAGAGTCAGAGCAAAGTTTGAATCATTAAATGACCGTGAAAAGGCGGAGCTTGAGTCTCGCGTAAAAAAAACAATACCTACGTGGATGCAATCACATCCGCATGCTGTTGAAAGCCGAATGTTGACATTACTGACGCAGGAGATGGATTGCTGTTGATTTAGGCTAAGGAGGTAAATATGGTCTCTATAACGGTTGTTTCAGCAGGGCAAGCAGGCCGCTATTACATCATGGGTAACTACTATAGTTCCATCGTTGGGGAATGGCAGGGTAGCGGAGCCCAGGTCTTGGCATTGACAGGTCCGATTAAAAAAAAGGATTTTTTAGAAATATTAAAAGGCAAACCTCCCGACGGCTCTACACTGGTACACTACGAGCCGAGGTACGTAAATGGTAAGCTACAAAAACAGCGCTCCGCTCTCGACCTTACATTCAGTGGTCCTAAGGGCGTAAGCGTTATTATTGAAATTTTGGGCGACCAAAAAGTGAAAAATGCTTTTCATGAGGCCGTATCTACCACCTTAAATTACGTGGAAAGAAATTTTAGCAATATTAGGCAGACCGAAGCTGGCGTAACCAGCAGAGTAACCGCGGGCAATCTCACCATTGCCAAGTTTACTCACGACGTCAGCAGGTCTCTTGATCCTGCTATTCATTGCCACTGTGTGGTCATGAATATTGCCCAACGTTCTGACGGTTTGTGGCGTTCCATCAGTAATGAAGAAATATTCCGAAACAAAATGCTGATAGGCCAAGTATTTCGAAACGAGCTAGCTGCAAACTTGAAAGAACTCGGATATTCAATCAGGTTCGATGATAAAGGACTATTTGAAATATTAGGAATTGACCAACGCGTGCTTGATCATTTCAGCCAGCGATCAGTCCAGATCAACGAGAAGGAAAAGGAGTTCTATAAGTCCGGCGCATACCCTTATGCCAACCAGCAGAAATTGAGGGAAATTGCGACCCTGAGTAGCAGAGACGCGAAAAAGGACGTAGACCTTGCGGAGATCCAGGAAACATGGAATCGGAGGCTGACAAGTTTGGGGTATTCGAAGAAAGGTATTCTGCAAGAAATGGCGTTAGCTAAAGAAAAAAGCGAAAGTCTGCAAATCAATGAGACTGAACAGAAGTGCAGAGAGTATGGCTATCTCAGGACGGCCCTGTTAGCCATTACGGAGCAGGAGGCCGTCTTTAGTAGGGAAACCGTTCTTAAAACCGCATTAAAATTGAGCGTAGGCCGCTACCGAGTGAACCATATGGAAAAAGCGTTTGACGACCTTGTCAACCGCCATGAGATTGTCAAGCTCGCTCAGAATATTTATTCCACGCGAGAGATGCAAAAAATTGAAAAGAAAATCCTTAATAACATCAAATCCGGTCATAACAAAGTGGCCTCTGTTTATAGCACCGAACAATTGAGAGACATTATCCGTGACCGATATTTATATCTCACTAAAGGTCAACAGAACGCGGTGATGCATATCCTATCAAATAAGGACACGGTTAACGGGGTACAAGGCGACGCGGGTACAGGTAAGACATGCCTGCTGGCTAGTGTAAAGACCCTTCTTGAGGGTCGTGGATACAATGTCGTGGGCCTGGCTTATACAGGAAAAGCTGCCGAAGAGCTACAGAAAAACGCGTGTATCCCTTCGCAAACTATTCATTCATTTCTGGCTCGAAAGGACTCCGCTTCCCTGACCAGTAAGCATTTTTTGTTTATAGATGAGGCCTCGATGGTGAGTTCTCGTCAGATGCATGAATTGATCACGGTCGCCAGAGATTCCGGATCCAGGGTCGTCATGATCGGTGATGTAAAGCAGCTTCAATCAATACAGTCGGGCTGCATGTTCAGTAAGCTTCAGGAATCAGGGGTCCTGAAAACGGTGGAAATGACAGAAATAACGCGACAGTCTGAACAGAATTATAGGAGCATCGTGGCATCGGTATCGAAAAAAAACATTGACGAGGCGTTTGACAAACTTCGGGACCAGTCGCGGATAGTTGAAATCATCGACGACAGAGAACTTAAAGCGGAACTTATAAAAGAATACACAAGTCGAGACTACCGGAACACGATTATTGTCACGCCGAGGAATTCGGACAGACGTTTGCTGAACCACAATGTCCGGCAGGAATTAAAGCTCCAAGGTAATCTGAAAGGTCCTGAATCCGTATTCACAACACGAGTGGGCAAGGGCCTCAATCCGGTTGAAAAGCACTTTGCCCAAGGATATGAGGCTGGAAACATCGTGACCATCAATAAATCCGGTGCGGGAATCCGGGTCGGGGCTGAGGGTAAGGTACTCGGCGGTGACGAGCAGAACCACGAAATATCGGTCCTGATGGAAAATGGAGAAAGGAGAACGATAGACCTTAATCGACACGGTGATAAGATTTCGGTCTATCAGGAGACAGAAACTCCTTTTATCAAAGGTGACAAAGTAGTTTTCACAAAAAACGACAAGACACTGGGCGTTCAAAACGGGTTGACCGGCACGATTGTGACTATTCACGACAACGGTGACATTGACATTAAAACAGACGCTGGAAAAGAGATCATGTTCAATATTAAGAATGAGTATAACCACGTGGATCACGCTTATGTGATAAGCGACTATAAGTCGCAAGGCCAAACAGCAAAATCGGTCATTTACCACGCAGAGGTTTTACGCGAAAGAGAGGTTTCATTTAATAGTTTCTACGTTGGAATTACCAGAGGGAAGGAGGATATGATGGTCTTCACTGACTCCATGGAAGCCCTCAAAGAGGATGTCAAGACTGAGCAGGTCAAAACATCAACCCTAGACTACGACAAAGATAATCACCAAGAAATCCAATTGTCACAGGGGGAGAAGTCCCAAGACCAAGTCAAAGAATTCAGCGTCGGGAAGGAGATATGACCCGCAGTTCTGACATTTTCAACTTCTCACTTTAAGGCGAAAATAACCACGAATTTGAGCTTTATGCTGTCTCCGTAAAAGAAGGGTGCCTCGCGCCCCTCTTTACTCCCTTGAATAGTCTTATGCCTTTAAAAAAGAGGACGCATGGCAATTGAAAAAAATATTTTGGCGGGGGTATCCCCCGCGACCCTCGCTGGAATGTATCACACCCAACGCAACGGTCTTGCATTACTGGCCGCGTTGTGTGTGAACCAATACGATGTAAATTCAGAGGGTTGCAGACATAGATATGTCATGCAATTCGTATTGCACACGATGTCTTGCACAAAATTTTATGCTGCTTTTTCAATGAAATGTCATGTAATGCAAAGAAGCGGATAGAAAGGAGGTTTTCAAGTGCCACAGCTATGCGTTCGGCTCCGCGAAGAGGACAAGAAGAAGCTCGAAGAGATGTCAGATAAGCTCGGGAAGAACACCACCGAAATCATCCGCGAGCTTATTCAGACCGGTTATGATCGCCAGTACTTGACCGATACTCTGAACGAAATAAAGACGGTCATAGCGACGATGGCCGATCGTGAAACCGTCGCTGATATTGCCGAAATTAAGCGGGTAGTCATGTTAATCGGCAAGGCCATGCCTGCCGTTTCAAAGCATATTTCTTGAAAGCGAGGTGCGAAGTCAGGTGATTCTATGCTACTTCACTTCATCTCATCACCTCACATCGTTTTATCGAGTCGGATTGACAAATAGTCTCTCCTGGAACACGCGGCGATGCCAGTGAACACTGCTCCCTGTCGCTCACAGAGATCAATGGCCCCGCCGAGATCAGCACCAGCCGGATGCTGTTGCAGCGAGCAACCGGCAGGTATCAACAAAAACACGGATTCGAGGTGTCTGCCGCAAAAGCGGCTGACTCCTGTTCCGAACTTTATTTAAAGGAGACTTATCAATGAAAAAAGACAAAATTTACCTTGGCCATGAAACATGGCTTAATGCCGTTCGCATGTACGTCAAAATGATCGTTAAGATACTGCTATATAGTTTCATAATTCATCTGGCGATTTTTTTTGTCTCAATATATTTGTTCATGCCAACAAGTGAAATGTCCTTTCTGCTCAGTTATGTCAAAGCGCGGTGGGTTGACTTGCTATTTCTCAATCCTTTGACAAACCTGGATCGCGACCACTTTGATCAGGCTGCAATAGAGGTCTGGGAAAGACTTGTCGTCTACTTTATTAGAACTGGAATCCCCACGTATGTGGTCAGCATACCTGCTTTGTTATTATATTTTTCGCAACGGGCGCGAAAGCAGGCGAAAGATAAGGTCGTCCGGGGATCAATCTTAATCACACCGCGTCAGCTCATCAAAGCCATCGAGAAGGATCGGGAGGTCGTTGACCTACCCATAGGTCCTATTAAATTGCCTAAAACTGCCGAAGTTAAGCAGACCCTGATTATCGGAAGTCCCGGCGTTGGAAAAACGAATGCCATCAACGCTGTCATTGAACGAGTCATTGAGCGGAATGAAAAAGCTGTCATATACGATTACAAGGGGGATTATGTCTCGAAATTTTACGACCCTGCAACAGACGTGATACTAAATCCGCTTGATACGCGTTTTTGCGGCTGGACGATAATTTCCAGTGAAATCTCCCGATTTTCAGATGTTGACATGGTAGCACATAGTCTTATACCCACAGCCTTTCAGCAGGACCCATACTGGAATGATGCAGCAAGGGACGTATTCAGCGGCCTTCTACAGTATCTTTATCAAAACAACTCAAAAACCAACGCTGACCTTTGGGCTGCGGTAACATCACCGATTGCAACCATTGCGGATTGGCTTAAGAACACGCTGGGAGGGGAAAAGGGTTACGTCTATATCCAAGATGCAAGTAGTAAACAGGCCATGTCCGTCGTATCGGTGATGATGCAGTATGTTAAAAGCTTTGAATACATGTCTAAGGTTGATGGTCCATTTAAAATTTCCGAATGGTTAACGTCCCCAGAGGGAGGAAGAATTTTTATCACCGGTTTTGCCGATATCAAGGACACCTTGCGCCCAATCTTATCTCTTGCCGTTGACCTCATAGGTAAAAGGCTCTTATCTATGCCTGACAACTACGACAAAAGAGTCCATATAATCCTTGACGAATTTGGTACACTTCAGCGGCTTTCCTCAATCATAGATATTTTGACCGGCTCAAGGAGCAAGGGGGGGGCGGTTATTCTGGGTATTCAAGACAAAGGGCAAATAGATAAAATATATTCCCCTCAAGTTTCTCAAACCATTTTGAGCGCATGTGGAAACAGTATAATGTTTCGAGTGGCTGACCCGACCACGGCTAAATATCTTTCAGAGCGTATTGGAAAGGCAGAAGTCACGGAGGTTGACCAGACGCTTTCCACTGGAGTTACAGATTTGCGCGATGGAGTCTCTCTTGCGCAGCGGATACGCGAGAAAGACGTTGTCATGCCGAGCGAAATTATGGACCTCAGGGACTTGGAAGCATATCTCAAGATTGCAAACTATCATGTTTCGAAGGTAAATTTCTCTTTTAAAAAACGTGAAGTAAGGCACGAACCATTTATTATCAGGGATGACCTTTTGCTGGATAATATCTTGAAGGAGTAATAATAGCTTCCAAGTCTTTCAGAAAGCATCGCACTATCTTAATATCAAGCTGTTATTCATGGCCGGGAAGGCCATTTTATGGGGATTGAGAATATTAGACAATTCATTTACAACTCATATATCATTGACATAAGACAGCAAATTACATATGATATAAGTAACAAGTTGGAAATAGTACTTATGACCGGGTGTAGAAGAGTTTTGCTATTTAAATAAATTAACCCTCACTTCAATCCATAGGCAATATAGAAAGCAAACTCTTGGGGAGGCAATTATGTCAGTACTATCGCATAAAGATATTGTAGAGCAATGCAAGCTGGATCCCCCTCTAATTGACCCCTTCGACGCAAAACCATTGGAAACGCTATATGGAGCAAAATACTATCTTACTGTTGGAGATTTAATTCTTCCAAATAGTGAATGCGAAGGTAATAGAAGAAGCGGAATTCTTTTTTTTGAGGAAATAGAAAAAGGTAAAGTTGGATCACAATTTGAATTAAAACCAAGCCAAATGATTACTGCATATACTAAAGAGCAAATAAACCTACCTAATAATATCTGTGCACTGCTAAATGCTGTTAATAAAAAGGCAAGAGAAGGCTTATTTCTATTAAATCTTGGTCATATTGACCCAGGTTGGAGAGGCCCCTTAACAGTTACGATGGTGAACTACGGGAAAAAACCGATAGTGCTGACCGCGGGCGAACCCATCGCTAGTATTACTTTTTTTAGATTAACGACCCCTGTAGACGAAAATTATATGTATAAAAAAGTATTTTTAAGCAGTAAACCGTTTATCGAAAATCTTCAAGGAGTTGTGGGTATGCATATCCCCACAACTTTTTTTGATGTAGATCGTTTAGTGGACGAAAAAGTAACAAAAGCTCTTCATGAATACAAAAAACATGCATTTCGTTCTGAAATTAAAGTATTTGCTATAGTTATTCTTGTAGTCACAATTTTGACATATTTTCTCACGCAGGTTAGCCCCTCAAAATATTTTATAATCCGAACAGATGGTAATACAGAGTCAATTAGTATTGAGAAATTTCAAGAGTCGAAACAAAAAAATAGGACTAACCAGACACAAAATATGCCCCAAACACTAGTTACACACAGTGCTCCGACTAAGACATCTAACTGATGTTTCAATATTAAGGATAATAAATGTCGTTAGAGCATTTAGATCTCAAAGCAATACAATTTAACCCCGTCGTGATAGTAGGGCCTCCAGCCAGCGGGAAAACAACCTTAGTCCGCGAAATAAGCAAATTATGTGACCTGCCTGCATCATTAGAAATTGGCGGTAAAGGCAGAGCCTATTGGGGTGGCCATTGGACAGATTGCGACAACTATGATGAGTATGCGATGTTAAGTGAGTTTGCTAACGATATTTTAATTAGCCATTTGTATCCGGGCAAATTTGTACTACTTGAGCAATGGCATTTGGGCAATATGGCATTTTCAATGAGGAGAAAACCGGAGACTTACAGACAATATTTACAAGAAATGCAACGATATTATCTACCAGATAGCTTGCTGTGTATAAGATTGCGATGTGATATCGATTTGTTAACTAAGAGATCTAATGGTTCGATATCAAAACCAGTTCTAGAAGAAGCTGTTTCGATATGGGATGCATCGCTATCTGAAGTAATTAATTGCCTCGGCATTCGCTCAACTACATTAGATTCCGGTTCAATAGATGATACAATCAGAATCGCATCAAATTTATTCTCAACGACAATCTTTCAAAAATATGAAACTATCCGTAGGATTTAACTGGCAAACAAAGCTAATCAAAGAGCTCGGCGATCTCAATAAACGTTATACGCCGAATATTGTAGAAGAAGTTTACGCTTCTCTTCCTGATGACCCATTCGGATCAGCACGTGAAAAAGGACGCTTAGGACAGCAAACTTTTAATGAAGTCAAAAAAGCAATTGCGGTAGCAAAAGACAATAATATCGCCATCAACTATCTTCTCAACTCTCCTACCATAACACCCTTTCACAAAAAAGAAGTTAATATTGCGAGAAAATATCTTGAAAGACTTGTGAAATTAGGAATAGATTCTTTTACTGTTGCCGCTCCGTTCCTGATAGATAATTTGCATGCGTGGTTTGGATCAATAAAAATAGACATATCATCAGTCGCGAATGTTAGCAGTATTGAAGAGATACGATTCTATACAAACAGATGTATTCGCAGGATAAAGCTTCCCATTGACTTAAACCGTGATTTTAAATTTATAGAGGTTTTGAAATCAGAATACGGCACACCTCCGATTGAGTTGATAGTCAATGAATGCTGCTTATTGCATTGCCCGATGCGTGCTCATCATCTAATTGTACAAGGCTTAACCTATTATGGTAGAACGATCCCTTCTGACTACCCATATTCTTGGTGCTTTGGAAAAATGTTCCCTAAAGGTTTAATTTCTGCAGATTTATTAAAGGCCCCATGGATAAGGCCAGTAGATATTGCCAGGTATGAGAAATATGGACTTGAACATTTCAAAATTACGGGAAGAACTATGCCAGTCGAATGGATTACAAAAACGACGGAAACCTATTTAGCTAGATGCCAAGAGGTAGATTTGGTAACTTTATTTCCGATAGTTCCAGGCGAACTTCGTTTTGAAGGCTCAAAACGCCTCTTACCAAAGCTGGCTTCATCTAAGCTGGATAATTTAATTGACCACTTTGAAAATTCTAAACCTGAATGCAGATTGTCGTGCGGTAAGTCATGCCGCTATTGTGATTCATTTCAACAAATAGCAAAGACATGACAATTTACTAATAGGTGATTTTATTTTATCGCTTTTTATGACTGGTGTTTCAAGCAAGCGAGCTCTTAATCCTGCTGACAAACTTATTAATCCTTTTTTCAATACCACAGTCCCACATTACAAGAGCTTTCCAATTGCCTCTTTTGAGAGCATCTATGTGCAATTGTTTATAACGCATTTTGTCAA
Organism: uncultured Nitrospiraceae bacterium; assembly: GCA_964586075.1. GTDB lineage: Bacteria > Nitrospirota > UBA9217 > UBA9217 > UBA9217 > JBAZLV01. The sequence goes on along the minus strand of CAZPGZ010000018.1, from coordinate 51,838 downwards.
TTACGTAGTGAGCATAGATTTCTTGATTTTATTTATAACCCTCTCCGTATTTAAACCGTCTTTTAATTCATGCTCCCAGACGCGTATGGTCGAAATCCCCAGTTTTCGCAGAGCAATCTGCTTCTGACGGTCTCTCTGCTGGTTCCGTTTTATTTTTGCCGCCCAAAACTGCGATCTTGTTTTAGGAATATGGCCACACCTTGCACAACCGTGCCAATAGCAACCATCTACAAAAACTGCCAGTCTACTGTTTTCGAAATAAAAATCCGGCTTGCCTGGCAATTCCACAGCATTTAGTTGCCAACCTTTTATCCCTTTTCTGATGAACGCCATCCTAAGTCGTAATTCAGTAGTGCGGTTATGCTTCCCTCGAATTGCAGACATCGTGCGGGACCGCATTTCTGAAACATTTCCAAACTTACCGTGATTTAAATATTTTTTTAGCCGACGTTCCATGTATTTTAGTGCACAGAAATTCTATGCTCACAAATCCATCATATAAAAAGGAACCAAGCAATATACAGTTTTGAACCAAAACTAGTCATTCCATGCCGGGAGCAAATAAAGTCAATCTCATGGGATAACATTAACAATGTTTTTTCCCAATTGGCGGATTCTTCCTTTTTACCAAAGCAAATAGCAAATAATCCCACTCTGTTCTCTTTTGATACATGTGACGCAAGCCACCTCAGATATTCCAATAGTCGTATTTGCGTTTCTTTATGGCTTGGCGATTCTGTATTTTTGGCATCACCTATAAAAAGAATTTCACGTTTTTTGTCCATTCTAATAACATCAGGACGTTTTCCGTCTGGCAAAATACCGCCTATTGTTTCTTTGCAGCCTAAAAGGAGGGCGAGTGTATCCAAAAAATATACTCTGTTATTATGTACTGCCAGACTCCCTTGTTTTCCATTAAAAGGTAGCATGCTTGCTCCAAAGCTCATGACTCTTCCCCGATTAATCTTAGTGAATTAATGGCATCGGAAAGCATAGATTCTCTTGTGATTGGTTTTTCTACTCGATCGCCCAGTAACTCTTGGGCTAATTTTTCTTTTGCGAGCAGGCGTGCGTATTCATCTATTTCAATTGTCTTGTCACAGAGCAAGATTAAATACTCTACATCCTTTGCTTGCCCCCGTCTGTGGATGCGGTCTATACTTTGAAGATAATGTGCTGCTTGATTTGACATCGATTCATATACAGCAATACGTGCTCTGTGGAGCGTAAGTCCTGCACCAGCGGCAGCAGGGTTTGCCACAAACAACATAGTCTTATTGTCTTCTTGAAATTTTTTCACTGACTCTCTGCGGTCAGCAACGGCCGTGATAGTTCCATCATATCTTACTGGATGGTATTGCGCATATCTTACCATAATAGCATCAATCGAAGCGGTATAGTATGACCATAAAACCACTTTTTCTTTTTGCTGCACTATAGTTTCTTGAAGTAAGCTATCTAGTGCGTTAAGTTTTGCTGGAACTTCTGCATAGCCTTCAACTACCGAGACCGGATTTGAGCATATTTGCAGCAATATGCTACGCTTCGCTAAAAATGAACCTATGCGTCGCAGAAAGGTTTCGTCGTTGGCAGATTGGAGGTTTAAAATAAGGTCTCGAACGGCTGCGACATATAGTCTTTTCTGCTGCTTCTGTAAAGGAATTGTAATACGGGTATATCTTTTAAGAGGCAGATTAGGAAGAACATTATTTTTCAGATGTCGAATAAAAAGGCCGCGCTCGTTAATTATTTGCTGAACAACTGGACGTGCAAGCTCCCGATCTTCGGGAATTTCTATCTCGTGGAATGCATAACCAAAGTCGACAATACCAAATTGTTGTATTAGATCATGTGGCGAATTAGGTGCAGGTGTACCGCATAACACATACGCCTTTGTACAATATTCCCGTAACTGGCGGATTGCTCGTGTTCTCTTTGCATCAAGGTTCTTTATATAAAAAGATTCGTCTACTACAATCATTGCTCGACCTCTATGGCGTCGAAGAAAAGCCGCCAGTTCTTCTTTCATAGAGACAGAGGTCTCATAATTAGTAACGAAGAAATCTGCATCAGAGTTTAAAGCCGCCCGTTTTTCACTTCGGCTGCCTGTTATCATAGCACATTTATATAGATCACCTTTAAAACGTCCAAGATCAACCGGCCATTCAGCGACCATACTCTTAGGTGCAAATACTATTACAATATCTATTTCGTCTCGATGTACCAGCAGATCAAAGGCGTATATCATAGTAACTGTCTTTCCAGTGCCCTGCTCGTCAAACACACATAACCCGGGGATGCCAGGGCATGTCATAGCTGCCACGTTGATCTTTTGATGATCATCTAATTGCTCTGCATCGGATAAATCCTTTATCAAGGCCACCGCTCTGGTAATTCCACCAGATTTCACGGTTTCTACCTGTGCTCTAATATTGCTGATATTTGGAAATGTGCGTCTTCTATTTTCAACGAATAACTTAGATTCTCCACGCCATTTCAAATCTATGTTATTTTCCACTTCAAGCAGGCGGTGAGCGAGCCTAGTTGGTATCGACACCCCCTCAGCTAAACTTTTCATGGGAATGTCTCCCAAGGTCAAGGCAATCGCTTTACGAATATCCTGGCGGTCGAATCCTTTTAAAGGAGTCAAAATAATCCTGTCAAGTGTTTCTGTGATATAAATCTCCGCTCTTGGGTGATGCAATTGCATATCGGTCATGACGCTTCTTTTCCGCTTAATATTGCCTCGACATGTCCTCTTACTAAACCTAACACATCAAGCAGACGTAGCAAGTTTTCTTTTTTGATTTCATCTCTGAAAGCGCTTACCGGAACATCTTTTAACCAATTAACAAAAGATTCTATCCGCGTATTCGCGCCAAGCTTTCTCCTCTCCGCGCTGTCAATTTCTGCAATTCCGACTGCCTCATCGACTATCTTTTGCGCAGCATCTACATTTGTTTCATCTCCGGCTCTTTGCAGAAGAGATCTGGCCTCATCGTTGTAAAATATATTTTTCAGTTTCCTTATTTGCTTCCAACTATCAAACTTGCCATCATAGAGAAGATTAAAAGCTAATTTTTTGAAACTATCATCTTGGCCGAGACAGTAAGCCACGCCGGACCGCTCCCCTTTGCTTAATTCATCAAAATACTCGAAATATTTGCTACCAGCATGTTTTACTGAAAACTTGTCCTCTTTTCGCTCTTCAATAAGATAATCTTCAAAATCATTTGCCCAATTGACCATCTTTAAAAAAAGGTTTACAGTTGCTGTGTCGGGACCAAGAGCATAGCGCTGAGATAACTCTCTCTTCATTTGGGCCTGTCTTTGCGGGCCAGGCTTTGTTGGTTCCAAGGCAAGCATTGCTTGCCATTCCTCATAAACCTTGCGAGCTTTGACATATTTAGGCCACTCTTCTTTATAATCAGGTTCAAAGTTCAGGGATACTATCACGCGTCTGCGATCATCATCTGTAGCATCTGGCGTTAATTGCCAGACAAAAATATATTCCGCTCGCTCTTTCTGTTCTGAGGCAAACTCGTCACTACCCAATATATAATAACAGGCGGCAACCCGCCTATTACCATCCAGCAGTGTACCATCTACATCTATGATTGGTGGCTTTCTCACGCCGTTAATTGAGATACTTCGAGCAAGCTCAACGATCTCAAACTGGTCTTCCTCAGTCACGCCAGGCAACGATGACCTGCTTAACATAATGTCAAGTATGTCTTGTGGTGAGGGACTGCTTCCATATTTTTCTTTAAACTGCCCAAGATGAATATCTAGCCGCACATTTTCGTCCCATAGCTGGATATCAGTTGTTTTTATGTACCCACAACTCATGGGTATTTCTTTGCCGTGGAACCAAGGCCGTGGGACCACGAGCCCACATTCTATTCCGTTGTGGCTATCTGCTAAATACACTGTTTGCTTACGAACCATTCTACTTCCAAACACGCCAACGCTCTGCCTTTTCTCGCTAACTATTTCTGACAAAATTTTATCAATATTTTCATCAATGGCTTGTGCTGTTTTTTCATCACCTTTTGCTAAGGCACGTGTTTTTATCGTTATTGCAATCTGCTTTAGAAGTTTACGAGCTTCTTCTTCACTCAACGGGTTTTCCAACCCTGCCTTAAATATCGCCTCTACTTCCACTGCCACATCTTCGGAAACACGTCGAGCAATGGTCAATACCTCGCCCAGCGCCGCACTCAAATATTCCTTGGTATCCATTTTAATTCTCCTTATATATACTTGTTGTTTATTCTTGTTCGGTATCAGAGTTCTCTATGTCCTCGTGATTACTGAATCCTTCGAGATATTCACTGCTGTAGCCAGATTCAATGGCTGCCCGTCGAAGTCTCTCAAGACCGCGTTGCTTCCACTTGCCAACTGAACTTTCCGTAATTCCAAGCGCTTCAGACACCTCTTTCGCAGTTACATCTTCGATGCCCGCCTCTACAGCATCGATATAATAGTCCATCACCTGCTGTATATTTAAGTTGCCAATCTTAGGCAGGAGCAATCTAGCAATTTCAAGCCCTTTCTTTATCCGGGCTTTGCGGACATCTTCGGGTTCGTATTCCAAAGAGCTCAGAGGTATCATACGTATTGGTTGGCGTCTCACTCCATCTCTGGGTGCTACTTTTTTATCATCGAGAGACTTAGCTTGATCTGCAGACCTATATATATCTTGTGCATAGTTGATGATTATTTTCCACAGATATGGCGCTGGGAATATAATCTTTTTCCCGTCGATGATTGCTTCATATAGTCTGTCAGCAGCGACTGTTAGAATTTCGTGAATTCGCTCATCATCAAATGCGCTATATATCGTCTTAAGTCTATATTTAGCACCATCCATGAATCTGCTCGCATGGAGATATCGTAAGAATGCGACGACATCTCTGTTTGTCGCCGCCAGTTTCGCGCTTTCGAGTGCTTCCTTTTGTGTTATATGGTCATCTTCCATGTGAATTTGACTTTCTTGTGCTTTGTAACGAATACCTATAACACCTTCTTTTGCAGTCTTGATTAATTAAGCTAGAGGATCGAGACGTCCGGCCTCAGATCAATCTCTGCTCTCATAAGATAGACGGAGGCATGACACCCTAATTATACCAGCCTATGAGCATCTTAACGGGCCTAGCTGAGATCACCTTTTCAGGGTATTCTTTGTTCCTCATGAAATAGACGGGGCCGTGACACCCGCACCGATTTTATATATCATTTCATTTAATTACGGTTTGGTCAAGAGTGATTTTGACCAAAACTTATCATATATTCATGATATCGAGCGTTATTAAATTGTATTGCAGATTAATTAGAGAAAAGGTACGAAAAGAAGTGAGCTAATAACCAATTTCGAGTGAAGAAGCCGACTACAATCTATGACGACACGATTGTACTCTGTGATCGAGGTTCAAACTTTTTCTCGTGCGCGCAAGCCATTTTTGGGCAGCCTTTGGATCTGGGTTGGCCCTAAAGCTCCGAGGTGGTAGAAGCGTTTTAGAACGCTTTTGAAGGTTTTTTTCAAGAACAGGATCACCACATACAATCTGCCCTCTCCTTAACACAGCATCTTGTGGAAGTCCGCTTTTTTCCGAAGCCATCATAGTGTCAATCAACATCTTTCCAATTGCTCTACCGAGACCCAACGGGACAGCGTTTCCGATAAGAGCATATTTGTCACTGATACTTCCAACAAAGGTGTAGTCATCGGGGAACTCTTGTATTTTGGCATACTCTTCAACCGACAGCGGGCGGTCTTTTACTGGATGACAAAGCATCGTTGCTTTTCCATTTGGTTGGGTCGTCAAGCTGGGAGATGGTTTGTTCCATGCCAACCTTCGGCAAAATCCGCTTCTCCCACCCCATGAATAGTATGCTCCCCCAATGGCCTTCGCCTGCAATTTCTTCGGAAGAGAAGTCCAATTTTGGCCAGGCCCCAGCAATTTCAGATAAGTGAGCTGATCAGGCGAAATTCCAACCCATTCCTTTGATTTTGTCCCTGCCAAAGCTTTTTTAAGTGTCACCCATTTCTGCATCCCATTTTTTCCATCACGCGAATGTGTTGGCTTGGGCAATGATATTGCTTCCCCATCTCTACTACCTATAATCACAATCCTTTGTCTGCTTTGAGGGGTCCCGTAATCCGCTGTATTAAGAAGGCCATAAACAATATAATAACCAAGAGAATTTAGCTCGTTGAGTATGACCTTGAACGCTGATCCCAACTCCTCTTCGGGGGCAAGCGGTGGGAACCCAGGACCTCTCTTATTCAAGGGGCGGTGTTTTATTGCAGCGGACAAAAGACCTCTGACATTTTCCATAACGAAAAAGCGGGGCCTTATGTCGCGAATGACCCGGCAATAGTCCTGAAACAAGGCCCCCCGTGGGTCGCACACAGAACCACGCTTTCCGGCAGTGCTGAAGCTCTGACAGCACGGACCTCCTGCAACGAGTGTCACTTCGCTGCAAGATAAACCTGCTTTATTCAGCAACTCTTTTGCAGATACACCCTGTATTGCAGAGCCGATGACTGCAAGATTGGGTTTATTGGCCTTTATTGTGTTTATAGCGGATGCATTTACTTCCACTGTAACACGCGTCTCAAAACCCGCTTGTTCCAAACCGAGGTCAAGGCCCAAGGCTCCACTAAACAACGATATGATGTTATGCTTTTTTCGTTCCATAAATGATATTGAGGCGTTTATGCTATTTAAACTATTGGAGCGATATTATACCTGAATTTGGTTTCGAGGTCCAGCAAAAAATGTGTCAACTGTATTGATTTTACAAGGGGCTGGAACTGTTTTACGTGTCGATTTTTTATACCTTTACAAGGCCACGGACTAAGGGTTAATATTTACAGTACGGTGTTGTTGAATTAACTTGTAAAATGGAGGCCATCATGGAACTGCAAGGTTCTCTCGATCAGTACCATCGAACAAAAAACCCTGTACATGCGTTTGAAATATTTGTTCTTGCAAAATCTATCGGCGTTGCACCACCAAAGCTGATCACCGATTTTATCGCTGACGTTTTTGACGCATATATACAGAGCAATGGGAAAGACAGCCTTGATAAACTGTTTGGCTTATCCAAAGGAGCAGGATCCACTCCTCCAATAAAAAGTTATGTTCTTTTTGAACGCGACCAACAGTTAATGCGAGATGTTTTTATACTTACAGAAGTGTTCGGTTGCTCAGATGAAGAAGCCGTTCATATGGTTGCAAGATATTTAGAAGACATGAAGTCATATGGACATCCTATATTCACTGAAAGTGCGGATAAAATTAGTGAAGCTACGATATCAGACAAATATCATAAAGAGTGGAAGAAGATTCTCAAAAGCGAAGAAAAACCGGGCCATATCAAAAGTTGTTATGCTGATGAAAGTAGCAAGTCTACATATTTACGTTTGTACCCCGAGGATTCTATACCATTCCGGTTAAGTCGTTATATAAAAAAGAAAACAACTTAGCTGACATCGACAGCAAGAACAGCCACGTTTGAACCCCTGCCTGCAAAAAGGTGTGAAATGGTGCATTTCACACCTTAGACACCTCTGAGTACTTCTGCTATAACTAACACAATTGAGCAAAGCTAGATCGAGGAAACATACAAATACTAATTACCAGACGGTGCGAAATAGCTCATTTCACACCTTAGACACATCTAACTGCCTCTGGTAAAGTAGGACAATGAAACGAAGCTAAACCGATCAAGTGTAGAAATGATAGCCTAAACGGTGGCGATAGCTTATTAACTCCGAGGCTTATGCAAAAATTACTAACACCACGCGATATTGCGAACCTAATCAACTGCAGGCCCAGCACGATTTATGCGTGGGCAAAATGCGGAGCAATACCCGCGAAAAAAATCAACGGCCTCGTACGCTTTGATGCAACGGAGATAGAACAGTGGCTCTCAAAACAGAATGTGCAGTCCCTTGATACTAAGGTAAATCAAATCTTACGCAAATAGACATAGAACTTAAATATGCATGCGTGCATATATTTCAACCCAGGAGGTAAGTATGAATTGGCTCAAATCTGAAAATTTTCGAATCGGGATATTGGAAAAAAGTTGTGGATTATATCTTTATCCACAGGATACGCGTTATTGTCTTATTTTTTCCCTGAACCGTACAACGGAGTGCGACGGTCAAAACGTTAAAAACGATGTGGACGATCTAATTAATGTGGCGACAAAAATTCTCCACGACAGAAGTAGTGAATGCCATCACGGGTCGTGGAAAATAGTTGCGGATTCTCGCCGCGAAGTTTTTTTTATTGAGTTTCGTGGTGTTCGATTGTTCATGACCGCCAAAGACCTAGACGAATTTTTAGAGCTTGTAAGTCGTCTATCAATTACGGGCTCAACATTAAAGGAGACATAAATGAAAACATTCTGCGGAACATGCTCCATTCAAATGCAGCGCGTTGCGATAGGGGTTTATATTGTCCTCATAAATCACGCAGGGCCTTGGAAAATATGGGTGGGTGACCGATACATTTGCCCCCAATGTGGACACCATACTATCGCTGATTTTGGCGACCCAGTTGACAACTACGCGTACAATAAGGATTTCTCAGAAACGCTTAAACAGGCTGGCAGACATCAGCACTATTTGATTTATGATGTATGATTTTTTTTCTGATTCACCGTTGAAATTATTGAGATTCGACGTTTGTAATTGACCGGCTGGTCTCCTATCGCTATAATCCAGCGATAGGGGAAACCAGACAATCACAGCCAGAAAGGAGCTGAATAAGTGGGGCTCTATAAAAGAGGCACAGTCTGGTGGATGGCTTTAACATGTAGTAGTGGCAAACAAATCCGTAGATCGACGGAAACCGGGGACAAGAAGCTAGCACAAAAGATCCTTGCGAAGGTGCAAACCAAGATCACGGAAGGCAAATGGTTCGACAGACTTCCCGGCGAGTCCAAAAAATTCTCCGAACTCGCCGAAAAATACGAGAACGGGGAGTTTAAGCAAACCAAGAGTTGCCAGAACACGCAAAGTTACCTGAATCAACTCAAAGAGTTCTTTGGCGAGTATACATTATCAGGGATTACACCAGTCGTCATTGACGAATTTCGCTCGAAGAGACGTTCGGACGGAGTGAAACCTGGAACGATCAAACGCCAGATGAACATCTTTAAAGCGATGCTAAACCTTGCAAAACGGTGGCAATGGATCGCGGAAGTTCCATCGGTCGGCGCGGAGAAGGACTCCGATGTCAAACGAATCAGGCACCTCACTTTTCAAGAATATCATAAACTCTTGGAATGTTGCGATGACTGGCTTCGTGACATCGTCGTCATTGGTGCTTGGACAGGCTTGAGGCAGAAGAATGCGCTTCACCTTACCAGAACGCAAGTAAATCTGTCCTCAAAAACCGTGCTCATTGAATCAGCCGAAATGAAGAACAACGATAATCTCGGCATCCCGATGGCCGGTCCCGCATACGTAGTGTTGAAGCGAGCAATGAAGGTCTCTCGCTTGGGAACTCCATATATCTTCTGCACCGAGGACAATCGACCACATCACAAGCAGAAGGTGCACCGCCATTTCAGGGAAGCGCTCAAGAAGGCAGGAATCAATGATTTCAGGTTCCACGATTTGCGGCACTGCTATGGGACGTGGCTGGCTGATTCAGGCGCGGATATCTACACCATCGCCCGCCTGCTCGGTCATAAGGACATCAGGATGGCAACAAGATACACGCATATCACCACAGCGAGAAAAACCGATGTGGTAGACACTATGGAAAGGAGGTATCAGGAGTTTATCACAAATTTATCACAGGGGGCAAAAGAAGAAGGGGCTGCAAGTTAGCAACCCCTTGATTTGATTGGCGTCCCCAGGGGGATTCGAACCCCCGTTATCGCCGTGAAAGGGCGGTGTCCTGGGCCGGGCTAGACGATGGGGACAATAAATTTTGAACTGTGAACTGAGTGCCTAGGGATCGAAACCCGCAATCTGCAATTCACTCTAAATTATTTGGTGAGCCGGCTGGGATTCGGACCCAGGACACCCGCCTTAAAAGGGCGGTGCTCTACCAACTGAGCTACCGGCCCGTCACTAGTGTGACGAAGAGGCGTATAATATCAATAAGCGCCTTGTTTGTCAATATAAAATAAACTTTTTGTGCAACGATGCGATTACCATCGAGGCCGTAAAGACCAATACAAATAACCTGCAATCAATTTTACCGCAGCCGTTGCACCGCAGCAGAATAAAAGTTTCTCAAACTTACCGCTTGCCAGCTGCCTTTTTAAACGGCCGTTCGAGAATAATGGTCTCGTCTCTTCTTGGTCCGGTCGAGATGATTGCCGGCTTCACACCGCACAGTTTGCAAAGTTTCTGCACATAATTTCGGGCGTTTCTGGGCAGGGCCTCGTATTTTTTAATGCCGACGGTGGACTGCTTCCATCCCGGCATGGTGATGTACTGCGGTGTTCCCTTTTCTAAAATGGAAAGTTCGCTCGGCAGTTCTTCATACAGTTTGCCGTTGTATTTATAGCCTACGCAAATCTTAATTTCATCAAATGGATCAAGCACATCAAGCTTGGTGATTGCCGCGCTTGTCATACCGTTCACGCGAACGGCATGACGGATGACCAGGGTGTCAGCCCAGCCGCACCTGCGCGGCCTGCCGGTTGTCGCGCCATATTCTTTTCCACGCATGCGCAGCAATTCTCCTGTTTCATCATGCAGCTCCGTGGGAAACGGTCCGCTGCCAACGCGGGTGGTATATGCTTTCACGATTCCCATCACTTCGGTAATGGTATTCGGCGCGATGCCGAGTCCGGTGCAGGCGCCGCCTGCCGTCGGGCTCGATGACGTCACGAACGGGTATGTTCCGTGGTCAACGTCAAGGTTCGTTCCCTGGGCACCTTCCGCCAGCACTTTCTTCTTCTGCGCAATCGTTTGATTCAAGAACAGCGTGGTGTCGCCGAGGTACTTTTTGAGCTGCTGACCGTACGCCAGATACTCTTCGTACACCTGGTCGAGCGGAACAGGAGCGGCATTGTAAAAACGCTCGAGCAGAAAATTCGCCTCTCCCGTATTGCACGCAAGCTTCTCCCGGAAGGTTTCAGGGTCAAGAAGATCAGCCATGCGGATGCCTTTGCGGCTGATCTTGTCCGCATACGCCGGACCGATGCCGCGGCCCGTTGTCCCTATCTTTTTGTTCCCTTTAAGGTTTTCGCTGGCAACGTCCAAGGCCTTATGGTACGGCATGATAAGGTGGGCATTTTTGCTGATGATCAGGTTGCCTTCGAAGCGAAGGCCGCGCTTCTTCAGGCCGGCCATCTCTTCAAGCAGGGCTGCCGGATCCAGAACAACGCCATTTCCGATAATGCATTTCTTGCCCTTGTGAAGGATGCCGGAAGGGATCAGATGCAGGATAAACTCGTCTTTTCCCACCACCACAGTATGCCCTGCGTTATGGCCTCCCTGATACCGGGCGACAACATCCGCCCGCTCCGTCAGCAGGTCTATGACTTTTCCCTTCCCTTCATCACCCCATTGGGTGCCAACGACAACTAATACCGGCATAATGACTCCTTCGACAAATCCCCGTTCCGCATGCCATTTGTCCTTAAACGATTTAGCGAGAGCTGTCCGCTGTTATATTTTAATCTGTTTTACGGACAGGACATTCGGAAGATTCCTGACCTTTTCCAAAAGGCTGTCCGGCACCTGGCTGTCAATGCTCACAACCGACATGGCAAGACCGCCCTGCATCTCGCGCCCGAACTGCATGCGCGCGATGTTGATCCCGTTCTGCCCCAGGAGCGTCCCGATTCCGCCGATCACACCGGGTTTGTCATTGTTCTTCAGCACAAGCATGTCGCCGTCCGGCACCGTTTCCATCGGAAAATCGTCCACCTGGATGATACGCGGTTCCTTTTTGCTGTTCAGTGTCCCGGATACGGACAGTTCCTTTCCGACTGTTTTCACCTTGATCGTAATAAGGCTCGTGTATTCCTTGGTATCGTCTGACGTAGACACCTTGACTTCAATACCGCGATCTTTGGCGATAAGTGGAGCATTTACGTAATTGACGTTTTCCTGCAGCGTGGGCGCAAGCAGGCCTTTCAGCGCGGCAAGAGTCATCGGCTCAAGCTTCAGGCTTGCAACATCGCCGCTGTATTCCACCACGACCTGGGTAAGACCGCCTTCGCAGATCTGCGCCTGAAACAGGCCCATCCGCTCTGCAAGATTAATGTACGGCGCAAGCGTGGGAAGCTGGTCAGCCGGCACCGAAGGAACGTTCACCGCATTCCGCACGGTTCCCGCAATGAGATAATCGACGATCTGTTCGGCAATTGCCACGGCCACATTCTCCTGGGCCTCCTTGGTGGAAGCTCCGAGATGGGGCGTTGCGATAAAATTGTCCAGCGTCATCAGGGGATGGTTTTCCGGCGGTTCTTTTTCGAAAACATCGAAAGCCGCGCCCGCGACCTTTCCGCTCTTCAACGCTTCATAGAGGTCCTGCTCCACCACAATGCCGCCGCGCGCGCAGTTGATGATGCGCACACCGTTCTTCATCTGTGCGATCGTGTCCTTATTGATCAGGTTTGCGGTCTCTTTTGTCTTCGGAGTATGAACCGTGATAAAGTCAGACTGCTTATAGATGGTGGCGAGATTCGTCAGTTCGATGCCCAGGCTTTTGGCTTTCTCCGCAGAGATAAACGGATCATAGGCAAGCACCTTCATGCCGATTGCGGTGCAGCGGTTTGCCACCACGCTGCCGATGGCGCCCAACCCGATGATGCCCAGTGTTTTGTCATACAGCTCGACGCCCTCGAATTTTTTCTTTTCCCACTTGCCCGCCTTCATGGATGCATAGGCCTGGGGGATCAGCCGTGCACAGGCGAAAATCATGCCGATGGCGTGCTCTGCAGTCGTGATGGTGTTGCCGCCCGGCGTATTCATGACCACAACGCCTTTTTTCGTCGCGGCAGGAATGTCCACGTTGTCCAGCCCGCTTCCCGCCCTGCCGACGACTTTAAGGTTTGTCGCTTTCTCCAAGAGTTCCTTCGTGACTTTGGTTGCCGAGCGGATAACAAGAGCATCATACTGCCCGATGATTTTTTCTATCTCCTCTACCGAGGTCTTGCTCCGCGCGTCCACTTCGAGTCCTGCTTTGCGCAAAATCTCAACTCCGTTGGGAGAGAGATCGTCGCTGATGAGAACTTTCATATATCCTCCACAAAAGCTTTGCCACGGAGGCGCAGAATCCCGGGGAAAATCAACCCGGCTTCGGAACCTCCGTGGCATATGGTTTATTTTTTCATTAATATTTCTTCGGCTGCTGCCACACCTGCGCCGAGTTTCACCGGGTGGCCGAGGCCCTTCAATACCATCTCGATGCCGGATACGGCGGTTATGATGTCGAACGTATCGGCATACCCCAGATGAGCAATGCGGAATATTTTCCCTTTTAATTTGTCTTGTCCGCCGGCCCCGGTGATGCCGTATTTCTCCCTGAGGTTCTTGTAGATTGCCTGGCCGTCCACGCCTGCCGGCGCTTCAATGGCCGTGAGTGCGAGGCTGGGGCTTTCCTTGGGGAAAAGTTTAAGGTCGAGCGCCGCTACCGCCGCGCGGGTTGCATTGGCAAGCCGCTCGTGGCGGGCAAACACATTCTGCAGACCTTCCTCTTGCAGCAATTTGATGCTCGCATTCAATCCGATGATGAGCGAGACCGCCGAGGAAAAATTGGTCTGATTTTTTGCCAGGTTGTCGCGTTCTTTCTTGAAGTTGAAATAAAATTTCGGAGACTTTGCGGTATCCGCCATTTTCCATGCTTTGTCGCTTACTGAGACAAAAGCCAGGCCGGGAGGAAGCATAACTCCTTTTTGAGAACCGCCCACGAGGACATCGATTCCCCACTCGTCAGTTCTGATATCATGTGCAACGAGTGCGGAGATGGCATCAACGACAAACAACGCATCGGTCTTCTTCACCACAGCCGCAAGGGCCTTGACATCGTGGTATACGCCGGTCGAAGTCTCGTTCGCCTGCACAAAGACCGCCTTGATTTTTGGATTTTTCTTGAGCGCTGCCTCGACCTGCTCCGGCTTTACCGCATAGCCCCACTCAACAACGATTTCCTCGATTTTCATGCCATAGGCTTTGCAGATATTGGTCCAGCGTTCACCGAACTTACCGCCGTTCACTACGAGGACATCATCGCCGGGATTCAGAAAGTTGTTTACCGCGCCAACCATGCCGCCGGTGCCGGTGCTGCACAGAATCAACACGTCGTTTTTGGTCTGATAAACCCACTGCAGACCTTTTTTGGCGGAATCAAGCACCGGCAGAAAATCCGGTGCGCGGTGATGAATAATCGGCATGGCCATTGCCAGCAACACCTCGGACGGCACCGGGGTGGGGCCGGGAGCCAAAAGATATTTTTTTTGCATAGTGTTACCCTCCAACAATGTAAGACGAAACAACCGTCGGTTTTTTAACGCAAGCATGCGCAAGCGAGATATAGTTAAAAAGATGACTGATTTGTGCGACGAAAATTAAGATAGTCCCGCCGGGGCGGGACCTATGCCCGGGGTAGGCATGTCGCTGGGATACTGAGGATGTCTGTGCTGTTTCAAGATCGTGCTGCCTCTCTATTGGGTGTTTGGAACCCTGATGAACCAGTTTACTGATATGGACAGTAACATACCGGGCCGAAAATTGTCAAGGAAATAGTTCAACATTAAAAACAGGTTTTCCCACTTTTTCTCGGTTATTTTTTAACAATGTCCATGGTTACGTTCAGGGTTATTACCGGGTTCGTACGATCATTGGAATAGATCGTGATGTATTTCGCGAGGAGACCGTTTCTCCCTCGGGTATCCACACTGACCTGTATCTGCCCGGCAATTCCCGGTTCTAGGTGATTCGAACTAATCACCGCGGCTGAGCAACCTCATGAAGGAACAACCCGGTCAATAACGAGCGGTTCGCTCCCGGCATTGCGCACCTGGAAGACATGGGTTGCCTGCTCCCCCTGGGGCACCTTTCCGAAATCATACCGCATTTCCCTGACTTCGATCCGGGGCCCGTTATGGTCCTGCGCGAGCGCCGCGCCGGCGCTCAGAAAAAAAATCAACAGCGTGCTGAACAAAAAAATATTACTCATATTGTTCTTTTTGTCGTTCTTTGCCATGTGGCCAGCCCTGCCTCGTGTGTTCTGGAGTCTCAATCCGTGGTTATAATCCTATTTTTTTCTGGTAAATCATGCTGACGAGTTCTTCACGGGTAATTATTTTTTTTTCGATCAGCAAGGTAATCAACGCATCTATCCGCATCTTGGCTTCATTCAAATCCTGAAAAACCGCAGCATCCTTGGCCGGAAGCGGGGCGTCGTCGTCAGTTTCCGATTTTTTCGATTTGATAGGATCCCGTGCATGAATAATTTCCATCTTCCCGGGCTCTCTCTCCCGTTGATGATACAATGACCTCGCCTGCGTGCGGTCCACCCGTTCCCCGTCATAATATTTTCTGATGGCATCCCTGATTTCTGACTCCATGGCAAGGGTAGGCTTTATCGTAAGGCCGGTGATAAACCGGATTTCATCCGCCGCCTTGAGATCGAAGGGATCAAACATGGCGAGAACCAGCGCCCCCCCTTCTTTCTTGACCGGCATTGCATTGTATTTTTTTGCAATGTCAGACTTGATCATTTTAACTATGTTTTCTGGAATTTCCGGCTCGAAGAGATTAATATGGGGAATGTGCAGTTTCTGCGCGATTACCCTCGCGATGTCTTCTTCTCTGACGAATTCCAGCTCGATGAGGATGGAGCCCAGCTTCCCTCCCCAATTGCGCTGATGTGATAATGCAGTTTGGAGCTGGAAATCATCGATAAGACCCGCTTCTTTCAGCATTTCTCCCAGCTTCTTTGCGCCGGACATATCAGCCTCCGTGTCAGTCGGATGAATGTTCTCGTATTGTCTTTATTATAGGCGGTGCGTATGCAGAAAGTCAAACAATTAAAAAGCTTAAAGGATATTGGCACTGTTGGAAATACCCTCCCGAAGATTAATTCCTGATACCCAATTTATGATTATTCAACCCTGCCGTTTGTTTGCTATTCATCGAAAGGCGGCATGCCTCCTGATGATCCTTTTTTCTGCAACCTGCTGTGCGCAAGCCCCTGTTCCCGGACCAACAGATGGCGATACTCCACATCAGCGAGGGAGGTCAGTAAACTTGCCTTGATTCCCGGACGCTCCCGCTCAAGATTTTCCAAAAGGCTTTTCATCTTCACACGCTTCAGGTCCTGATTTTCACATACCGGGCAGCTACAGCAGACGATCGGGAACCCGGCGGCCGCCGCATACTGGATAATAGCCTCTTCAGGAGCATATACCAACGGCCTGATAACCACATTCAGACCGTCATCAGCGTTCAGAATCGGCGCCATGGCCTTGATCTTGCCGTTGTAAAATTGGTTCAACAGCAGCGTTTCGATAAAGTCTTCACGGTGATGGCCAAGAGCGATTTTCGTACATCCCAGTTCTCGCGCCTGTGTGTACAGCACCCCGCGCCTGATTCGTGAGCATAATGCGCAGGGGGTGTCGCCGGGCGAAAGTTTTTCCAGCATGATTGAATAAATGGGCGCATGAACAATGCGGTATTCGAATTCGTGCATGCGAAGGTACTTTTCCAGGAAATCTGTCTGAAACGCTGAGAACCCGGGATGGACGGTAATTGCGATAAGCGTAAAATCAATCGGGGCACGCCGCCGCAGGCGTTCCAGCATATGGAGAAGCGTCCAGCTGTCCTTCCCGCCGGACAACGCGACCAGAACCCGGTCATGGTTCACGATCATGCCGAAATCGCCGATGGCCCTGCCGGTAAGCCGCTGTATTTTATGTTCCATATTTTTTTTGAACTGCATAACAGATTTTAAATCCGCACGTTTCATAAGTCAACATTGCTCGTGTCTGAATTGCACAAATAAATAGGGCTTCCGTTTTTTCCGGAAGCCCTATCGTGAATACCATGCAGTATTGCTGAACCATGCATTACTATCTTTTTTTCTTTACTGCTTTTTTCGCCTTTTTAGCGACTTTCTTTTTCGTTGCTTTCTTCTTGGTTGTTTTCTTCTTGATCGCTTTCTTTTTTACGGCTTTTTTTACCGTTTTTGTTGCCGCTTTTTTCTTTGCTTTTTTCTTTGCCTTTTTCTTTGCAACGACTTTCTTCTTGACTTTCTTTTTCGCCGGCTTCTTTACGGCTACCGGTGCCTCCGGAACCGCCGGCACTTCCTGTACGTTGATTTCCGCTGACTCAAGACCGCAGCAATACACCGGCTCTTCATACACGTCGCCGGTCCTCGTTACATCTATCTTTCTGCCGCACACCCTGCACTCATACTGCACGATCTTCTCATTCCCCATACGTGCCTTCCTCCTTGAATAAGCTGATGATCCGTTTTCATACGGGTTTAATAACAGTACGCCTATCGTAAACCCGTTCGTAATCCAGAGATTACAAGCGGGACTGCTTTCGCGGAGTGATCGTCTTGCGTTCAGAATACTTTGAAAACCGCACACAAGTCAGGTTGTATATTAAGCTTCTTGTCAAACGCTACTGTAGAATTATATCGGATAAATGTCAAGTTTTTTTATGATTTTATTCACATTTAACACCATATTCTTGGCGGCTTCTTGTTTGCATGAGCAGTGGTGCTCCTTTTTTTCTCGGCCTGTTTCTGCTCCAACAGTTGTTCCATCCCTTCGATTGCCGCAAAAAGTGCCTCATCGGTGGATTTTCCATCCCATTTCTTCGTCTCAGCCAAACGATACAGTTCTATGATTACCTGATCAATTCCCACTAATAATCCTTTAAATTCAACATTTTATGCACATACCCTCTATACAAGGGTCTCTTCTGTCTAAATATCAGATTTCCAGAGAGCGCCGCACGGCGCATTATCCGCACTTCGAGAAACCGCATCCCCGGCAGAAAGCACACCCTTCGCCAAATTCAAGCAATCCGCCGCAGTCCGGGCATTCCGGGCACAGCCCGAGGTGGTTTTTCCCGGTTCCCGCCGTACAATCTGATGAAACTTGACCTGATACCGGTTGAACACTCGCCTTCGGTTTGTGATGCTGACGATGCTGGCTTATATTTTCCTTAAGATAGCGCTCCAAGGCCCGGCCGATGGCGTCCGGGCAAGACAGAATGGATCCGCCTTCTCCCCACGCCGGTGAAGGGCAGCGAATTCCCTTCACCTGTCTGACAATGGAGTCTATGGAGACCCCGGACCGAAGTGCAAGAGAAACCATGCGGCTTACCGCCTCCGACTGGCTCGCTGCACAACCGCCCGACTTCCCCATGGTGGAAAAAACTTCGCAGATTCCCTCTTCGTCTTCGTTGATCGTAATATAAAGGTTGCCGCAGCCCGTGGGTATTTTCTGCGTAACGCCTTGCGTAAGGGACGGACGATGCCTCGGTTTTTTGTCTTCTGCCTGCACAGCCGGTGCGGGAACAGCCGCAGCCCTGCGCGCCTTTTCCGTGGCTCCGCTGTGCAGCACCTGCTCATCGCGCGATCCGTCGCGGTAAATGGTCACTCCTTTGCAACCCAGTTTGTGCGCCAGCATATATACTTTTCGCACATCATCCTGGGTGGCGCTGTGCGGGAAGTTCACGGTTTTGGACACGGCATTATCGGTGTATTTCTGGAATGCGGCCTGCATCCGGATATGCCACTCCGGCGTAATGTCATGGGCTGTGACGAAGACCCGCTGCACGTCTTCGGGTACCAGTTTGATGCCGGTGCATCCGCCGTGCTCCGCGATTTCTTTCATAAGTGTATCGGAGTAGAAGTTTCTTGCTTTTGCCGTCTTCTCAAAGACGGGGTTTACTTCCAACAGTTCTGCCCCGTCCAAAACCTTCCGGACAAAGGTAAGCGCGAAAAGCGGTTCAATGCCGCTCGAACAGCCCGCGATAATGGAGAGGGTTCCCGTAGGGGCTATTGTCGTCACCGTGGCATTCCGCACAGGAGCCAAACCCGGCTTGTCGTAAATACTTCCTTGAAAGTTGGGAAAAGCCCCGCGCTCCCCGGCAAGCTCTTCGCTCATTTTCCGGCCTTCATCAGTGATGAACTTCATCACTGCTCCACCAAGCTTCACCGCCTCATCGGAATTGTAGGGGATTCCCAATTCGAGCAGCATGTCCGCGAAACCCATGACGCCCAGGCCGATCTTGCGGTTTGCACGAGTCGTTTCCGATATCTTCTCTATGGGATACCGGTTGACGTCTATCACATTATCGAGAAAGTGCACACCCAGACGCACGGTACGCCGGAGTTTTTCATAGTCCACGGCACCGCCGTGCGGGGCCAGCATTCTGGACAAGTTGATGGAGCCGAGGTTGCAGGATTCATAGGGAAGCAACGGCTGCTCTCCGCAGGGATTGGTGGACTCCACCATGCCTATGTGCGGGGTAGGATTGTACTGATTAATGCGGTCCAGATAAATGATCCCCGGGTCTCCGTTCTTCCAGGCCATGTTTACGATGGTGTCGAATACCTTGGTGGCCTTGAATTTTCTGACTACTTTTTTGTTCCGGGGAGAAACCAGGTCGTACTCGCCGTCGCATTCAACGGCTTCCATGAACGTGTCGGTCATGGCTACGGAAATATTGAAGTTGTTCAGGCGGTCATTCTGCTGCTTGCAGGTGATAAAATCGAGGATGTCCGGATGGTCGACCTGGAGAATTCCCATGTTCGCGCCGCGCCGCGTGCCGCCCTGCTTTACTGTTTCGGTTGCCGCATCAAACACCGTCATAAATGAAATGGGGCCTGACGACACGCCTTTGGTGGACTTTACCACGTCGTTCTTCGGGCGGATGCGCGAAAAGGAGAACCCGGTGCCGCCGCCGGACTTATGGATGAGCGCCGCGTGTTTTACGGATTCGAAAATCTCATCCATGGAATCCCCGACCGGAAGCACGAAACAGGCGGAAAGCTGGCCCAGTTCCCGCCCTGCATTCATCAGCGTGGGGCTGTTCGGCAAAAACTCAAGCGAGGTCATCGCATGGTAGAATTCCGCAGCTGTCTGTTCTACTTCAGCGTCGGACCTGCCGTAGGCTTTGTCCGCCCCGGCAATAGTCCGCGCGACGCGCGTGAACATGTCCTCTGCTGTTTCAATAACCGCTCCTTCCTCATTTCGCTTCAAATAGCGCTTTTCCAGGACCGTGCGGCAGTTTTCGGACAAGCGAAGACCATTCTTGCCGGCAGCTATTGCCGAAACAGCAGAATTCTTCATAAAACAACCCTCCCTGATGAGATAGTATCTCCCAACAAAATAATGTTTAGGAACGAATATAAACCCAAATCAAAGCCGGGATGGCTTACCATAACCGTCCCGGCAATTATATATATTATTTATTACTTATCAGATAAGCGAACACCAGATGATCAAGACAGTTCAGTCGTACGATTCTCATATAACCTTGCCAGTATTGTGTCTCTGATGAAGCCTTTTTTGGTTTTTATATTGCTCTGAGAAAAGAAAATGCAGTAGGTTACAGTCATTTGGTCTCAAAACTGGGTCTGAGTATATCACAATATGTTGTGTTGTCAAGATATTTAAACACCATATCTAGGCTGGTTTGGCAAGGGTTTTCAGAATGAAGGTCCATCGAAGACGCATGAAATCAGGATAAAACCGCAGTAAAAAAAAATCGGCTGAAAAAAACCGCTACAGATGCGGTGAAATGATTATCAGGAGTAATGGAGTCTTCAATATCCAGGCGCGTGAAGCAAGCTGCAATCACGCTGTTGCTTACCGCGGAGCACAGACTTTTCACCGGAATCATATATCCACACAGCTCCTAGCTTACCGCAAGGGAAATCTCGAAATACAATACCATCATGCGACCGAATATCTCTGCTGTACGTAAAAAATCGGTATGCGCAAGAGTTCTTTTCGGGTTGCAATCCTATTTTACTTATTGTACGCTTATTATGGATAAGCGATCTGTTGTTGTCGAAAAAGCGCTGCGAGAAGCTAAAAAAACCTCTATCAGGAGAGAACGGCATGAAGCGATATAATTCACCCTACATTATTCTCTGCTGCTTGGCAGTTTTGGGTATCGTTTTCCCGGCATCGTGCGCAAAAATTCATATCAACACAATTCCTTTACCGCCTCCGACGGCCAAACTCAGAGTGTATGTTCAGCCACTCACTGGACATGGAACATGGAACACCTCACACGCCGAATTCGTCTCCTGGACTACTGCATATGTGGAACGATACCTGAAAGAAACCGGCATCTACGAGGTCGCAAGCAAAGAAGACGTCCAAACCGCATTGAACGGACAGGAGTTCTCGCGCTGGTCTCTGGAGCAGAACAACTGGCGTCTCGCGAAGGAAATCGGACGGGCGCTTCATGCCGATTATGCCATGATCATCGAGAGGGATATAGGCGGCGGCGCCGGGGGCACCGATTTTACCATTGAAAATGTGATGATCAATATCAAAACGGGCAAGAAATACACTGCATCAAAGCACCTCAGCCGGATAACGAGGTCAGACCGGGCAAGGTCCAGCGAACTCGTCAGAGAAGCACACCGGGATATTTTTCGCAGCGCCAAGCAGGACATGCTCGCCACGGCAATAAAAAAAGGCAAGTTCGCCGGACAGGCCAGGGAGACCGTTGCCGCCGGGCATTCATCGGCGCCCTCTTCCACGCCGACAACAGTGACGCGTCAAAAAGACAAACAACCTGAAATCATCCGGAAGTCCGATCAGATTGCAGCAGTACAGAAACAGGATCTGCAGCGTCCCTCACCGGAAGCAACACGAACAGAAAAACCAACTGAGCCGCCCAGGCAACCGGTCGTTCAAAAACCTGGGGAACGGGGTCCGGCTAAAGAGTCAACCGATGAAAAACCTGCCATGAGTTTGGCCGCTCTTGCAAAAGGAACAAAGCTGGCTGTTTTCGATCTGGATTCCCCCGAAAATTTCCGCCCCGTGGCGCTCATCCTTACGGAAGCCCTCAGGGAAGAACTGTTCCTGCTGCAAAAATTCACGTTGGTAAATCGCGAGGACCTTTCGAGGGTGCTGCAGGAAACAGCCCTGCAGCAGAGTGGTTTGATCGATGAAAGACAAGCAATAAAAACGGGAAAGGGACTTGCTGCAAACCAGGTGGTCACCGGGAGATTAGGCCTGCTGGGGAAAACCTATATTTTACAGGCGAAGCGTGTTGATGTGGAAACACTCGCCACGCTGGGTCTTACTTCTGCCAAGTTCAGCGAGGGACAGGAGGAGGAAGTGCTGTCAAAAATGAAGGACCTGGCAAAGCGGCTTGCTGATAGCAGATAGCTGACGTGTCCCTGCGTCAGCCATTACCGTCCCGTGCTCTTTTTTTCTCCGCAATAGCCTGAGGGATGCAGGGCATAATACTCTTCAAGCTTTTTCTGCACCTGCTGCAGTTCCCTGTTTGTAAGCGGTTCGTATCCTCTGCCATATTCCCACCCATATCCCCAGCGATACCACGTGGGAAATGCGGGATGCCCTCCGGCGCGCACTCCCTCATACATCAGATTTGCCAAAACCCTGCTCTTTGTGCGGGCGAGCACGCATTGCCGGAACGCCTGATCCGCCTGTTTTCGCTCCTGCTCAGTGCCTCCGCGCCAATACGCAATATCATGGACAAAGCAGCAGTCGCACCAGAGAGTCCGGTCTGAAAAATTTCCATTAGGAAAAAGGCTGCATCCATCGCTCGTAAAATCCTTGAGCGCTGATGCGGACGCGCATCCACTGATCAGAAGCGCGGCAATCAGGATACGCATTATCAGCCTGTTGCCGTTTTTTTCCATCACAGTCTCCTCTTAAGAATTAAAAAAACGGCGCAAAACAACCCATCCGCGCCGCAGCGTACGTGCCTGCCGGATGCTGACATGATCAGCATACACGGTTTGCGGTGTTCTTCATGAATTTTTCGAAACCGGCACGATCCCGGGACGCAACTGCCAGACGCCGTACTCCCTCTTCAAGAACTTCCAGATCAGATGCGGAAGACAACCGCAGAAAATGCTGTCCCTCGGCCCCGATCCTGCCGAAGGAATTCCGGTCCATCGTGGCAACATGGTGCGCATACAGGAGAAACATCTGAAAGAGGCCTGATGGTGATGTCCTGGCTTTCATATTAGCAGGAAGCTTGTCATATGCCGCAATGGCCCCGACGTTTTCGCAGACACCCGCCACATTCGGGAAAAGATAGAATGCCCCTCCCGGCGTCTTGCAACGGATGCCGTCAATTGCATTCAATTGTTTTACGATAATGTCCCGTCGTTTCTGGAACGTCTGGACCATGCTTGTGATGACTGCCTTGCTGTCCGGATGTTCCAGA
The DNA here is from genome assembly GCA_964586075.1 of uncultured Nitrospiraceae bacterium. GTDB lineage: Bacteria > Nitrospirota > UBA9217 > UBA9217 > UBA9217 > JBAZLV01. The sequence goes on along the minus strand of CAZPGZ010000018.1, from coordinate 28,440 downwards.
GCGATTCGCGCACCCTCCTGGTTAAACGGCGGAACGCACGAAAAATAATTAATATTGATGTTCTTGAATATGTTTGCCTCGTCTTCAGTTGGGAAAACGGCATAGCCGACGCGACCGCCGGTCCACGCAAACGACTTGGAGAACCCGCTGCTGATAATGGTCCGTTCTTTCATGCCGGGAATGGACGCAATGGAAACATGCTTGTGTCCGTCGAAAATTATGTTTTCGTAAATTTCATCCGAATAGACACGCACGTCCGGGGCGCATTTTATTTTGATGACTTCGGCAATGCTGGCAAGCTGCTCGAGCGTGGCAACGCCTCCCGTCGGATTGGATGGAAAATTCAGGATGATCAGCCTGGTCCGTTCGGTAATCAAATCCCCCAGATGCTCCGCGGTAAACGTAAAATTCGACTCTTCCGAGACGTGCAGAGGAACCGGAACAGAGCCCAAATAACGGGGGAACGACTCGTAAATGGGAAAACCGGGACTGGGGTAGATTATTTCATCGCCCGGATTGCAGTAAACCTCCTGTGTAAAACCGATGGAAGGCTTCCCTCCCGGAAATACCACGACCTGCTCAGGCGATACGTCAAGCCCGCGGGTCTCATTGATCTGATTTGCAATGGCTTTGCGCAGCGAGGGGATTCCTTTCGGGTCGCAATAGTGAGTGTTTCCGAGGTCAAGCTGTCGCTTTACTTCGTCTCGTATAAAAGGTGGAATATCAAAATCCGGTTCCCCGATATTCAGCCGAACAACCTTATGTCCTTCTCCTTCGAGGAATGCGATATGCGGTCCGATTTTAAAGGCGTTCTCTGTTCCCAGCTCGTACACCCGGTCGGCATACAGCTTTTTTCGTGCTGCTGCAGTGCTCATACGTTCATACCCCCTGAAAATATAGTGCGGTATCGTATCATTCCTTGAGAAAAAAACCAACCAAATTTTAGGCTACAATGCCTTTTTTCAGGTGCACTTCTCACCGCATCTTCATTTTCAAAAACAGGCCAAGTGCCTTATCTGAATACATAATGTGGTTTTTTAGCCAGTCAACAACAGTTTCTTTTGTGTTGTCAACAAAGGCAGGAGTGGCCCCCTCCTTCATGTACCGTTCTTTCAATTTTTCAAACAAGTCAATGAACACCTCGTGCTGTGCCTTATGCTGAACGGCAGCCCTGCCGTATTGATACTGCTCCATAAACTTTTCTTCCGTCCCGAAATGCTCGACCACATAATCGCCGAGAAACCGAATAAGTCTGTCGACCTCCGTTCCGGCCTTGCCGTTTTTCCACGCATCGACCAGCGTGTCAACGCGCCTAAATAATTCCGCATGCTGCTCATCAATCTTTTTAGTACCGGTCGCGAGGTCCGGTGTCCATTCTATCGGCATGCTTTTCTCCTCTCTAGAACAAGCATACAATCAATTTTCGGGATATTACCATGAAACCTGTTGTTTTTAAATATTATTTATTAAAGAAAGTGGTTTTGAAATATAAGTGACATTTTTTTAATTTCAAATAACTGCACTCGTGTTCCAGGAGAGTAGCGCTAAATTTGCTAACAATGAAGAATAACTAACTGATAAATAATAAAAATTTTATAGCACCCGAAACAATTCGCTAAAGTTTTTTCCCGACAGACCGATAAGTTCGATCAAGGATAATTCTGCATTTTTTTTAAACATATAGTTAACATACTGCATCATTTTGTAAACCTAAGCTACTACTACTACTATTGTTGTATTTCGACAGAACATACTGATTTTTCGGAGTAATGAACCGAAAAAAGCGATATCCCTGAGGTGATTCATGCATATCATGCAGCCTTTTATAAAACGATTCAGTCTCGCTGCTAAGTTCAGCCTTGGTGCCATTGTATTGACACTTGTCACCTCTATCGGAATTTGTTTTTTTATCGTGCGGATCGAGACAAAAGAGCACTATGAAGATCTTGTCAAGCGCGGAATTTCCCATGCCGCGATTAATGCCAGCAGATGCGCGCCGGCAACACTTCCGGCAAATAAAGCACGGTTGCAGAATATTTTGGAGCACCTGTCTCAGGACGATGAAATAGCATATGTATCAGTAATTGACCGGCAATCTTCTGTGCTTGCATCCCAGATTTTTTTTAAAGGTCCTCGCGAAATTCAGGCATATTCAATTCCAAACAACAGCACTATAGTCAAGCCATTCCATCGAGATGTAACTGACCAAAACAGTGGTCATCGATATCTCGAGGTCATCCACCCTATTTTTCGAACATCCGATAAAAGCACATTTCACGATCAGAATCTAACCACGTACGGCCCGGATGTCATCGGCTATCTGCGACTGGGGCTGTCCCAGGAAATTTTTCTGAACAGCATCTACCGAAAAATACTTTCTATTACGATAGTTACCGCATGTTTTTTGTTTGTAGTGACAGGCGTCGCCATCCTGCTTTCGCGCAGGCTGGTGTCTCCACTCAAGCGTCTTACGAAATCGTCGAAAGACATCGCTGAAGGGAAATTTGATGCACCCATAGAAGAAGCCGGCACCCGGGACGAACTTGCCGACCTTACTGCATCATTCAATCATATGCAGGAGCGTTTTCGTGCCTATCGCGAACTGGTCGAGAAGCAAACAAGCGAAATGGCAGCATCGAACAGCAATCTGGTCCAGGAAATCAATGCGCGCAAGATGGTAGAGCAGCAGATCCTGCACGATGCATTTCATGACTCCGTAACCGGTCTTCCGAACAGGGCATTGCTCACGGACCGGCTGTCACACGCGATCATGGTGTCCAAGCGGCGCAGAGATTATCTGTACGGAGTGCTTTTCATGGACATTGACCGTTTTAAAGTCATCAATGACAGCGTCGGACACACGGTCGGCGATGAACTCCTGCGGGCTTTTGGTCAACGGGTTCAGGCATTGCTGCGTCCCCATGATACGATCGCGCGCTTCGGCGGGGACGCGTTTGCTGTCCTGCTTGAAGATATCAGAACTCCTTCGAATGCCACCTATGTTGCTGAGCGGATCTGTTCTGATTTCGCAACGCCCCTGACCCTGAGCAGCCGCGACCTTTTCGTCACGGCGAGCATCGGGATTGCCTTCGGCAACGGGGGAGGCGAGCATCCTGACCAGGTCCTGCGGGATGCGGAGGTCGCCATGTACAGGGCAAAAAAGAGCACCGGAGCAAAATATGTGGTATTCGAAACCGGGATGCACGCTCACGCGGTCGAACGCATGAAACTGGAAACAGATCTCCGCAGTGCCCTGGAGCGCAAGGAATTTTCGGTGTATTACCAGCCAATTGTATCTTCACAAACTGGCCAGATTGTGGGATTTGAAGCGCTGGTACGCTGGCAACACCCGGAGCGCGGTATGGTCAGCCCCGCTGATTTTGTTCCGATCGCGGAGGAAACCGGCTTTATCGTCTCCATCGACCGCATGGTGCTCAAAACAGCCTGTGCCCAGATGCGGGAGTGGCAGTTGAGCATGCCGGACAACCCGCTTCAATTCGTCAGTGTGAATGTTTCTAACGAGCATATGGCGCAACCCGACATGGTAAACCAAGTCGAGCGGATCCTGGAAACGACCGGCCTCAAACCCGAATATTTAAAACTCGAGATCACGGAAAACGTCATCATAAAAAACACCGAATCCATTCTGGACAGACTGCACCGGCTGCGAACCCTTGGCGTCCAACTGTACATCGATGATTTTGGGACGGGATATTCATCACTCAGCTATCTTCACCGTCTGCCGATCAACGGCTTCAAAATCGACCGGTCCTTCATTAAGCGCCTCGGAAACAACGGCGAAAACCAGGAAATCGTAAAAACAATCATGCTGCTTGCCAAAGACATGCGCGTGAAGGTCGTCGCCGAGGGTGTTGAAACAGGGAATCAACTGGCCCAGCTCAGTTCATTACAGTGCGACTTCTGGCAGGGCTACCTGTCCTCTAAACCAGTACCGGATGCACAGGCCAGAGACCTGATAGTAAAAAACCTGCAGGAAAAAAACCACCAGCAGGAAGCAGCATGGTCCGTTAATTGAAATTACCACGGGACAGACATCCATTCTGTCCTGCACTTTTTTCAGAATCCCCGTGCGAAATTCCGCACAAAAAAAACAGCAGTACAGCTTTTTTGCTTGGCCAGTATACTCAAAAAAAGTGAAAGCGGAGAAATACAAAACCATGTCTGCGCTTAACAAACTACTGCTCTTTATATTTTTTATCGTCGTTCTGACCATCCCGCCGCTTGCAAAGGCAGCAGAACCCTCGGTGGATGAACCGATCGCTCCCGACAGCGAAGACATCGTGCTTTTTCAGGAAATTGCCTCTGTTTATGGAGCATCAAAATACAAGCAGAAGATAACCGAAGCTCCTTCATCCGTCAGCATCGTTACGGCCGACGACATCAAAAAATACGGCTACAGAACTCTTGCGGACATTTTGAACAGCGTCAGAAGCTTTTATCTCACATATGACCGCAACTACACGTACGTGGGGGTCCGCGGGTTCGGTCGGCCGGGAGACTATAACAACCGCATCCAGATACTCGTTGACGGCCACCGCACCAATGACGCAATTTACAACTCAGCCGCGGTCGGAACAGATTTTATCCTTGATGTGGACCTGATTGATCAGGTGGAAATCATCCGGGGCCCGGGTTCGTCCCTGTACGGCAGCAACGCTGTCTTCGCGGTCGTAAATATCATCACCCGGCGCGGAAAATCATTGAAAATCGGCGAGCTCTCCGGTGAAGCAAGCAGCTACGATACCTACAAAAGCCGCATCACGTACGGCAGCCGATATCAGAACGGTCTCGAGATAATCGCCTCCGGGTCTTTCTACACCAGCAGAGGACAGCGTTTATACTTCAGCGAGTTTGACCCTGCAAATCCGCTCGCAGACCCCCGGGCAGCAAACGGCGGGTATTCGAGCAATACGGATTATGACCGTTCCCGCAATTTCTTTTCCAAAATAGCTTTTCAGGATTTTACGCTGTCCGGCGCCTACTCATCAAGAACCAAGGGCATTCCTACCGGGGCGTTCGATACGGATTTCAGCGACCCGGGGAGCAAAACGACCGATGATTACGCGTATCTTGATTTCCGGTATGAACGCGCCCTGGGGCCTCGCACGGACATCACCGCACGGCTGTATTACGATTATTACGAATACAACGGCAATTACATCAGCGCCGGAGCTCAAAACAAGGACCAGGCTTACAGCCAGTCCTGGGGCGGTGAAATCAAACTCAATTCACGGTTCTTTGACGCTCACCGGATTATCGCGGGGGCGGAGTACACAGCTAACGTGCAGCAGAACCAGATGACCTACGATGTGAGCCCCTATTACCTCTGGCTGGACGACAAGAGAAGTTCGCGAGTATTGGCCGCTTATCTTCAGGATGAATTCATCATTGCAAAAAATCTGCTGACCCTGAACGCCGGCGTGCGATATGACAATTACAGTACCTTCGGAGATACGATCAATCCCAGGCTGGCCCTGCTGTACACTCCCCTGCCGAAAAGCATTGTCAAGCTGCTGTTCGGCACCGCGTTCCGGGCACCGACACCGTACGAATTGTACTATGCAAGCTCAACGAACCTGCCTAATCCTGATCTGAGACCGGAAAAAATGCAGACAAGCGAACTGGTTTTCGAGCAATATTTCGGAGAGCGTTTCCGTGCCACGATCTCGGGTTTTTATTACAATATTCAGGATCTCATCAACCAGGTTGATGACGGGACCGGCAGGACATACTTCCAGAACATAGACAAGGCACGCTCCTTCGGCGCTGAGTTTGAGCTGGAAAACAAATGGGAAAACGGTATTGAAGGAAGAATCAATTATACGATTCAGAAGGCAACGAACGCCCGCACAAACGAGGTCCTTTCCAACTCGCCTGAACATCTGGCCAAGCTGAACGTCGTTGTTCCCATCGTACGGAACAGGCTTTTTGCCGGCATAGAACAGCGCTACACCAGCAAACGGAAGACGGAATTCGGCGATTATACCCGGGATTTTTATAGTACGAACATCACCGTGTACAGCCGCCAGTTTCTCAAAGGACTCGAACTATCCGCGAGTGTTTACAACCTCTTTGATACCAAATACAGCGACCCGACATCGAGAGACTTTGTGCAGCATGCCATCACGCAGGACGGCAGGAGTTTCAGGCTGAAGATGACCTATGCGTTTTAAAAAAAATCATATGGGCAAACTGTTCTTTAAAATAGTTCTGACAGCTATCGCAACCGTGGCGGCCGTGCTATTTGCTCTGTTGTCCGGTTCAGAAGCCGCAATGAGAATCGCAGTAGTCATTACGTCTGCGGAGCCGTCTTTTAAAGAAGGGCTCGCAGGGTTCCAGAAATATCTTGAGGAAGAGAACAGTACTGCTGAATATGAAATTGTCCCTCTTGCATACAAGGCCTCTCCTGCCCAGCGTGAACAATTTATGGAAAAAATCAGGCAGGGTGGCTTTCGCCTGGTTCTGACGCTGGGTTCAGCCGGCGCAGAAGCAGTGGCGGAAAATGCCATAGACATACCGCATGTTGCGTGCATGGTTTTGCGGCAGGATAATTTTGCCAGGATGCCGAGTTCCACAGGAGTATGGCTCGAGTTTCCGCTGGAAATCCAATTCAGTTGGACCACCCGGCTTTTTCCCGAAGCAAAAACAATCGGTGTCATCTACAATCCCGCCGAGAATAAACAACGGATTGAGGCCGCAAAACAGATAGCATACAACCGGGATTTACGCCTTCACGCAGTTCCCGTGCATGCGCTGCAAGACATACCAGCGGCGCTCCAATCCGTATCAAAAAACTCTGACGTGCTCTGGGGTCTGGCGGACCGGATTGCTTTGTCTCCGCAAATTGCCCAGCACGTTCTCCTGTTTGCATTTCAGAACGGCATTCCTTTTATCGGCCCTTCACCCGCATGGGTGAAGGCGGGCGCACTCTATGCACTCGAGTGGGATTACCGGGATATGGGCGCTCAGTGCGGAGAAATGGCCCATCAGATACTTAACGGCACACGCCCGGAGAATATTCCACCGGCGCCGCCGAGGACGGTGCTCTATTCCATAAACATGAATACCGCCGAGCATTTGAAAATCGAACTTCCCGAAGCACTTATCAAAAAAGCTCGAAAGATCTACTGAGGGAACGTATGGGTACGCAAAGTATTAAAAAAAGACTTACACTAGCTGCAAAATTCAACGCTCTTACCATTGCATTAATACTTGCCACCGCCATAGGCATTTGCGTGTTTATGTTGTACATGGAAGTCCAACATTCCCGAAACATCCTGCGGACCCATGGGGAAACGATCACAAGTACTACAGCCAAGAACTGTGAATTCGGCATTTATACGGAAAACCGTGAGTTGCTACTTTCCATTCTGAAAAAGCTGTCTTCCGACCCTGATATTGCCTATGTATCCGTCATGAATCGGCACTACTCGGCAATCGCCACCCATGTATTCAATAATACGACGACTGTTCCGGAGCAATCCCTTATCCCCGAGAAAAATGATATACAGGTCCATCACCAAAGTCTGATTGACAAGAAAACAGAGGTACAGTATTTCGACATCGTCTATCCGGTGGTAAGCGGAGAGCAAGACGATATGGCACATGCAGCAGTGAAAATGAAGCCGGCAATGCTGCAGCCAAAAATCATCGGGTATGTCCGGCTGGGTTTGACCCAGGCGGATCTCCAGAACCGTATCCGCAATCTGATTCTTTCCACCATAGCATTTACTGCTTTCCTGGTCTTGCTCGGCGCCATACTCATCGTCGTTCTCTCCAGAAGAATAACCTCTCCGCTCGAGAGATTGACAACTGCCGCCATCGATATGACAGAAGGAAAATACAACTCACCTATCGAAATACGCACAAATGATGAAGTTGCGGATCTGGCAAAATCATTTGAATATATGCGAAGCCACCTGCATGAATATTACAGTAAGCTCGAAGAGCGTACGAGAGAACTGTCCGCGGTAAACAAGAAACTGCTGCAGGAAATCAGCGCCCGAAAATCCGCCGAGGCACAGATCCATTTTGATTCGTTGACCGGTCTTGCAAACAGGGTACTGTTCATGGACAGGATCAGACACGCCATTACCATTTCAAAACGCCGCGAGAATTTCATCTATGCAGTGCTCTTTCTGGATGTGGACCGGTTCAAAATCATTAATGACAGCCTCGGCCATGAGGCAGGGGACCAACTGCTGATTTCTTTTGCGCAACGTCTTGAACGATGCGTCCGGCCGCAGGATACCGTCGCCCGTTTCGGCGGCGACGAGTTCGCAATTCTCCTCGAGGATATCGAAGCGCAGTCAAACGCGATCGCCATTGCAGAGCGCATCGGGACAGAACTTGCCGTTCCCTTTGTTATAAAAGGACAGGAGATATTTATCACCGGAAGCATTGGTATAGCCTTCAGCACCGGGAGCGCCGACGACCCCAATCACATGCTGCGCGACGCGGATACCGCCATGTATCGTGCAAAAACAAGCAGCAAGGGAAAACATGTCGTGTTCGAAGCCGGTATGCATACCCACGCAGTCGAACGTATGCATCTCGAAACCGACCTGCGGAAGGCTGTCGAACGCGGGGAACTGATCGTTTATTATCAGCCCATCGTTTCATCCACTTCCGGCCGCATTGTGGGATTTGAAGCCCTGGTCCGCTGGCAGCATCCCAAACGGGGAATGGTCAGCCCCGCGGATTTCATTCCTGTCGCGGAAGAAACGGGCTTCATCGTTACTATAGATCGCCTGGTCCTCAGGGAGGCATGCCGCCAATTCCATGCCTGGCAGCAACAGCTGCCGCCGGATGCACTCCATTTCATCAGCGTTAACATCTCCAACAGGCAACTGGCGCGATTGGATCTGGTAAATTATGTCGATCGGGTTTTACAGGAAACCCGGATAAAACCGAGCCATCTAAAACTCGAAATAACGGAAAATGTCATCATAAAAGATCCCGAAACAATCGTGGGCAGGCTTCACGCCTTGCGGGGACTTGGCGTACAGCTTTATATTGATGATTTCGGAACGGGATATTCATCGCTCAGCTACCTTCACAGTCTGCCGATCAACGGATTCAAGATAGACCGTTCCTTCATCAAGCGTCTGGACAACCGCGGAGAAAGCCAGGGGATTGTAAAAACAATCATGCTGCTTGCCAAGGATATGCAGGTACAGGTCGTCGCAGAGGGCATTGAAACAAAAACTCAGCTGGACCAGATAGCCTCTCTGCAGTGTGAATACTGGCAGGGCTACCTGTCTTCAAAACCGGTGCCGGCAGAAGATGCTTTGGCTCTTGTTGAAAAGGAGCGGGTAGGCAGCGTACTGGGATAGATTATTCCGCAGATGAGAACTCCTCACCGCCGGGGTAAACACTTTTATTGTCACTGAACCGCAGCTTCCCGCACCCTGTGACCAAAAACACACAAAACAGCCCGACCACAGCGCATAAAATCCCCGGCGACGAGCTTTTCTCTTGACTTTTCGGGTAAATGAGGCTAATTTTCAGTTGTTATTATACCCGATGCCGATGTCAGCGCGGCCTGCAAAGGAGAGGTTTTTTAGTACATGTCATACCAGATCAAACTGGAGATATTCGAAGGCCCCATGGACCTTCTCCTGCATCTCATCAAAAAACACGAACTCGATATTTACTCCATCCCCATCGCCCTTATCACCCAGCAGTATCTGGAATATCTCGAATTAATGAAAAGCCTTGACATGGAAATTGCCGGTGAATTTCTTGTGATGGCTTCCACGCTCACGCATATTAAATCGAAAATGCTGCTTCCTCCCTCCGAAAACCCTGAAAACGAGGAAGACGGCGTTGACCCGCGTGCCGAACTAATCCGCAGGCTGCTTGAATACAAGAGCTTCAAGGAAGCGGCAGGATCGCTTGAAAACAAAGAGGAGACCTGGTCAAAGATATACACGCGGCCGGCCGATGCCGGCCCTGGCGTACCGGCGGATGATGAGCCGCTGTTGTTCGACTTTCATCTCTTTGATCTTCTGGCGGCGCTCAAGGACGTAATGGCGCGCGTTCCTGATGTATCATTCGAAGTCACGACCGATACCGTCTCCATTACTGATAAAATATCGCAGATACTGGCACGGCTCGAAGCAGCGGACAGCATATTATTCACCGATCTTTTTGAAGGGAACAATACAAAACCCCAGGTGATCGCAACGTTCCTGGCGACCCTCGAACTTATCAAAACGCGGGTTGTAAAAGTTTTTCAAGTCGAAGAATTCGGCGCTATCAGAATTATGAAAGCCGTAACCGATGCGCAGAACCGTGATACAGCAACAGGGAGCCTGTTCGGATAAGATTTACCGGGGCCCCATTTCATCAAGCCATACTCTTCATTATCGATGATTTTTAAAGCCCTAGGAAAATTTTTTCAATATATTTCAGGCTTCATTTCCGATTCCTTACTAAAGCGATTAAGACGAGGTACCGTACATTTGGAAGATCAGCAACTGAAATCAACTGAAAACCCACAGCCGCAGGCCGCGCAGGAGCAGCACCAGGTGCCTGCGTCGGACAATGCCCTGGCCCAGCCGGAGCAGGAGGAATCCAGGCAGGAACCTGCTGCAGAAAATCAACCCCTCCAAACTGTTCAGGAGCAAACAACGGCAGAGACGCCCCAGGATCAGCCCCTGCTGCAGACGCCGGAAAACCAGGAGGTCTCCGCGGAAATCGCGGCTCAGCCTTCTTCTCCGAACAGTCCTCAGTTAAAGTCAGCGATAGAATCCCTGCTTTTCGTCGCAGCTGCTCCCCTGTCCCTGGACCGCCTCAAGGGCATTTTCGAAGAATTCACGCAAGATCAAATTGAGTCACAGATTGAAGCGCTGCGGGATGAATATGACGCAAGGGGCTCCGGCATCCTGCTTGCGGAAGTTGCCGGGGGATACCAGCTCGTTACCAAGCCGGAAAATGCTGGCTGGATACGAAAATTCAGATCCGTAAAGGCATCATCCAAACTGTCGCGGCCGGCGCTTGAAACACTCGCCATTATCGCGTACAAGCAGCCTATCACCCGCACCGAAGTGGAAGCGATCAGAGGGGTGAACATCGGCGGCATCGTGCGCAACCTGATGGAGCGCCGTCTCGTCAAGATTGTCGGAAAAAAAGACATCCCCGGCAAACCCATGCTGTACGGCACAAGCCAGGAATTTCTCCAGTACTTCGGTTTAAGGGATCTTTCCGCGCTTCCGACTCTGAAGGAATTTCAGGAGTTGGAACCCGGTGAAGAGGTCATGGAAGAATTATCCCCGGAAAGCGCAGATGCGGCGCCGGAAGAGGAACCGGCTGCTGCGGAGTCGGAAGCATCGCAGGCCGAGCCGGTGAGCGCGGCCGCAAACAGGGAGAACAGCGCCGGATGATGTTAGACACGGAACTGCAGGACGCATTGCGAAAAAAGGAAATCTGGGCGATCGGCGGAGGCAAGGGAGGGATCGGCAAAAGCCTGATTACCGGCAACGTCGGCATCTTTCTCGCCCGATTCAAAAAAAAGGTCCTGCTGGTTGACGCCGACCTCGGCGGTGCAAATCTTCATACAACGCTCGGCATCGGCGTGCCGGATGTCACGCTCTCGGACTTTCTGAACCGCCGGGTTGAGAGCATCAACGATGTCGTCATAAAAACAGCCATTCCCAATCTGTACCTCATCAGCGGCGCGCAGGATTTTCTTGATGCGGCGAACCCCAACTTTGCCCAGAAAACCCGGCTGCTGCGCCACCTCGAGACCCTGGACGCGGATTACATTCTCTTGGACCTCGGCGCAGGCACTTCCTTCAATATTCTGGATTTTTTCCTGTTCTCCGACCACGGCATTCTGGTGGTGCTGCCGGAACCCACGGCCATCGAAAACGCATACCGCTTCATTAAAAGCGCCTTCTACCGGCGGTTTAAACGCGTCGTCAGCAACCAGGGAATCAAAGACTTGATAGACGCCGCCATGGACCAGAAAAACAGCATGGGCATCCGGACGCCGTACGATTTGATCGAGCGGGTCAAACAGATGGAGCAGGAAGTGGGGGAAATCCTCGAACTTGAGGTGGCAAAGTTCAAGCCGAAGCTGGTGGTGAACCAGGTGCGCACCAAAAACGACATTCAAATCGGATTCGCCATGAAGAGCGCCTGCCATAAATACTTCGGCATCAATCTCGAATATCTCGGCTACGTTGAATACGATGATTGCGTCTGGCAGTCCATACGAAGCAAACGGCCGCTCGCCGTGGAATATCCGTATTCTCGTCCGTCACGCTGCATCGAACGTATTGTTCATAACCTGCTCAGAAAAGAGCAGCTCTCACTCAACGTGCTGTACTGAGAAGGGAGGAGAGCAATGTTGAAAAAAATTGAGAACCTGAATTTTTACGAACTGCTGGAAGTCAGCCCGACGGCCACGAAGCAGGAAATTCACAAAGCGTACGAACGGATACGACGCGTGTATGAGCCGAACTCCATCGCGCTGTATTCCCTCTTCACGCCGGAGGAAACGGCGATAATGCACCAGCGAATCGAGGAGGCGTACCGCACGCTTGTCTATGAAGACAACCGGAAACGGTATGATGCCATGCTCAAAAGTCGTGCCGAGGAGGGAGATGACTCTCCCTTTCCGGAATTTTCCCGGAAAATCGAGTCCATGCCAGTCCAACCCGCCTTTTCTCTGCCTTCGGAAAACCGCTTCCTTGAAAAACCGCAGCCGCCCCAGCAGCCGGTGCAGCAGGAACCCGGGGATCGGCCGCAGCCAAGTGCCGCTCCGGTCTCCGGTCTGGTGACCGAATTCACCGGTCCTGCCATCCGGATACTGCGTGAGCAGCATGGCCAGACAATCCGCAGCATCGCCGACATAACAAAAATCGGCTCCCGCTATCTTGAGTTCATCGAATCGGAAAATTTTAAAAAACTGCCGGCACGGCCCTATCTCCGCGGATTCCTCTCGCTCTACGCAAAAGCCTTGGGCTGTGATTCGGAACGCATGGTCGGCGATTATATGAAACGATATGATGCCGCAATGTCCGAAAAACAGAAATAACGAACAGCATTATTTCCCCGCTGTTTTTGTTATGCTTCCGGGTTTCCTGCTTTGACTTTCTTTATTTCCCATTCCTTCCAGGTTATGTAAATCGCCGGATAGATAAGCAGCTCGAGAAAGGTCGATGTCACAATGCCGCCGATCATCGGCGCGGCAATGCGTTTCATGATATCCGATCCAGCTCCGTGGCTGAACATAATGGGCACCAAGCCTGCCAGAATGACACTTACGGTCATGATTTTCGGCCGGATCCGCTTCACCGCTCCTTCCATCACCGCTTCTTTCAGGTCGGCTGCTGTTTTCAGCTTACCACTCCGTCTCCACTTGTCATAGGCAAGCTCGAGGTACAGAAGCATGACCACACCGGTCTCGGCATCCAGGCCGGCAAGCGCAATGATTCCGACCCACACGGCAATGCTCATGTTATAGTTCAGCAAATAGAGAAACCAGAAGGACCCCACGAGAGAGAACGGCACGGCAAGAAGAACAATGCATGTCTTGCCGACGGACCGGGTGTTGAAATAAATAAGGACAAAGATGATCAGAATCGTCAGCGGAATGACCATCTTCAGCCGCTCATGGGTTTTCAGAATATATTCGTACTCTCCGCTCCATTGCAGCCGGTATCCCGGAGGAAGTCTGACCGATTCGCTCACTTTTGCCTTGGCCTCCTCAACATAGCCGCCCACGTCGCGCCCTGAAAAATCGATGTACACGTATGCAGTCAGGAGGCCTTCCTCGCTCTTGATCGCCGTCGGACCTTTCACGATCCTGATATCCGCGATTTCGCCCAGCGGCACTTGAAGCAATCTTGTATTTTGTGCCGAAGTCTGACGACTGGAGGCAGGCTGCATGGGGTCCGCCGCTGACAACCCTGCGCCTCCCGAGAACACCGGCACAAGCACCCGCTTCATCTTCTCAATGGAATCTCTCAGTTCCTGCGAGTACCTGACATTCACCGGATACCGCTCCCGGCCCTCGATCGTTGTGGTGAGGTTCATGCCGCCTACGGCAGACTGAATGACCTGCTGGATATCATCAACCGCCAGACCGTACCTCGCCGCCTCCTCCCGCTTGATAACAATATCCAGGTAATACCCGGTGGTCACCCGTTCGGCATAGGCGCTCCTCGTACCCTTGATATTTTTTACCGCTTCTTCGACGGCAAGGCCTGTCTTCTCGATTTCCTCGATGTTGGGGCCGAGCACCTTCACCCCGACCGGCGTCCGTATGCCCGTGGCGAGCATGTCTATGCGGGCCTTGATCGGCATAGTGAATGAGTTGGCGACGCCGGGGATGGAAAGCGCGTCATTCATTTCATTCTTGAGCTTCTCGACGTCCATTCCCTTTCGCCACTCGGATTCCGGTTTGAGATTGATGACGGTTTCGAACATTTCAAGCGGCGCGGGATCCGTCGCCGTTTCCGCCCGCCCCGCCTTTCCGAAGACCTGTGCAACTTCCGGAATCTTCATGAGCAGTCCGTCCTGCAGCTGCAGAAGATCGGACACAACCGAGATGGAAGGCGGCGGCACCGTGACCGGCATGTAAAACAACGTCCCTTCGTACAGTGGCGGCATGAATTCCGTTCCGAGTTTCAGGAACGGATACGCTGTCACTGCCATGACAAGGAGCGCGGCGATGATGACTGTTTTCCTGAATTGCAGGGTGATTACGGCGACTGGCTCATAGATCCGGCGGAGGAAGACACTCACCGGGTTCGATTCCTCGGGCCGCAGCTTCCCCCGGATAAACAGCGTCATCAGCACCGGAGTCAGCGTCACTGCGAGAAACGAAGAAAAAAGCATGGCGAAAGTTTTGGTATATGCCAGCGGCTTGAAAAGCCTGCCTGCCTGCGCCTGAAGCGAGAATACCGGGAGGAAACCGACGGTAATCACCAGAAGGGAAAAGAAGAGTGACGGCCCGACTTCTTTCGCCGCCTCGATGATGACCTCCGTGCGGCTGCCGAGTTTTCCTGCATGCTCCCATTCTTCAAGTTTTTTATGCGCATTCTCCACCATGATGATGGAGGCGTCCACCATAGCGCCGATGGCAATTGCAATGCCGGAGAGGCTCATAATGTTCGACGTAACATGCAGGGAATGCATCAGAATAAACGAGATGATGATGGCAACCGGCAGCGTCAGGATGACAACAAGCGCGCTGGGAAGGTGGAACAAAAAAATCACACAGACGACGCTTACCGCAACCGCAAGTTTGAAAATTTCTTCCTTCAGGGTGGCAATTGATCGATGAATAAGATCGGACCGGTCATAGGTGACCGTGATCTTCATGCCCTTCGGCAGGCTTGGTTCGATGCTGTTCCTGATCTTTTCCTTTACCCGGTCTATGACGTTCAGGACATTTTCGCCGAACCGCACCACCACAATGCCGCCCGCAACTTCTCCCTTGCCGTCGAGTTCGGCAAGTCCTCTCCGTATCTCCGGACCCAGCCGCACCCGGGCGACGTCTTTTAAAAAAACAGGCGTGCCGGCGCCGCTGCTTCCTACGGCAATGTTTTCAATGTCCTTGACCGAGTTGATATATCCCCGGCCCCGGATCATGTATTCCACGCCCGAAAACTCCAGAACCCTTCCTTCAACATCGCTGTTGCTTTTTTTGACCGCCTCCATCACCCTGGTCAAGGGAATATTGAATGCGGCAAGCCGGTTTGGATCCACCGTAATCTGATACTGCTTGACGAATCCGCCGACGCTCGCAACTTGTGAAACACCGGGCACGCTTTCAAGAGCAAGCTTGATCGTATAGTCCTGCACCGTACGGAGTTGCGAAAGATCATATCGTCCGGTTTCATCAGTCACTGCGTAGGAAAAACCCCATCCCACGCTGGTGGCATCGGGTCCCAGTACCGGGTTCACATCAACGGGAATCTTGCCTTTCACCGCCTGGAGATACTCCAGCACTCTGCTCCTTGCCCAGTAGATATCGGTCCCTTCTTCAAAGATGACATAAATGAAGGAACTTCCCAGATAGGAAAATCCCCGCACGACCTGAACCTTCGGGGCCGCAAGAAGAGTCGCACTGATGGGATAGGTCACCTGGTCTTCCACCAGGTTCGGACTTCGGCCCGGCCATTCCGTGTAGATGATAACCTGCGTGTCGCTCAAATCGGGGATGGCATCAAGCGGGGTGTTCTTGAGTGAGAGAGAGCCCCAAATACACAGAAAGATCACGAACAGAAAAATGATAAATTTATTTTTGGCGCTGTACTCAATGATCCTGGCGATCATACCATCATATTCCTTAGCATATACGCTGGAGGTTCCTCATTACCAGCAGCCTGAAAAAACTTCGGGAGATGTGTTCTTGCTCCCGCGCGACGTCGTGCGTTCGGTTCTATTTCACAATGCCTTTCAATCGCGCTTCCGAATCAATCAGGAATGTTGCGGCAGCAGCGACCTTTTCCTTCGGCTTCAACCCTTTCACGATCTCCGCCATGCCGTCGGACCGGGTCCCGACAGTTACTTCCCGCGGTTCGAAATTTCCGTCCCCCTTGTCCACATAAACAATCTGCCGCGTGCCGGTGTCGATGACTGCGTCTTCAGGAACAACCAGCTTCCTCCCCATGCCGATTTTCAGCTCCACGTTCGTAAACATCTGGGGTTTCAGCTGTCCGCCGGGATTCGGCATGGAAAACCGCACTTTGGCGGTCCTTGTTTCACCGGCGAGAACAGGATAGATATAATCGATACGGGCGTTGAATTCTTTTCCGGGGAAATAACTCATCGTGATTTTCGCCGTGTCGCCTGCACGGATCAGGGAAAGCTCATATTCATAAATGTCGGAAATAATCCAGACGGTGGACAGATCCGCTATGTCAAAAAGTTTTTCTCCGGGAGCGGCCCGCATTCCCTGGAGTGCCGTTTTCTGTATGACATAACCGCTGACAGGGCTGAAAATTTTAAGCGTCCGGACCGGTTTTCCAGTCTCCGCTAGGGAATTAATCTGCTCATCCGAGATGTCCCACAGCCTCAGTCGCTCCTTCGCCGCTTCAACGATCGCCTCCGCATCACGGGAAAGCATCGCGTCCATCTCCCTGTTTTTCACGTCACTTTTTCGGTTTTTCCATTTGAGCAGATTAATAAACTCCTGCTGGGTCGCAAGCAGTTCCGGGCTGTAGACCTCAGCAAGCGCTTCTCCCTTTTTTACATATTTACCCGTATAATCTACATAGAGTTTCTCTATCCACGCCTCAAATTTGAGATTGATCGTGGCAAGTTTCTTTTCATCCGCCTCTACCCTTCCCACAGTCCTGATGGTTTTACGGAGTGATTGCACGGTTGCCGACGCTGTTTTGACGCCGATCATCTGCTGCTTGTCCGCGGGTATCTCCACCGTGGAGGCTTCCTCTTCGGGCTGGCCTGCGGCCTGCTCTTTTGACGGCGCTCCTCCGCCATGTCCTGCATGCTGCGCGTACGCCTGCTGCAATAGTGCTTGCCCATTGAAGGGTGACACGAGAAATACCGCGACTGCACCTCCAAGCACGGAAAAAGCCGCAAAGCGAGCGAATCGTTTAATGTTCATTTTTTATCACCACCGTTTTCGGATCTGCTATTCCTGCAATCGATTGCAACCGTGCGACAGCCTTTTCCCGTTCCACGAACTGTCCCCAGTACAGGGTTTCATAATCAAGAAGAGCCTTCAGCCGGTTAATGACCGTTATGGCCTCAACCTTTCCGGTGCGGTAGCCCGAAAGAGCCAACTCAAAATCCTGATAGGTTTTCGGAATAAGGCCGAGTCTATACAAATCCATCAGTTTTTCCGATGTGGTCAGCAGGGAGAAATTATCTCGTATGGTTGATGAAAGCATCAGTTTGACCGCCTCCAGTTCGCTCTCCGTCTGATACGAGAGAGCTTTTGCTTCAGCGACGGCTGATTGCTTTTTCCTGAAATAGAGGGGAATGTTGATCGTGGCAGTGAGGCTCCACATATCTTCAAAATCTCCTCTTCTCTGGTAGACGCTTCCGGCAAGCGTCAGATCGGGATAGTAGTCCTTCTGCGACAGGCTGATCTGGGCCTTCGAAGAGTCTTTGATTTTTTCACGTGACCGGATCTCAGGTGACTGCTCGTAAGCCAGAGCGAGCAATTCATCCGCCGTATAGCCGAAGGTCGACCGCTCCGGAGTGGCTGGTCTTCCCAGGGAGGCATTCGCCTCTCTACCTATCGCGTTATTCAGCATCGCTTGCAGCGATTCCATCTTTTGCCTGAGCACGGTTTCCTTTTCAAGGAGCATATACTTTTCCGTCTGCGCCATGAGCACCTCCTGCTGCGTGCCCATACCTGCGGAATACCGGGCCAGTGCGGCGTCCTCTATTCTGGCGAACAGGGCTGTTTTGTCCTGGATCAGGTCGGACGTTTTGTATGCAAGAAACAAATCATAGTAAAGCTGCCTGACCGACGCGGCAACCCTGAGGCGAACCGCTTCATACGTCGCGGCGTAGCTTTCCGCCTCCCGAGCGGCCATTTCTCCCTTGAGCGACCGTTTCCCCGGAAACGGAAATGTCTGGGACACCGAATACATCCACTGCGATCCCTGCATCTGACCGTAGGTATATCTGTTCCAGCCTTCATTCTGATAGCCGAACATGACCATGGGGTCCGGCAGGCTTTCCGCCTGCGGGACCCGGTACGTTGATGCGTTCCACTTCGCCTCCGCCGCCCGCACCTCCCGGTTGTTTTTCAGGGCTTCTTCAATCAGCGCTTGAAGGCCCGGAGCTTCTTCCGCGGCTACCGCGGTGCGAGGCCACAGGAATACAGAACACAGCAGAGCCAGTGCCACATTCAGGAAAAAGCGCCAAGGTATATTTCTCTCTCCGCTGTATTCTTCCTTTTTCATAGTCCGCCTATTTCGCATCCACGGTGAACTTCACGGTGGATGTTTTTCCCGCTTTTGAAATTTTTACTGCAATGTTCCAGGAACCGCCCATGGAAAGGGCCATCACGGCCTTGTACTCATCGCCGTGAAGCACCGCGTCGGTCTTGTAATTCATGGGCGGCATTCCCGGCATGGCCGGCATGGAATACTCCACTTTTACCGCAGCGTCTTTGACAGGTTTTCCTGCGGCATCCTTTACCGAAATGCTGATTCCGTTGTTGCCGGTTACCGGCGGATTTCTGTCAATAGCGACAGTGACGTCATATTCGCCTGCCTTCTTCTGGACCTCATATCCTTTTGCAGAGGCAATGCCCGCTACCAAAAGTACGGCCACCATAATAAGCATGCTCTTTCTCATATTCTTCTCCTTCCGATAAGATTAACCGGGCATGTCATATGCCGCTTTTATGTTTCTTAAGACTAAGGATATCACACAATTTTGAAGAGTTAGTGAATGATGCGATTTAAATAACGGGACACCCTGCAAACCCTCTTACGAAGCGTCCACCATGAACTTCATCTGAGACGTTTTGCCGGCCCGCGCGATTTTGATCTCGATTGTCCATGCTCCACCCATGCAGAATGTCATGACGGCCTTGTAGAAATCCTCCCGCAGGGTCGCGCTGGTTCTATGGCGCATGGGCGGCATACCGAGCATGGCCGGCATGGAATATTCAATTTTCACCTGTGCGTCCCGGACAACGTTGCCTGTTGCATCCTTAATAACAAGGTTGATTTCGTTGTCTCCTGCGACCGGCGGATTCCTGTCAAGGACAACAGCGACATTATATTCACCCGCCTTCTTTGAGACCTCATAACCTCCGGCTGACGCTGCGCCTGCCATAAGAAACAGTGCTAGTACTATTGTCAGTGTTTTTTTCATACTCTCGCCTCCTCAGAAGTATTTGAGATACTTACGATGTTTATTGATGAAAGTATGCCACACCATGGTGAAGAAATTATGAAGAATGATAAAAATTGGAGGATTTCCCTGCCGCAGGAATAGATTCAGCAACGACGGAAAACGCACATTGTATCGGAGTATTTGTAAAGGGCACTGCTCGGTGGATGAGGTATAAACTGATGTATTGCGTCAAGTAGAAAACAGCGGTTTTTTTGCTATTACAGCTCCGGTTCTATTCCGCAATGGGCAGTACTATTTTAAAGCAAGAACCTTTTCCTCTGTCGCTTTGCACCGATATTTCACCGGCCATAATGCTGATGAGCTCTTTGGCTATTGCGAGGCCAAGACCCACGCCGTCAGGAACGGAATTTTCAGCCTTGTAAAATCGATTGAAAATAAACGGCAGCTCGCTTTCCGCAATGCCTCGTCCTGTATCGGTAATTTCTATGTGCAGCATATTGCGGTCGTCCTTTCCGTATGTTATAATCACGCCGCCGGTTTCGGTAAACTTTACCGCGTTGGCAATAATATTCCGGAGAACCATCTCGAGTTTGCCGATATCCATTGTTACCATAATATCTTCGTCGTTCAGAATCCGGATATACAATCCGCGGCTTTGCAAGGCGGCTGACAGGTCCTGAACCAGGTCGGCAATAAATTGCTTGAAATTGACCCGTTCTACTGTCCCCTTCGAGAAAAAACTGGATTCTGCCGCGGTCATGTCTTCTATGCCTTTGACGAGCGCAATAAGCTTTTCTATTTCCCGCCGTATATTTTCGAACCCTCGGTGCGGGTCGCGCAAAACACCGTCGGACATTCCCTCAACCTGGGTTTTCATGATAGTTAGCGGCGTCCTCAGCTCATGCGCAATGTTCGAGGTAAGATGTTTCCTGAGAAGCGCCTCTTTTTGGAGCGACTCAGCCATTTTATTGAATGCTGCTGCAAGATGTCCGACTTCATCAAAAGACACAGTCGGGACTCGTGCAGAAAAATCTCCTGCAGTTATTTTTTCCGACGCTTTTTTCAGAGATAAGACTGGTTTGGAAAGATATTGACTGAGCAAAAAACCGACGGCAACCGATCCGGTCCCGGCAATAACGAGATAAAAATAAAGAAAGTTTTTGACCCGCGCCCTGAAAACGGACTCCTGCTCGGCCAGCTCTTTTTTTTGGAAAGCACGGGCGTGGATCGAGCCGACTTTTTCACCATGGGAGGTGAGGGGAAATGACTCATACGGGAGATTAACCTCCGTGTGGACATGGAAAAGCTCTTCCATGCGCCGCTGCATGTTCGGAGTCAACGAATCCATGACATGGTGTGCAGGAACGACTTCATTTCCTTCTCTGTCGGTTATTTTTATGTCGAGCCCCATCATTATAGCCCAGTGGATGGACTCGGAAAGTATCCTGGGGTCCCAGCCGCCGTTACCCCGATATGCGTCCTCGATGGAAGCAATGATCCAATACACATGATCCCGTTTAACTTTTTCGGTATATGTATCAAAATCCTTCAGAATTGTGACTGCAAAGACCAAGGAGGAGAGCAGGATAATCACTATCAGAATTATAAATGCAAGAAAGAGTTTCGTTCTCATTTGTCAGGCCTGCCTATGAATTTGTATCCTACGCCGTACATGGTTTTGATAAAGAATGGTGAGGCGGGGTCGTCTTCAATCTTGTGCCTGATGTTCTTGATATGCGCATCCACGACCCGATCAAAGCCTTCAAAATCATATCCCTGCGCGTTCGTAATCAGCTGCAGGCGGGAAAACACGACATTCGGCTTCTCCGCGAGGGTCAGCAGAATCCTGAACTCGGTGTTCGTCAGATCGACATCTTTACCATTTTTCTGGACGGCATGTGCCTGGGTGTTGATAACAAGGGTCCCTCCTTCAAAGGAAAGCTCCTTTTTTTCTCCGATCCGCGCGCGTCGTACATGAGCTTTTACCCGCGCGACCAGTTCCCGTGCGCTGAACGGTTTTACCACATAATCATCCGCACCCAGGCCCAGCCCTCTGACCCGGTCATCCTCGGCGCTTTTTGCGGTAAGCATGATCACCGGAACGTCAAGAAATTCCCTGATTGATTTGCAGACGATCTCACCGTCAATGTCGGGGAGTTTAAGATCCAGGACGATGAGATCAACATTTTTCCCGGCCTCCTTGAGCGCTGCTTTTCCGGTGGCCGCAACAACCACTTCAAATCCCTCCCGCTCAAGATATGCTTTTACAATATCCGAAATATTTCTTTCATCTTCGACGACAAGGATTTTTGCTTTTTTCATAAGAATTGAAAATGCATTCCGGAATTGGAATAAATGATGTTCGCCGTGTGGAAACGTTCCAGCGCCGCCTTTGGTGCGCCACGCTGTTATTCTTGCGTTCTATTGCGGCCGTTGCCTGAGATATGGGCCTGCGCTGCCTGCGTCAGTTTTATCAGATCCGCTTCGAGCGTTTTCTGTCCGGCTTCTATGGCCTCCTCCGATGTGTCCTGCACATGGATCGGCTCGCCGAGCATGATCAGACCTTCGGTGAAGGGAAACGGAACAATCAGTCTGTCCCAGCTTCTTTTGGGAATCCATGCGTGTTTTACCGCGGTTGCGACAGGAACGATAGGGGCTTTGGAAACAGCGGCAAGGAAAAGCGCCCCTTTTTTTACCTTGTGCAGGGGACCCCGCGGTCCATCCACGGTTATTCCTACATTTTTTCCTTTGCGCATTCTGGTGACCAGAGAGTAAAGCGCCCTGTGCCCTTTTCGTTTGCTTGATCCCCGCGCGACTTCGAACCCGAATGTGGTGATCACCCGCGTTATGAACTCTCCGTCCTTGCTCTCGCTCACCGGAATCAGAAGGCCTGAATCATGGTGGGATTTAAGCAGCATAAGCAGACTCCCGTGCCAGAAGGCATAAATGCAGTTCTGTCCCTGTGCAATCAGCCGGTCCTGGATTTCTTTGTTCACCATACGGAACCTGATCGTCTTGCTCCAGAGCAAAACAATCAGCCAGATGAGTCTGATAAATATCTTTTCAAAAAACATTCTTGTTCCTCTTACTGCGCATCAAGCTGCTGTGTTGCCGCTGTCCGATCCTTTGATCGAAAGAGCATGTGTACATGCCATGCCGTATTTTTAGCCGGATCGGCGGCACCAGTCAGTACGGCACGGCTGCACGATTCCATCTTTTGCATTGCTACCCATATGCGCTGAATGCCACAGGAGGAAGTTATAGAAAAACCTTTGGGAAGGGGGGAATATACTGACAACACGGCTTAGTTGGTTATTTTTTTCAGCTTATCCTTCGCCAGTTTTGCCTCATCGGTCGCGGGATGCTCTTTTATGACTTTGTACAAATATTCCCGTGCTTTCGCGTTGTTTCTTTCGTTCAGATAGGAGAAACCGATTTTCAGCTTCGCCCCGGGCACTTTATCGCTTTTGGGATAAGTTTTTATGACTTTGTCAAATGCATCAATAGCCTTGGTGAAGTCCTTTTTGGCATAATAACATTCGCCAATCCAGTACTGCGCCTTGTCAGCCTGGCTTGTGTCGGGAAACTGTGCAACATAATTCTGAAATCCTGCAAGGGCGAGGTCGTAATTTTTCTTGTCGAAATCACTCTTCGCCTGGCGATAGGCATCGGACGGCTCCTGCGTTTTCGAGGCCTGCTTTCCTGAAGCTGCGGGCGTTCCACCGTTTGATTGCTTTAACTTTGCTTCAAGTTCTTCAACTTTTGCGGAAAGTTCTGCAAGTTTAAAGCTTTTATCGTCAAGCTTCTGTGCAAGCTCGGCAATACGGAAATTATTTTCCTCCAGCTTTCCCTGAAGAAGCTGCATGTCCGTAGTAAGCTGGTCTGACTTGGTCCCATAGTCTGCCATTGTTTTCTGCAGATCAACCGTCCCCTTGATGTTTGCATCGAGCATATCAAGGCGGTTCTGGACATCCTGCAGCTTCGATTTTGCCGCGGACAGATCATCGCGGATGTCAGCCACTTCAGACCTGGTCCGCACCAGTTCCGATTGCGGCGCACAGGCCGTCATTGTAAACAGCAGCATCAGGGAACAGGTTGCTATTGTCAAGATTCTATTCATCATAGTATTTATTTCACCGGGCGGTACACGACAGCATGGCCCTTGGGAAGGAAGCGCGGGGAACCTCTACTCTTCCCAGGTTCCCCATTGCTCCACAATTCAGATCGTGCGTATGCGGTCTATTTCGTCACAGAAACAAGATCGCCTCTGCGGTTCTTCTGCCAGCATTCTTCCGTGGCCGCAGTGCAGACCGGTTTTTCCTTGCCGTAGCTGATCAGGGAAATCCGCTTTCCTGAAATGCCGAGATCCGTGAGATACTTCTTGGCGCTTGCAGCGCGGCGCTGGCCGAGAGCCTGGTTGTATTCTTTGGTCCCGCGCTCGTCGCAGTTCCCTTCGATTCTGATATTGACCTTCGGATTTGCCTTGAGCCATTCTGCGTTCGCTTTCATGACTGCTTTTTCATCATTGCGCACAACCGATTTGTCAAAATCAAAATAGATCGGCTGTAAGCCTGCAGATGCGGCTGCAGCGCGCTCTTTTGCGGTTGCTGCTCCACCTTTCGCTCCATTTGCCGCACCCGCTTTTTCGGCACCCGCTTTATCGCCGGCGGCTGCCGCAGTCTCCTGCTGAGCATCCCCTGATGTCACTTCGGACTTCTTCGGGCACCCCCAGAGCACGAATAGACAAAGCACCGCGATAATTCCCAAAAATAATATACTTCTGTTCCTCATAATGACCCTCCTTAGATAGTACGAGCAATGCTCGTTTTATATGAATCACAACATAGAATGGGAAGATGCGGACCAAAAGGTACAACTATTTTTTGTTACTTACCATATCATACAACACAGCGGTTGTCAACGTCAAATCAGGCTGCAACATGCTCCTTTGCCACGCTATTGAAGCCCGGACGATTTTATCGCGGCGTTCCTGCGTCGCGCTTTACGGCTGCCGGATTATAGGACCAGACAAACACTTCCTTGTCTTTTACCGCAAACACAACAGGATTTTTCTTTGACAGTTCCATCAGCATCCTGTTCCATGAACCTTTCAACGAGGCCGTAATTTTTTGTTCCTTGCTTGTCCTGTCGTTAATCACATACCCGTCCAGAACGGCCTGTTTGGCGATCCGTTTCAGCACATCAATAGCTCTGTCATTTTTTGCACTGATCGCGATTTTCCTCCCCTGCAAGGCCAGAAATGAATCCGGAATATATGCCCCGTCGGGGTCGGCCCCCTGTTCGAGAAGAACCGGGATAGCCTCGGCACGCCCCGCTCGGGTGGCCTCCGTCAGTGCGGTCGCGCCGCTTGCCGTTTTTGCGTTGATATTCGCACCGTTCTCAAGGAGGACCCTGATCGTACTTATGTGGCCCTCCTGAGCGGCGCACATAAGCGGTGTTTTTCCGTCAGGCTGGGCCGCCATCATGTTCGCGCCTTTTGACGCAAGGGTCGCGATAAATTCAAAGTATCCCTTGCAGGCGGCCACCATCAACGGAAACTGGCCGGTCGAAGTCACCTCATTGATATCAGCCCCCTGCTCCAAGAGCGATACCGCCGCTTTCGTATAGCCGTGTTCGGCTGCGAACAGCAGCGGAAATTGACCCGCCTTGTTTCGGGCTTTCACCTGGGCGCCCTGCTGCAAAAGTTTCTGGAGAACCATCATATGTTCATCTTTGAAATCCGGGGCGCTCAAAACCGCCTGCAGTGCCGTGGCCGCGCCTTCTGCCGAAGGCACGAGATAGTTGACGTCTGCGCCATTTTCGAGCAGCAACGATACGGTCGTTAAGCGTCCCTGGCGCGCGGCGGTCATCAGGGCCGTGTTTCCGTTCGAATCATAGTGGTTCAGCAACGCAGGGTCGTGCTTGACCAGTCTCTTGAGTATCGCTGCGTTCTCTTTTTCTGCAGCGATCATCAGGGCGGTTCTGCCCTGCTCATCCTTCGCGGCCAGGTTGATTCCCGCGTTGATGAACAGGCTTGCCGCTTCTTCGTTGTTCTTTGCTACTTCTGCCAGGAACGCCCTCTCGGAAAGCTGAATCCCGCTTCGTTCCAGTTTTTTTGCGGAGTACCACTGAACAATTGAATTCCTGTAAACAAGTGCCGTAATCGCAAGAATTGCAAGTACCGCGATCGCGGCGTACATGCCGATTTCCAGTTTTCGTCTTCCGATTGTCTTTCGGGTCTGTGTACGGCCCCGATCGTCTGACCGGTCCTCGGCAGTTGCCTGGTCGAGAACAGCCTGAAAGGCACCTGTCTCTCCGGATTTCTCCGCGGACTGGCCGTCGGTTGCAGCATCAACGGGGCCTGACTTCTGTTGAGCCGCCACTGTCAGGGATTCTCCCGCCTTTCTTTTCTGGCGCAGTATGTGGATATCCAGATGCGGCAGGGGCCCCAATCCGTCCAAATATACCCGCAGATTGCGCTCCCACAAAAAAATACCAAGTCCGGCAAGGGCTCCGGACACAATGCCGATAATGCACAGCAAAAGAGCGAAGCCGGACAAAAAACCGATCAGAAGTCCGATAATGCCAAGCACAGGCAGAGGCAGCCACCAGAATTTAAACAAGAGCGCCAGCGATTCGTAGCGTCGTGTCTGCTTGTACGGTTTGCCGTCGGGCGTATTCAGAAAATCTTCCCATTCCTGCATGTCCTGGCTCTGCTGCGTCAAATGGCTTTTGATGATCCGGACAATATCACGGTGGCTTTTTTCTTCTGCCAGCTGCAGCGCCGTCTTTCCGAACCTGTTCTTCGCTTCGACGTCAGCACCTGACTGCATCAGCAGATCAATGATTCCTGTTTTGTCCTGCTCGTATGCAGCCTTGTGCAGCGCGGTCCATCCGTCTTCATTCTTTTCGTTGATATTCGCGCCCGCCTGCAGAATGATTTCCGCAATTTCCGTTTGGCCTTTGGAAGCGGCAACCATCAACGGTGTGGCGCCTTCGCGCAGAATATTTACGTTGATGCCTTCTTCAATCAGCTGTTTGACGGTTTCCGCGTTTCCTGTCTGCAAGGCCTCCATAAATTGGGGCCATTTCTTCGCGGTAGGTGAGGAATAATCCGGATTGTAGCTGCTTTTGGGTTTTGGCTTTGGTTGATCGTCCTTTTTAATCTGCTTCTGGTATCCTTTGGAGGGGCCGGGCGTTTTGCTTTCCATAAAAAAGCTCCCTGGTTATTGGTCTTGGTGTGTGTTTAGTGAAACCGGGTTCTTTATTCAGGTTCAAACGGCAATGAACGTATATCGTAAGAGTACAATAAAAAAGAGAAAATGTGAAGCGAATTTTTATAGCAAATCCAAATTTTTTCGTTGCCTTTTGCAAAACCCGCTTTCGCGGCAACCTGATTTCGCGCCATTTTCCGCAATATAGATTAACGCTCAGGCAAAAATATTGTCTACGATGTTTATTTTATGGTATATTCGTTTACTAAATTTGGGCGCCCAAATGAGTACAATAATCGAAGCGCCATGCTTCAAGCAGTATTCCGTCAACAGCTTATCTGACAAATCACCTGATTGCCGGTAATCAAATATTCACGAACCCGGAGGCGGCGGAATTATGGCTGAAATTTTCAGAGCAGACAAAACAGACGCAGCCGCACTACTCGAACTTCAGAAACTTGCATATCAAAGCGAAGCAGCCTTATATAATGATTATAATATTCCGCCATTAACCCAGACACTGGGCGAACTGGAAAAAGAATTCGAGGAAAAAATTATTTTTAAAGCAATCGATTCCGGCAGGATTGTAGGATCTGTCAGAGCGGCCGCTCATGACGACACGTGTTATATCGGGCGCTTGATCGTTCATCCCGAGTTTCAGCGCAGGGGCATCGGCACCCAGCTGATGCTTGCTCTTGAGACGGCATTTCCCCTTCTCAAACGGTTTGAATTATTTACCGGAGCATTAAGCGAGGGCAATATCCGATTGTACAAACGGCTCGGGTACAGGATTTGCCGTACTGATCAGCTGTCGCCGAAA
Source organism: uncultured Nitrospiraceae bacterium (assembly GCA_964586075.1). Lineage (GTDB taxonomy): Bacteria > Nitrospirota > UBA9217 > UBA9217 > UBA9217 > JBAZLV01. Next base: position 582 of record CAZPGZ010000018.1, on the reverse strand, counting down.
GTTGAGCTTGTGTTTATGGAGAAACTGCGGCAATAAATTGTTGAGAATATCGTAAGTTTAAATTTGCAGGATACTTCCTGTACCTTTGATCGGGACGAGATCGGCCAAAGTATTTAGTCGGTAGGTCGGGTAGAGCAGAGCGAAACCCGACAGTTTTGATTATGGTATCGGTGCTCAGAATATGAGAACTAATAAGACATAAAAAAATATGTTGGGTTTCACTTCGTTCTACCCAACCTACAAACTCTCAAACTTTAGGACAGATTAAATTAAATGAACCACTTTATGAAGAAAAATAAGTCCAAAATAATTATTAGAGTAGTTCTCTGCTTGGCACTCGTTATTATCGTTAAGTTACATCAGATATCGGTCTCTAGCAATAATGATATATTTTCATTAAAAAATATTTTTGAACTTATATTGATCATTCCTATCGCAGTATTCATTACTATGTTATTTGAAAAAGTATTTTTTAAGGAAAGAAGCAAAAAAAAGTAACCCAAGTTTTTATAAAAAATGCATGATTTGAGTGAACTACCCCGCCCCAAGGGGCGGGGCATCTTTTAGCGCAGCTTAAAGAAT
>CAZPGZ010000017.1:0-71239 GCA_964586075.1 uncultured Nitrospiraceae bacterium | reverse complement strand
TGTACAAAACCACCAGCAGCAGCGTTATTCCGGCCGCGCTGATATAAACCGGAAGTCCGAGCTTCAGCTCTTTTTGCACCCCGGACATGCCGGTAAATATTGTTGACCCGGTGAACTGAAGCGCAATATACGAACTCAGCAGAGGAAAGAGCAGCCACGTTATGACAAGAAGCAGGACGCTGCCTTGCAGCGCCGCGTTCAAAAACGGCATGACTGTTGATAAGGATAGAATCCCCATAAGCCATCCTTTTACCGCAAACGAGCGAACCGGGATGAATGGGAGCAATACCGGTGTCAGGAATGCTCCCGCGACGATTGCCGCAAGTCCGAGCAGCAGAAACGGCAACCCACCGGTCCACGCTTGCTGAAACAGAATGCCGGAAGGCTGGAGGCCGAAGATGAGCAGAACCGCTGCGGCAAACCACGGATACTTTTTCATGAACGGGTTGATCTCCATCGGCGTGAGAACAAGCCTGTCAAACAGGGAAAACTGCATAAGGCTCATCTCCTTCGTTTTCCTGTAGCCTGCCTTGATGTAGGCGGGAATATCGGCGGCCTGCACCGGCCCGTAGAAGACGGTGAATCCTGTTTTCTTTTTGACTTCTCCCGAACTCACGCCCACGGCCCCGAGTTGAGGAACAATGATCCTGCGGTGACTGACCACGGCGTCCAGCTTTGCTTCCTGGATGCGCTTTATCAACTCATCCGTGCCGAATGTCCCCTTGCCTGCCGCGCACCAGACATTGATTCCCTTGGTATCAAGAACAAGTATCCAGGCATTCATTCCCCGCAGTTCGCGGCGGAGAACATCGAAGCTGAACTTGTAATTGGCGCTCACGAATACATCGGATTCCTTTGATGGTTCTCCCACCGCGTACAAACCCGGCGAAGCGGTGTACTGTGTGCGGAAAGCGCTGATCCTGCACTTGATCATGCCCCAGTAGTCAGATCGGGTCCATTCGGTTGAGATCTTTCCGACTTTGCCTGACGCCGCGCCTTCCCAACCGACGGTAATTTGCGGCAGCGCTTTTTCTGTCGGACAGCAGGTCTTGGGAACCGGAGCAGCGCAGCACGATTCGCTTGTTTGCTTGTTCTCACTTGGGAGGATGGTCAGTTTAATTTTTTGCATAGGTACCTTCCTTACGGCTGTTATTTCTTTCTGATTCCGTTGTATCTTTTATCGACGAACATTATCACGCACGAAATCAAGACCGCTCCGACGAGCAGGCTGATCGACGCGAGTATGTTGTTCAGTAGCGCGGGCCTGAGCAGGAGTACCAGCCCCAGACCGAGCATCATCATTCCGGAGACCAGCTTCAGCACGCGGCCCTGGCGCTCCGTCAGTTGCTTCTTACCCAGCGTATACGTAAAGATGATCACGATAGCTGCCAGCGGTATAACATAGACGAGGTTATAGAGTATCAGGTAAAGATAGTAGATCGAAAGCGGCAGCTGGTTTAGGGTAAGAATGCGGGTAAAGACCATGGGAAATCCCGCGGTGCAGAGCAGTTCATACGAGTTTGCGACAATGGCAAGCACCGCTGAACCGACTATCATCGAAATAACGGATGTGGAGCGCATCAGTTTCCGCATACGGTCGAACAGCTTCGGTTTCGCGCTGTCGGGGATCGTGAGAGACACTCCCGCTTTGAAGGCAAAGAAATCCTTGATGTTGATTGCCGCAATGATTATCGAGACGACGCCGGCAATAGCCGTGATAAGTGCGACCTGTCCCATGACCAGAAAGAGGTTCAACCATGCGGCCATGAAAATGAAATAGATGAATCCGGAAAAGAAGACGAAGATTCCGCCGATGAACATCATACGGGCCCTGGACCGCGCGTGGATCAGAAGACCGAGCAGGGCGAACAAAACAAAAAACGCGCAGGGATTGAAGCTGTCGAGCCCTGCGATCACGATCGTCATGACCGGGAGCGACATCCCGGCAGGGTCAAGCCTGCCCAGGAGAGGAATATCTATAAGCTCCTGCCTTCCATCGGACGTCTGTGCCTCCGGCTTAGCCGCAGTCCCGGCAGACTGAGGCGTGGCAGACTCCGCGGCTTTTTTCCCGGCGGTTGGCGGGACCGGTTTTTTGGAAACAAACGGACGGAAAACTGTTTCCTGTAATTGAATGAGCGGATCGGGGCAGCCTGAGGCAGAACAGCTTTTGATTAGCTCAAGCAGCTCGCTTTTCAGTGCGCTGGAAAATCCCACGAACGACTTGCTGCCGATGAACGTGACGGGAACACCACCGGGGGTTAATCCGTATTTTCCCGCCAGCCGGCTCAGCAATGCGGCATTGTTCCGGTCATACCAGACCTCATATAACTTGACTCTCATCGATGGATACTGTTTTCCGATTTCCTTCAGAAAATCTTTTTCAACCGCACAGTGAGGACATCCATCTCCCCAGAATAAAACAATTGTAAAAGGCTTCAATAGGCCCGCGGTGGTTGATGGTTTTTTTTGTGAAATTGTCGATCCGGAAGAAGCGGCCGGGCTGCCTGTTTCCGCGCCCGACAATGCCGGCGGAGGAGGGCAGTTTTCCGGCACGTCCGGGAGTGGAAGCAATGGCTGCTGCACTGTTGGAACAGGGCTGCTTTGCATAGGCTGCGGAGCAGCCTCAGCCCCCCATACCGGCACTGTTGAAAAAAACACCAGCATAAACCAGGCCGGAATCGCGGTCATTGTCTTCACGCAAGCATCCCCTTCACAATCATGTCAACGGCCTCCGAAGGAGAAAGTCCATGAGCCATGAGCGTCTCCATCTGCTTTTTATCGACGCTGCCGATGGAGGCCTCGTGCGTCACCTTTGCCAGCGGATGATTCACCTGGACGAAGGGATACGCTTTTGCTACGGCTTTGTCCTTCACAATCTCCATGCAATCCACGTGGCCCCGCGCTCCCGCGGCATTGCCTTCGGTAATGCCGGTGATCTCGGCAGCGGCTTCATCCTCGACCGCGACCCGGGCTTTTACCAGACCCCGGGCGTTCTCCCCCTCGAGCGCGAGCCTGCCGACCCTGCCGTTCACGAGCGTAAAGTCGGTATAATACCTTCCGCCCTTTCCGATCCGGACGGCAAGCTTCGGCACGACCTCAATCCCGCCGTACAGACCATGATAATGGGTCTCCGAGTACCGCATTTCCGCCCCCTCACCTATCTCGACCGTTGCATCCATGAGGTGCCGCACCTTTTCCGCTTTTGGAAAAATGCAGTGGGCGATGAACTTTGCTGCAGCGCCTCGTTCAAGCCTGATGTTCATTTTTATTTTTTGCAGTCCTTTTTTGTGCACGACGCCGAAACAGAGATGAACGGGGTTTTTTATGACGGCCCCTTCCGCAACGCTGATTGAGGCCGATATGCCGTTCCGCATTTCCCGGGTTTTCACCTTCATGCCTTCGATTCCCTGCAGGCTCACGATCCGGTTTTGATTCACGATAAGATGCGCCGTCTCCTTGTCGGCAAGAACGCTCTTCTCTCCTCCGGCCGCTCCAAACGCCTCCATCAGGGCATCAAGTTCAGACATACACGCACATCTCCTTGTCGCAGACAAGACATTTTTTTGATTTGTAATACGCGGCAACGTTTGCCGGGTTGCCGGAACAGATAATCCTGCCGTTGCACACCTGCGATGCCTGATCAGCGATGAGGGCGATTTCTTCTCGGTGCGTGATGAGCAGGACAGCGGTTCCCGCCTGCTTGAATGCCTGTATCACGTTGATGATATCCTGCGTCGAGAGCATGTCGATTCCTGAATCAGGTTCATCGAGGACCGCGAGCTTGGGACTGAGCGCCAGAAGTGACGCGAGTTCGATCCGTTTTCGCTCCCCGCCGCTCAATGATTTGTCTACCATTCTCGATAGATAGATGTCCGGACTGAGCCCCACCATCTCCAGACAGCGAAACGGGTCGGACATCCTGTTTCCGGCGGCAAGATAGTTGCGGACCGAAATGCCCTCGAACCGCACGGGTTCTTGCCATGCCATGGTTATGCCGAGTTTCGCCCGTTCGTGGATTTTCAGATCGTTGATCCGCTGTCCTTCAAAGAGCAGTTCTCCTGCTGTCGGCCTGTATCCCTCACAGCCCATGATCATATATGCGAGCGTGCTCTTACCGGTTCCGTTCGTTCCCAGAAGGGCATGAACATTCGACGGTTCCATGCTCAGGGAAAGCCCGTCCAGAATTTTTTTTCCTGCAACGTGAAATGTAAGCCCTGAGACCTCAAGCAGCGGCATGATTGCTGGCAACCTCCCTCATTTTTATTGTAGCATGGGTGATACTCGGGCCGTGCCGTCTTCTGTCAGCGGCAGCAGAAACAACAGCTTTTATTGTCCCATCTTCAGCCTGTCTGCAAAATAAACCGGCAGTCCTTGTGCAATAATGGCGTCAGCTGTTTTTTGGACATCGTACGCAATCCGCCGGAACTCGACTATCACATCATTCGCGCTTATATCGATCAGAGTCAGACAGCTTCTCGAATCACCGTCCTTCGGTTTTCCCACGCTTCCGGTATTGATAAAAATTTTCCCGTCAAAATTCCTTGTGTATGGCTTGTGGGTATGTCCGTAAATCATGATATCTGCACTGCCCTTCCCGGACATCTCCCGAAAGAACTTGTCCGGCCGGTCTTCGTACCAGTAGAGATTGTTCTTCTTCGGCGTGGCATGAAACAGCCACAGCTGTTTGCCTTCCATCGTGCGTTTGATTTCCGTCGGCAGATTTTTCATGTATGCTTTGCTTTTGGAAGATGCATGCTCTTTTGTCCATGTGAACGAGCGGTTTGCCATTTCTTCCTGCAGCGGATCTTCATATTTACATCCGCAGTGTTCCCGATCATTTGCCACGGTCTCGTCATAATTTCCCTGAACGCCCTCTATGCCGTGTTCGATCAGAAAATCAACAACTTCGTTCACAAAAGGAGCATAGCCGCCGAGATCGCCGAGGTGAAAAATTTTTTCCGCTTGTGCGGATATTGCCGCGTCGTATACGGCTTTCAATGCCTCAATATTGCCATGGATATCGCCGAAAACTGCTATTTTCATTTAACGTCTCTTTTAATACCGTTCAGGGAATTCATCAGCGCTCATCGTCTGAGTATGAATAAATGGAATCGGAACTGCTGCTGCAGGTGTTGTAGACTGAGAGGACCCCATTTTACCATGCTCCTCCTGTAAGTTTTTGATGCAGGGAGGAAAGCTTTTTTCGATATAGTTCCCTGACAGCCGTTTCGTCTTCCGCCAGCGGTTTAACCGGCACTAAATCCATCACCTGGCCAGCAGTCAACCCGGAGTTTGTCATTACGTCTACCGCGCCATGAACCATATACTTGATAGCGTTGACAGCACCGTCCCGTGAAATGCCGAAGGACTCCGCAAGCGCCTGAAGTTCATAGAGCTGAAACCAAAGGTATGTCGGCCCCATGGCGCTCACGATTGCGTATGCTTCAAGTGTTTTTTCTTCCTCGACGGGACACTCGCCGAGATATCCAAATATCTTTTTTAATTCGTTCGTTTCGTTCTGAGAAAGCGCCGATGAAAACGCAATCGGATTATACCCTTTATTCACGAGAGACGGTGCATTCGGTATCGAGCGGGCAATTCGCTGAAATCCGCCGAGCAGTTCGGAAAGTTTGGCAATCGAAAGTTTCGGCGCAAGTGAAATCACAATGGCGCCCGGTTTCAGAGCGCTTTTTATATCAGACAGGAGAGCACCCATCGCCGGCGGATGTAGCGCCAAAAATACCAGGTCCTGCGCCGACGGCGCCGCGTTATAGTTCAGCGCTGTCGTAATGCCTGGAAACTCATTGCGCAGGGACTGTAAAACGGCTTCGTTATTGTCACTTACTATAATGTCTGACGGAAGTTTACCCGCGCGTTGAAACCCTCCGAGCATGATTCTCGTGATTCTGCCGCCTCCTATAAACCCGAATGATTTTTCCATCTCCAAAACCCTCCTATTTCAGATTATCGCCCGAAGTTTAATCCACGAAGCATCCGAATGCCCATCCTGTTACCGCGGAAAAGAGAATGACCAGACCGACATACGTGACGGTTTTCCGGAGTCCAATCGCCTGGTTGATGACCAACATGCTCGGCAGACTGAGCGCAGGGCCGGACAAGAGCAATGCAAGCGCAGGTCCTTTGCCCATACCTGCGTTAAGAAGCCCTTGCACAATAGGCACCTCGGTCAGCGTTGCGAAATACATGAATGCACCGACCACCGACGCAAAAAGATTTGCGAGAACGGAGTTTCCTCCAACCAGGGACGCCACAACGCCGGAAGGAATGATTCCTTCATGGCCGACCCTCCCTAGGAAAAAGCCTGAGGCCAGCACGCCAAAAAGAAGGAGCGGCAACATCTGAAGCGCAAGAGCCCAAGTCTGACGTGTCCATTCTGCACGTTCTTCTTTTTTAAGCCAGATGACAATCATGCCGACCAGCGCGGCGAGTGAGGTCCCCGCGATCCACCATTTAGCACTGTAAATCTGCAGCCACAAACCCACTTCGCTGTCAGCAGGCCTGCTCCAGTTTGCAAACACCAGGACAGCAACCATCGCCCCGAAGTATAGGATTGTTTTCCAGAGCGGCCTTGTCTCCTGAAGGTTTTTCATGTCGAAATCATCGGCTTCGCGCCGTGCACGCTCTTCTGCAATGAATATCATGTGCATGAGTAATCCGATGATAACGCTGAACGACACCGCGCCGACTGCACGGGCAATGCCTAGTTCTGGGCCGAGGATTCTCGCCGTGAGAATAATGGCAAGCACGTTGATCGCCGGCCCCGAATACAAAAATGCGATGGCCGGCCCGAGACCGGCACCTCGCTTGTATATGCTCATAAAAAGCGGCAGAATGGTGCAGGAGCAGACGGCAAGAATGGTCCCGGATGTTGCTGCGACGGTATAGGAGAGAAATTTATTTGCCTTTGCTCCGAAATATTTGATGACCGACGCCTGGCTGACAAAAACGGCAATCGCACCTGCGATGAAAAATGCCGGGATGAGGCAAAGGATGACATGCTCGCGCGCATACCATTTCGTCAGGGCAAGCGCTTCCTGGACGGCGTTGCTGAAGCGCACTGATTCAACGGGCAGAAAAAAACAAAGAAGGAACAGTCCAATTACCAGGAGAAGTTTCTGCCATTCTTTCATTTCACTAAGCCAAGACATGGTGAGTCCTCTTTCTAACGGGGTGCGATTCTGTCCACCGTGCAGGATTTGTCCATAAAAAATTTCTTCTGCATCCAGAACGAAACGTTGACCAGTCCGATCAGCACCGGCACTTCAGCCAGCGGACCGATGACCGTTGCAAACGCCGCTTCTGAATTGATTCCAAAGACCGCCACGGCCACGGCAATGGCCAGCTCAAAGTCGTTCGACGCCGCGGTAAAGCTCAGCGTTGCTGATTTTGCATAATCCGCACCTGCTTTTTTAGCAATAAAAAATGTGATCAAAAACATGAATACAAAATAGATGAACAACGGTATAGCGATCCGCAGTACATCCAACGGCAGTTTGATGATGTATTCACCCTTGAGTGAAAACATCACAAGGATTGTGAACAGCAGCGCGATCAGGGTGATCGGGCTGATCTTCGGAATGAATTTTTCGTGATACCATTTTTTATCTTTAAGCCTGATCAGAGCAAACCGGGTAAGCATGCCTGCCAGGAACGGGATGCCGAGATAGATGAAAACGCTTTTTGCAATCTGCCCGATGGTCACATCCACCACGACTCCGCCCAGACCGAAGAATGGCGGAAGAATGGTAATGAATATCCACGCATATATCGGGTAGGTAAACACCTGAAACAGCGCATTGAACGCGACAAGACCGGCGACATAGTCAGGATCACCGCAGGCAAGATCGTTCCACACAAGCACCATGGCAATGCATCGCGCCAAACCCACCAGAATAATACCGACCATATACCCCGGCATGTCCGAGAGAAGCATGATGGCAAGCGCGAACATGACTATCGGCCCCACAATCCAGTTTTGCACGAGGCTGATCGCAAGAATTTTGTAATTGCTGAAAACATTCGGCAGATCCTCGTAGCGTACTTTGGCCAGCGGAGGATACATCATGAGTATGAGCCCAATAGCGATGGGAATATTTGTCGTTCCTGACTGGAAGCTGTTGATTATTTTCTCAACTTCCGGAAAAAAATAGCCAAGACCGACGCCGGCAGCCATCGTAAGAAAAATCCAGAATGTCAAATAACGATCGATGAAGGAAAGTCTCTTCCCCACCTGTTCGCTCATTTTTTATTCCTCCTTGACACGACTGTGCAGCAGGTACTGCCGTTTTTTTGCAGCGTCCACTTCTTCAGTCTTGCCACATCCGCTGCTGTTGTATCCTGCGGTATCCGCTCAAACACAGACAATATCAAAAACCGCTTGAAAGCATCCGATTCGTCAAGCCGGTAGTGCATCCACTTGCCTTCTTTCCGGCTCCTGACCAGACCGGCGTCTTTTAACGCGGTGAGATGAAATGAAACCTTGGGCTGAATGAGGTCAAGCCCTGCAACGAGGTCGCAGACACAGACCTCGCCCTTTTCCAGGAGCTTGATAATTCTCAGCCGTGTCTCGTCCGAGAGGGCTTTAAAAATATTTGCCAGATTATTCATGGAGGTCCTTTCACTGCACGCCTTTGCTGTCGTCATATTTCGCTTTGAATGAAGGCCTTAACCTTGTCAGGATTCGGCAGTGGTTTACCTGAGTGCTTGAGTTTTCCGTTCACAATAAGTCCTGGAGTCGATAGTACTCCATGTCGCATAATATCGCCCATGTCCGTAATTTTAAGTATTGTTGCAACAATACCGAGTTCTCTTACTGCAGTTTTCACCATTTCTTCCATTGTGTGGCAGTTTGCACATCCCGGACCAAGCACTTTAATTTCCATGTTTTACCCTCCTTGTTCTTAACCTCTCTGGTTTTTTAGCAAAACTTCAGCAGTACTATTGAGCACAAGTAACCGGTTGAGCTCCTCCACTGCCTTCTCAACATCCTGCTCCGTGGACAGGCCTGCCTGTCTTCGTCCAATAGCGTTGCAATGCGATAATAAGTATTTCCCTTCCATATTCATTCCGAAAAAAGCCACATTAAAAGACAGCTAACACTGCCCTCTGTGAGGCTCATGACGTCGGACAGCAAATCGACGACCCAATCAATAAGAGCCTTAAACACCACAACAACATATAAAAATTTTTTTATATATATTAACAATAAAATTCATAATGTCAAGCATTATTATGATAAAATATTACTATTAATTAAATTTTATTGATTTATTAGATTAAAAACTACAAAACCCATCACAGGGAAGACGGTTGCGAAGGGTTTTGTAGTTTTTGGCAGGGCAAGATTCTCATGCCTGTTTTTTTGAACATACTTCCTAGAGGTTTGCCTTGAAAAAACAGCAAACCTCATGCTGAAATAATTGATGCCCTTTCTGCACATGCATCATATGTCCTGCGTTTGGGATGACGACGTAGCGCTTATACGGATTGGGAAGCTGCTTAAAGAACGGCAGCAGGCCGTCTAGATCGGCGACATCATCATACTCTCCGTGAATAACCATCGTAGGAACCGGCACCAGACGCGGGCTTACCATGGGTGTGATGGTAATCAGGTCGAGCTGCGGTCCGGTCGGCGTTTTGGCTTCCGACTGCGCGGCAGCTTTGGCATACGCGTCCACAACCACAGGATCGTTCGCCTCTGCCGGCGTCAGGGAATAGAAACGCGGCTTCCATCCTGCTTCGGGAATGCTGATATAGGCGTTTTTTCTGAATGTTTCTATTTTAGGCCTCCGTTTGGCGATATCCGGGCTGTTCGCATGCATCTGAGCGTAGCACACATACTTGTCAACTTTGTCGGCATGCGCCATGATAAACATGCCGCCGTACTGAGTGCCCCACGACCAGCCAAGAAGATTTATTTTTTGTGCACCTCTTAATCTCAGGACATAATCCACCGCAGCGCCGAGATCCTCGCTGGCTTCCGCAGTAGTTATATGTCCTTCGGGATGAGTCGAACGGCCGAAGCCGCGGACATCCAGTGCAAATACATCGAAACCTTCTCTTGCCAGACGATCCATCAGGCTGTACGATGCTTTTCCGGGGACCTGAAGGTCAAAACTTTCCCTGCCTGCCGTGGCAGAACCATGCGCCAGGATGACCACAGGCTTGCCCGCAGAGTTTTTCTGATACTTTTCCCAGATGTAAAGCTTGATTCCATTCTGCTCCACCCAGTGCTCAGTGCCGTTAATCTTTTCTGTTTTTTCGTTACTCGTTTCGTTCATGCGTTTCTCCTGTTCTGAAATTGAACCGCTCTTGTTCCTATAGACGCCAACTACGCGAAAAAGGATACACCCCGGATTGTTCAGGCCTCGGCAAGGGCCGCTTCAATTTCTTTTCTGGCATCATCTGACGTTTCCCGGCTCAGGCTCAGTTCAAGAATTTGCTTCGCTTCGCTGCCTCCGATTCTGCCCAAAGCCCAGGCGGAATATCCCCGGACAACATCTTCCGGATCCTGCATGGCCGTGCGGAGATCTTGTATATATCCGGGATCTTTCGTATTGCCGAGCGCGATGGCGGCATTTCTCTGGAACCATTTCTTTTCCTTTATATAGTTATACATCAAAGGCTGCACTCTTTGCGCATAAAAGTCATCAGTCATGTTCAGCATTTTGCGCAGACTGAAATCCTGTGCGATCTGCTCAAGGAAGGGGTCCGGAGGCAGTTTCATTTTCAACCTCGCCTGATTGCGGGGACAGACTTCCTGACAAACGTCGCAGCCGTGAACCCGGGTCCCCATTTTTTCCCTGATTTCTGCAGGAATGGTGCAGCTCACCCCGGGCCGGTTATTGGTCCACCAGTTGTTATACGAGATGCACCGCCGGGGATTCAGTTTGAGCGGTTCGTAAATCGCGCCGGTAGGGCAGGCGTTCATGCACGCCTTGCAATTGTCCGGACACTGTACCTCCAGCGTGGGGGCATCCTGCTCAAGTTCGGCATCCACGACAAAAGAGCTGAGCACCACAAACGACCCGATTCCCTCGACATACGAAAAATTGTTCTTGCCGTAACGAGAGACCCCGGCACGGGCGGCTACCAGCCGCTCCGGGTGCCAATGCTCATACGGGCTTACCCGGCAGCCGTTTTGTTCCAAAAATTTTTTCAGCAATTCAGAGCGGGCGCCGTTGATACGATGCGGAGGGGCCATATAGCACCGTGCCTGATAAATCCGGCCGATCTTACCCAGCAATTTTTCCGGAAAAGACAGGGACGCGTAATCATAGGCGACCGATACTATCGACTTAGCTGCAGGAAAAATGTTTCGTGGATTCGCCGCTTCCAGCGGTTTGCGGGTCGAATCAATATAGAAGGAATACATTTCACGCCGGGATTTTAAATCTTCACTGTAGTCGGGAAAACCGTCCGTCGTGGTGATGCCCGCCTTGCAGTAGCCGAGGTCCAGAGCGTATTCTTTTATTTTCCGTGCTAATGACATGGTATCTGCCCCTCCATCAGATGGTGAACCTTTTGCGTGTATCTACACGCGAACAATCAAAAAAAATCAATCAGTCAAAGACCCGACCTTCATCAACAAAGAAACGAATTGTTCAAGGTTTTCCAATCCCAGCTTTGAGGAAATGGCTGCCTGCGCTTCTTCCCAATAAGGAAGGGCGGACTCCAGTGTCTTTCTGCCTTTTGGAGTAACCGTCAAGGGCCGCGTGCGGGAATCCTCACTGGCAGCATTTTCGATAAGCCGCTGTTCTTGTAACGACTTGAGATTTCTGACGAGAGTCGTGCGGTCAAGCCTCAATATCTGCGCTAATTCACTGGCGTTCAACGCACCGGACATCGAGATATTCCGCAGCATGGCGAATTGCGTGATTTTGAGTCCGCTTGGATCCATGGCGGCATCATAAAATTTTGTGATCGCCCGCGAAGCCCTCCGCACATTGGAACAGACGCATTTGCTCGGGCTCCGGTAACTCGGTACGCGTCCATCAGCGTGTCTTGTTTTAGTCATCCTGTCGTCCTGAGAAGACAATCATGAAAAGCGTGTATATACACGTTTTGTATCGCATAATGATTTGCCTGTCAATAGAAAAACGATTCGTCAGGCGTGGCGCTTCATCAACGCACAAATATACACGTATTTTCAACAGCTTATTGTAAAAAATATAATACCGAATGAGATGCCAGGGTTGTCGTTTTGCGCAGCACTGTTTTTTTACTACTGAGAAACTCAGGGCGTTCCTGATGAAAATCAGTGATCATAAACAGCATTCTCTATTCTTTGCCGCAAGGGGATGAATCCGACTGTTGAACGATGGTTCTCCCTAAAAACTCTTTCAGCACCTGAGCATACAATGAGCAAACTTTTGGCAGGTCCCTGCCCCCGCGCTGCCCCCGCGTAACTCTCTGGTTTTATTTGACATCCCTCCGGGTTTCTGGTAGAAATGTATATTCTCGTTAAAATTCTGCATTATTCTGCAAAGGAGCGGATTAGATGAAAACAATAAAACTGGTTTTTGCGGTCGTACTCGGCCTTTGTATAAGCGTTGCTGCCTATGCGCAGTTCGGCTCACCGCAACCCAAGACTATACCGGTCACCAAAAAGGAGATCAAGAAAATGTCTACAACAAAAGCAATTATTGAAACAAAATTCGGCAACATTACTCTGAAATTTTTTCCTGACGTCGCGCCGGGACATGTGAAAAACTTCATCGATCTTGCACAGAAGGGGCTGTATGACGGCACAACCTTTCACCGGGTAATTCCCGGATTCATGATACAGGGTGGAGATCCGAACTCGAAGAACCCGGACAAAAAGATGCACGGCATGGGAGGACCCGGCTACACGATCAAGGCTGAATTCAACGCGCGTCCGCATAAAAGGGGCACCCTCTCGATGGCCAGGGCGGCGAATCCGGACAGCGCAGGCTCTCAGTTCTTTATTTGCGTAAAGGATTCCTCGTTTCTTGACCGGCAGTATACTGTATTCGGAGAGGTAGAAAGCGGCATGGATGTTGCCGATAAAATCGTTTCCCAGCCCCGGGACGGAAATGACAACCCGAATGACCGCATCGAGATGAAAGTCAAGATTATTGAAGGTAAGTAAGGGCGGTTCTTTTGTTACGCGCCTGCTTTTTGATACAGCAATATTTTCTATACGATAAGTACGAGGACAGGACACCTTGAAGCAAAATATAAAAAAAATCGTAGTCGCCTATTCCGGCGGCCTTGACACTTCAGTCATCATTACCTGGCTCAAAGAGGAGTATGGGTGTGAAGTCATCGCCTTTACCGCCGACGTAGGCCAGGGAGAAGAACTCGAACCGCTCCGCGAGAAGGCAATCAAGACCGGCGCTAGCAAGATTTACATCGACGATTTGCGCGAGGAGTTTGTGAAAGATTTCGTATTTCCCATGCTGCGGGCAAACGCCGTGTACGAGGGCCGCTATTTTCTCGGGACCTCCATTGCCCGTCCCCTGATCGCAAAACGGCAGATCGAAATTGCCGAGCAGGAAGAGGCTGATGCCGTCTGCCATGGAGCGACCGGCAAGGGAAATGACCAGGTCCGTTTTGAACTGACTTACTTTGCGCTCAAACCGGACGTCAAGATTGTCGCACCCTGGCGCGAGTGGGGCATGAAAGGCCGTGAAGATCTATTTGCGTATGCTGAAAAGCACAGAATTCCCGTGACGGCAACCAAGTCCAAACCGTTTTCCACTGACCGCAACCTTCTGCATATCAGTTACGAAGGCGGAATTCTGGAAGACCCGTGGAAAGAATCAACCGAGGACATGTACACGCTGGCCGTACCGGTGGAAAAGGCGCCGGACAAACCGGAGTACGTCGAAGTTGAATATGAGGCCGGGAACCCGGTGGCAATCAATAAGAAAAGACTTTCTCCGGCCGCTCTCCTGGCGGAAGCAAACCGGATTGCCGGCAGCCATGGCGTCGGCAGGGTTGATTTGGTGGAAAACCGTTTCGTGGGAATGAAATCCCGGGGCGTCTACGAAACCCCGGGCGGCACGCTCCTGCACGCGGCCCATCGGGCCGTGGAGTCCATCACCATGGACCGCGAAGTGATGCACCTCCGGGACGGCATGATGCCGAATTATGCCGAACTGGTTTACTACGGATACTGGTTCTCGCCCGACCGCGTCATGCTGCAGGCAGCGATTGATGAATCACAGAAGAACGTGACCGGCACCGCACGCCTGAAACTTTACAAAGGGAATTGCGAAACCGTGGGTAGAAAATCCCCGGTGTCGCTCTATAATCCGGAACTTGCCACCTTCGAAGCCGAGACGGTTTATAACCAAAAGGACGCGGAAGGTTTCATCCGATTGAATGCTCTGCGGCTGAGAGTTGCAAAAAGAAGAGGATCCTGCTGAAAAAGCGAAACAGCAACAATCATTGCGCTTCATGCATTATGATTGTCAGCTGTAATTTTTTCTCAATTTTTTAATCTGGTCAACCATTTTATGAACACTGCGAAAAAAAATACATCATCGAAAAAAAGGGGAAAAACAAGGACGGCGGCGGCCGCGCCCAAACCCTGGGCCGGCAGATTCACGGAAGCCACGAACAAACTCGTGGAAGAGTTCACTGCTTCAATTCCGTATGACTGGCGGCTTTATCCCTATGATATCGCAGGCAGCATAGCCCACGCCACGATGCTGGCAAAAACCGGCATTATCACCAAGAAGGAAGCCGCCAGAATTGTGCGCGGACTGGAGGATATTCTCAAGGAAATTACCACCGGTGTTTTTAAGTTTCGCCTGGAGCTTGAAGACATCCACATGAATATTGAAAGCCGCCTGATGCGCAAAATCGGCTCCGTCGGCGGCAAGCTGCACACCGCGCGGAGCAGAAATGACCAGGTTGCCCTCGATCTTCGCATGTATGTGCGGGACGAGATTGCCGAACTGCATGACTTGCTCGGCTCAATGCAAAAAACCCTGGTGTCGCTCGCAGACAGGCATTCCGAGGTCGTCCTTCCGGGTTACACGCATCTGCAGCGCGCACAGCCCGTGCTTTTCGGCCATCATCTGCTCGCGTATTACGAAATGTTCGAGCGGGACAGAAACCGTCTTACCGATTGCTTCAGGCGCGTGAATGTTTTGCCACTGGGTGCGGGTGCCCTTGCAGGAACCGTACTTCCCATCGACCGGCTTTTTGTGGCCAAACAGCTCGCATTCAGTGAAGTCGCAGAAAACAGCATGGATGCGGTGTCCGACCGGGATTTTGCCATCGAGTTTACTGCGGCCTGCTCCCAGATTATGATGCATCTGTCACGGCTTTCAGAGGAACTTGTCCTGTGGTCGACGTCCGAATTTAAATTTATTACCATTTCGGATGCGTTCACCACCGGCTCCTCCATCATGCCTCAGAAAAAGAATCCCGATGTGGCTGAACTTGCCCGCGGCAAAACCGGACGAGTATACGGCAGTCTTGTGGCGCTTTTGACGATCATGAAAGGCCTGCCGCTCGCGTACAACCGCGACATGCAGGAGGACAAGGAACCCCTTTTTGACGCCGCGGATACGGTGAAACAGTCGCTTTCCGTGTTTATCGACATGCTGAAAAGCATCACGGTGCACAAAGACGCAATGCACAGGGCCGCCGACGACGGCTTTATTACCGCCACAGACCTTGCCGACTATCTGGTGCGGAAAGGCCTTCCTTTTAGGCAGGCGCACGAAGTCGTGGGCAAGGCGGTCCTCCGCGCTCTTGAGCAGGGGTGCGGCCTTTCGACCCTGCCGCTCAGGGAATATAAACAGCTTTCGCCCCTGATCAATAAAGACGTATACGACGCACTGTCCCTAGAAGCCTCTGTGGGCAGACGTATTTCACAGGGAGGCACCGCTCCAACAAACCTGCGCAAGCGCCTCTTCGCGCTCAAGAAAAAGATGCGATGACCATGCATACACGATCTTTGACCGCGGCTTTCGCGCTGCTCGTTCTGACGATTACCGGCGCCTGCGGATGGAAAACCCAGCCTCTTATTCCTGAAAGCCCGAGACCCGAGATTATTCGGGACATTAAAGCCGTTACCAGGGATACTACTGCTTTTCTTTCGTGGCCTGTGCCGGTCCGGAATGTTGAAGGCAAAAGCATGGGTTCGGCTGATATCCGTGAATTTCGCATAGAGCGAGCCGTAATCAGGCAAGACCAAAAAACACCGCGATATCGTCGTCATGCCGACATCGACATGGCGAACCCCATGCCCGCTGTTGTCCGGAACGGCATGGTGTTCTGGAATGATGACGATCTCAAGTACAATCAGATGTATGGATACCGGATACGGGCGATAAGCACGCGGGGCGGAATAAGCGCATGGTCGCCGGAAATCCGGATCGCCCCCCTGTTGTCCCTTGCCATACCCAAAGGTCTTATCGCGCAGGGAGGAGAGAACATCACGACGCTTTCCTGGGATCCGGTGGCCACAAGAATGGACGGCAGTCAATATGACGGTTTTGTCGGATACAATGTGTACCGGGCCGCTGAAAAAAACAAATACGATGAAACTCCGTTGAACAAGGAACCGGTCAGAACAAACGCATACAACGACACCACGGTCGGGAATGACAAAACATATTATTACCGGGTGCGCTCTGTAGACAGCCCGACGCCTCCCTGGCATGAAAGCCTGGACTCGAACGAGGCGTCCGCAACACCCCGGAAATCGACGCCTCCTGCAAGACCGGCCGGGCTCACCGCTGTTCCGGGCATAGAGCGGGTTTTTCTTACCTGGAATGAAAATACAGAACCGGATCTTGCGGGTTACTACGTCTACCGGTCCGGCAGTAGCGGAAAAGACTACGTCCGTTTGACCGCGGCACTTCTTACCCAGACGACCTTTTCCGATGAAACGGCAAAAGCGGGTTTCACGTATTTTTATGTTATCACCGCAGTAGATAAATCGGGCAATGAAAGCGCCCGATCGCAGGAAAAAAAGGCTTTTGTCGAGGATTTGAAACAAAAATTCAACAAAAAGCAAATGCCATAGCGGCAGGAAAAATTACTTTTCTATTCCCAGGTTCGCAGCACGTTCCGGAGAGGATAAACCATGCACGATTTTCAATACAGAAATGGCGAGTTGTATTGTGAAGACGTATCCGTCAGAAGCGTCGCCCAGCGGGTCGGCACGCCGTTTTATCTGTACAGCAGCCGCACGCTCGTGAACCATTTTCGCGCTTTCGACAACGCGTTTGCAGGCGTTCCCCATCTCATTTGCTTCGCGCTGAAAGCCAACTCGAACAGCGCCGTCCTCAGACTTCTCAGCCGCGAAGGCGCGGGAGCGGATATGGTCTCCGGCGGTGAACTGTTTCGCGCCCTTCGGGCAGGCATCGACCCTCACAAAATCGTTTTTGCCGGAGTTGGAAAACGCCGGGATGAAATAGAATACGCCCTCAAAGTGGGCATCCTGATGTTTAACGTGGAATCAGGAGAAGAGTTGCATGCAATCGATCAGGCTGCAAAAGACATGCACGCGGTTGCGCGTATTGCGCTCAGAGTGAACCCGAACATCGACCCGAAAACACATCCTTATATTTCCACCGGCCTCAAGGAGAATAAATTCGGGATCCCCATCGAGCACGCGCTTGAATACTATCAAACCGCGAAAAAGCTGTCGAACATTGAAGTCATCGGCGTGCATCAGCATATTGGCTCCCAAATCACCGAGGTGCAGCCTTTTGTAGACGCCCTGGAAAAGCTTGTCGAGTTTGTAAAAGACCTTCGGTCTGCCGGCATGAATATTCAATACATCAACATCGGGGGCGGATTGGGCATCACCTATAAGGATGAAACTCCGCCCCTCCCAAGCGATGTGGCAAAGGCGGTACGGCCCCTGCTCAGCGGCTCGGGATGCACCATTGTCATGGAACCGGGAAGAGCGATCGTGGGCAACGCGGGCATACTCGTAACCAGTGCTCTATACCGCAAGGACGGCGATAAAAAGCGCTTCCTCATCGTTGATGCCGGCATGAATGATTTGATCCGACCCAGCCTGTATGAAGCGTATCATGACATCCGTCCGGTGGCCGAATCCGCTGGCGACACGGCGTTGCTGACGACCGAGGTCGTCGGCCCCATCTGTGAATCAGGCGACTTTCTTGCAAAAGACCGTCGCATGGCGGATATGCAGCCGGGAGACCTGCTTGCGGTCATGGGCGCCGGCGCCTATGGTTTCTCCATGTCATCCAACTATAATTCGCGCCTTCGCATACCGGAAGTGATGGTCAAGGGCAGCGAATATTATGTTGTCCGGGAACGGGAAACCTACAATGATCTTATTAAAGGGGAAAAAGTCCCGCGATGGCTGGCAGGTTAGCGCGCACGCATGCCCTGACTACGGAAAACCCTGAGAGGAAGTGCCCTATGCGACAGCAGAAAAAAATACCGTTTTATAAGATGCAGGGAAGCGGCAATGATTTTATTCTGATCGACAATCGCAAAGGTGTTCTGAAAGGAAAAAATCTCAAGAAAACGGCATTGAACGTCTGCAATCGGCATTATTCGGTGGGCGCCGACGGACTGATCGTGATTGCTGCGTCGCGGAAGTGTGACTTCAAATGGCACTTCTTTAACGCGGATGGCAGTGAGGCCGAAATGTGCGGCAACGGTTCTCGGTGCGCTGCGCGATTCGCCTATCTAAAAAAGATAGCCCCGAAAAAAATGACGTTCGAAACATTGGCAGGCCCCATTGGGGCGCAGGTTAAAAACGACCGGGTAAAAGTACAGCTTACCGACGCCTTCGGTCTGCGCATGAATATAGCTGTTCCGCTTGAGGGCGGTTTACGCATGGGGCATTTTATTAATACCGGCGTGCCCCATCTTGTCTATTTTTCAAAAGATATTGACCAGGAAGATGTGGACCGCATCGGCCGTGCGACAAGATACCACGCACTTTTCAAACCGGCAGGCACGAACGTCAACTTTATTCAGATCCTCAGCCCGCGTAAACTCAGAATCAGAACCTATGAACGCGGAGTGGAGGGTGAGACCTTGGCATGCGGAACGGGTTCTGTTGCCGCCGCACTTATTGCAGGCTCCATCAAGGCGGTCTCTTCACCGGTTGAGGTTATAACGAAAAGTGGTGAAAAACTGACTGTTTCTTATGAGAGAACACCGTCGGAATTCAGGGAAATCTTCCTCGAAGGGGAAGCAAAGATAATATGCGAAGGGCTCTTGTACTGCTGATAACCGTATATTGTTTCCCGTGCATTGCAGATTACCGGCACGCGGGTCCCGATGTTCTGAAGGCATTTATAGTACGCATTATGAGGGGGTTGCTATGTTTAAAGGGTCGATGGTTGCCATAATCACACCGTTCAAAAACGGGACCGTGGATGAAAAAGCCTACGGCGATCTGATCGAGTTCCATATAAAAAACGGCACCGACGCAATCGTGCCTTGTGGGACATCAGGAGAGTCCGCGACGCTTTCACACGAGGAGCACCACCGTGTGGTCGAGTTCACCGTCCAGACAGTAAACAAGCGCATACCTGTCGTCGCGGGCGCCGGTTCAAACAGCACCGAAGAAACGCGGGAGCTTACCCGTTTTGCAAAAAAAGCGGGCGCGGACGGTGTGCTGCTTATTACGCCGTATTATAACAAACCCACGCAGGAAGGTCTGTACCGACACTTCAAGACGGTCGCGGAGTCCACGGAGATTCCTATTATTCTTTACAATGTGCCCGGCCGGACAGGAGTGAACATGCTGCCGGAAACCGTGGCGCGTCTTCGCGAAATTGCAAATATCGTCGGCATCAAAGAGGCCACCGGCGATTTGAAGCAAATCAGTGAGGTGCTCCGGCTCTGCGGCAGGGATTTTGATGTGATCTCGGGGGACGACTTTACCAATCTTCCCGTTCTTTCCATCGGCGGCGTCGGTTCCATTTCCGTCACGGCGAATGTGGCGCCTGCCGATTGCGCGGCCCTGTTTGACGCATTTTTTGCCGGGGACCTGGAGAAAGCCCTTCAGCTTCATTATAAGCTGGAGCCGCTGCACACTGCCATGTTTATCGAGACAAATCCGATTCCGGCGAAGACTGCTCTCGCACTCATGGGCAAAGTTGCGGAAGAGTTCCGCCTGCCCCTCTGCCCCATGGCTGATGCAAACAAACAAAAACTGAAAAAAGCGTTGCAGGATTACAACCTGATCTGAGCAGCGCCACACTCCGCAGAGAAAAATATTCGACGGTAGGGCCAAATGTCCGCATGGATTGGCAATCAACTACTCTCTCCCGCGAACCGTTCCAGCAATGGAGCCTGTTATTTTCCCTGCGGCTAACCAGGAGTGCCTCATGATTAACGTCGTCGTAACGGGAGCGGCTGGCAGAATGGGTCTGCGCATCATCAACCTTCTTTCGACGGATGAAGGCATCCGTCTTTCTGCTGCAATAGAACGGAGCGGCCATCCGCTTATTGGTCAGGATGTTTTTCCTCTGGCGGGCCTCCCGGCCGGCAAACAACCTGCACCCATCGTGGACGATCTTGCAGCTGCCCTTAAAGACGGGGATGTTCTCATTGATTTTACCCAACCCGGCCCCAGTCTTGCCAGCATAAAAGCCTGCGCAGAGCTGGGCAGACCGGTCGTGGTGGGCACCACCGGTTTTTCGCGTGAACAGCGCACAGAAATTGAACGTCATGCACAAAAGATCCCCTGTATGCTTTCACCCAACATGAGCATCGGCGTCAATCTTTGTTTTAAAATTTTGGGTGAAATTGCTGCGGCCATCGGCAACGACTATGACATGGAAATCATAGAAGCCCATCACAACCTGAAAAAAGACGCTCCTTCGGGCACCGCCATGAAAATGGCGCAGATTATCTCCCAAGCCGTGAACCGCGACCTGGACAAAACCGCAGTGTATGCCCGCAGAGGCATGGTCGGCGAACGCTCCAAGCAGGAAATCGGCATTCAAACGGTGCGCGCTGGAGATATTGTCGGGGAACACACCGTCATGTTTGCGGGTACGGGCGAGCGAATTGAGATCACGCACCGGGCACACAACAGGGACACGTTTGCCGCAGGCGCTATTCGCGCGGCAAAATGGATCGTAAATAAGAAACCTGGCATATATGATATGCAGGATGTGCTGGGCCTGAAATAGTAATGCAGGATGTATAATCCCATATAAAGGAGTTCTCCATCATGAAGAAGGTTATTTGTCTGGTCACTGGATTTTTACTGTTTATCCTTCCCGTTTCGGCGCAGGCATTTAAGATGAAAGAAGGGCAAGACTGCCTGAAATGCCATAAATTAAAAAAGTCCGAGGCACAGGACATTGTTGATCGTGTTGTGCCAAACGGAAAAGTCCTTGAGGTCAAGGCCTCGCCGCTCAAAGGGGCGTGGCAGATCGAGGTGCAGAAAGATGCGCAGCGCGGCATCGTGCTTCTTGATTTTTCAAAAAAGTACCTGATCGGCGGCCTCAGCCCCGTACCGAAAAAAGTGGCTTTCTCTAAAATTCCGCTTTCCGACGCTATGGTGTTAGGGACCCCAACGGCAAAGAAAAAGGTCATCGTTTTCACGGATCCGGATTGTCCGTACTGCCGTGAACTGCATCCGGTAATGAAGCGTATTGTCGAAAAACACACAGACATTGCGTTCTATCTGATCCTGAATCCACTGCCGATGCACAAGGATGCATACAAGAAGGCCCAGGCTATACTGTGCTCAAAGTCAATTCCCATGCTCGATGACGCGTTCAGCGGCAAGCCGGTGCCTGAACCGTCCTGTCCTGCAGATGCGGTCGAACGGACCACGGCCCTGGCGAAATCCTATGACTTTACCGGAACACCGCTCTTGGTACGGCAGGACGGCCTTGTGCTTCCGGGATATCTTCCTGAAGAAAAACTGCTAGACTGGATTAATACAAGCAAATAATATTTTTTTAGGAATTCAGAGAATTCATGAGGAGGTTTTATTCGTGTCAGAAACAACAGAAAAAGAAACATATATTCAAACGCTATTCGCGGATCGCCTCGGAGGCGCGCTGTTCGGCAAAGAGCAGAAAATCTACAAGTTTGAAAAAATCAAACGCGCCAAGCGAGCCGCACTTGCAGCGCATCCTGGCGTGGAACTGATCGATTTTGGCGTGGGAGAACCTGATGAGATGGCGTTTCCCGATGTAGTCAAAGCCCTTCAGCAGGAAACAGAAAGACCCCAGAACCGGGGCTACGCAGACAACGGTATCCAAGAGTTCAAGGATGCGGCCGCGCGCTATCTTCAAAACGTCTATGGCGTTAACGGACTCAACCCGGAAACCGAAGTACTGCATTGCATCGGAAGCAAACCGGCACTTGCAATGTTTCCGGCAGTATTCGTTAATCCCGGTGATGTCACGCTGATGACGGTTCCCGGATACCCCATTATGGGAACACATACCCGCTGGTACGGCGGAGAAGTGGTTAATCTGCCTCTTTTGGAACAAAACGGATTTCTTCCTGACTTCGAAAAGCTCTCCGATGACGTAAAGAAACGCGCGAAGCTCCTTTATATTAACTATCCGAACAATCCAACCGGTGCCGGCGCAACCAGGGCTTTTTTTGAGACCGTGGTAGCTTTTGCAAAAGCAAACAACATTGTTGTTGTGCACGACGCTGCCTATGCCGCGCTGACCTATGGATCAAAACCGCTTTCCTTTCTTTCCGTAGCCGGCGCAAAAGACGTGGGGGTTGAAATTCACTCCTTGTCGAAGGCGTATAATATGACCGGCTGGCGTCTGGGTTTTGTGGCGGGAAATGAACGGATCATGGCTGGTTATGGAAACGTCAAGGACAATTACGACTCCGGGCAGTTCAAGGCAATCCAGATGGCGGGCGTGCACGCTCTGGACCATCCTGAGATAACCTCAGAAATCACCGCAAAATACGAGCGCAGACTGCAAGCCATGGTTTCCGTTCTCGCAGCAATGGGTTTTAACGCAAAGATGCCTGCGGGCACTTTCTATCTGTATGTCAAAATGCCGAAGGGCATCAAAAACGGCAGACGGTTTTCCAACGCGGAGGAATTTTCTGAGTTTCTTATTTCGGAAAAACTCATCAGCACCGTACCGTGGGATGATGCCGGATCGTATATCCGCTTCTCCGCTACATTTGTGTCCAACGGCAGAAAAGATGAACAGCGCGTGCTTGATGAATTCGGGAAACGGATGAGCGGCCTTCAATTTGAGTTTTAAAACAGAAGCGGCGTTCCTGAAGAGGTAACGCGTCACATGCGGAGGGCGCTGAACGGATTTTTCATGCCGACAATAGCGTATATCGGTTTAGGCTCAAATATGGGAGATAAAGCAGGCAATTGTCTCCGAGCCCTTGAACTCTTGCGTGAAACAGGGTGCGTAAAAAAAACTTCTTCTTTTTACGGCACCGAGCCGGTAGGCTTTCGTAACCAGGAGGATTTCATCAACGCAGTCGCGGAATTGCACACGGATCTTTCGGCCAGCCAGCTGCTTGAAGCCTGCCGTAACATTGAAAACAAGCTCGGACGCAGCAGAACACTCCGCTGGGGCCCGCGGACAATCGACCTTGATATTCTGCTGTACGGAGATGCAGTGATGGAGACCTCCGATCTTGCGATACCGCATCCGTTACTGGCATCCCGCAGGTTCGTACTTGTCCCTTTGTGTGAAATCGCACCGCAGGTAGTGCATCCGGTTCTGCAAAAAACGGCGTCACGCCTGCTCGAAGAACTGGAAGATCCTCATCGCGTTGCAGCTTGCAACTGCGGGAAAAAACCATGACCAGAAGACCTGATGCTGTTTCCCAAGCAAAGTATATCGTAACCGAAGGGCCGATCGGTGTGGGAAAAACAAGCCTTACCGGCCTGCTTGCGGAGGAGCTTGGAGCCCGCTTGATTCTCGAACGGGCGGAAGAAAATCCCTTTCTTCCTGATTTCTATCGTGAACCGGAACGCTTTCGTTTTCAAACCCAGATGTTCTTTCTCCTGAACAGATTCACCCAGCAGCAAGAGATGAACCAGCCTGATTTGTTCACGCAGATCACCATCAGCGATTATCTGTTCGACAAAGACCGCATCTTTGCCTATCTTAACCTCAGCGACAATGAGCTCGCGCTGTACGAGCAGTTCTACAAAATACTCGAGCCCAACATCGTTCGGCCTGATCTTGTCATTTTTCTGCAGGCAGATACGGACACTCTTCTCCGGCGCATCAGGCAGCGCGCCAGATCATTCGAAAAACAGGTCAACCAGGACTACATCGCCGCCGTAAATGAGGCTTACAACCAGTTCTTTTTTCGCTACAGCGACACCCCTCTTCTTGTCATCAACACTTCAGATATCGATTTTGTTCACCGGCGGGAAGATCTTGATGATTTGCTCAAGCAGATATTGAGCATGAAACAGGGCACGCAATATTACGTGCCGAAATCAAAAGGAAGAAAGTAGCAACACCTTGTGCCTGCCATTTTTTTCAACATCGTTCCAGAACAACCTGCTTCATGCGAAGCAGAAAACTTTTGACAAGCCATTCCACTCTTTTTTTAGCGCCTTCCTCCACCCAGGATCGATCCAAGCACTCCCCGGATAATTTGGCGTCCTATTTGACTTCCGATAGCATGCGCGGCACTCTTTGCCATGGCACCGACAATTTTGGCGGCTTCTGATTGCGGTTCTGCAGCTTTTCCCCGCCGCGTCGGCGCGCCCGGCTCCTGACCCTGCTCTTCCTCGGCCTCCGCGGTGCGCTGTTTCAGTTTTTCGTACGCAGACTCACGGTCAATCGTTTTTTCATAATGTCCGAACAAATCGGACGCTTTGATAATTTCCATCCGCTCTTCAGATGTCAGAGGCGCAAGCCGGCTTCGCGGCGGGCAGACAAATGCCCGTTCCACGACAGTGGGAGAACCTTTAGCATCAAGCACGGAAATAAGCGCTTCGCCGACACCGAGTTCCGTGATGACTTTTGCCACATCCAGATTCGGATTGGGGCGGAAGGTGTCGGCTGCGGCCTTGACTGCCTTCTGATCCTTTGGCGTAAAAGCGCGAAGAGCATGCTGGACCCGGTTTCCCAGCTGGCCCAGAACCGTTTCGGGCACATCGAGCGGATTCTGCGTTATAAAATATACTCCTACGCCTTTGGAACGAATAAGCCTCACCACCTGTTCTATTTTATCTTCTAGGGCTTTCGGTGCGTCATCGAACAGCAGATGTGCTTCATCAAAGAAGAACACAAGTTTTGGTTTGTCAGGATCACCGACCTCAGGAAGGGTCTCGAAAAGCTCCGCCAGCATCCAAAGAAGGAAGGTGGCATACAGTTTTGGCGACTGCAGAAGCTTTTCCGCGGCAAGAATGTTGACCATCCCCCTGCCTGCCGCATCGGTTTGCATGAGGTCTGCAAGATTCAGGGCGGGCTCTCCGAAAAATGCCTCACCGCCCTGCTCCTCAATTCCGAGCAGACCGCGCTGGATGGCCCCGATGCTCGCCGTAGAAATATTGCCGTACTGGGTTTTGAATTTGTCCGCGTTGTCGCCCACAAATTGAGTCATGGCGCGAAGGTCCTTAAGGTCCAAAAGGAGCAAACCGTTATCATCGGCGACTTTGAAAATAATGGAGAGCACTCCGCTCTGAATTTCATTCAGGTTTAAAACACGGGAAAGCAGAAGCGGTCCCATTTCTGAGATCGTAGTGCGAACCGGGTGTCCCTGCAGCCCGAACAGGTCCCAGAAGGTGGTCGGACAATTTTCAAAAGCAAAACCGTCGATCCCCAGCTGTTTTGCGCGTGAGGCAAAGTCCGGTTTGTCGCCGCCTGCTTTTGCAATGCCGGTGAGGTCGCCTTTTACATCGGCGAGAAAAACCGGCACGCCGATCCTGCTGAACTGTTCCGCCATGACGCGAAGCGTTACGGTTTTGCCGGTCCCGGTGGCACCGGCAATCAGGCCATGTCGGTTGGCCATGCTCGGAAGAATTGCGATGCTCTCTTTTGCTTTTGCGATAAGAAGTGCTTCCGTTTTTTTTGCCATAGTGCCTCCGTGGAGAGCGTGTCGTAAAAATAGTGAAACAGCCTGCTCAGAAAAGATGATTGAATTATTCCATAAACATTTTTCGAAAGCAAGCGCTTAATAATTTTGCAACCGAAGAGCACCCCTCAACACTTTCCAATTGCGGTTTCTAGTCTTTTTGTGTAAGATCAGCTTATCCATGCCACGCTACATTCTGAATCGGATATTTCTTTTTATCCCCACGCTTATCGGCATAACGCTCATTACTTTTATCCTTATGCAGTCTCTGCCGGGCGATCCTGTCCAGGGTATGGCCGGTGAACGGGCAAATCCAGAAACGCTGGCGAGGATCCGCGCGGAACTCGGCAGCGACAAACCGCTGGCCGCCCAATATCTGGGTTACTTGAAACTCATTGCCGGCGGTGAACTCGGACGTTCATACTATACCAACCGCAAAATCAACGACGACTTGATGCAAAAATTTCCGAACACGCTGAAACTCGCTGCCGCAGCCATGCTGTTCGCTTCGGTATTCGGGATCGGCATGGGCGTAATTGCGGCAGTCAAACAAGGCACTGTCTGGGACCGGCTGATACTGCTCGTTTCCGTGGGTGGTATTTCAATACCAGTTTTTTGGCTCGGCCTCGCCCTGATGCTTATTTTCGCCTTCTATCTCCAGTGGCTTCCACCGTCGGGCATGGGCAACGGCAGTTTTCTTCATATCATTCTCCCTGCTGCAACGCTTGGAACATTTTCGCTTTCTTATATCGCGCGCGTAACACGCTCTTCCATGCTGGAATCACTTTCTCAGCCGTATGTAGCCGCCGCCCGCGCCAAGGGCCTTTCCGAAACACAGGTGGTGCTCAAACACGCGCTTAAAAATTCCCTCATCCCGATCGTAACCCTGATCGGCCTGGACCTTGGCTCATATCTGAACGGTGCGGTGCTGACAGAAACTATTTTCGGATGGGACGGCCTCGGCAGGTACGCGCTTGACGGCATTCTGAAGCGGGATTATCCGGTGATCATGGGCGTCGTTCTTTTTGGATCCCTGGTCTTTGTGACCATAAATCTGCTGGTAGATATTTCGTATCAGTTTCTGGATCCGCGGGTGCGCGAAAAGCAGGCACGAAATGCTTGACGCACGTTCCGAGGGACAAAAAACAAAATGAAGTTTTTTGCACAATGAAGGCCATGCTCCATTCTTCTACGCACAAAAAAGCTGCGGCAAACATTCCTGCGATTATTGCGGCTGTTTTGCTTGTTCTGCTTGTACTGACAGCGCTCGTCGGTCCCTCTTTGGTTTCCTTTGACCCGCTTGCCATGGACCTCAATAAGATCAAGCAGCCACCGGATACAACGCACTACCTCGGGACGGACAGCAAGGGAAGAGATATCCTTTCCCGGATTGTTTCCGGCGCGCGCATTTCTCTGGCAGTAGGGATTGCTTCGTCTGCGCTGTCCTTGTGCATCGGCATTTTTTTCGGACTGATCGCAGGATACTTCGGCGGCAAGACGGACATCATCCTCTCCCAGATTTTCGATATTTTTCTCGCATTTCCCAGCCTTCTTCTTGCCATCGGCATCAGTGCCGTCATGACGCCGCCTGGCCTCACCTCTGCCATGCTTGCAATCACGCTTGTCGGCTGGGCCGGCTTCGCGCGGCTGGTGCGTGGCATCACGCTTACACTGAAGGAACAAACTTACGTGGATGCATCAAAAGCGATAGGGGCCACACCGACAAGGATTTTATACAAGCATATTCTGCCGAACGCGATTCCCTTGCTGCTCGTGGCAGGCAGTCTACGTGTCGGTGGATTTATTCTGCTGGAAGCATCACTTTCATTTCTCGGTCTCGGCGTCCAGCCTCCCACGCCGACCTGGGGCTCCATGATCAGCCTGAACCGCGACTATATCAACTCTGCCCCCTGGATGGTGATTTTTCCCGGCATCGCCATCTGTATCACGGTAATCAGCTTCAACATCATCGGCGATTTTCTGAGAGACAGACTTGATCCAAGGATGCGTATATAAAAATGCGGGAAACAGCACTGCAGCCATGCAGGATTATCGTTAACAACCCGAGCAGGCAAGTATGAATATCCGCGCAAAAAAATCTCTGGGCCAGAACTTTCTTCAGGATCCTTACTACCATCAAAAAATAGCAACCGCAGCACAGCTAGGTTCCGAGAATCTGGTTCTCGAAATCGGGCCGGGACTGGGCCATTTAACCGCTGTACTTGCGGAGAAGGCAAAGAAGGTTCTTGCAATTGAACTGGATGAACGGCTCTTACCTGTTTTGCGCCGGCAATTCTCCGGGCAAAAACAGGTTGAAATAGTCCAGGCAGATGCGCTTGAGTATCCGTATGCCGGTTTGACAGGCCAATGGAAGGTCGTTGCCAATCTTCCCTATTACATATCAACACCTATTATCCAGAAACTCCTTGCCCATCGCAAAAAATTTCTCAGTCTCACGCTTATGCTGCAAAAGGAAGTCGCCCGGCGAATTTCCGCATCGCCGGGAGGAAAGGATTACGGCTATCTATCCATTTTGGTCCAGTTATATGCAGAACCCAGAATTGAATTCAGCGTGCCGCCGGAAGCCTTTTCACCAAAACCAAAAGTGGATTCAGCGGTCATCACTCTTGTGATCCGCAGCCGCCCGGCTGTTTCGCTGCGGGATGAGGCCTTTTTTTTCCGGGTAGTCAAGGCAGCGTTTTCCCAGCGCAGAAAAACCCTTCGAAATGCCCTCAAGCAGCTTGATATTCCGCAAGAGAAGATGGAAGCAATTCTGGATAAAACAGGCGTTGATCTGAGTCGACGGGCCGAAACCCTGACCGTGGAGGAATTTGGAAGACTGGCGGACTTCCTCAGTTGAGCCCCTTCCGGCTCGAGCCGGGGGCTCCTTCGATAAACGCGACCTCCTGCGACTTACTGCATTCCTCCCCTGGCAGAAGCCAGGGGATTCCTTGTCGCAGGAATTGATCCCGTGTAGTTCGGAAAACGTTATTCCTGTTTCAAATACTGGGCGTTTTTGCGATTTCCGCGCGCTTAAAAAATGCTTTTGTTTGCCCTTGACACTCAATCTGGTTTTGTATATAGTGCTAAATCTGAATTCACCCTGGGGGATCGTCCAGTGGTAGGACGACAGGCTCTGAACCTGTTTACGGGGGTTCGAATCCTCCTCCCCCAACCATACAACCACCAATTGTAAAAAGAGCAAATTTTACAATTTTCAGCCAAAATCTTTTCCAAGCTGGTCCCATCGTCTAGCGGCCTAGGACGCTGGCCTCTCACGCCGGAGACACGGGTTCGATTCCCGTTGGGACCACCAAGTTGCCAGGCCATCTCAGCATTCTTCCATCAACATTTCTGCAAATTTTCCTGAGACCAACCGCAAAGAAACTGCTGCAACTTCTCCTTATTTTATGCAGCCCGCAACATCATTTATTTGAAAGACCGCTGTCTCACTGCCTCATAAAGAATAACGGCTGCTGCCGTGGCGACATTCAGCGATTCAATAGTTTCCGCCATGGGGATGCGAACAAGCCAATCCACGTTTTCCGTCATTTCCTGCGGCAACCCTCCCCCCTCCTGGCCCAGAATTACGAGTGTCGGCTTCGTCAGATCAATGTCAAAATGCGTTTTTTCGCCTGTTAATACCGTCGCAACCGTCTGAAAACCCCTCTGTCTGCACTCTTGCATAAAAGCATCTCCGCTGCCGATATGCACAAGCGGCAGGCGGAGTGCGCTGCCCATCGAAGCCCGCAGAGATTTTGCGTTGAACGGGTCAACTGTCCTGGAAGTAAGAGCCACCCCTGCCGCGCCTGTCGCTTCCGCAGTTCTGACAATGGTGCCGAGGTTGCCGGGATCCTGAAGCTCGTGCAGCATGACAATGAGCTTTGAAGCGCGGTCAAACAATTCCTCTTCTGCATGCTCTTTGATATTTGCCACGGCCAAAACAGGCTGAGGCGTTTTGCTTTCGGATATGGTACTCAGCAGACGTTCTGATATCCAGCAAATTTCTGTTGCTTTCGCTTCTGCAAGTTTCAGAACACCTTTCCCGTGATGCCGGACAAGATCCGGCGTCGCGACGACCATGGCAATTCCGAGATCCTCCCGCAACGCCTCTTCAACCATTTTGAAGCCTTCGATTAAAAAAGCGCGCTTTTGTTTTCGTACTTTCGGGTCGGAAAGTGAGCGCAAGTACTTAACAATACTGTTTTCTTTGCTGGTGATGGGATTATGCGGAGTGGTTTGCTGCATGTGCGGAAGTATAGCATAATCATATCTGTTCGCAAACAAAATATTTTTGCCCTGGTTCTGAAGGGAAGAAGAAACCAGCGAACAATATACTTGACAAAATTGGTCAAGTTTGTTATGGTTATTACAACTGGAGTGCACAAGAAACACATGGCAACTTCAGTGGAGACGCATGAAGCTGTCTACAAAAGGAAAATACGGAGTCAGGGCGGTTGTAGAAATTGCCCGTCATTATGGTCAAGGTCCGATAACGATCAAAGAAATCGCGGAGCGGCAGGGCATTTCGTTCTCCTATCTTGAACAAATCCTGCACCGATTGGGAAAAGCCGGGCTTATTGAGAGCGTCCGCGGTCCATCGGGGGGGTACCTCCTTGCGAAAAAACCTGCGGAACTGACCGTAGGAGACATTGTCCGGGTGCTGGAAGGACCCATTGCATTATCGCATTGTCTCGAACCGGGTGAGTCCACGGAATGCCACCAGACGGATGACTGCGTCGCAAAGATGGTATGGGCAAAAGTCGGAGCAAAGCTGGAGGAAGCGCTCGACAGCATCAGTTTCGAAGATCTTCTGCACCGACAACCGGCTGCTCCGGTAAAGTTAAAAAAGAAGTTGCCAGCAGCAGGAAGGAGGGCTTGTTAATTATGAGAAAGGTGTATCTAGACCACGCAGCCACGACACCGGTGCATCCGAAAGTGCTGGAGGCCATGCTGCCGTTTTTTACCGTGAAGTTCGGCAACCCCTCGAACCTGCATGATATAGGACGGGAAGCCAAGAATGCGGTAGAAGAAGCCAGAGTTGCGACTGCCGGGCTTATCGGCGCAAAACCGGAAGAGGTCTTTTTTACGTCGAGCGGCGCGGAATCCAATAACTTCGCCATAAAAGGATTGGTGCAGGCCAACAGCCAAAAAGGCAACCATATCATTGTTTCACAAATTGAGCACTTTTCCGTCCTCCATCCTGTGAAAACACTCGAAAAGGCCGGGTTTAAAGTTACCTATATCAATACCGACAAAACTGGCTTGGTAAATCCGGATGACATCGCGAAGGCCATCACGAAAGAAACCATTCTCGTTTCGGTCATGCACGCAAACAACGAAATCGGGACCATCGAACCTATTGAAGAAATTTCTAAAATCACGAGAGAAAAAGGCGTGCTGCTGCATACGGACGCGGTGGCGTCTGTTGGCTGGATCCCCGTGAACATACAAGAGCTGGGAGTGGACGCTCTGTCTCTTTCCGGCCACCAGTTCTACGGACCAAAGGGAGCTGCGGCGCTGTATGTCCGAAAAGGTGTACGCATCAAACCGCAGTTGGAGGGCGGCATCCAGGAAGATGGCCGACGCGCAGGAACCGAGAACGTTCCCGGCATTGTCGGTTTGGGCAAGGCTGCCGAACTGGCGGCAGCGGACATCCCCCGCAGAATGACGTTCGTTTCTGCCCTCAGAGACCGGCTTCAGAAGGGGCTTGTAGAAAAAATAGACCACATCGTAATTAACGGCCATCCGGTCAAGAGGCTTCCGCACAATCTGAACCTGTCCATGTGGTATGTGGAGGGGGAATCCATGCTCCTGTTCTTGAATATGCAGGGAATCTCGGTCTCCAGCGGATCAGCCTGCACTTCGCGCGCCCTCAAATCGTCTCACGTTTTAGTGTGCATCGGCACCGACGCAGCAGTGGCCAATGGAACGCTGCTTTTGTCGCTGGGGACAGGAAATACCGAAGAAGATATTGATTATGTCATAGAAACGCTGCCTCCCATTGTCCAGCGGTTGCGGGAGATGTCGCCTCTCTATGAAGACATGATAAAAAAAGAGAACGCTTAACAGAGGAGGAAGTATTATTATGGAACAGTACAGCACAAAAGTAATGGAACATTTCGCTCAACCGCATAATGTAGGCGAAATCCCGGACGCGGACGGGGTCGGCACCGTGGGCAACCCCGTGTGCGGTGACGTTATGCGTCTTTACATCAAGGTCGAAAACGACATCATTACAGAAGCGAAATTCAAGACTTTCGGGTGCGGTGCAGCCATCGCCACAAGCAGCATGGTAACCGACATGGTGAAAGGCAAATCCATCAAAGAGGCGCTTAAAATCTCCAATGCCGCGGTTGCTGAAGCGCTCGGCGGCCTTCCAAAAGTGAAAATGCATTGTTCGGTACTCGCGGAGGAAGCGCTTAAATCGGCGCTCGACGATTACTACAAGAAAAAAGGCGTTCCCTCGCCGGTGCAGATGCCAGCCACTTCAGACCATGAACACGAAATGGAGTAGTTGACATTCCTGCCTCACCAGGTGCAGAGTCGTTCAGGAAGGGCGATCCTGCGAGTTTTACTGGCGTTGCAGCATTCATTCGAGAATACAATGGACATTCAGGATATAACGCCGGACGAAATACTGGACTGCGTCAACCTTGCCTGCCCGATGCCGATTCTCAAGACCTCGACCAAAATTAAAGAGATGCAGTCTGGTCAGATACTTGAAGTGCAGGCAGATGACGACGGCATTGAAAGGGACATGCCGGCTTGGTGCGAAAGAACAGGGCACGAATATCTCGGCTTTAAAAAAGAAAAGGATGAATACCGTGTATACGTACGAAAGCGGTAATCGTTCTTTATTGCAGCTCGTTCTGCTACGGGTTATAGATCAGATTTTTCTATACCTGAAGTCTGCTTCACGCCGCTCCTGGCCGGGTAGACATCTCGATTACAGGTAATCCGCGGATAATGAATATGGCTTCGGGTCCTGATTTTATGAATGGCTACTATCAAATCTTCCTTACCCTCATTATTATCGCTGCCATTGCTGCGGTTCTTCTTGCGCTTAAGAAGATTTTTTTCAGCATTCTGCGTCATGTGATTCGGGATTCCGCGCTGCATGTCGTGGATTTTTTTGAAAAAGGTTTGCAGGTCCCCTTGACCCTGCTTATTCTTCTCCTTGCGATTTATATCGCGCTTCGTCTCGCCGACCTTCCTGCTGCGTATGTTCCTTCCATAGTCGCCGGTATGTACCTGTCGCTCATCGTAACTGTCACGATGGGCCTCGCGAACGTAAGCGGCAGAATGCTTGATTTCTTCCTAAAAAAATCCGGCCTTCCCATTTCCGTTACCGGGCTGCTTCTCGGCGTAACGAAAGCTACGATCTATGCAATCGGTTTTCTCATCGCGCTGAACTATCTCGGGTTTTCCATCACGCCGATTATTACTGCTCTTGGCGTCGGCGGCCTTGCCATGGCCCTGGCGCTTCAGGACACCCTTTCGAATCTGTTTGCGGGCATGCATATACTTGCGGAGCAAACAGTGCGGGTTGGTGATTTTATCCGGCTGGAAACCGGCCAGGAAGGCCATATTGTCGACATAGGCTGGCGTACTACAAAAATCCGCACACCGGCAAGCAACATGGTCATTGTTCCGAACAGCAAACTGTCCCAAAGCGTAGTAACGAACTACTACCTCCCTGAAAGGAGAATCGCCGTTCAGATGCCCATCAGTGTGCATACGGACACAGACCCCGCGTTTGCTGAACGCATTCTCCGGGATGAAATGAAGAACGCAGTGCTCGATATTGAAGGGATCGTGAAGGAATCCGCGCCAACGGTATTCTTCACTCCTGGGTTCGGTGCCTCATCCCATGATTTCACGCTCAGCTGCCAGGTGCAGGATGTTCTTTATCAGCAACCGGTCCTGCACGAACTGCGCAAGCGTATATATTCCCGGCTTAAGCAAGAAGGCATTGAAATGCCTTTTCCAACCCAAACAGTCTGCTTAAAAAATCTGCCAGTAAAAAGTCGGAAAAGCCGTCCCAAAAAGTAGAAAAGCACTTTTTCTGTTATTTGGCCATCCCCAGAATTGTTCTCAAAGTGTCGACCAGAATCGCGCATTCTTCATCTGTGCCGATCGTAATGCGCAGGTAGTTTTCAATGCGGGGCAGAGAAAAATGACGCACAAGAATCGAATGCTCTCGTAATTTTTTGAATAATTCGACTGCACTTCGTTCAGAATGCCCGGCAAAAATAAAATTTGCTGCTGACGGTATGACATGAAAACCGAGCGACGAAAGATTTTTTGACAGAGACTCTCTGGTCCTGATAATTTTTTTCCGGGTTTCTTCGAAATAATCACGGTCTTCAACGGCAGCAACCGCTCCAGCAATCGCAAAGCGGTCAAGAGGATAGGAATTAAAGCTGTTTTTCACACGCTCTAATGCTTCAATCAGTGCGGAATGTCCGACCGCAAAGCCCACACGC
Organism: uncultured Nitrospiraceae bacterium; assembly: GCA_964586075.1. Classification (GTDB taxonomy): domain Bacteria; phylum Nitrospirota; class UBA9217; order UBA9217; family UBA9217; genus JBAZLV01. Next base: position 36,746 of record CAZPGZ010000017.1, on the reverse strand, counting down.
AATCCGGCAAGAGACCGGGACTTGGAGAAAGTCTGAATTACCAACAGATTGGGATGCCGGTCGATCAGTGCGACCGCGGACTCGCCACCGAAGTCTATATACGCTTCGTCGACGACCACAACGGATTCGGTGTTTCTTTGCAGCAGTTCATCAATGGAGGCCAGCGGCAACAGCCTGCCGGTAGGAGCATTCGGGTTGGGGAAGATAATGCCTCCATTGGCGCCTGAATAATCCTTGCCGCACAGCTCAAAGGCATCACGCAAAGGCACTGTTTCGTAAGACACCCCGAATAGTCTGCAAAAAACCGGGTAAAAACTATAGGTAATATCCGGAAAAAGAACCGGCCGCGGCTGTTTGAGCAAAGCCATAAACGTGAACGCCAGAACCTCATCAGAGCCGTTGCCGACAAAAACCTGATCAGATGTTACAGAATAATAATCGGCTACAGCCGCCTTAAGACGGTCCGCATTGGGATCAGGATACAGCCGCAGTGTGTTTCCCGCTTCCTGTCTGAGTGCTTCAAGAACGCGGGGCGAAGGGCCGTAAGGGTTTTCATTCGTGTTGAGTTTGATCAGCTTGGGAATCTTTGGCTGCTCTCCGGGTGTATAAGGCATAAGACCGTGTACCACTGAACTCCAGTATTTACTCATGCTAAAATCCTCGTCTCAGTTTTCTCAAGAGTGAAGGGAATCTGATCCATTATAGTTTTTTTTGCACAAGATGCAAGCAGATGGCACCAATTTGATTATTTTCGCGCTGGCAGTACGTTGTAAAAAGAACGATAACGTTGCCGCAGAGAAAAACAGTTCAGGAACGACACCCACTTCCCTACTATAAGTTCCTTTCCGTTTGACAATGTCCGGGGGATAGTTTAATATCACGTCATTAAAGCAAAAGGAGCAGCATGCAGACTATTGCATCTCTTAAAGAAGGCGACTGGATCGAGGAAATATATCTCGTAACGTCCAAGCAGATATCCACAGCAAAAAACGGTGTAACCTATCTTTCCCTGAAACTTGCGGATAAAACAGGCGAGATCGACGGCAGACTGTGGGACAATGCCGACGATGTAGCGGGAAAGTTCGAGCGTGAGGATTTTGTTCGCATTAAAGGAATGGTGTCCAATTATCAGGGCAGCATGCAGATCAAGATGAAGCAGCTCGAAAAAGTGGACGATGCCTCAGTGGACATCTCCAACTTTCTGGAATCGTCGCCCCGCAACGGGGAGGACATGGTGGCAGAGCTGAAAACCATTGTGACCGCGCTGTCCAACCCCCATCTGCAACGGCTTCTGAACGCTTTCTTAAACGATCCAGCATTCATGGGACCGTTTAAAAAAATGCCCGCTGCCAAAGCTTTGCACCATAATTATATCGGAGGTCTGCTCGAACACGTGGTGGAGCTTATAACGCTCGCCCGGGATGTTGCAAAACATTTTCCTTCTGCGGATATGGACCTGGTGACTGCGGGTGCCTTTCTGCATGACATCGGCAAGGTGCGCGAACTGTCCGTAAAAAAATCGATTGAATACACGACGGAAGGCCGCCTGTTGGGCCATATTTCCCTCGGATATGAAATGGTCACGGAAAAAATCAATGCTCTTCCGGATTTCCCTGCTGAACTTGCCATGCTGATCAAGCATATTATGCTCTCACATCACGGTGAATATGAGTATGGTTCACCCAAGAGGCCAAAAATTCGGGAAGCGCTCATCATCAACTACCTTGACGATCTCGCTGCCAAGATCAATAATTTCAGCGCAACCATCAAGAAAGAACAGGTGGGCGAAGGCGAATGGACTACATTCAGCAAAATGCATGATCGCTATCTCTATCGTCACGCTGTCTCCCCGGCTCCCTCGCATACACAGGAAACCACTGAAGAGCCTAAGCAACCGGGCCTTAAAACAGCAAAAACCAGCCAGCGGAACGCGTCTGATATATCCGGAAAGCTCCCGCTGGATATCTGAGGTATGTGATGCTCAATGTTCTCCGCAGCCTGCGCGACGGCTTGGCAAAAACCCGTAAAGGCTTCAGCGATAAAATAGGCTCGCTTATCCTGGGAGAAAAGATTGATGAAACTTTTCTCGATGAACTCGAAGAAGCGCTTATTGCGTCTGATGTGGGAATGGGAACCGCTTCATGGGTGCTGAAGGATTTGAGGGACAGATTCAACCGCCAGGAACTTTCCACACCGGTCCAGGTAAAAGATCGGCTCAAGCAGATACTGTACGAAATTCTCTCCGCTCAATCTTCCGTTTTTTCTCTTACAACATCCCCGGCGGTGGTCCTCGTCGTCGGTGTGAATGGAACCGGAAAAACAACGACCATTGGAAAGCTCGCACATCGTCTTCAGACCGAGGGAAAAAAAGTGATGCTCGCTGCAGCAGATACGTTTCGCGCGGCTGCCTCTGAACAACTCTCGATCTGGGGGGAACGCGCAGGGATTCCCGTGATCAAGCATCGGGAAGGGGCGGACCCGGGAGCAGTGGTTTTTGACGCTGTTTCCGCTGCAAAAGCCCGATCCATGGATGTGCTTATCGTAGATACGGCGGGAAGACTGCATACAAAATCCAACCTAATGGAAGAACTGAAAAAAGTGCACCGTATTATATCGCGGGAGCTGCCGGGAGCGCCGCATGAAACGCTCCTTGTGCTCGACGGGAATACCGGTCAGAACGCGCTGGTCCAGGCAAAAATGTTTCATGATGCGGTGGGCCTTACCGGCATCGTGCTTACCAAGCTTGATGGAACATCCAAAGGTGGCATCGTCTTTGCCGTATACAAAGAACTGGGACTTGCGGTAAAGTTCGTGGGAATCGGGGAAGGCATCGAAGACCTTCGGATTTTTAACCCAAAGGAATACGTCGACGCGCTGCTATAAGACGGGGACAACTGCTCAAGACTGATGGATATTTAATTATGGAGAGTGTGCAGGTTGAGATATTTGGCCAGACATATAGCATTAAAGGCCAGAACAATCCGGAGTATATCCGTGAGCTGGCCTCGTTCCTGAATGACAAAATGAAGGATGTGCAAAAAGGAACGGGCACTGTAGACCCGCTTCGCGTGGCCATTCTGACTGCACTTACCATTACTGACGAACTATATCGCCTTCGCGATCAACTCAGTGCTCTGGAGGAAACGACAGATACGGCTGCAAAACGACTTCTGAATCTTACCGAACAAATTGATAATGACAAATAAAAAATCTTTGCCTTTCACTGAATTTTTTCCCGAAAACATATTTTCTTAAGAAGCTACCCTTTTTGGATTGCCCACGTACAATATGCGATAATTAATTGAAATTAAACGTTTTTTACATCTAGCCTAGGAATGTATTCCTTTTTTCCCCTTGCCATTTCTGTGTGATTCTGGTATATAATACGTAAAAGATATATTTCCCCCTGCTTTGCGCGTGATAGATAGATCTTGTTCCTCGTGAATAAAAAATAACGGGAGCCATCATACGGAAAGGGTGTGCATGCCCAGGCAAGACTGGGAAGCCTAAACTTTTCGACATGGCACCCACCTGGTTTATACCAGGAATCAAGAATGTCTGCACGGCAAATGCGGGGGATTTCAATAACCTTTCAAAACGGCATCATAATTATTTTTTAATCGTTGATCAGCGCATATAAAGAAAGGGGCAGGATGTAAGGGCTCCGGCGCTTGTGATAGCATTCAGTATAAACGTAATACACGGAAGGCAACCGGAAGAATACGAATCTTCAAAGCAGTGAGTGTTTAACAGTACCGCAAGAAGATTTTACCAGTAATGCAACACTCGGAGACCATGGAGATATTTTGCAGATATAAACTGCAACAAAACCTAGAGGACAGACCAGCCAGTACTAATATAGTTTTCCTGTGTTGGATTTTGACAGCAGCTGTTGTCAATGTGCTGTTCCTGAAATATCTGCAAACCACTTGATGTTTGATATCCCACGTACGGTGTTGTCCTGCTCTGGTTCGGTTTCCTGACCATCACAAGCCACCCTGCATCCTCCTGAAGTAAACACATTGGGCCTCAAGAACCCCAAAAAACAATTAACGGCTGACTTTGCCTCGTCCCGCCCCGCTGATGCACCGCTTGCGTGGAGAATGCGGCCCCGCGATTTCTCCGAATTCATGGGGCAAGAGCACATTCTCGCACCGGGCAAGCTCCTGCGCCGGGCCATCGAAGCAGACCGTTTCGTGTCGATTATTCTGTTCGGGCCTCCGGGCGTGGGAAAAACCGCATTTGCGCACCTGATTGCCGAGCGCAGCCAGGCCCGCTTTGTATCCCTCAACGCGGTAACAGCAGGCATTGCTGATATACGAAAAGTCACCCTGGAAGCCGAAAACGAACGTGCGCAGAACGGCACGAAAACCATACTGTTCATCGATGAAATACATCGTTTCACGCGGGTGCAGCAGGACGCGCTTCTTCCTGATGTAGAACAGGGGACCGTTACCCTTGTGGGAGCCTCAACGCAAAATCCATTTTTTGCCATCATCCCTGCACTTTCTTCCCGTTCTCAGATTTTCGAATTCAAACCGCTCAAAAATGATGATATCAAAGCTTTGCTTCTCAGGGCTCTTGCAGACAAGGAACGGGGTTTTGGCACCCTGCCCGTAACCCTGACGCCTGAAGCACTCGATCTTATCGTTGCAAAATCCAACGGGGACGCCCGACGTGCTCTGAATGCTCTCGAGCTCGGCGTACTTTCCACAACACCGGCTTCGGACGGCAATATCCTGCTTGATCTACAAACGGCGGAAGAATCCATCCAGAAAAAAGCGCTGGTTTACGATGAAGACGAGCACTATGATACTATCTCCGCATTTATCAAAAGCATGCGCGGAAGCGACCCGCAGGCAGCACTTTATTGGATGGCAAAAATGATATATGCCGGCGAAGACCCGCTGTTCATTGCCCGCAGAATCGTGATTGCTGCGAGCGAAGACGTAGGAAATGCGGACCCGAGGGCACTCCTTGTCGCCACAGCGGCATACCAGGCGGTTGAACGCATAGGAATGCCCGAGGGAGCACTGTCGCTTGCGCAGGCTGCTGTTTATATCGCTGCAGCACCTAAAAGCAATGCCGCCTGCCTCGGCATCAAAGCAGCTATGAAGGATTTGGAAGCGGGAACCTTGTTGGCGGTGCCGGACCATCTCAAAGATTCGCATTACAAAGGAGCGGCCCGGCTCGGCCGGGGCAAAGGCTACCGGTACCCGCACGATTATCCGGGCCACTATGTCGCCCAAGACTACCTGCCGCAGAAGCGGGAATACTATCGACCCACGGAGCAAGGCGAAGAAAAGAGAATCAAGGAGCGCCTTGCCGGGTTGCAGAAGAGGTACCAGGAGGAAAAACATGATTGAAAGTTATATTTTACTTGCATTAGCCGGACTTACCGTAGGATTCGGCCTCGGCCTTATGATCAAGGGACGGGCGGCGGCATCAAAAATCAGGGACGCGGAGGCAGAAGCGGCAAAAATTATTTCGACGGCGGAACGCGAGGCCGAGACAAAACGCAAGGAAGCCGTACTTGAGGTTAAAGACAAACTCTACCAGGCGCGGGCTGACTTTGAAAAGGAAAATCGCGATAAACGGCAAGAGCTCCAGAACCAGGAGCGACGACTTGCTCAGCGGGAAGAAATTATCGAAAAGAAGTTCGATACGATTGAAAAAAGGGAGTCGGACACCAGCCGTCGCGAACGAGAGCTTACAGCGAAGGAAAAAATCGTAGCAGAAACGGAAGAACGTTTCGAAAAGGGACTGCATGAACAGCGTCTTATGCTCGAAAAAATAGCGAGTATGACCGCCGAAGAAGCAAAGCGACAGCTTATGCTTTCCATGGAAGATGAAGCCAAATACGAGGCGGCAAAAACCATCAAACGGATCGAGGATGAAGCGAAAGAAGAAGCCGATAAAAAGGCTAAAAATATTATCAGCCTTGCCATCCAACGCTACGCAAGCGACTATGTCGCGGAAGCAACGGTATCCGTTGTGAACCTGCCGAACGATGAAATGAAAGGAAGAATCATCGGTCGGGAAGGACGCAATATCCGGGCCCTTGAAGCCGCAACCGGGATCGACCTGATCATCGATGATACACCCGAGGCGGTCATTCTTTCCTGTTATGACCCGCTCCGGAGAGAAATCGCCCGCCTGACCATCGAGCGGCTTATTCACGACGGGCGGATCCACCCTGCCCGCATAGAAGAAATCGCGGAAAAAGTCAAAAAAGACCTGGATATTGCCATGAAGGAAGAGGGTGAAAAAGCGGCCTTCGACCTCGGCATCCACAATATGCATCCGGAAATCATCAAGCTCATCGGCAGACTCAAATACCGGACAAGCTACGGCCAGAACGTGCTCATGCACGCACGAGAGGTCGCCTACTTCGCCGGCATTATGGCGGCGGAATGCGGCGTCGACCAAAAGCTGGCGCGCCGCGCAGGCCTGCTCCACGATCTGGGCAAGGCTGTGGACCACGAGGTGGAGGGAACACATCCTCAGATCGGCGCTGATATCGCCAAAAAATATGGTGAATCTCCAAAAGTAATCAACACCATTATGACGCATCACGGCGAAGGGGAACCGAGCAGCGTTGAATCCGTGCTGGTTGCCGCAGCAGATGCTCTCTCGGCAGGCAGACCCGGCGTCCGGCGCGAGACACTGGAGAGCTACCTAAAGCGGCTGGAACAGCTGGAACAGACGGCAAACACCTTTAAGGGTGTAGAAAAATCCTATGCCATTCAGGCGGGACGGGAAATCAGGATTATTGTAAAACCGGAGGACCTTTCAGATGCTCATTCGGCCCAGCTCTCCCGCGATATTGCCAAGAAAATCGAGCAGGAACTTTCCTACCCCGGCCAGATCAAGGTAACCGTAGTGCGGGAAAGCAGATATGTGGAGTATGCGAAGTAACCGCGTTGCGGAGACAGGACATGCGCAAGGGGGAATTCCGTGAAGGTTTTATTCATCGGTGATATTATCGGAGAACCGGGCAGGAAGGCGCTGAAAGCGCAATTCGCCGGTTTGATTGAAGCTCATCACCCTGATCTCGTGATTGCAAACGGTGAAAACGCCGCCGGAGGTTTCGGCATCACGTCAGAGATTGCTGACGAACTGTTCTTTCTCGGAGTCGACGTCCTGACATCCGGCAATCATATCTGGGATAAAAAAGAAATCGAGCCGTATCTCAATAAACAAGACCGGCTTATCAGGCCTGCGAACTACCCCGCGGGGAATCCGGGATCCGGCAGCGTGGTCGTCTCCACGCGCAGTGCAGGAGACGCCGCGGTGCTGAACCTGGAGGGAAACGTTTTCATGTCGAACCTCGACAATCCCTTCCGCGTCGCCGAACGCGAAATCGAGAAGCTCAAGAAGCAGACGCCGGTCATAATCATTGATTTTCACGCGGAGGCGACTTCGGAAAAAATAGCTCTTGCCTGGCACCTGGACGGCAAAGCAAGCGCGGTGATCGGGACTCACACGCATGTACAGACCGCGGATGAACGCATCCTTCCGGGCGGCACCGGCTTTATTACCGACGTAGGCATGACAGGCCCCACAGACTCAATCATCGGAGTGAAAAAAGAGCAGGCCATCGCGCGGTTTTTATATCAAACCCCGCATCGTTTCGAAATCCCGAAGGGGCCGGTCCATCTTTGTGCAGTGCTTCTTGACATTGACGCCAAAAGCGGCAAGGCGCTTTCCATTCAAAGAATACATATCAAAACATAACTGTTTGCAGAGTCATGAAGTGCCGTGAGCATCATCATGGAAACCCATATTCTAACCGTCACGCAACTTACCGGCCGGATTAAAAATCTTTTGGAAAACTCCCTTCCCGAGATCTGGGTTGAAGGAGAAATTTCCAATTTCAGCCTTCCCCAATCAGGCCACGCGTATTTCACCCTCAAGGATGAACACAGCCAGATCCGCGCGGTGCTTTTTCGCTCTGCCCAACGGTTCATAAAATTCACCCTGCAACACGGTATGTACGTAACCTGCCGGGGAAGAGTCACTGTTTATGAACCGCGGGGAGAATACCAGCTCATCCTTGAATATGTCGAACCCAAAGGCATCGGAGCGCTTCAGCTGGCATTCGAACAGCTCAAAGCCCGGCTTGAAAAAGAAGGTTTGTTTGACCGGGAACGCAAAAAATCCATCCCGGCGCTTCCCCGGCGCATCGGGATTATTACGTCGCCAAGCGGTGCGGCCTTGCAGGACATTCTGCGCGTGATGAAACGAAGGCATCCGCGAATCCAAATCCTTATCTACCCCGTGCCCGTACAAGGCGCGGACGCAGCTCCGGCAATTGTCGATGCAATCCGCTTTTTCAACCGCGAGAAGAAGGCGGATGTAATGATTATCGGCCGGGGCGGTGGCTCTCTCGAAGACCTGTGGGCCTTCAATGAAGAAAAAGTCGCCCGCGCCTTCTCCGCATCGAAAATCCCGATAATATCCGCTGTCGGACATGAAACGGACTATACGATTGCGGATTTTGTGTCTGATCTCCGAGCTCCAACTCCGTCCGCCGCAGCGGAAATGGTGGTAGAAACGGAAGAACACCTCCGCAAACGCCTTGCCACCCTTGAGGCCGGCCTTATCAGAAATATTCGATTGCGTATTGAACAGACCCGCTTGTTGTGCAAACAAAGCCAGCAGCTTCTCGGAAATCCCCGCCAACAGCTGGAACAGTACGCTCAGCGAGTGGACGAATTGACGGAAAGGGCCGCGACGGGAATCGGAAACAACATGCAGAAAAAACGAGCAGCCCTCCTCTCGTTCACAGCAGCGCTCGGCCATTTGAATCCACTCGGCATTCTCTCCCGCGGGTTCAGCATTACGAAAAAGTATCCTACCGGCATTATCCTTAAAGAGTCGTCTCAGGTCGCCGCGGGAGATCTCCTGATCACCCGGTTACACACGGGAGAACTCCTTTCACGGGTCGAGAAAGCAATTCCTGATTAACACCCCGTCCCGAAACACGCTGCGTTCTGCGTTTTTGTGATTGTTTTGGCTGCTGTTTCGTAGTCAGCATCTTCCCCAATTTTTTTTGACACTAAAACACTCTTATGATATTCTGAACACTATGCAAGAAGAAGCAAAACCTCAGGGAACAATCCCTCCTGATGTCCCGGATGTTATGCGGAGCCTGATTGCCGCTATCAGGGCGGTAAAGCTGTATCCGTCCAATAATCCCATGTATTCGCAGTCCATAAAAAAATCCTACGAAGCACTGTCTCGTTTTCTAGAAACCACACCGGTGTACCATCTTGGCATTCAAAAAACATATTTTACCTACGAAACCATCCCGGTAGGCAAAGATACGCAAGTCAATAAGCCCGTGGCGCAGGATCTGTTCGCAAAAGGAATGCGGGAAATATTCTTCAACGAGGGACTGCAAGAAGCAGAACTCCTGTTGCTGCTGAAAGCACTTGCGCTTTCACCGGAAGAATTGGGAATGAAAAACGGAATCTCTTCGATTCTCTGGGAGTCGGATGCCCTGAATATCAAGGTCACTGAAGCAGGTCTCGGAGAAATCATCTCCGTAAAATCAGATGCCGCTACAGACGCAAAAGCAAACGCGCAAAAGCTTGCTCAGACCCCGGTTCCGCAAGACCTATTGCCTTCGGGCCGCACTCTGGTTCTCAGTGATTTAATGAGCGATCCGGAAGGCTTCGGAGCCGGCATGGCGGAAGCCGCCAGAAGGACCCGTGAGGAACACGAAAGCGTTGAAGACAGGCTCTTTTCACTGTATCAGGAAGCAGGCCGCGAAATCCGCGAGAAATATCCGAACCAGAGCGATGCCATGTTCGAAAAACTGGCGCAATCAGCCCTTTCACTTGAACCGCCGTTGCGGGACGGACTTATCGGCGGAAAACTGTATGGCGACTTCGACGCAGAAACGGCAAACGAACAAAAAGCAGAAATTGAGGAACACGTGCCGAATGAACTTCATGAAATTTTGTCCGGCCGTTTTTCCAATGTCTGGAATCTGAAACAGGTTACCGCGCTTTTGAAAAAATCGTCAGAAAAAAAACCGACACCATCGGGCCCGCCCCCCTCTCCGCAAACCCTTGTTGCCGAACCGGTTCCGGCCGATATTGGTGAAATGGCGCGAGAACTGGGAGAATACACCACACAGGAGATGGAAGAGCTTAAAACGATGGGAGAATTGGGCCTTGAAGCGGACATTATTGAAGCCGCGGTACGCACCCTCATTTTCCTTCTCCCCCAGGTAAGAAACCCTCACCGCTCTTCAACCGAGGAGCATGATCTTGAAGTCTTCTCCGGCATTGTCCATCAACTTGAGGATATTCTCAGCTATCTTCTGAAACAACAAGATTATGATCTTGCCTCTCTCATCTTTCGGGCGTTTCAAATGCCGGTAGAAACCGCTTTTAAACCCCGCATGGAAGAGGCCATTCAAAAATTTGTTTCCAAAGCCACCATTGCCGAAACGATCAATGCCATGCGCACCCACCCAAAAGGTTCTCCACAATACCGCTCTGCCTATGCGTACCTGACCATTTTCGAAACCGAAACCACGGGAGTTCTGCTGGAACTCCTGGCCGAAGAGCAGGACAGGTCGATGCGCGTCTTTTTCCTCGGGCTTCTGAAGGATTTTGGGAAGAATCAGCTCCAGCTGTTAAGCGTATATCTTTCGGACCATCGCTGGTATGTTGTTCGTAATGTTGTAAGCATTCTGGGGGAAAGCAAATCGGAACAGGCATTCACCTATTTCCAAAAAGTCGCGGATTATCCGGATGCCAGAATACGGCAAGAAGTTGTCAAGGGACTGGTTTCCCTGGGCGGAAAAAAGGCGGCCGGGCTTCTCGCGAAATTCCTGGAAGACCCGGAGGAGGACATCCGGGTAATGGCAATTCGGGGCTTTGCCGGCATCTCCCATGCCAGCGCTGAAGAATCCCGGTTTCTTATCGCTTTTCTCGAAAAACGACCGATTAAAAAAAGGGAACAGGATCATACGATAGAAGCTATTAAGTCGCTCGCCAAAATCGGTGGTCGGGACGCAGCAGATTTTTTAAAGAGATATACCCGCATTCGATGGTGGAAACCCCGGAAACTTCAGCTTGAGCTCCGGACCGCTGCGCAGCGGGCCATGGAAGAAATCTCAAGGAGACAGGGCAATGGCAGAACCGCAGCTTGACAGGCCCGACCAGAATCGTGAATCCTTTATCGCCAAACAGCACCTGATAGGCGCAGCAAAAACCGCCTTCCAGCAGCTGTCCGCGGTAATGAGAAATGCGACTCTGTATCCTGAAGAGCATCCATCCCTTCGTGCATCTGCAGAAAAGCTTCTCGGAACAATTACGACACTGATGACGGACCGGGATAAAGTCGCCTTCTACCTTGTGGGCGGCGAGCTGTTTTTTGAGACCCTCTCCATTCCCGTGGATCAAGGTCTTGCCCAGCTCATGGAACAGTTTACCGGTCTCGAAGTAAGCGGAATTATTTTTAAACCGGAACTCACCCAGAAAGAACTGGTCAGGTTTGCCCTTCTGATGAACAAAGAACCTGCATTTTTCGTCTCTCTGGGTGGAATCACGGAGGTCCTCGAAAAAGAGGGGATCGCTCATGTTGAACTTCATCGGGTAATGGTTGTTGATAAAGGCGTCAGCGGCGCCCTCAAAGAGGGCAAAAAACAGGCGGCAAAAATTTTTATGGAGGCCGTAGAAACAGTCAAAGAGATGGTGGAAACGGTCCATTTGGACAAAGCGATCAACATGCGGAAGATCAATACGACTGTTCAAACCATGGTTGATGACATTTTGAACAACCGGGACGCTCTGATGGGCCTGACCAGCATAAAAATGTATGATGAATATACGTTTGCGCATTCGGTAAACACTGCCATCCTTGCCATATCTCTCGGATCTTTTCTTTCATTCAGTAAAGCGCAGATCGCGGCACTGGGAGTAGCCGGACTACTGCATGATATTGGCAAAGTGAATGTGCCTCACGAGATTATCAATAAACCGGACAAGTTAACGGATGAGGAATGGGAGATCGTCAAACGGCATCCCATCGAAGGGGCGTTGATTCTCTCCCATACGCCGGGGATGACGAAACTCGCCATGGTTGCTGCATTTGAGCATCATCAGCATGGAAATCATAAAGGCTACCCCTGGATTGACGACAGACTGCAACAGCACCCCTTCTCACATATTATTACCCTCGCGGACGCCTACGAAGCACTTACCGCTGCACGGGTATATTATAAAGTCCAGATATCGCCGGAGCAGGCAATTCGCATTATAGTAAAAAAGCGGGGCACTGCCTTCGATCCTACACTGGTGAAAGCCTTTGTTAATATGATGGGATTGTTTCCTGCTGGCACGCTCGTGAAACTGGACACCGGTGAAATCGGGCTGGTCAGGCATCAGACTCGTGACCTTTTGCGTCCCCGGGTGCTTCTTCTTACCAAATTCGACGGTTCAGAAAAGAAGGATGGCTCTGAAGTCAGTCTTCTTGAAACAGCGGGAGGAAAATACAAGCGTACTATTTCCGGCACTATTGATAATAATGTAGCTAAAATTAACGTAAAACAATACCTTACGTAATGTCAACAGTGACAGCGTTTGGCGTATAAGGAATGCTTGCCAGCCATCTCTCTCCGAATATAACCTGCAAACCATACGCATATTATCATTGACGCACTTCAAATAAAATCTCTGTACTCTTTGCCGTCTAACCGAGTTTCCGCCATGCACTTCCCGGAAGTATCCCCGTTTTTTTAAATGGAAAAAGCTCAATTAATATTGTCAGCAAGTTTTTTTTCCTATACAATATGCATGAAACATTACTTTTTTGTAGTTTGGAGTATTTATGTGTGAATTCTGCACACACCATGGTGAAGGAAAAATATGGTACAAAAATGCTGCAAATTATTCCCATGATCTGCTGTCGGATATCCGTCGCCAGCAGTATATAGAAAATTTTCTGACAACCACATTCGCAGAAGGGTTTCAAACACTGGGCAGACTGGAAACAATCTATAAAAAGAAAGGTAAGCTTCCCGAAACCGTGGCAAAAGCCCTCGTTGCAAAAGCGAAGGTTGAACATTTCGGCCAGGTTTTGCCCATTGAGGAAATCAGCACGGTGGTAAAACAGGCCTTGACTGTTGTACGCATGCCGTGCGCCTGCCGCTGGAGCATGGAAAAAAAAGAAATCCGGTGCTGCTATGCCGTCAGCTACGGCTCCGACCCCTGGTACAACGGTATTGATATGGCCTCCTTTGGAACAGCCTCTTCCGAGGGCCTTGAACAACTTTCTTCGGATGAGGCCGTGGCCCAGATGAAGGAAATGGATGCCCAGGGAGCAGTTCATACCATCTGGACGATGATGACCCCTTTCATCGGCGCAATTTGCAACTGTTCTCCCCACGAATGCCTTGCTTTGAAAACCCTAGCGCAGATTGGAGTAGAGACCATGCAGCGCGCCGAGCACGTTGCCAACGTAAATGAGTTGCTCTGCACAGGTTGCGGCCTTTGCGCCTCTGAATGTCATTTTAAAGCAATCACCGGCACTTTTAAAAACGGAAGATCTCTCGCGTGCATTGATCCGCACAACTGCTTCGGATGCGGTTTATGCCGCAGGGCATGCAGCACAAATGCCATCAGCCTGATTCTGCGATAAAGAATGCTTTACGGGATATCCCGAAATCTATACGATAAGCAGCGCCGGCTTACTCTAAAACGTGAAACATGGTAAGACTATAAACGATTATGAATTCCAGCAAAACCACAGCTCCCCGAAAAACAGACAGAAACAGCAAGTTTCTGCTGCTGGTAGACAGCGATGCATATAATCTTAACTATCTGTCCATTATTCTGCAGCGGCTGGGCTACCAGATCTGCACCGCTGCAAATGCCAGAGAAGCTCTTGCCATATCCGCTGTGTCCAGTCCGTCCCTCATTATCACTGCCTTGGACCTTCCTGATATGACCGGCCTCGAGTTCATTCGTGAAGTGCGCCAGACCCCTTACATTGCTTCTGTTTTTATCATCGTATTGCAGAAACAGATTGATTTACAGGTGGAAAAACGCTGTCGTGAATTGCACGTTGCAGAGTCTCTTCCGTCGCCGGTCAACATAGACAGGCTGTATCGTATCATTCAGACAGCTCTTGAAGCAACACCCCGCAGCACCATTCGCATTAAGACCCTTTTGCCTGTAAAAGTGAACAACCTGTCGTTCAACGGACTGGGGGGAGCATCTGCAGCCATACTTTCGGAACGCGGCATTTTCTTACCGACGACACGACCTGCGCCCATTGACACGCGACTCGTTCTTCAGCTACAATTAGACAAGAATCTTGTCACTACTGAAGCGGTTGTTCTCTACAGCAACCATGTCATAGGAAATCCTTCCGAAGAACTCGGCATGGGCCTTGAGTTCCGCAGGATTTCACCCGCAGACAGAGAGATTATTCGGCAGTTTATTCTGAGCGAGATTACACGAGGCATTGAATATTTATCCGATTAGCAACAGGGATTAAATAATCAGAATACCGGTAAAAAAACGGCTGTCTTGCCGTATTTTTTCGTTGTTTCTGCTGTAGGATTTTCTAGGAGGAAAGGCATGCATGAGAATGCAACACTTGCTGAATGGAACAAATCTGATCGAAAAGGCCGTTTTCTTCTTGTTGTAGACAGCAACGTAGACCACCTTTGTTTCGTTTCCGCGCTGCTCCAGCGTTTTGCATACAAGACGCTTACGGCTTCCACAGCAAAAGAAGCCCTTACCATGACAGCGGTCGCAGTCCCGTCTCTTGTGATAATAGCAACGGACCTTGCGGAAGAGAACGGCCTCGCTTTTATGAAACAGCTCATGCAGAGCCCCAGCACGGCGGACGTGCCCCTTATCGCCCTGAGAACTCAAGAAGACCTGATCGGCGAAAAACAATGTCTGCAGCAGGGAATTTCAAAGTGTTTGACAAAGCCAATTTCACCTGAGCAATTGTATCAGGCCGTTCAAACAACCATAGAGACCACCCCGCGGTCCCATATTCGCATCAGAACGCTGCTCCCCATTCATGCAACTGATTCGTCTTCCGACTGTTTTGATAACGCGTGCACTACTGATTTATCAGAAGGCGGAATGTTTGTCCGGACCCATAAGCCTGCCAGTGTGCATACCCAGCTGACCTGTCAATTCCATCTGTATGATAAAAAAATACAAGTGCTTGCAATTGTCCTCTATAGTAGCCGGACCGGCAGAGGCATGTACCGCGAGCCGGGGATGGGGCTTCAGTTCGCCCAAATTGCATCCCACGACCAGGACCTTATCCGACGCTTTGTCAGAACCGAGGTTGTCAGAGGGATACCACCGGTAGATGCGTGAGAAAAATCAATTATGCTATTTTCCGTTTCCACTGTTTTTCTGAAAATCTGTTCAAACAGACTACCGATGCATGCGCTGGTGATAAGGGCAATTCTGAGGTTGAGATGAACCTGGTTGAGCACAAAATAGCCGCCTCACTCAGCAGACAAAATCGCAGAAGCCGATTCATGTTGGTTGTAGACGGCGACCCGAGCAGCCTCGCCTATACGTCCCTGCTCCTTCAGCGTTTTAATTATCAGATTTTCAAAGCCTCGACTGCCGAAGAAGCGCTTCAGATGGCGTCCGTGGCACTTCCTGCACTTATAATTATCGCTCTTCCGCCCAAGGGAAAGAGCGGTTTTGACTTTATGCAGCAACTCAGAGACTATCCACCCACGGCCGTCCTCCCCGTCATCGCCATAAGTGACCAGGATGACTTGGCTGTAAAACAGCGTTGCTTCGAGCTGGGAGCTGTAGAATGCCTTTGTCGCCCCATTGCACCAGAACTGCTTTATCGCGCTGTTCAGGTGGCGGCGGAAAAAACGCCCCGCACAAGCATGAGGATCAGGACGACCCAGCCGGTCAAAGTTACCAATATGCCGCTCGAGGACTTTGAGGGAGCATATGCTCTGGAACTGTCTGAACGAGGCTTGTTTCTTCGTACAACACGGAATGCCGTCCGGAACCTACGGCTCTCGCTCCAGGTTGACCTAAACGGCCACCGCGTCCTCACAGAGGCAGCAGTGGTATATAACTGTCCGGCCCGGACCGGCCCCTACAGCGAACCGGGAGTAGGGCTCCAGTTTGTCGAAATCAGCGAAAAAGATCAGGAACATATCAGATCATTTATTGTGAACGAAGTTTTGCGGGGTATTCCACCCCAAAATCCCTGAGCACCGGCTCTACTTCATAGCTCCTCCCCCTCTCGCAAACATCCAGACCCCCTCCCTGTAGCAACGGTAAGACCGCTATTTTGATGTTTCTTTTCCCGGCCTTTGGTGATAATATAGTTGGTTATAAAATCATACCTTAGTTCGCTCTATAATTTTTTCACGGGATGGTATTTTCTATGCGTCTGGGCTTTTTCAAGGAACCCGGCATTATGCTTGCCGAAAAATTCATCACGTATGTTACCCGAAAAAAGAACGCTGAATGCCTGCAATTTACGCCGACGACTTCACTTGCGGTTCCACAGCGGTCTAAAAATATTCCGGCAGGCCTGTATCTTCACGTGCCTTTTTGTGAAGAACTGTGTCCGTATTGTTCCTTCAATCGTGTGGAATTTCAGGAAGACTTAACGCGTCGCTATTTTGATGCCTTGCGCAAAGAAATCATGCTCTATAAAAAATTAGGACATGATTTTCAAGCACTGTATATCGGCGGAGGGACCCCGACGGTTTTAATAGACGAGCTTGAGTCCACGATCGGATTGGTGAAGGGACAGTTCCATATCACAGAAATTTCCGTCGAGACAAATCCCAACCACCTTACCAGGACGAACCTCCTTATCCTGAAAAATGCAGGCGTCAACAGGCTTTCCGTCGGAGTACAAACATTTGACGATGATTTGCTGCAATCCCTGAAACGCTATCACAAGTATGGAAGCGGTGCGGAAGTTGCCGAACGCCTAAAACAGACCCAAGGCATTTTTCATACCCTGAATGTGGACATGATATTTAATTTCCCCACACAGACCAGGCAGATGCTGGAGCAGGACCTGGCCACCATAAACAGTCTCGGTGTCGACCAAATAACCTATTATCCGTTAATGTCGTCTCTTCAAACGCAGGAAACAATGGCTCGAGAATTGGGAGGAACTATCGACTCCACCCGTGCACGAGAATTTTATACGGTGATTTCGGAAGGTCTCTCGTCCCACTACCGTGCAAGCACTGCCTGGTGTTTTTCACGTCATGATGCTCTCATCGATGAATACGCCGTGCACTTTGATGAATATGCAGGTCTTGGCAGCGGGTCCATCGGCCATCTCGGAAGAACCGCGT
This sequence comes from uncultured Nitrospiraceae bacterium, assembly GCA_964586075.1. Lineage (GTDB taxonomy): Bacteria > Nitrospirota > UBA9217 > UBA9217 > UBA9217 > JBAZLV01. The sequence goes on along the minus strand of CAZPGZ010000017.1, from coordinate 19,399 downwards.
ATGCAAATACATTCGACATAGAAACATATATCGCGAAGGTGAATCAAGGAATTTTACCCATAGCGGCAAAGCGGGATTTTTCCATGCGGGAGAGAATTTCCTACGACTTTCTCATGAAGCTCTTCGGGTTGAGCGTGGATATAAACCTGCTAAATGCGAAACACGGGGTAAACATCTACCGGTATCTCTGGCCTGAGATCATGTTCTTCAGGCTAATAAACGGACTTCAGAAGAAAGGCAACAAACTCTCGCTTACCAAGGACGGGAGGTATTACTGGTTCTTGATGATGCGCGAGTTTTTTATCGGAGTAAACAATTTCAGAGATTACTGCCGTGCGCAGGCGCATCGCGGCAGAGAGGCAGTGTAGCACATCGTCTCTGTTTTCGGTTGTTTTTTGTATTCCTAGAACCTTCTATTTTGCAAATTTCTTCTTGAGGCGCTCCGCAACAAGCTCCGGAACAAGCGTGGAAATATCGCCGCCGTAACTCGCAACTTCCTTCACAATGGTCGAGGTAATAAAGGAATACGCCTCGTTCGGCATCATAAAAACAGCTTCAACCGTATTGCAAAGCCTGCGGTTTGTAAGCGCCATCTGCATCTCAAATTCAAAATCGGAAACCGCCCGAAGACCCCGGATAATGGCCGATGCCTTCTTGCGCCTCACGTACTCAATAAGCAGGCCGTCGAAACCTTCAATAGTCACATTCTGATAACCAGCCGTTATCTCCTTGAACATACCGACGCGTTCTTCAAGAGAAAAAAGCGGATTTTTTTTTGGATTCGCCGCAACCGCAATAATCAGTTCACCAAAAATCCTGAGGCTCCGTTCCACAAGGTCAAGGTGCCCATTGGTAACAGGATCGAACGTACCGGCATAAACAGCGATAGGTCTTATCATGGATTCTCCCTTTGCTTGATCAAGCATGTTGTGTGTCTTCACCGTAATTTTTTATTTCATCTCGTAAAAAGCCAGCACCGTATCCCCGTATCGCGATTCGCGACTCAGGGTCAGCCCGGCAACTTTTTCCGGAGATGCTTGTTTCTTGAAATGTTCCGCAACAACAACGGCGCCGGGGCTCAATGCTCCTGCCCCAAACAATTCGAGCACGGAGGCAATATCTTCCGCATACGGCGGGTCAAGAAACACTATGTCATAGGATTCGGTCGTTTTTTTAAGAAATGACTCAGCTTTCGACAGCACGACCTGTGCCCGGTCCTCAAACTCCAGCTGCTGCAGGTTCCGCTTGATGACATGCAAAGACTCACGGGAGGCGTCCACAAAGGTCACCTTGCCTGCACCCCGGCTGAGCGCCTCAATGCCGATCCCACCGGCACCTGCATACAGATCCAAAAAAACCGCGCCGGAGACCTTGTTTCCCAGAATGTTAAAAAGTGCCTGCTTTACCTTGTCGGACGTGGGCCGGACCCGCAATCCTGAAGGCACTTGTAACCGGCGTCCTTTCCCTGCCCCCCCTGCCACTCTCATAAAAATTTTCCTGAAACGGTTACGGTACCGCTTCTCTTCATCAACAACGCATTTTTTCGCAAAGCGCCGCACGTATGCGAAACATTCTGGTGCAATACCGGTCTGGCTCCTGAATTTTCCTGCATGAAAATGGCCTCGAAAACAGTGAAATTTTCTACGATGCTACAGAAAAAAAACTGTTGAGTCAAGCGATTCTTGACAGCCTCTGGTATTAAGGATATACTTATTTTGTTAAGGAGAAATAATGAAAAAATCCTTCAAAACCCTGCTGTTTGTCGCTTTTTTCGCCATGCTTTTTGCCGGTGCCGTAGGAATCTCATACTCCATTGAAAAAGCTGAAACAAAAAAAGATGCCGCACCTGCGACCGCTGCTCCGACCCAGCAGAAAACAATATACCTGATCAAGATAGACGCACCGATCACGCCGGTGGTGGCGGAATACATCGGGTCCTCCATTGACACCGCCGCCAAGGCAAAAGCCGAGGCTCTCATCATTCAGTTGAACACTCCGGGAGGTCTTGTCGACTCTACCCTCCAGATTATCATCAAAATGATGGCGTCCGAAGTCCCCATCGTGGTGTATGTCGCACCTTCCGGTGCGCGGGCAGCATCGGCAGGTGTTTTTATCACGCTTTCGGCAAACATAGCGGCCATGGCTCCGACTACGCACATCGGCGCGGCGCACCCGGTGCAGGTGGAAGGAAAAATGGACAAAACCATGGAGAAAAAAGCGGTAAACGATCTTGCTGCCATGGTGAGGGGCATTGCCGAAAAGCGGGGAAGGAACGTCAAATGGGCAGAAGAGGCCGTGCGGGAAAGCGTGTCCATAACTGAAACAGAAGCTATCAAAGATAAAGTTGTAGACCTGATTGCTCCCGACATTCCTTCACTCATTAAAGCTATCAATGGAAAAACCGTCGATGTGGCCCTTGGCAAAAAGACGCTTGTGACCGAAGGCGCGGAAGTAAAGGAAATCACAATGGGCTTCCGATACCGCCTTCTGGAAATTATCAGCAACCCTAATATCGCCTACATCCTCATGATCCTCGGTTTCTACGGTCTTTATTTCGAGCTTTCGAACCCTGGTTCTGTTTTTCCTGGTGTGGCGGGCGCCATCTGCCTGATTCTTGCCTTCTACGCCCTGCACACGCTCCCCATTAATTATGCAGGTCTTATGCTCATCATTCTCGGCATCGGGTTGTTCATTGCGGAGGCCTTCATAACAAGCCATGGCGTTTTAGGAGTCGGAGGTGTCATTTCCATGCTCTTTGGATCAATCATGCTCATTGATTCCGCATCACCCGCTCTTCAGATATCCTGGGCGGTCATCATTCCCGTTGTGATCGTGTCTGCCGTGCTATTCATCATCACGGTTACCGTTGCGGTGCGCGTGTACCGGGAAAAACCGGACACCGGCAAAGAAGGGCTTATTGATATGCAGGCAACGGCAAAAACCGACATCCATGCAGACGGACAGGTGTTCCTGCGGGGGGAATACTGGAGCGCATGGAGCGACGAGCCGATCCGGCAGGGTGAAAAAGTAACCGTCGTGGCCCTCGAAGGACTGAAGTTAAAAGTAAAAAAGAGCGCATAGCAACAATCGTTCAATCAATCAGGAAAAACACTAAAGGAGGCTTCGTATGTTTCAGTTTGTGGGGATGGGTTTTTTATTTCTGATAATACTCTTCGTCATGGTTCTGTACAACATTGTAAAAATTCTGAAGCAATACGAACGGGGAGTCATTTTCACGCTCGGCAAAGTGAGCGTGGAACACGGCGTAAAGGGCCCAGGCCTTATTCTTCTGTGGCCGGGAATACAAAAAATGGTGCGTGTCAGCCTGCGGACCGTGACCATGGATGTGCCGGCCCAGGACGTGATCACGAAAGACAATGTCACCGTAAAAGTGAATGCTGTGGTTTACTTCAGAGTCATCGACCCGCGCAAGGCAATCGTCGAAGTGGAGGATTTTTATTACGCGACCTCGCTCATCTCGCAAACGTCGCTCAGAAGCGTGCTGGGCCAGAACGCCCTGGACGACCTCCTCTCAAACCGCGAGGCAATAAACGCAGAGCTCCAGAAGGTGATTGATCTGCAGACAGAGCCGTGGGGCGTGAAGGTAACAACCGTGGAAGTGAAAAACGTGGATCTGCCTGCGGAAATGCAGCGCGCCATCGCCATTCAGGCTCAGGCAGAACGCGAACGCCGCGCAAAGGTCATCCACGCCGAAGGCGAACTCCAGGCCTCTTCCAAACTCTCCGATGCTGCTAACGTAATCAGCCAGAACCCCACGACCCTGCAACTCCGGTATCTGCAGACCCTTACTGAAATCGCTTCGGAGAAAAATTCAACCATTATTTTCCCGTTGCCTATTGATCTTATTTCCGCATTTCAAAAGCTGCTCGAAAAAAAATAACGTCAAGGGCGCCAGCACGTCTTCCTGCCGATGCAAATAAAAAAAAAGGGGACCGGATAATCCGGTCCCCTTTGCAATGAGTTTTCCTCCAGGCTTATTCTTCAGTGATTGTAATGGCCTTCTGCGGGCAGCCCTCAACGCAGGCTTCGCAGTTGATGCAGTCAGCCATATTCACCGGAACAGCCTTGTTATTTTTGACTTCGAACACGTTCTGCGGGCACACATCCGCGCAGACGCCGTCGCCGTCGCACTTCCCATTGTCTACTGTTACCTTGTACATTGTTTCCGGTTCCTCCTTTAAATATAGTAAGATGCCAAAAAGCATCGTATTTTACCTGTCCGCGCTGATAAAATCAAGCAAGAAATGGGTATTTTTTTACGAACCATGGTGCATACACTAATGGTTATCCCCCACCAAAAAATCCAGTTCAGCAATAAATACGCGCTGAACAGTGTCCAGCGCATCTTCTGAGGAAAGAAAAGTAATTTTTTATTGTTTTCTTTCTTCAAGTATGGTACTTTTGAAAAATGAACACTACAGTTCAATCTCGACAGAAAGGTGCGATCAAGAAGACTCCTCCCAACAGGCGCGAACTCATCCAGACCAAGGAAGACTCCCTTTTCTCTCGCTCCAGTTACTCCCACGATTTCGAAGCACTGAACAGAGAACCTTCCAGAACGCTTCCGATCCTACATTAAAAGACCGATGCTTAACCAATTTCTTTCGAAAATAGATTTCAGTTCGTATGACGATTTTATTCAAAATTTCCGCATCATGGTGCCGGAGCATTTCAATTTTGCCTTTGATGTCGTGGATGATATAGCAGCTAGACAGCCGCAGAAAATCGCCTTGGTCTGGTGCGATGAAAATGGGAACAGGGCTGAGTTTACGTTTGCCCAATTAAAGCACTACGCCAATAAAGCCACAAACTTTTTCCTGTCGCACGGCATCCGCAAGGGCGACCCCGTGATGCTTATTCTCAAAAGGCGCTATGAGTTCTGGTTCTGCCTTCTTGCCCTTCACAAAATCGGCGCAATTTGCATCCCGGCCACGCACCTTCTCACCCACAAAGACATCATCTACCGCAACAATGCAGCCGATGTCAAGATGATCGTAAGCGTATCGGATCCTCTCGTCATCGAACATGTCGAGAAATCTGAAGCTCAATCCCCCACCCTGAAGCTGAAAGCCCTAGTCAATGGAAACCGCGACGGATGGCTGAATTTTAATACGGAAGTGGAACACGCGTCCGAACATGTCGAGCGTCCGACCGGCGCCGACGCGAACGCAAACGAAGACATCTCGCTTCTCTATTTTACTTCCGGAACAACCGGAATGCCGAAGATGGTGCAGCATGACTTTACCTACCCCCTCGGCCATATTCTTACTGCCAAATACTGGCAGAACGTCCGGAAAGACGGGCTCCACTTTACCGTCGCCGATACGGGATGGGCAAAGGCAGTCTGGGGCAAAATATACGGCCAATGGCTTGCAGGCTCCACCGTATTTATTTATGACTACGATAAGTTCGATCCCAAGAAGCTTCTTGATGTTATCGTGAAGTACAAAATTACCACATTCTGTGCGCCGCCCACGGTTTATCGTTTCTTTATCAAGGAAGACCTTTCAAAATACGATTTCAGCAGCCTGCAGTACTGTGTTGTCGCCGGCGAACCATTAAACCCCGAAGTCTATTCCCAATTTCTGAACGCAACCGGAATCCGGCTGATGGAAGGTTACGGACAAACGGAAATGACCGCCGCAATCGCCACCTTTCCGTGGATGCAGCCAAAGCCGGGGTCCATGGGAAAACCGTCTCCCTGGTATGACATCGACCTCCTGGACGAAGATGGAAACTCCTGCGGCATCGGCAAGGAAGGACAGATTGTAGTCCGTACCAACGCACGCAAGCCGGTCGGCATGTTCGGCGGATACTACCGCGACCTGGAGCGCACAAAAGGCGCCTGGCATGACGGAATCTACTATACCGGCGATATGGCATGGAAAGACGAAGATGGCTACTATTGGTTTGTCGGCCGGGCGGACGACCTCATAAAAAGCTCCGGATATGCAATCGGTCCGTTCGAAGTCGAAAGCGCGCTGCATGAACACCCCGCAGTGCTCGAATGCGCCATCACCGGCGCTCCCGATCCGGTACGAGGGCAGGTGGTCAAGGCAAGCGTCGTGCTGGCCAAAGGATATTCGCCCAGTGACAAGCTTGTGCATGAACTGCAGGAGCACGTAAAAAAAGTCACCGCACCTTATAAATATCCACGCATCATCGAGTTTGTTCCCGCGCTTCCCAAAACGATCAGCGGCAAAATACGCAGGGTCGAGATCAGGCAAAAAAGCGCTGACCAGTAAGATAGAAATATATCACAAGTTGAGGAAATCAACTGAAATCACTTCTTTAACCTGCACACAACGCATCACTCAGAGAAACAATTCACACGGCCTTCTTTCTTCCCGCAAGGCATCAGGATATTTTCATCCGGTTTCTTTAATATCTGATAAAATATAACCATTGCACGCTGTAATGCTTTTCAGTGTACGCAGCCCTCGCGTATGCGAACAGAATCGAGCTAAAACCAATGGACCGTTGCGACCATCCTCCGCTCAATCCGATTAATGAACGCTTCGCCCTGGCGCATGCCTGTGTACCGGAGCAGATCCCTTCTCTGATGGCGGCAATTTCACACGCCGAGCCTTTTTTCATCGAAGATCATCTCTGCTTAGCGAAAGACGATTGGCTGATTTTTATCGGATATCCTCTCCAGGCGCCGTTTATAGCAAGCGCCTGCGACAAACTGATCAAACAGGTTCGCGATCAGCACAATTCCGATTATTTCTGGTTTATCGGTCCTGAAATACCTCCTTCGCTTGCCAAATCTTGTCGCGTGCGCCAGAGCGATCAATATCTGCGACTCGATATCTCGCAGTCAATTATTCCCTCAGCCTTGCAGTGCAAAGTGGACCAGGCAGCCCGGACACTGACCATAGAGCGCACGCGAGCATTCACGCGCGAGCATGAACAACTGGCAAAAGAACTGGAGAGCCGAGAGGACCTTCCCCTCATGATTAAAGAGTTGTACCGGTCCATGCCCGACTACATAGCTCAATGCAAAACAGCGCAGGTGTTGAACGCACGAAGCCGGCACGGCACACTAGCTGCTTTTTTTATTGTCGAGACCGCGGCTGAACAATTTGACGCGTATGTGCTGGGATGCCATTCCAAAAAAAACTATATACCACACGCCTCTGATCTGCTCTTTGCCGACATGATCGATTCCGCGCGGGACCGCGGCAAACAAAGTATCAACCTGGGTCTGGGTGTTAACGAAGGCATTCGTCGCTTTAAAGCAAAATGGGGCGGCAGACCGTACTTGCATTACGAATTCTGCGAATGTTATTATGGACCTCCGGCGCCGATTTCCCTGCTTGGCGCGCTCTTGGACGGGAAACCGTAAATCGCAAACAATTACCGTGTATGAAAATGAAGCTTTTCCCCTGGACAATGCATAAACCGCTTCGCATGATCTGGCGCGTGGAGAAAAACGGGCAGGCGTCGCATCTCGTAGGTACGGCTCATTTTTTTCCATACAGCTTTCGCAAACCGCTGAAGCGCCTGGTCCGTAACGTTTCGACCGTGATGTTCGAAGGCCCGCTCGATGAGGCAAGTTTCGGGAGAATTGCAGAGCACGGAAGACATGACGGAAATAATCAGGCGTTTCTCGATCTCCTCACGCCCGAAGCAATTACTGTGATTGACTGCATTCTGCGCGAGCGTGACGGACTGGGGAGAACAGGAGACACGTGGCTCCTGTCATTGGAGGAAAAGGGGCCAGTTTACTTCGATTCATTCACGCGCGGGGTGCGTCCCTGGGCCGCGTTTTTTGCGATCTGGCGTACGTACCTCGACTGGAATCACTCAGTTGACATGGAAGCATACCGGATCGCCCGGGCGGCCGGAAAAAAACTCTGCTTTCTAGAAACGCTCGAAGAGCAGCTTGATGTGCTTGATAAAATTCCCTTAGACCGCCTCGCGCGGCAATTGAACGATGTCGCGAACTGGCCTGATTACAAAAATAAGTATGTCAAGATGTACCTCGACGGCGATCTGGATACAATAATGGACTTGACAGCACGTTTTGCCGCGCGCGGCGCCGCGCTCGCGGCGCGCGACCGAGTTCTTTATGAGCGGATCCGGCCGGTTTTCGCATGCGAGGATGCTCTTGCTTTTGTCGGTTTTCCTCATGTACCCGGGGTGACCAGCCTATTCCGCGACGCAGGATACGCCGTTACGCAGGTGTCCTCATGATTACACCGGAAGAACAGGGATATATCATCGAACAGGCATATGTGCCTGAACACCTCCCGCATTATGTCACCACGATCTCACAAACCGAGCCGTTTTTAGCCGACGATTTTGTCGTCCATGTTGCCGGGACGCATTTGATTTTCGTCGGCTATCCATTGTCCGGAGGCGCTGATGAATCGAGAATGCTGAAAGCGCTCGATGGGGCAAAAGAGCGTTTTGTGCCTGACTCTTTTTCTATTATCGCGCCCCCCCTTACTGCTCCGCCCGATGATTTCACGCCCGCACCTCTTGATGCGTACTATCGCCTCGATCTGTCTCAATCGACCATCCCGAAGAAAACAGAAAACATGCTGAAGCGCGCACGCCGCGAAATATCCGTTTCCATCGGAAAGGTCCGCTGGTCGCACAAATGGATGCTCAGAACCTTCATGCGCACACATTCCCTTGATGAAGCTCAGCGGTTCATTTTCAAGCGTGTACCCAACTATGCCAAGTGCGACACCGCGGTCGTTTTCGAAGCGCGCAACACCTGCGGCAATCTGGTCGCTTTCGATATCGCCGAGTTCGGCGCGCGCCATTATGCGTTTTATATGTTCAATTTCCGCTCGCACAGACACTACGTACCGGGCGCCTCCGACCTGCTGCTCGCGCACATCATCGAGCATGCGCGGGTAGAAGGCAAGCAATATGTGAACCTGGGTTTAGGAATTGATCCGGGCGTCACTTTTTTTAAAAAAAAATGGGGTGCGGATCCGTTCCTGCAATGCGTGTCGTGGAGACAGGAGTGCGATGCGCAGCGATCAATGGGCAGCCTGTTCGACCAGCTCTCGTGATCACGGAACGGTGCGTTCGATCAGTTGCCGTCTTGTATGGGGAAGGAACCTTCTATGGAAGTCTTATCAAAAATACCGTGGGGGATACTGATTCTCCTCTGCCTCACCCTGGGCCTTGCACCCTTCAATCCACCGCATATCTGGGAAAAGCTGTTGATGCTTTTTCAGGGAAAGCTCACGCGGCCTCTTGACTGGTTTGATCTTATACTGCACGGAACGCCATGGGCTCTGCTGATAATAAAGTCAATTGCGGTCCTGATCCAGGAACAGCCGTAGCGCGTCTCCTCGTGCGAACCGTGATGCTCACGTTTTCTTGGACCGTGTTTTATGCAGCTGTTTCTCGAGAATTTCAACCGAGTCCTGCACCAGCCCGGGGCAGAGCGTCTCAAAAAGCAGCTCATTTTTTGCCGCCTCGCGGCCTTTCGGAACGCTGATATCGTGCCCCAGCAATTCCCGGCATACGATGGAGCCGTTCCTGGCGGAAAATTCCGCTATAAATTCCTTCACCAAATCGTATGTTTTTTCCCGTGCCGCGTCATCGCCCTTTTTTGTTTTTCCGTGCTTCAGCCCCAGCACCATCAGCGCACCGGTTACCGCTCCGCAGGTATCGCCGCGGCGTGCCATGCCTCCGCCGAACGCGCAAGCGACTTTCAGCGACTGTGCGCGGTTGAGCCCGAGCCGCGGACCATACGCATACAGCACCGACTGGGAACAGTTGAAGCCGTTCTTGAAGCAGCCGACCGCCTTCTCTCCGGCAGACGGACTTCTTCGAATCTGTTTTTTCCCGGTCATGGATTCTCTCCCCGAATTCGATAGTATTTATCCAGCTCTTCACTGAACCGTTTTTTGTCGATCGGCGGAATTTCGATCCCTTCTCCCGATGAACCTGCCTCGGTATAAAACCGTTCAGGCAGAAAGTCATCTTTTTTGGTGAATCCGTTCCTAGTGTTGTATGTTCGTTCGGTAATGACGATTTTCTCACCGATTTTCATAAGACCCTGTCCCGAGAACGGCAGCCCCGTTGCTGCGGCCAGCAAATGAGCATATTCCTCAATGGATGCGCCGAGAAAAGCGAATGCGCACACGCAGAGGGAGTCCACCATCGCATTGTTGTCCTCCGCGATTTTGATCATCCGGGCCTTTCCGTCAAAGCTGAAGCGGTCCACCGCCACGGGTTTGCGCAGAATTTCCTGGCTGATCGGATACGCGCGCAAATGGCAGCCGCCGCGCGTGGACGTGGCATAGGCTAGCGCAATGCCGTAGGAACCGCGCGGATCGTAGGCGGGAAGCTCCAGCCCCTTCACGCTCATGGAACAATGCGGTTTTCCCAAGTCTGCACACAGCCTTTTTGAGCCTTCCGCCAGCCGGTCTCCCTCACCCTCGCGCTTCGCGGTCCGCAGGAGCATTTCGAGTATCTCGTTTCCGGAAAGAAACGCGCCCCGTACTTCTCCAAATGCCGCGAACGTCGCCGCCGCGGAGATGGTGTCCATTCCAAGATTGTTGCACAGCAAATTTGCCTCTACAATGGATTCTGCGTCGGCGTTTGCGTTCAAGGCGCCGAAATGAGACAGGGTCTCATATTCCGGCAGAGGCCTGCCGCAGGAGAGCATCTTTTTACACTGGATGGGACATACAACACATCCGTGCTTTTTATAGCCGAATTCTTTTTTGAGACTCGGACCGGAATACGCGGCCGCCTGCGGGAAAAAAGTCTTCTGGAAGTTTTCCGTTGGAGCCATCTTGCGCTGGCCCACGATATCTACGAGCATCGCGGTCCCATATTCACCCAACCCCAGTTCCCCCATGACCGCCGGTGATGCTCTCAGAAGCCGCATTACATCTTCCTGCGCCTTTTTAAATGCGGCTGAATCCGCGACAGACACTTTTCGGGTTCCATTAAGCACGATCGCTTTGAGGTTCTTTGATCCCATTACGGCGCCGAGTCCGCCCCGTCCAGCGGAATTCGCGCCGCCGATCATGATATTGGCGAACCGGACTCGGTTTTCTCCCGCGGGGCCGATGCAGGCCACGCAACCGGCGGAGTCAAGAAGCCTGTTTGTTTCCAGACACCCCTTGCCCCAAAGGTACGACGCGTCGTGGATCTCGACCTTGTCCTCAACGATCTGAAGATAGACCGGAGACGGAGCCCTGCCGGTAATGCAGAGACCATCGTAGCCGGCTGCCTTCAAACGGAGTGGAAAGGTACCGCCCACCGATGAATCGGTTATTGTTCCGGTAAGAGGCGACCGCGAGACCACGGCCAATCGAGACGAGGCGGGCGCAGGGGTGCCGCACAGTGGCCCGTTCATAAAAAGAAGAGGCATGCTGTTGTCAAAGGGGTCGAGGCTGAAGTAATCCTTCATCATAGCCATACCGAGCCCCCTGCCGCCGATATGAGAAGAAAGGGCCTCCGCGTCTAAACTCTCGGTCCGGATCTTGTTTGCAGAGAGATCGACATAAAGTATTTTTCCGTGCCATGCATGCATACGATGATGATAATCCATTTGATGCGCCAGGGTCAACTGAAAACCGATTAACGCTGCAGTTTCCTGCGTATTCTTGCACGATATGCAGGCATGATCGCGCATCCGGCGGTACATTTCTTTTGACAGTCTTTGCCAATCCCTCTATAATTCCTACTATGGTCGAAAAAATAGGAGTACTCGGCGCCGGCGCCTGGGGGACGGCCCTGGCCATACTTCTCGCGGAAAAGGATCATGATGTAACACTGTGGATGTATGAGCAGGACCTTTGCGCAGAAGCGAACCGCACCAGGGAAAACCGGGTTTATCTGCCGGGATTTATCCTGCCCGCTTCCCTCGGAATGACCTCTTCGCTTGAAAACGCCGTCAGGAGCAAATCCATTCTGCTCTTTGTTATGCCGTCGCACACCGTGCGGACGGTGACGACGCAGATCCTTTCTTCTCTGCCCCATGACGCGGTCTTCATCTCTGCTTCAAAAGGAATCGAACCGGACACGCTCATGCTTCTTTCCGAGGTACTGAAAGACGTTTTGCCAGAAGAAGCCCATGGCCGTCTGTGCTTTCTGTCCGGGCCGAGTTTTGCCAAGGAAGTCGCGCAAAAAATGCCCACGGCCGTCACGCTTGCCGCATATGATCTCGCCGTCGGCAGAAAGGCCCAGGATATCCTGAGCAATGCCTATTTCCGCGTGTATACCAACCTTGATGTCACCGGCGTGGAACTCGCAGGCTCGCTCAAGAATGTTGTCGCCATTGCCGCGGGCGTGCTCCTCGGACTCGGCTACGGGTACAACTCCATGGCGGCGCTGCTCACCCGCGGACTCGCGGAAATAGCACGCCTTGGATCGGCGATGGGAGCGAACCCGCAGACGTTTTCCGGTCTTGCCGGCATGGGGGACCTTGTCTTAACATGCACCGGCGCTCTTTCACGAAACCGCACACTCGGCATAAGGCTCGGGAAAGGCGAACAGCTTCATGACATTCTGCAGGGAGCGCGGACTGTTGCGGAAGGCGTAAAGACTGCCCTGGCGGCGCGCAACCTCGCTCAGAAATTCAATATCAGCATGCCTATCGTAGAAGAAGTTTATCAGATACTGTATGAGCAGAAGGACCCGAAGCATGCGGTAAAAGATCTGATGAGCCGGGAACTGAAAGGTGAATAATTTTTTATCCGGAGACACCGCAACCCTGGAGATAGGGCACATGAAGCAATTTGTTTTAATATTTTTTTCGTGCGCAATTGCCGGCCTCCTGAATTTCACCGCGTTTGCGGAAATGAAAACCATCGAAGCGGAAAGCACGTATGTCATAGGAGACAATGACAGCAAGATCGACGCGCGCAGGATCGCCACGCAGGAAGCGAAAAGAAAAGCACTTGAGCTTGCCGGTACGTATGTGGAAAGCCTGACCGTGGTAAAAAATTTCCGGCTTTCTCGGGATGAAATACAATCGTACACCGCGGGCATGCTGGAAACAGAGATTGTGTCGGAGCAGATGCGCGGAACGGTTGAGCGGCCGGAAATCTACATTAAAACCCGTTGTACGGTAGACACTGTTATCCTCCAAAACCAGATAGCCAGATTCCGTGAAAATGAGGAACTGAAGGAGCAGCTCGACGCTTCCGCCAAAGAGAACGACGATCTCAGAAAAGAACGCGATGCGCTTGTTGCTCAGCTCAGGACGGTAAAAGACAAGGCAAAGGCGGCGGAAACCCGCCAAAAACTCGGTGCGGTGCTCGCACAAGAAGAATCCAACGAGGAAACGAACAAAGTCTGGATCAATATCGGCCAACAGCTGGTTCAAAATGATGCGGAAACCCGCCCGCTCAAACAGGCTGACCTGGACAACTCAACGACAATTCTGGAAAATGCGGTACGGGTTAACCCGCAAAACCAGCGTGCGCGCTCACTGCTCGCTTCGCTGTATCAGAAAAAAGGCGATATGCCCGCAGCAGAAAATGAATTAAAAATCGCTCTCAGGCAAAATCCCTCAAACATTGATCTGCGCATAAAGCTCGGTATTTTGCTGCAGGAACAAGGCAGATATCCATCAGCATTAAGGGAGCTCCATGCGGTGGAGCGGCTCAGACCGCAGAATCCTTTGATGTTGTTCCACACCGGCATTGTATTTAAGCAAATGGGCCAGTGCGGCCGATCAGTGCAGTATTTAAACCGTTTTTTACACAACCCGAGGGTGCAGGCGTTTCCCCAGAAAAAACGAACGGCGGTCCAGGCAATCAAGGACTGCGACACGAACCAATCCGGGCACCCGAGAAAAATCAGGGAATATAAGGACGAACCATCCTCATGAATAAATCAGACCTCATGAAACTGCTTCAGAACGTTCGCGACGGGAAAACCGAAGTAGAGACCGCACTCAGACAGCTCAGGCATTTGCCGTTTGAAGACGTCGTCTACGCGCACATCGACCATCACCGGCAGTTGCGACACGGGATGCCGGAAGTCATCTATTGTGAAGGAAAAACAACTGAACAGGTCGCGGGCATTGCAAAACGTATGCTGGCTCATAAAAGCGATGTTCTCGCGACACGCGCATCTGATAAAATGTATAAAGCAATAAAAAAACTGAACCGCCATGCCGTGTACCACGAACGCTCCCGCGCGATTGTTGTCCGACAAACGAAAACAACGCTGACCAAAGGCATCGTCTTGATCATGACCGGCGGGACGTCGGATATTCCTGTGGCTGAGGAGGCTGCGGTCACGGCAGAAGCACTCGGCAGCGCGGTAAAAACCGTCTATGATGTGGGCGTCGCCGGCATCCACCGTGTATTGAGCAAGCGCGACATCCTTGATGAGGCCCGCGTTGTCGTTGTAGTCGCCGGCATGGACGGTGCACTTCCGTCCGTGGTTGGCGGCCTGGTAGACAAGCCGGTGATCGCAGTTCCTACCAGCGTGGGATACGGTGCGGGGTTCCAGGGTCTGGCGCCTCTTCTTACCATGCTCAACTCTTGCGCTTCAGGCATTGCCGTGATGAACATAGACAACGGCTTTGGCGCAGGCGTTCTGGCTCACAGGATAAATCTGCTCGGTGAGCATGCATCAGACGGTAGCGCATAACACAACTCGCCATTAAAGGGATACTATCCATGACCATTGCCTATTTTGACTGTTTTTCCGGGATATCCGGCGATATGACCCTCGGCGCCCTTGTGGACGCGGGAATGGACATCAACACACTTCGCTCGGAGCTTCAGAAACTGAGCGTTCCAGGATACAAAATAACATCTGAAAAAGTCACCCGCTCCGGCATTGCGGCGACGAAAGTGCGAGTCGATATTCATCATCTTACACACGAACATCGCCACCTTTCCGACATTCTGAAAATTATCGGCAGTTCTTCTCTCTCAGCGCCGGTCAAACAAAAAAGCGGACTGATATTTACCCGTCTGGCGGAGGCGGAAGCCAAAGTGCATGGCACAACGATAGAGGACGTTCATTTCCATGAGGTCGGTGCGGTCGACTCTATTGTTGATATAGTGGGCTCGGTTATAGGGCTTGAACTTCTGGGCATATCGCATATCATCGCTTCTACGGTCAACGTGGGTTCCGGAACAGTGAAAACCGCTCACGGCATTCTGCCCATACCCGCCCCGGCAACCGCTGAGATGCTGCGGGGAATCCCCTTTTATGAATCTTCGACAAAATTTGAGCTTACGACCCCCACCGGCGCGGCGATCATCAGCACGCTCGGCGCCTCCTTCGGCCGCATGCCGGCCATGAATATTGAGCGGATAGCCTACGGAGCAGGAGACCAGGATTTCCCCGGCACACCGAATGTCCTGCGGCTTATGATTGGTGAATCCGCCGCATCCTCCTGGGAAGAAGACATGTCGGTTGTCATCGAGACCAATATCGACGATATGAACCCCCAGATTTACGACTACGTGGCTGAAAAACTTATGCGGCAGGGGGCGCAAGACGTATACTTCACGCCCATCACCATGAAAAAAGGAAGGCCGGCGGTGCTGCTATCCGTGCTGACGGACAAGGAAAAAGTCGACACCATGCTTGATACCCTGTTTCGCGAAACCACGAGCATCGGCGTCCGCCTCCAGGATGTGCGCAGAAAAAAGCTGCTCCGTGAAATCACGGAAGTGGACACATGCTACGGCAGAATCAGGCTGAAAGTGAGCAAACAGGGCAAGGAAGTTTTCACGGTGACCCCTGAATATGAGGACTGCAAAAAAATCGCGGAAAGCGAACAGCTCCCGCTGAAACAGATTATGGAAGAAGCAAAAAGAGCCTACTATTCTACACGATAGCACTACGGCGGGGAAAGCATCTTTCCCCCCGACAAAAGACTAAAGGAGCTTCATGCGTACTCTTCGCATTTCCATGGCACAGATCAATCCTACCGTGGGAGACCTCAAAGGCAACAGGGACAAAATTATCGCGTGTATTCTCCGCGCAAAAAAACTCGGCGCCGATATCGTCGCGTTCACGGAACTGGCTGTCACGGGATATCCACCGGAAGATCTGCTGCTTAAACCCCAGTTTGTCAAAGATAATCTGCGCACCTTACGGGAAATCACCAAAGCCACACAGGGAATCACAGCAGTCGTCGGTTTTGTCGACGTAAACGAATACCTGTACAACGCTGCGGCTGTCATGTCCGGTGGAAAGCTGCTGTACGTTTATCATAAAATGCTGCTTCCGAATTACGGCGTGTTTGACGAATATCGGTATTTCAAGCCCGGCAAACGCTGCCCGATCATCGTAATCAATGGTATTCATGTCGGAATCAATGTCTGTGAGGACATCTGGTATCCGGACGGACCGACACGTACTCAGGCGCTGGCAGGGGCGGAAGTCATCGTTAACATCAACGCTTCTCCATATCATAAGGGAAAAGGACGCGAGCGGATGAGGATGCTTGCCGACCGGGCTCGTGATAATGGAATTTGCATTGCGTATACAAACGCAGTGGGTGGGCAGGACGAACTTGTTTTTGACGGGCACAGTCTCCTCGTTGACCCGAAGGGAAAAGTGCTTGCGGCAGGGAAACAGTTTGAGGAGGATTTCGTTACGTGCGATGTCAGGCTTCCCGCACTTTCGAACCGCGGCGAGGACGCGGCTTCAGAACTCCTTTCCCCGGAGCACCGCGATTCCGTCGATTCTGTTTTCATCTCCACCAGAGCATCAAGAAGAAAACTGCTGCCTTCACCACGAATCGAAAAACCATATTCTCCTGTACAGGAAGTATATCACGCGCTCGTTCTCGGGACTCGCGATTATCTCAGGAAAAACGGCTTCAAATCCGCGGTAATCGGGCTTTCGGGCGGCATCGACTCTTCTTTGGTTGCCGCCGTGGCGTGCGCGGCGATCGGAAAGGAGCAGGTGGCCGGTGTTTTCATGCCGTCTCCGTACAGCTCCCGTGAAAGCCGCGAAGATGCTATCCTCCTCGCGCGCAATCTGGGCATGAAATTGCTGACCATCCCCATCCATCAGCCTTTCGATGCCTATTTGAACACGCTGCGCAGCGCACTCGCAGGCACCCGGCAGGACGTAACCGAGGAAAACCTGCAGGCGCGCATCCGGGGAAACATTCTCATGGCGCTCTCGAACAAATTCGGGTGGCTGGTACTCACGACCGGAAACAAGAGTGAAATGGCAACGGGGTACGCCACCCTCTATGGTGATATGGCGGGCGGTTTTGCCGTAATCAAGGACGTGCCGAAAACCCTGGTGTATGAAGTATCTCGATATGTGAACCGTCTCGCGGGAAAAACCGTCATTCCAAAACGAGTGCTTGTCAAGGCTCCCACGGCGGAGCTCCGTCCCAATCAGAAGGACAGCGATTCGCTCCCGGTCTATGATCTCCTCGATCCCATTCTCAAGGCATACGTAGAGGACGACAAGGACTTCGATGAAATGTTGAGCATGGGTTTTGACCGCAAGACCGTGGAGAGGGTCATTCATCTTGTTGATTCCAGTGAATATAAACGTCGCCAGGCTCCTCCCGGTGTTAAAATTACTGCACGGGGATTAGGAAAAGACCGGCGCTTCCCGATCACCAACCGCTATAGAAGCTATTGACTATCGATGCTTTGCAATTTTTTATAGTACCAGGACCTTCTCATGAAAACAGGAACTCTTTATGTAGTCGCCACTCCCATCGGAAATTTAGAAGACATAACGTTTCGAGCTCTTCGGATTCTGAAGGAAGCAGATATTATCGCCGCGGAAGACACTCGTCACACCCTGAAGCTGCTGAACAAATACGAAATCGTCACCCCACTCACCAGCTACCACGACCATAATAAAGATGAAAAAGCACCCATTCTTGTCGCGCGCCTGCTTGACGGCAAGAACGTCGCCCTCGTATCAGACGCGGGAACCCCGGGGATATCCGATCCGGGATATGTCCTGATCAACCTTGCGGTAGACCAGCAGATACCGGTGGTACCAATTCCCGGCGCCACTGCGGCTATTACCGCGCTTTCCATCTCCGGTCTGCCAACCGACGATTTTCGTTTTACGGGATTCCTCCCCCAAAAGCAGGGCGCACGCCTTGCCCGCCTTCGTGCTCTTGCAAAAGACGAATGTACAATCATTTTCTATGAAGCACCCCACAAAATCATCAGGACAATCGGTGAAATGCTCGAGATCTTTGGCGACCGCCGCGCCGTAATCACCCGCGAGCTTACCAAAATTCATGAGCAGGTTCTCCGGGGAACGCTTACGGAGCTTTTGGCACAGCTGGAAGAAGGACCGCTGAAAGGTGAATTTACCATTACTGTGCACGGTTCCTCAGCAGAACCGCACGAGCAGATTGTCAGCACGGTGGAATATCTGAAGGACCTCATGACACAGCGAGGATTAACTAAAAAAGAAGCCATCGCAACCGCCGCGGATGAGCTAGGACTACCGAAGAAGGACGTCTACAAGGAAAGTCTGAATATATAGCAAACTCTTGATCGTCGTTGCACTTTTTTTGTCTGTCGATCTTGGGTTTTTCATTATTGTGATGATGATAGTAAGTGATTATTGTTGTTCGATTGTACCACCAAAAAGTGATACTTGTTATATATGCTAATGCTTTTTTCTTGCGATCTAGTTGACAATGATTTGGCAGTCATATAATGACCTGGTAAGCACCTATCCCACAATCATTGCTGTGCTAAAAAAATTTTTCACCTATTAAGGTGACGAGAGCAGGTTTGAATTGTTTTATAATCACAAAAAATGTTTCATCTTCTGCGTCCATATTTTATACCCAGTCTGTCCATTCGTCCTCTTAATGTATTGGCATTAATTCCCAGCAGCTCTGCCGCCCCACCCGGACCATGAATTTTACCTTTGGTCATTTTTAATACCTTACTAATATGTATCGCGTTGACATCATCAAGGCTTAATATGGCAAGGATATCTGGATTCTTCTGTTGAGCGGCTGTTGGCGATTGTCTTTGGACAGGCAGCAGGGAGTCAAAGGTAATATATCCCTCCACTCCACCGCGGTGGCGAATTAATTCTCTTTCTATTAGATTTTCCAATTCCCGAACATTTCCCGGCCAATCATAATCCATAAGGTATTGCAACGCGCCCGGAGCAATTACCGGAGGGTTTGAAATGCCAAGTTCGATTGATTTTTGGGCGACAAAATGGCGGGCAAGTGATGGAATATCTTCTTTTCGTTGCCTGAGAGGAGGGATTACAATTGGGAAAACATTTAAACGAAACCAAAGATCCTCACGGAACCTGTTTTCAGATACCATATTTTCTAGATTCCGGTGAGTGGCAGCGATTACGCGTATGTCGATTTTTATCGGTTTGTTTCCGCCTACTCGCTCTATTTCCCGTGTCTGAAGCACGCGAAGAAGCCGCACTTGCGCCTGTTGCGGCA
>CAZPGZ010000016.1:0-75026 GCA_964586075.1 uncultured Nitrospiraceae bacterium | reverse complement strand
GATTATTATGTCACATTCTAATCGGAAATGTCACCATTTTCGGGGGGCAGGTCCAGGGCATTCATGAGCGCAACAATGCTATCTCTGTTGAAGTTTGTCAGCGTAAAATATACCGTCATGTGAGTGCCAACTTCCTTCTTCTCTTCGATCAACTTTCCTGGCGTCTCACCCTTCATGGCTTTAGCCATTTCGGTTAGATAACGCTGTTGATCAAAAGATTGACCTCGCGGTTTATTGTCTACCTTGAGAACCGTTATCTCTGGCGTTTCTTTTAGCGTCGCTTTTAGAACGCTCTTAAGTTGAGCAAGCTTGTCGTTGGCCGTTTTAGCTGAAGCTTCATAATCCTTGCCGTAATCCGCCACAATTAAGAAGCAATGCGCGACGTCGGGCTTGACGATTATACTAGCCTCTCCTTTTACCTGTATGTAATTCTCGATTTCTGCGGCATTTGATATTCCAGTGAACGTGGTAATGACAAACAGCACCATAGTGGCAAATCTAATATTCATGATAGTCTCCTTTTTCAGAATATAACGCGGCGCTGACGCGCCGACTCTGGCGCGTCGCCATCGAGCGCCAGGTTGGTTTTACGATCTACTCACAGCCGTCAGGATACCACTCAGGCAATATTAGCCACATGGCACTAATCTTCCCTTTATTGTCGAGGCCTACGGTTAGGGTGAATTCCTCTAAATCCCACTGAATAGTGACACGCTTATTGACTCCCATCACCCCCATGAAGTCTTCACGTTTTTCCGAAGAATCGTTTCGTAAGGTAGAAAGCTTAAATTTGTTGCCATAGATACGTTCAAGCGTTTTAATATCATCGCCTAGTTGCAACCCACGCCCTGTGGACCCCACCGGACCATTAACGGTCCCCTCAACATAAACATCGGTAATTTGCGTACCAGATGGTCCGCTGTGAACCTCAACTTCGAGTTTCGCGTTTGGCAGTTTCCATATATAGCTCGTCCAATCAGGGTCTCGAGAAGTTTTTTCTTCGAGCATCGGTGGGCCGTACATTTTTATAACGTCGGTTAGCTTAGTAGCTTTAAGATTGATGCTTGCAAGCGTAGTTTCTGGCTGGCCACTTGCTAACAAGTTCTCCGGCAAATGATCTGCCTGAGCTGTTCCGAAAAATAGAAGAAAAGAAAGCAGGAGACTCAATTTCACATATTTCATCGACTACCGCTCTCTTTTTTGTGTTTCGTTTGAACTTATAGAAACTAACGGCGCCGTGAGGGGCGGGGTTTCACGACCCTCTCGACGGCGTGGTTGGGATCATTGTGTCAGGCTTCACTCCATTCTGCCCGACCTACGAACTGAAATGGAGTTTATCCAATCATACTCGCGCAAGCTGTTAGTCCATCTGAAACGCAACGTCCCTGCTGGGCAGGTCCCCTTTTGGGCCAAATGCCGATTTCAAATTCCTAAAAGAACTCGGCATGCTCACGCACGAGCGTTTGTTCGAACTCATTGATCTGTTTGAAATTCTTAAACTCGGGCGCGAGTCTTCGTCCGAGATCCCAACACTGCCAAGCCTGATTCGTTAAATACTTGTTGAAATAGATGTCCCCCAGGTCTTTGTATACGCCCACTATATAGGGATTTCGCTCAAGGACGCGCAGGAACAGTTTCTCGGCTTTGTCTCCCTGTCCAAGGCTTAAACGGACATTGGCCTCAAAAATCATGAGCACGTGTTCCTTTGCACCAGCTCTGGCGCGAAGCTTCTCATAGACGGGCAGTGCTTTTTCGGCCTCTTCCTTGCTCTTCGGATTAAGAATGGCAAGAAATTGCCCTACGTTCTCGTCGTTCTGAAGCACCTGCCGTCTTCCTTGAAAGGACTCGGGAAGCTGCTGTCCGGTTTGCAAGGTATATTCGAGGTATGCCAGCATGCAGGAAAGGTACTGCTTTTGCTCAAAGGCCTTTGTGGCGCTAAGGAGCGTCTCGCCACTCTGCTTTCTAAACTTCTCCGGCGATTCTTTATTGAGCCTTAAAATAGTTCGGGCCAGCTTCTCGTCATCAAATTTGTGGAGTGTCTTATCAAATCCCTTGAGGCTGTATGGAGCGTCGGGCCCGGTCTGATTGGAGACAAGCACAAGATTCACAATCTCTGTAGCAACGTCATACCTGCTGATCGTTATATTACTGGATATCTTTCTAAGAGTTGCAATCTTCCGCAGGACCGTAGGATGTCCACCGTAAGTGTAGCGGACGAAACGGAGGAATCTGCCCAGTTCGTCTTGAGCTACGGAGTCGCCGGTTGTACTGATTGTCATGAGCGGTTTGCCGTCAGCGGAGAACATTAGGGCGCCGTTGCGCGTCGCTTCATCTATTCTCGTATTTGAGTTCTGCATCTCAAGAGAAAAAAGTTGCTCACTAAAGGCCGCGGTCATAGGGTTATCCTTTACGCCGGCTTTCTGCAAAGCGCCGCCTAGGAATTGGCGGTTTTTCATCTCATAGATACGAAAGCCGAGGTCAGAGTAAAGCGAGTCGTCTTCATACTGCTTCTTCGAGTCTTTGACAGTATAAATCCGCTTCTTCTCGAAATCGAAGATCGTCCGGGATGTCCCATTGTCTCGGGAGAAGAAATCTCTGCCCAGTACGACGGTGAGCTTATAATCGCTCGGTTCTTTGGTTTCATCCTTCTCCATGCGCTCGGAATGTACCTGGAACACGAGGGTACGGTTCGCATAGACAGGATTAGCCAGACAGAGCAAGCCTATTGTGAGTAAAGCCGCATGAAATCGAAGTTTCACTCGACCCTCCTTCAAAGCAAAAATATTTATAGATTAGCGTGTGCGCCCAGCTATTAAGTCAGTCGACTAATGCGGCAGTTAAGCCGCCGCGCAGCGGTCGGCGTGGAACGCTTCGTTATACTAATCATTTCATTGTATACGAAACATGATCTGCAGTTGTTTCTTCGGCTCTAAGCATGTAAGTTCCATTTACAACCTTGGGAATTCTGTCATCATTCAAAGTTACCCTGATGATCATGCGCTGTGCCTTTTGGTTATTAATTAATACGGCACCATTCTTTGGTGTTAAGTTTGATTCTCTTCTACCGTGGATAGTAATATCCATATCACGTGCGTCGTATGTTTTGCCTTTGGTCAACATGGTAATCGAATAATAATCACTATCGAATCTTATGAAACCTTCTGTGCCCTGAAACCACGTTAGTTTTGTTGTATTGACTTTAATGCCCAAGTGATTTTTGAATCGATTGTTATATGCAGTATATGATATCTCTTCAACTCTAGGAATGCATGCATAAATAGTAATCCCAATTATCAAGGCAATCACGATTACGAACAACATGATTGTTGTTTTGATCACAATAGAATGCTTGAGCGGACGGTCCACAATGTCATCAGTCGGAGCTACTTTGATAGGTCGCGTGCTGTGTCTTACCAGAGTCAGTAGTTTAATAATAATCAATTGAACGGAAGCTATAATGCATATATATAAAATAAAGCTAACTACCGTAAAGACTATTTCGGGGACAAAATGCATTGTATAATTAATACCGGTAATCAATGCAAGTACATAGAAAGCGGGGAAATCAAGCGCCAGTCCCACTTTAAAACAAACCCCTTCAATAAAACCGCCACAATACGATTTCAACACTACCAGTCCTAATGACAATGTAAGATTGATTACCGTATGAAAAAATAATTTATTCATA
Organism: uncultured Nitrospiraceae bacterium; assembly: GCA_964586075.1. Lineage (GTDB taxonomy): Bacteria > Nitrospirota > UBA9217 > UBA9217 > UBA9217 > JBAZLV01. The sequence continues at coordinate 71,338 of CAZPGZ010000016.1, read as the reverse complement.
TTGACTGAATTTGCCATAAGATTTCTCGATCGATCTTGGTTACATACATTGTGGAATTATTAACAAACTATTAGTGGTTCGAAAATACGGTAGCATATATTCATGACTTGGTCAATGAATTTAAGAAAGAACTTGCTCTATCTGATTGAATTTACATGAACATAAGAAAAAGTCTAATATTCTAAATACGCTTTCTTCTTTCTACTTTGCCACTGACACGCAGAAAATTCTTTATGGTTAAAAAAAGAAAATTATGGTATAGTACTACATATTTGTTTGCAGGTGAATTTCCTACGCTGCGCGCAGGTCCAGATGCCAAAAGCCAAACCGAAAACTGCAAAAACAAAAACCGCAAAAACAAAAGCAAAAAAGAGTGAGCGCAAAGACTCAACTCACGATTTTAAAACTCTTTTCTATCAAAAGCTTACCGAGACCCATCTCTTTTACGAAGTAGGCAAAATAATCGCTTCGGAATTAGAACCTTTAGAACTGATTTCCAAAATCATGGCTTCCATCGGAAAGTCAGTTGCCTTTGAGGATGCTTCCGCCTATATAGTAAAAAAAGACATGACCGGCCTGGAAGCCATCTATTTCCACAATCCACAGCTCCAGCCCAAAATACACGAAACCGTTTATTTTGATAATGGCGCGCCCGGGATGATCGCAACGAGCGGCGAACCGATCTTTCTGGAGGACACTGCGCTTTTCGACAGCTATCTTCACCATCCCGATGAAAAAAAGGAGCAGGGCAGCTATATCGGAATCCCGCTGAAAAATGAGAACCGCATTGAAGGCATGATGGGTTTCAGCCACAGAAAAACCTCGGCCTTTCAGGTGAAGGATTTCGACCTTCTGCGGACGCTGTCGCACCTGATTTCTACCGGGCTTGAGAAGGCCGAACTTTTCAAAAAGGCTCTTGAACTTTCACGCATCGACGAATTGACGGGACTGCTTAATTACCGCGTGCTTTTGGAGAAACTTGAGGAAGAAGTCAAGAGACAGGTGAGAACGGGAAGCGAGTTCTCCTTTATCATGATTGACATCGACGATTTTAAACGGATCAACGACCGCTACGGCCATTTGGAAGGAAGCAGATTGATAGCGCAGATAGGGCCTCTTTTGAAGGCCGCTGTCAGGACGGGCAGCACCGACACCTGCTTCCGGTACGGCGGCGAAGAATTTTCCGTGCTGCTCGCGGAGACGGACATCAACGAGGCCATGGCGGTTGCCGAGCGGGTGCGGCAGTCGGTTGAAGAGTATCCTTTTACGTTGAAAGTGTTGCACCCCTATGAACGGGTGACGGTGAGCCTCGGCGTTTCAACGAAGGACCAGGACAGCACCAAGACTATTTCCGACGTGATCCATGAGTCTGACGTTGCCCTGTACCGCTCCAAGGCGCTGGGCAAGAACCGTGTTACCAGCTACTGCCAGTCTTTGACCATGCCCGGCGAGCAGTCGGACGCATGCGGTGATAAACAGTGACCTGCTTTTTTTCCGCCTAGAAACATCCAAGCTTGCAATCCATAATCTTTATTTTCAAATCATTGCAGAGTGCGCCTATTTCCTTCAGCGGAACATTGAGCGTTGCTGATATCTCGTGTGCTTTCTCACAACTCAGCCGGTTGTTTATCACAACGGCCTGAATTGCTTCAATGAGTTTCTCGCGTATCATGTTTCCTCCTGAAGATGTACTGGGATCGTTCGTTTATTCTGAATAATACACAAAGAAAACTTTTCTTGCAAGATGAGCGCTATTCTTTAATGAGCGCCAATCTGTTATAATGCAAATAGTGTATTCCTGACTTTTGTCACACTCAAACAATGCACGTGCCGACATCTCCTGCCGGTTGTCTCTTTCCGCGGTTGACTTGTCTGCATCTGTCGGATAAAATACACGTCCATTCCAAGGAGGAACAACTTATGGCTCAAGCATATGACGCAATAATTATCGGATCAGGACCGGCAGGGCTTACCGCCGCGCTTTACCTGGGCAGGGCCGGACAAAAATGCGTAGTGCTTGAAAAAGATTTCGTCGGCGGGTATACGGCGAAAATCGCGCATATTGAAAATTATCCCGGCTACGAGACCATTAACGGCATGGATCTTACGCAGAACATGGCAAAGCAGGCGGAAAAATTCGGAGCGACGATTGTTTATCCGGTGGAAGTGGTGAACCTGGAGCTCAAAGACGGAGTAAAGCGCGTGCAGACGCGTGAGGAAATCTATGAAGCGCCGGTTGTGATCATCGCCATCGGCGTCGCTCGCAAAAAACTGGAAGTCCCCGGGGCCAAGGAGTTCCTCGGCAAGGGGGTATCGTACTGTGCCACCTGCGACGGCGCATTTTTCCGCGGCCGCACCGTTGCCGTGGTGGGAGCGGATGACGAAGCCGCGGAAGAAGCCCTGCATCTTGCAGAGCTTGCCGCACGGGTTAACCTGGTTCCTCATAAAGAGGTCACGATGGTTACGGCGCTTCTGGACCGCCTCAAAGCAAAGGCAAATGTAGAGTTCCATCCTGTATCAGATATAAAAGAAATCGCCGGAAATGAAGTGGTGACCGGTCTGAGGATCGCCCAGGCAGGGGTAGAAAAGGTGCTGCCTCTCGATGGCGTCTTTATTGCCATGGGTTCCACGCCGATCTCCTCGCTCATACAGAACGCCGGAGGACATCTTGACGACCGCGGCGCTCTTCTTGTTGACCGGAACCAGCGAATGAACATTGAGGGCGTGTATGCTGCCGGTGATTGTACGTACGGCGGGATGCAGATTGTGTGCGCGGCAGGCGAGGGCGCGATGGCGGGCATGCGCGCTGCTGCATATATCAGAAAAGTAAAAGCCAGACAGACGCAATCATAGTTCGCCAGACTTCACGGACCGCGGAGCTGCTTCGAAGCGTGGGGTTGATGAAAAAGATGGTGTATCCATGACGGTAAAAGATATGCTTGGACGTTCCAGCGTGATCACACGGGAAGATGCGCTGAAAAAACTGGAACAGCAGTTTCCCTTGCCCGCCCTCGATACGGAAATGATATCTGTCAGTGCGGCCCTGAACAGGGTTCTCGCCGATGATATTGTCTCACCGGAGAACCTGCCTGAATTCAACCGGTCCACCATGGATGGTTTTGCGGTCAAAAGCGCGGATACATTCGGGGCGACAGAAGGCCGCGCCGTATATCTCACCGTGATCGGTGAGAGTGTGATGGGAACGATTCCGGACCGCGCCCTCTCAAAAGGAGAGGCCATGAAGATTGCAACGGGCGGTTCATTGCCGGTCGGCTCGGATGCCGTCGTCATGTTCGAGTTCACTCATCCGCTGGACCCGGCGACCATTGAAGTGGTGAAGCCCGTGGCCCCGCTGGAAAACACGATCCAGATCGGTGATGACATTCGAAAGGGAGACCGGGTGCTGTCTCGCGGACACCGGGTGAGGCCGCAGGACATGTCCGCTCTGGCGAGCCTGGGCATTGCCCGTGTCAGTGTTTTTGAACGGCCAAGAACAGCGATTATCACGACGGGGAATGAACTTATTCCTGTTGACGCCGCTCCGTCGCTCGGCCGGATCCGGGACAGCAATTCCTACAGTCTGGAGGGGCTCACCGCTGATGCCGGAGGAATCCCGGTCAAGAAAGGCATTATTCCAGATGATTATGACCGTCTTCGGAAGAGTCTCGAAGACGCGATTGATGATTCTGCGCTTATTTTGCTGACCGGCGGCAGTTCCGCGGGCGCCGCGGACATCACGGCAAAAGTGATCAACGACATCGGTCAGCCGGGTGTCCTGGTGCATGGAGTGGCCGTAAAACCCGGCAAACCGCTCATCATCGGCCTGATCGACAACAAAAAAAAATCAAAGCTCATTCCGGTGTTCGGTCTGCCGGGGAACCCGGTTGCAGTCATCATTTGTTTTGAATTATTTGTGCGGCCGGTTCTTGCCAGGCTGGCCGGATTGGCCCCCCAGGCGACGCTTGAAGGGATAACTTCGTACCGCACCGTCAAAGCACGTCTTGCGCGCAGCATCTCATCCAAACCAGGCCGGGAAGAACATATTCCGGTATCGCTGGAGGAAAAAAGCGACGGCCTCTGGGCGCGGCCTATCTTCGGTGCGTCGGGGCTTATCACGACGCTGGTGAAAGCTGTTGGTACGGTGGTGGTGCCGCTGAATAAAATCGGAATAGAGAAAAACGAAGAAGTGGACGTAAGGCTGTTTTGAGTATGCCGCAGACACGCACGACGAACGGCGCGCATTTTCCGGAGTCATCATTTCCAACAGATGTTTTCTCGTTCTTAAGGCGAACAAAACGTAATGTTCAAACAACAACGATATCTCGATAACGAACCGCTTCATGATGCGATTCGGAAATATCGCGAGGCACTTGCGGCTGCCGGCATCGGCGGACCGCTGCCGGGTGAACGTATTCCCGTCGCAGAGTCGCTGGACCGCATCACGTCGGAAGCGGTGATTGCACGGGTGTCGTCCCCGTTTTATCATTCCGCGGCCATGGACGGCATTGCGGTCAGATTCTCGGATACGCACGGGGCGACGGAAACCAGGCCCAAACGATTGCGCGTACCCGAGCAGGCGCTCTTTATCGATACCGGCGACCCGATGCCGGATGGTTTCGATGCAGTGATCATGATCGAGGATGTGGAGAAGATATCAGAATCAGAAATTGAGATTCTCCATTCGGCAACACCATGGCAGCATGTCCGGCTGGTCGGAGAAGATATCGTCGCAACGGAACTGATTATCCCCGAGAATTACCGGATCCGCCCCGTTGACATGGCGGCCATGCTGGCAAGCGGCCACACGTCCGTCATGGTGCGCAGAAAACCGGTTGTTTCGATACTTCCCACCGGCACCGAACTGGTGGAACCGGGAAGTGATCTGAAAAAAGGCGATATCATTGATTTCAATTCAACCATGCTTTCGGCGACTGCTTGTGCATGCGGCGCGCAGGCAATCCGCATGGCAATCATCAAGGATGACGCGAAGCTTCTCAAGGAAAGCATTCTACGCGCGGTTTCAGAATCGGACATGGTGATCGTGAACGCGGGATCATCCGCCGGCAGGGAAGATTTTACCGCGGACGTAATCGCGGAAATCGGCGAAGTACTGGTGCACGGTGTTTCCATAAAACCCGGCAAACCCGTTATTCTCGGAATTGTCAGGGGAAAGCCGGTGATCGGCATTCCCGGATATCCGGTATCGGCGGCGCTCACCTTCGATCTTTTCGTAAAACCGCTCATTTTCGCACTACAAGGACTCATTCCTTCCTCTCCTGAAACGGTTGTAGCCACGCTCAGCAGACAAGTCGCTTCCTCGCTCGGGCAGGAGGAATTCATTCGCGTAAAAATCGGTGATGTTTCGGGGAAATTGATCGCGACACCCGTGGCGAGAGGCGCGGGCGCGCTTATGTCGCTCGTGCGTGCCGACGGTGTTCTTCGCATTCCGGCACAGTTGGAAGGATTTGGAGCGGGGCATGAAGCGGAGGTGGAACTTTTGCGTCCAGCGCACGAAATCCGGAACACCATCGTATGCATCGGTTCGCACGATACCGCGCTCGACGTGCTCGGCAACTTTTTAAAGAAAAAACATCCCCAGCTTTCGCTCTCATCTGCCCATGTCGGCAGCATGGGAGGGCTTCTGGCGCTCAAGCGGGGTGAAGCCCATCTGGCAGGCACGCACCTTCTTGATGAAGAAACGCATGAGTATAACGTCAGCTATGTCAAGAGGCTTGTTCCGAACAAACGCATCGTGCTGGTCAATCTTGCTTATCGGACTCAGGGCCTTCTCGTGCAGAAAAGAAACCCCAAACAAATCCGCGGATTTGAGGATTTGGTGAGGAATGATGTCGTATTCGCAAACCGTCAGGCCGGGGCGGGAACCCGACTGCTTACCGACATGCACCTAAAGAAATTGCAGATTGACCCGGGAAGCATAAAAGGGTATGATCACGAGGAGTTTACGCACATGGCTGTCGGGGCTGCCGTGGCTTCCGGCGCGGCGGACACGGGACTCGCGGTACTTTCGGCTGCTCAGGCGCTCGGCCTGGATTTTATTCCGGTTGCGCAAGAACGATATGACTTTGCGATTCCCCAGGAATTCTACGAGACGCCGCTGCTGCAGGCGTTGATGGAAATCATCCGCAGCGATGCCGGATTCCGCAGCCATCTTATTGCAATGGGCGGATATGATGTTTCTGAAATGGGGAACATCATCGGCACAAATTGACAACGGTAACGCAGTGATATGATCGTATCGCGCGTTGCTTGAATTTATCATGAATGGTATGGAGGCTCTACAATGCTTGCAATCAGTGCAGTGCCCGCATTAGGCACAGGTGTACTCGGTCTTTTCCAGGAGACTGGCTGGGTCGGGAAGGGGATCGTAATCATTCTGATGGGATTTTCCATCGTTTCCTGGGCCATGATCCTGCTCAAGTATCAGTTCCTTCGAAGAGCGGAGAAGGAGTCCCATAATTTCCTGGCCGCGTTCCGCAAAACCAAAAAAATTGAAGAGCTGTTGATGCACGCGGACGCCAAGAAATTCAGTCCGCTCGCAACACTCTTTGTCGAAGGACACCGGGAGGCGGAAGCCATCGTAAAAACACTGCCGGGCGGAAAAGCCGCCGAGGAAGAAATTCCGCTGATTTCGACGGAAATAGAACGGCTGCTCAAAATTACCACGCAGGATGAAATAGCATATATGGAGCGCTATCTTGCGTTCCTCGGCACGACAGGCACCGTGGGTCCGCTTTTGGGCCTCTTCGGAACGGTTTGGGGCATCATGGACGCGTTCTACGGCATCGGGCTCAAGGGGGCCGGCGACATCGGCGCGCTCGCCCCGGGGCTGGCCGCCGCGCTGATCAATACCATTTCCGGATTGTTTGTCGCCATCCCGGCGGTCATAGCGTACAACTATTTTTCCGACAAAATCAGGGACATTGCCATCCGCTGCGATTCCTTCTCCATGGAGTTTCTGAGTTTTGTTGAGCGGCACGTCCTGAGGGGGCGGTCATGAGCTTCGGGCGCAGAGAGAGAAATATCATTCGTGACATCAATCTCGTGCCGCTTATTGACGTTTTGCTTACCGTGCTGTTTTTTTATATGATTGTATCTCCCATGATGAGCAGAGGATTGGACGTCAATCTGCCGAAGTCGGAGTCAAACACGGTAAAGCCGGAAGACCGCATCGTGCTTACCGTTACACGCGCGCAGGAAATTTTTGTTGAAAAAGAGCGGGTAGGCATTTCCCGGCTCAAGGGCGTGCTCGAGGCCATTCGCCATTCCAAACCGCAGATTAATGTTTATCTCCGCGCCGATAAGGACGCGCCGTATGGCGCCGTCGTGCAGGTGATGGACATTGTAAAGCAGGCCGGGATTGATCGGCTCGGCATGGTGACTGATACTGCACCCGGGGGCGAGACTCGAAAATGAAGTGGTACTCAAGGAAGAGAACCGGCCAGTCAGGCGGAAAACTGACGCTGGCGCTCGCCCTTTCCTTTTTTTTCCATGTGGTGGTTGCACTCGCCGCGGTCTTCCTGTATAGTAAGGCGACTCCGAAGATACTTATACCGCTGTCCTATCAGGTGATGCTTGTCGGGCAACCGATGGATGTTCCCCAGGTGTCGCCGGAGGAAACTCCGCCGGAACCTCCAAAACAGGAACCACAGAAAAAAACAAAGTCGGCGCCGAAAGCGAAAAAAACGAAACCCAGCAAAAGTGCCTTGCCGGACTTCTCATTGCAGAAGAAGGAGCCTCTTCGAGAGCAGCCAAAACCTGCGGAAACCGAAACACGCAAGGAGCAGGCGGCACCAGCCGCTTCTGTCATGGTGTCGGCGCCGCAGATGGACGATAAATTTTCCTGGTACCTTGGACTCCTTCGCGGTCGAATAGAGCTGAACTGGAAACCGACACCGGACGTGAAAGACGCGAAGGCCCGGATCCTGTTTACCGTCAACCGGTCGGGATGGGTGACTGATGTAAATATTGATGCTGACCACTCCAAGGGGACGTTTGAATTCAAACAGGCGGCGATCAGGGCAATACGCGCATCGAACCCGTTCCCGCCTTTGCCCGAAGATTTTCCTAGATATTCCCTGGATTTCAGCGTGGATTTGGTCCAGAAACAATAATACTGACGACAGCCGGACAACCGGCATTCAAAAAAACTATGAAACGTATTCTTGTCCTTATAATTCTTTGCATGCTTTCAGCGGTTCCCACCGCTGTTCATTCCCAGTACTATCTCGGAGTGATCCAGGGGGAAATTAAAAAGATACCCATTGCCGTGCTGGACATCCATGATGACATGGGGGATCCGAACCTCCGCGCCCTTGCTCTTGAAATTCTCCAGGCGGACCTTCGGCGCTCCCAGATATTTGAAGTCATGGATCCGGCCAAGCTCGATCTGTCCTACTCGTTGCCCACGGAGCCCAAGCAGGATATTATCAAACGCGGTGGAATTTTCGGCCTCACCGGCGTTGTCTGGGGATCGTTGCACAAAAAAGACAAAAAAATCATGCTGACCGGCAAGCTGTACGATGCTGCATCAGGGGTGCGGATGTCGAACAAGGACTATTTCGGAAGCGACGATACGTTCCGCCGGAGTGTCCACGCGTTTGCTGATGAGATTGTTGCCCGGTATACCGGGGAAAAGGGAATTGCCCGTACGCGCATTGCCTATGTGTCGGATAAAACCGGCAACAAGGAATTGTACCTGATGGATTACGATGGCCAGAATACGATGCGTTTAACCGCGGACCGGTCTATTTGTCTTTCTCCGGCGTGGAGTCCTGATGGAAACATACTGGCGTATGTTTCGTACCGCGACAGGAACCCCGATCTGTATGCGCTGGCCATGGACACGGGCAAGCGCTGGAAATTGTCGGGAAACGACGGTCTGAACATATCACCTGCGTGGGCTCCGGGAGGAAAGCGGCTTGCGCTGGCGCTGAGCAAGGACGGCACCGCAGAAATTTACACCATGGACATCAGCGGCAATGATTCGGAAAGACTTACCTACGGTGCTTTTGATAATGTCTCGCCCGCATGGTCGCCAAATGGAAGAGAAATTGTATTTACGTCCGGACGGGGCGGCACACCCCAGCTGTATATTATGGGTTCAGACGGCACGGATGTCCGGCGTATTACCTTTGAGGGGTCCTACAATGCTTCTCCCCACTGGTCTCCCCGGGGGGACAAAATCGTGTTTTCCTCCATGGTGAATGGCGTGTTCAAAGTCGCCACGGTGAACACGGACGGCTCCGGTTTCCGGCTGCTTACCAGCGGACGGGGAAACGATGAGAATCCATCCTGGTCTCCTTCCGGGAGGCAGATTGTCTTCAGCTCCAATCGAGAAGGAAAATACAACATTTACACGATGAATGCGGACGGCACGGACATAGAGCGGATCACTCCGAACGATGCAAACTACACGTCACCTGCCTGGTCTCCCTAAAAACGACATCGTCCAATTTCCCAATCAGCAGATTCCGCACTATTCTTCGCATTTCTTTTTTCTGACTGCAGAGTAAACACAAAGGGCATCCGACATGGACGAGCACAAATATGTTCATGGTTACTCATCCCGGGAACATGAGAGGCTGCTGGACCAGGCAGAAGTATTGACTGACCTGCTGCACTTTGACACGCGGTATTCTGCAGGCTGCTCAGTGCTGGAGGCAGGGTGCGGAGTCGGGGCCCAGACTGTCGTGCTGGCGGCAAACAACCCGGAAACACGGTTTACTTCCATAGACATTTCACAGGCCTCCCTGAATGCCGCGCAAAGCAAGGCGTCCGGCGCCGGTTGCAAAAACGTTGTTTTCCGCAAGGCGGATATTTTTAACCTGCCTTTTCCTGACGAAAGCTTTGATCATCTTTTTCTCTGCTTCGTGCTGGAACATCTCAATAATCCCCTGGATGCACTCCGCAGGCTTGGGGCAAAACTGCGCCCGGGCGGCACCATCACCGTTATAGAAGGCGATCATGAATCGACGCTTTTTTATCCCCCCAGCAGGGATGCGTGGCAGGTGATCCAATGCCTGATAGATTTGCAAAAAGCGGCGGGCGGCAATGCCCTTATCGGTCGGGAACTGTTCCCTCTTTTGCAGAGCGCGGGGTTCCGAAACGTCACTGTTTCGCCGCGGATGGTCTATGCTGATGCGAGCAGGCCTAAAGTGGTCGAAGGTTTCACGAAAAACACCTATATTGCCATGGTGAAGGGGGTTCAAGAACAGGCTTTGAGCACCGGATTGATCAAAAAAGAAATCTGGGACAATGGCATCCGGGATCTTTATAAAGCGGCCGGGCCGGAGGGGACATTCTGCTATACTTTTTTTAAGGCGGTTGCCTGCAAATAAGCACCAAAACGGAACAGCAAGAAGAAACTTTCTCGGAAGTTTCTCCGGCGAAAGGAACCATAAAATAAAATTGCCATCTGTTCAAAACGGTAAACCGTCTTTCTTCACAACGTGAGTATTTCTCAGGGAGGTGCGGCGTGCGATTCAACCGGCAGATGCTTTTTTCAAAAGTCCGTTCAATCTCAGACCGACTGCGCGATTTCTCGAAAACCCGCAAAGCAAGAAACCTCGGCATTATCATTTTTATTTTTCTTTTCCTCTTTTCTATTACCGGATTTTTTATTCTGCCGCCCTATGTGAAGCGGGTTGCCGTTGAGGTCCTGAGCGAACAGCTTGGGCGCACGGTGAGTATCGGTGCGGTAAGCCTGAATCCCTACTCTCTCGGCGTCACCATCAAAGACTTTGAGATCAAGGAAGAAGACGGCGCCACGCCTTTTGTATCCTTTGCAAAACTGTACGTTAACATCCAGATAATGTCCGTTTTCAGAGGAGGCCCCGTCATCAAGGAAGTAAAACTTGAGCAACCCCGCATCCATCTGGTCAGGACGAGCGCAAATACCTACAACTTTACAGATATCGTGGAACGGATTCAGGCCAGGAGCAAAAATGAACCAAAAGACAAACCACAAAAACCGTTCTTTTATTCATTCAGCAATATTCAGATTCTCGACGGTGCTCTGGAATTCGACGACCATCCCGCCCGAACGAGGCATGAGATTACCCAAGTAAACCTCGGCATTCCCTTTATCTCAAACCTTCCTTCCTACGTAGAGGCATACGTACAACCGTCACTGAGCGCCGTGGTTAACGGGACTCCGCTTGATCTCAAGGGGGCATCAAAAGTCTTTTCCGACTCGCGGGAAACCTCTTTTGACTTGCTTCTGAAGGACATAGACATTCCGTATTACCTGGCCTATGTCCCCGCAGAAGTGAAGGTGAGCGTGCCGTCAGGCAGGCTCGATATTGCGATTAAAATCATTTACCGGCAGTATAAAGACCGCCTGCCTACACTCATTCTCCAGGGCGAAACAACGTTACGGAACCTGAGAGCTGTCATTAAAAAGATTCCGGGTGATTTCCTGAACATCCCGCTGCTGAGCGTTCGTGATATTTCGCTTGACCTGCAGTCGAGAAAGATCGAAGTCGGCTCCATTGCAACCGAGAAGGGTTTTCTGGCTGTTTCCCGCAGTGCAGACGGCCGGATGAATCTCGAGTCGATTGTTGACACTGCGCGCACTGTGCCGTCTCCGGATACAAAGAAAGCCGGGCCCGCTCCTTCGTGGTCGGTGCTGCTCAAATCCCTTGTTGTTGCGGATTATACTGTGAAGACCACGGACAGCAGTCTGAGGAATCCTTTTGTTCTGACGATGGATGAAATAACCCTGAAAACGCAGAATCTTTCCACTGACGAGAAAGACAACAAGGGCAGCGTCGCGTTTTCCATGCGGGTGGACCGCAAAGGGACCGTCTCGATCGGCGGTGATGTCAAATTGAAGCCTCTCGTAACGGATCTTGTCGTAAGCATCAAGGGAGTTCCTCTGAAACCGGTGCAGCCGTTTCTGGCCGAGCGGGCGCGGGTCATCCTTGCCGGCGGCTCGCTGAACCTAAATGGCACTCTGTCTGCGGCCCAGAATCAGAAGGCGGAAGTAAATACCTCCTTCAAGGGAAAACTCTGGATCAACAAACTGTCTTTGCTCGATCAGGCAAATGCGGAGGATCTGCTCAAATGGGAGTCCTTGTATATCGGTGAAATGGATGTCCGTGCCCTGCCGTTGTTTGTCCATATCCGGGAAATCGCGCTGTCGAATTTTTATTCACGTATCATCATTAATGCGAACAAGACCGTAAATCTGCAGGAAATCTTCAGCGCGCCGACCGCAACGACTCCGGAGGCTGCCGCACCTTCGCAGACTATTCAACCGGCTTCAGCGCCGGACGAACAAAAAAAATCTGAAGGGGAACGCAAAATACGAATTGATAAGATTACAGTCCAGGGCGGCACCATCAATTTCACTGATGAGAGCATAAAACCGCGGTTCAGTTCAAACCTGCTCGAAATCGGCGGACGAATATCCGGGCTCACCTCTGAGGAAGGAAAATTGGGTGAACTAGAACTCAGGGGCAAGTATGACCGCTATGCGCCGCTTGAAATTCTCGGCAAACTTAACCCGCTTGGAAAGGACCTCTTTGTGGATCTGAAAGCGGATTTTAAGGACATGGACCTCACCCAGGTCAGCCCGTATGCAGGAAAGTATGCAGGGTATGGAATTCAGAAAGGGAAGCTTTCCTTTCACCTTGAATACCTGGTCGAAAAAAACAAGCTTGATTCCAAAAACAACATTTTCATCGACCAGTTCACTTTCGGCGACCCGGTTTCAAGTCCTGACGCGACGAAACTGCCGGTTAAACTCGCAGTGTCCCTTCTGAAAAACCGCAATGGAGAAATCGCGCTTGATATTCCCGTCTCAGGTGAGTTGAATGATCCGAAGTTCAGCATAGGGCGGGTCGTGTTGAAAGTTCTGATGAACCTTCTTGAAAAGGCCGCCACCTCGCCCTTTGCCCTGCTGGGTGCGGCCTTCGGAGGCGGAGAACAGCTCGGTTTCGCAGAATTTACGCCCGGATCAACGGACCTTACGGACGCGACAAAAAAGAAACTGGATATTCTGAGCAAGGCGCTTTATGATCGGCCGGCACTCAAGATGGACGTTGTGGGACATGCTGATCTCGATAAGGACCGTGAAGGCCTGAAGCAAAATCTTATGCAGCGAAAAGTGAAGGCGCAAAAGGTAAAGGACCTATCCCAAAAGGCCGGCGAAGCAGTTTCACTTGAGTCGGTAACAGTGACGCCTCAGGAATATCCGGAATATCTGAGGCGGGTATACAGGGAAGAGAAATTCCCCAAGCCCCGCAATATCATCGGCTTGGCAAAGGATTTACCAGTACCTGAAATGGAGAAGCTTATTATCACCAACACAAAAGTCAGTGATGATGATCTCAGGGTGCTGGCCGGAGATAGGGCACGGGCGATCAGAGACTATCTCGTGCAGTCAAAAAAGACAGAAATGGAACGTATTTTCATCGTTGAAGCCAAAACCATTATGCCCGAAAAAAAAGAAGGGGTTAAAGACAGCAGGACTGATTTCATTCTGAAATAATTGTGTCACGGTCTTGATAATCCTCAGTCTGTCGACAATGCCGGACGAATCATCTTCTAACCTACTCAACATGATGAGGCGAAACAGGGATGAATAGAATTGTAAAATCAGTTGTGCTGGTTTTCCTCGCAGTATATATTTGCATTCTTCCTGATGCGGAATATACTACTTGGGCCGCAGAACGGACATATTATCACCTTGTTGTACTTGGCGACCCGCATCTGCCGGGGAAATACAGGGAGTCAAAAGAACACGTCATTGAGACCATTAACTCCTGGACGGATGTGGATATCGTTATTCCCGTTGGTGATCTCAATGAAAGCGCCGGAACTGACAATGAGTATGCCGCTGTAAAGGATTTTTTTGCAAATCTGCGCAAACCGGTATGCCCCATCGCCGGGAATCATGACTATATTTATGAAAGCAACACCGGGCCAAAAGGGAAACGGTTAAAAGCCGGCCCCGATACCCGGAAAGCAAAACTGCATACGTTTCGTGAGACATTCGGTTTGCAAGAAGATTTCTACAGCAGGCAAATGGGCGGTTATCTCCTGATTTTTCTCTCCACGGATCATCTGCTCTCGGACAACCTTGCGGAAATGTCTGAACGGGAATTGAAGTGGCTGGGCATGGAATTGTCGCAGAACAAGAAAACACCGACGATACTATTTTTCCACGCTCCGCTCAAGGACACGCTGCGAAAGTATAACAATCATATCAATACTCCGCCGTTTTTCGCCCAACCGGCGGAAATTCTTCACTCCATCCTGATGGAAAATCCCCAGGCGTTTCTCTGGATTTCCGGACATACACATACCTCTCCACGCGAGGAAAGTTTTGCCGCGCCGGTCAATGTGTATGAGAAGCGCATCACAAACATTCACAATACGGACATGAACAGAGCAGGGATCTGGACCAATTCAATCTATTTGTATCCGGACAAGGTAGTAGTCAAAACATATAATCACAAGACAGGAACATGGCAGCCGGAGCTACAGCGGGTCATAGTGCCGCCTGTTCCATGAAGAGTGTCCCTGCGGATGCAGCGTCAATACTTCTCTGTACAGGATAAAAGCAGTCCAGCCACTGCTTTCCAGAATCCGGCTATGAAAGGATACCATCTGTATGGTGACCATAATAAAAAATCCGACCGTTCTTCAGGCAGAGGGCAATAAGCCGAAACAGATCGAGGAATTCATCGGAGCGGTAAACTCGCGAACTTCAGCCCTGAGCATTGCGCGCATGAAAAGTCCGGAAGGCTGGATTGAGCAGGGGCAGACCCCTGAATTCGATGAATATACTCTTGTATTGCGCGGAATGCTGAGGGTCAGCACAAGGACCGGGACATATGAAGTCAGATCGGGTGAAACCATCATAGCTCCCCGCGGCGAGTGGGTCCAGTACAGTACGCCTTCTCCTGAGGGCGCAGAATATATTGCCGTTTGCATGCCGGCTTTTTCTCCTGCACTGGCGCATCGCGATACGGAGCATCGCGCGTGAACAGTTACGTCTTTCTCTTCAACACTTCTCTTGCCGCAACTACGCCGGAGATGGAAGCCTGAATCAGCCCCCGCGACACGCCGGCGCCGTCTCCCACGGCAAAAAGATTGTTCACTTCCGTCTCCAGGGAGGGCGTGAGTTTAAGCTTTGTGGAGTAAAACTTGACTTCCACACAGTAGAGCAGGGTGTCGCCTGAATTCACGCCCGGCGCGACATTGTCGAGAGCTTCGAGCATTTCCATAATATTGTGCAGATGCCGGTAGGGAAGTGCGAAACTGACATCGCCGGGGGTGGCGTCGTCAAGCGTCGGCCGCACCGATCCGTCCGCAATGCGCTCGGGTGTCGACCTCCTTCCCATCTTCAGGTCGCCAAGCCGCTGCACAATCACTCCGCCTCCCAGAAGCTGGGCAAGGCCGGCAATATATTTGCCGTAGGATATGGGATCGTTGAACGGCTTGGTAAAGTCCGTGCTCACCAGCAGCGCAAAGTTGGTGTTCTCCGTTTTGCGGTTTTTGTAGCTGTGGCCGTTCACGCTGTAAATGCCCTCGCTGTATTCCTTTACCACTTCTCCGTACGGGTTCATACAGAATGTGCGCACCCTGTCGCTGAACCGCTTGGTCGTGTAAATAAACTTGCCCTCATACGCCACATCAGTAATATCCGTCATAATGCGCGCCGGAAGTTCCACCCGGACGCCGATGTCCACCGGATTTTTCTGGAGCGAAAGCTTTAGCCGTTTTGCCTCTTCAGAAAGCCACGTTGAACCTTCCCTGCCCGCCGCCGCTATCACGATGGGCGCGGAGAATTTCCGTCCGTCCTGCGTTATGACTCCGGTGACAACGCCGTTGTCGTACGTGACGTGCTGCACCGGCATGCCGAAGAGCATGTCGATCCGCCCTTCAAGATAGCCCCGGATGTTCCGCAAAACCTCCTTGCAAAGGTCCGTACCGATATGTCTGATACGCGCCGGTATGAGATCGAGATCGTAGCCGGCGGATTTTTTCTTGAGACGCGCAAATGCGTCATCGTCTTCTCCGTGGATTGCACCGTATACGCCGAATGAGCAGTAAATGGAATCCACGTAGTCAATGAAAATCGTCAGATCCTCAACCGAAAGATAGTCGCGCAGCCATCCCCCGAATTCGGAAGTGAGCGTGAGCTTCCCGTCGCTGTATGCGCCGGCTCCGCCCCAGCCGCAAAGAATGCTGCATTGATCGCATTGCGCGCAGGGAGTTTCGGATTCGACCATAGGACATGCCCGGGTCTGGATATCACCGCCTTTTTCGATCATGAGAATATTGAGGTTTGAATTCTTGACAAGTTCAAGAGCGGCGAAGATTCCGGATGGTCCGGAACCGATTATAATGACATCATAGGCTGTTTTCACGGAGAACTCCTTCCAATTCATGCAGAATAGAATAATGCGGGGATGCCAGGTAGCCGGATGATCGTAACATTAAGCTGATAACCGAACGGGCATCGTGCTGACGAGGAATGTTGGATCCAGGGCTGTAGCACGGTTCAGGCAGGAAAGAGCAGAATCCACCGGCTGCCTATAATTCTTTAGGTTTAGTATTATTTTAAGTGTATCTCACTGACGGCAATAGTCAAGGATAAAGCAAGAAAAATAGCATCGTGACAACTTTGTACGCTATACTATTCAGTAAGAATAAACACGGAGATTGTAATTATTAAATGACGGAGAGATTGCTGCTGAAGAGAAGTTTTGTCCAGCGAAAGGAGGGAAGTTATGAAACGAGTGTACCTAGTGTTATTCATTATGATTGCTGGTTTGTTCTGCTTTCTGGTCAATACAGCACAATCAGAAGTCATGAAGGCAGTGTCAAAAAGCGATTATGTGGGGTCCATAACATGCCAGAAATGCCATAAAACTCCTTCCGACACGTGGAAACTTACCTATCACAGCAAACTCATTGGAAAGCAGGACCAGCGGCTGCTGAAGGATGCGGCTGAAAAATGGGAAACTGACGGTTTTAACCCCGGTCCAACGAAAGGCAATGCAACAGGCAAGAAGTTTACGAGAGCCGATGTGAAGTTCACAATCGGCTCAAAATGGAAGCAGCGATATCTGGTTTCGAATGAAGAAACCGGCGGCTATCAGTTCCTTGACAAGCAGTTCAACCGGATGTCGGGAAAATGGGAGAATTACGGTCAGAAAAACGACTGGAACACCACCTGCGCAACCTGCCATACGACCGGATACCGCATTACCGAGTATGATACCGCTAGTCCAAAGACCCAGAAGACGTCATGGGTTGAAACGAGCATAGGTTGCGAGGCGTGCCATGGCCCCGGGGCGAAGCATGTAAAAACAGGATCGAAAAAAGACATCTGGAATTTTCCCGGCAAGTCACCAGCTGAACAGTCCCGCGTGTGCGGGTACTGCCATATTCGTCTTGAGAACGACATGTACAAGACGGCCCAGGGGAACCCCCGGGAAGATTTCCCCGCACCAAAGGCCGGCGGAAGTTTCAAACCGTCGGATGACTGGACCACATGGTATCCTGAACATGTGATCATTCCGGGGGTGCAGCCCGGAAATCCTTTTGATAAGGAGTATACCGGCGACCTCAAGGGGCTTTTCATCGTGGACGAAATTTCAAAAAAGAACGGGGTATATGAAGAGGCAAAACATCATCAGGAATACCAGGGGTTCATCCAGTCGAAGCACTACAAGAGTGCGGGGATGGGGTGTCTTTCCTGTCATTCCCCTCACGCGACCAAGAAAAAAACGATGATTGAGGCGTCAAACAGCTGTACGGCCTGCCACGATGCTTCATATACCGTGGACAAATACATGCCCGGCCTCGGCAAGACCGCTGATAATCTTTTCGTCAGATCCCATACGTTTATCAAGGACCAGCAGCGGAAAGGCCTGCCGACATATCAAGGTGTACCTGTGTTCTACAAATAGCCTGAAGCAGGGAATACCGCAAACATATGCGGTGAATAAATTTGCCGGGGAGTGAAACAATCGTCATCGTTTCACTCCTCAATTAGAACGTAACCTTACTTGCCATCCATAATTTCCTGTGCTATCTTCTAACTATCCATCCTGGGAAACAAGCACCCAACATCAGTCTATTTCTTAATGATAACAATACACTTCAACGTTTTTCAGACAGCAAGATTTTACAAGACAACAATCTGATTTGTTTCTATAATTTCAACAGTATTACCGGCATCGGAAGCAGCAAAAAGAGCCGCCTGCATGCTTTTGTGCAGAATGTCGCTATCTGTTTGCCCGTACGCATTTTTTGCCGGTTGAGCATGTGCATGCCTCGAAAGAAGCATTTTGCCTCATTGTGCTGACTGCCCTTCTCGTTTTGGTTTGCGGTTTTTTTGAGGAGTGTGATGTTATGAATTCAATACAAAATGTTTGCAGGAAGAGAAAAACAAGCTTTCCGGAAGAGGCTCTTCGCGAGATTATGCCTGCGAACTGGCAGGACAGGGATATATCGTATGAACAACCGAACGATCAGTGCATGAAACTGATTCAGGCAAAAGACATCACAAATTATTTCTCGAAGCATGTTCATGAAAAACTGTATATCGGGATTATTCAAAAGGGCGTACGGCGGATGCGATACCGGGGCTCTTCAACGGATCTTAGCCCTGGGCAGATATTCCTCCTGAATGTCGACGAGCCGCACGAATGTGATGACGATGATCTCAATTTGCAGATTATCGGTTTCCCGGAACGCATTTTTCTGCAAATAGCCCGTGAGATCAACCTCAAATCCGCTCCTAAAACAATATCTTTTAGCAAATTGGTTGCCACTGACCGATTTCTTTTTTCAGAAATAACATCATTATTGTCACTTCTTGACTCCAGTGCATCACGACTTACAGTCGAGTCGAAAATTAACGGCATTCTGTCCCGGCTTGTCATGCGACATACGACCTGGAGCGAGACCCTGCCCGAAAAAGCATTGTCATTCACGGCATCTGTGCGCCTGGCGAAAGAATACGTCCAGGAGAACTACGCTCGCGAGATATCGCTCGGCGAACTTGCTCAACTCACCGGGTTGACACCGTACCATCTTAGCAGGATTTTCACCGCCACGTATGGCATGTCACCGCATCAATATCTAACACACGTCCGCGTAGAAGCCGCGAAAAAACTCCTCACAAATCTGGACACGACGCTGTCCGATGTGGCCCTGAGCGCGGGATTTTACGATCACAGCCATTTCTGCAGGACGTTCAAGCGGTATACAGGAAGCACACCGCGGGAATTCGCTGAGCAGCATAAAGCATAAAGCATAAAGCATAAAGCAGGGAGCATTCCTGTTACGATGAGAGAAACTCGAAAAGTGACTGCAACGCGATAACAACGATATTTCGGGAGCAGCATGGTGGCTGGTGTGCGACAGGAGGGGAGAAGTCCTATATGGAGGTCGGAGAAGACAAAATAGTCGAAGCAATTGGTCTTATTAATCACGCGTGGTTGGCCACGCTGGCCGACGAAGAAGCAAAAAAGCAAATAGGCCTGAATCATGTAAGCCATATGTGGGACCAGGACCGACCCTATTGGTATCTCTGGTTCGACGACTGTCCGGGAGTTTATAAAATGGAACTCCAGGGGTCAAAATCCATAAAAGGGTATGATTGGCTGGCGGCGTTTTCCCTCAAGTATTATCCCGCAGAAACAGAATCGTCCTTTGATAAGCTCTCAACACTTGAAAAACTTTGCAGAACCAGCGATATGTTCCACTCCCTTCCGTCGTACGGGGTCTGTGATTGCCCTTGCCAGGGACTGCATCCCGGCCATGGCCATAAAATTCACTCGTCAAAAAATACGGGAGCGCCCGATATCGCTTTTCATGACGTCATACCTGCCGGGTTTTTTTATATCGGTGACGTGCAGATCGCATTTAACGAACGGTCCGGCAGTGTGATTCGTTTGGAAAGCCAGACAAGCTGGAAAACAATCATGCAGAGTGATTTTACGCTGCGTGATGACGCAGGCGGCATTCTTGCCGAACTGAAGAAGGGTCAGGCGGATAAGGATTATCCAGGACTCACCATCTCTCAGTTGCTGTGCCGGCGACTGGTTGCAAGCTGGTCACGCCTCCATCAGTACACACTTGAAAGTGAATCCGTGCGGGAATTAGAAGGAACTGTGTTTCTATCAGATGGCTATACGGCCGCACCTACGCCATCCGGTGATGTGAAACGTACCATAATCCAGTCTGAATTGCGCCGCAATCCATCGGACAGACTGGACCTGCTTCATTGGGATGACCACCATCTGATGGAAAAAATAGTCTGACAGAATGCGAGGAGCGTCAAATTCTAGAATAAACGCTGAAAGTGGTCTCGGTTGCGGAGGCGAGATTGAGGGATAGAGACAAAAGAGATATGCCAGATTAATCGAAAGGAGGTGATAGCATGAAGAAACGTCATGCCGTTATACTCGCCGTATGTGCATGCATGCTTCTTTCAGTTTTTAGTATTGCATATGGCTATTCAGAAAACGACATAACCATCAAGGCAACGGTTTACGGTGCAGCCTGGAATGCAGCCGGAGATGTGACGAGCGTATCCCTGCTCACCGTCGAAGGTGATGAATTGTTTGTGGTGCATAACGCAGTCGGAGACGAGCTTTTAAAACAAGTTGATCAGAATATCAAGGCAAACGGAGCGGTGCTTCTTGATAAGCAGGGTCGAAAAAATATAACCATCTACAAATATGAAATCTTGTTCAACTGATAAGACAGTAAGAACGGAGAACTTTAAGGAGGGCTTATGGAACGAAGAGATTTTCTGAAAGCGATGGCCGCATCCGGAGCGGCACTCGCGGCTACAGGACTGGGCGTGGACGGGAAGAATGCCTGGGCCGATGCAAAGCGTGAAGATATCGGAATGTGCAAATCGGTGAAAGTCACCTGCGTTTCGGAAACAAGCTGGTTCGATTCACCGCGGATGCTGCAGGACATCAAGGACGCGGGTGGGGCCATGGTCTCGCACTATGAAATCCCGTGGACTCAGAGCAACCTTGGCGGCTATGTGGCGCTTATAGAAGTCGAACAACTTGACGGAACGAAGCACATAATCCAGCTGGATACCGGCTGGAGCATTGCGTGGACAGATTATGTTCTTGAAAAGTCGGGTTTGTCCAGCCTGCTTCAGAAGAAAAAAGTCGATGTGCTGGTCATGAGCCATGAGCATGAAGACCATTTCTTCGGGCTTACGTCAACCCTTAAGCGGCATGACAAAATTCCGATGGTCATTCCGAACACGTTCTATCCGGAAGGGAAGTTGATGCTTGCCGGCAAGTACAAAAACGACAAGTCAAAAGCTTCAAACAATATTCCGCACAGAGGAGAACTCGTCGAGGTGAGCGGCAGCAAGCTTTACAAGATGTATCCCGGCGTAGCGGTCAAAATGTTTGATATTCCGATTATGCTCAGAACGCGCGGAGAGCAGGCTCTTATCTTCAACATCAAAGACAAAGGAGTCGCTACCGTGACCGGCTGCTGCCACATGGGTATTATGAATCTCGTAAACTATGCCGCCAGAAATATTGAAGGATACAAGCCGTATGGAAGTTACGGCGGATTCCATATCGCGGCATTCGAAAACTGGGATCCCAAGTTTGACGACATCATCCATGGGCTGAAAAAAATGAATCTTACCAAGCTCGGTTGCAACCATTGCACGGGATGGGTATGGGCCCAGCGCGCGCGCGAATTGGGTCTTCCCATCGTGTTAGGTTCACAGAAATACAAGGAATACAAGAGATTGCCGACCACCGGGCCGGGGGCCAAGGAAAACGTGTATCTCAGAAACGGCGATGTCATTGTTTTCTAGTCTGTCAGGGAATGGGCGATGAACCCGCGCTGTATAGTTACAGGCGGGACAAACGTCCGATCAATACGGTTTCGTATCATACTGTGCACAATAACACCTGAATGGTAAAGGAGGTTAAAATGCGGCAAAACCGGAACTCGGCAATGATGGTGCTGGCTGTCTGCATGTTGTTGTCCCTCTTCACCAGTGCTTATGGATATTCTGAAAATGATATTACTGTAAAAGCATCGGTTTATGGCGCAGCTTGGAACGAAAAAGGAGAAGTAACTGAAGTATCTCTTCTTACCACGGACGGGGATGAACTTTTTGTTGTGCATAACCCTGTCGGCGACGAGCTTTTGAAGCTGGTCGAGCAGAATATCAAAGTAAACGGCGCCGTTACGTTTGATAAGCAAGGGAGGAAAAACATAACGATTTACAAATACGAGATAAGTTTCAATTGAGCGGTTGTTTGCACAAACTGCGGGAAGGAGGAACATATGGATCGTAGAGATTTTTTGAAGACACTGGCTGCATCCGGAGCTTCCCTTGCGGCCACGGAGTTGGGAATGGGCGGCAGCGCGAAGCAAACCTGGGCTGTTGGAAAAAAAGAAGATATAGGGCAATGCAAATCGGTCAAAGTAACCTGTGTTTCCGAAACCGCTTGGTTTGATTCTGCAAGAATGCTTCAGGATATTAAGGATACCGGCGGCGCTATGGTCTCCAGTTATGCCCACCCCTGGACACAAAGCAACATCGGAGGATACAGCGCTCTTATCGAGGTGGAACAGCTTGACGGTTCAAAACACACCATTCTCATGGACACCAACTGGACCCAGGAATGGTGCGATTATGTATTCCAGAAATCCGGGGTGGATGCCCTGCTGCAGAAAAAGAAAATCGACATCATGGTGATTACCCATGAGCATCATGATCATTACTGGGGGATAAAGTCTACGTTGAAGAGATGGCAGAACATACCACTCGTTATTCCCAATACGTTTTATCCGGAAGGCAAAGCGCTGTTGGAAGGCAAATATAAAAACGACATCGCCAAAGTGGAAAATAATATTCCGCACACGGGAGAACGCATCGTTCTGGGACCCGACAAGCTCCTGAAACTCTACCCCGGCGTTGCGGTCAAGATGTTTGATTTGCCGATCATGAACAGGGTGCGCGGCGAACAAAACCTCTATTTCAACGTGCAAGGCAAGGGGATTGTGGCAGTGACCGGATGCTGCCATGCAGGCATCCTTAACCTGATGCATTGGGCCGTGCGCAATATCGAGGGAGCAAAGCCATATGGTTCCTACGGCGGGATGCATATCGCAGCATTTGAAAACTGGGACCCGAAGTTTGACGATATTATTTTCGGCTTGAAAAAAATGAACATGACGAAAATCGGATGTAATCACTGCAGCGGTTGGGTTTGGGCAACACGCGCACGGGAACTGGGATTGCCGATTGTCCTCGGTTCGCAAAAATACACGCAATATAAGAGAGTGCCCACTACAGGCCCGGGAGCAAAGGAAAATGTCTACCTCCGCAACGGAGACGTGGTCATTTTCTAACAGGCACTGAATACGGCACGAGGAGGTCATTGCACTATGGCTATTAATTCAGCGGAAGCAACAGGGCTCAGCGAGAAAAAAGCAGGAGCCATCTTGCCTCAACCACTGGGGGGCTTGTTGAACCTTGCCTTATTGCTTTTACTGTCCGAAGCAATATGGTATGGACTCTTTTCTCCGGCAGGCCCGATAAGTCTTTACACGCCCAATGTCGGGCTTGCCCTTGTTATTACCATTCTCATGGTTATACACTGGGGCGTTGATGTGTTTGACTTTTGGCCGTTCAGCAGAAGTTTCATCCATGAGGGAAATCCGATCATCAAGGGTATAATTCTTCTCGCGGTATATGTCGGGGCTGCAATCGTGGTCATGTTCGGGATATATTACAACGTTGTCGGACGCTTCGGCCCGGTGTTTTTCAGCGGCCCCCAGCTGATTGTGAGTGGCGGACTGGGACAATATTCACAGACTGCAATCGAGAACGGCTGCTACGCACAGATTATGATGAACACCTGCATTATTTTCTTCACGATTCTGTGGGTAAGAAGTTTCAACTTCTCACCATGGCAGCAGAACACTCCGGTGGTCAAATCGTTTTCAGCCTGGCTTATGGGGATGTTCCTTGCGATTCTCGCCTTCTCGGTGCTTTTCTATCCCCATATCGCGTATCAGTTCTATCCTCCCCAGATATTTATGGCAGCACAGCCGTGGTGGTCCGATTGGGCCATGACCCAAAGCAGTTTGTTCCATTTCGGCTGGATTGTCCCTGCACTCGTCCTTCTTTACTGGACGAAGATGCTGTGGGAAGACCGGCCTTTTTCCCTCATTAAGTCCGTATGGCTGAGAGGAATCGTTATGATGATTTCAGTCATTGCGGGCGGAATACTCATTATGTTCGCCGCAAACTCGATCATGAATTGGTATTTCGGAGGGGAAGCGTTCCTGGGAGGAAACACCACGGAGCAGCCGGCATGGAGATGGAACCATGTCGCGGAAATGGCCATGTTCATGCAGACGGCGGCCGTCATTCTGTATTACTATTTTGACAACTGGCCATCGAAATTAAGCTTGCCGGTACGGGCCGTGGTCAGAACTGCAATTGCGGTTGGGGGTGGCTTGATTATCGCCAAACTGTACTATCTTCTGGGACCTACGTTTCTCGGAACCGTTCAGGGAATAGGCCAGGACAACGATACAAGCCTCTGCTGGACTGTTATGGTGCTGATCCTGATTGTTGCGCACGGAGAATTTTTTGATGGCATTCCATTTAAGAGGAAAATAAAGAGCTGAAGACCGGTTTTCCGGCCGCTCCGGCTGTTGCGACGGAGCGACCGGAACAGTATCGAAATCGGTACGTATTTTTGATGAATATTGCTGCAAGTAAGGCGGTAAAGACGGCACGCGAAAAGACAGGGAGCGACTCCATGAACAGCGGAAATTCAGAACGGTCTTTTCTGAACGGTTTATTGAACGAAACGGCCAGGCTGGTAGCTGAATTCAAAAAAAATTATGACGAAGTACAGCAACTGATCGAGCAGAATATCGCCTTCGAGGATCTTCCCATAGCATCCACATATCCCCGGGAGCTTTTTGAAGAAGAAGCCAAGAGACTGGGGATCGACATCGATGCGGTCGGTGAGCAGGAAGCAATCAAGCAAATTGTGATGCTCCAGTTTGAGCGGGAGAAGGCAAAAACCGGTATGCAGCTTGATGAAGAAAAGTCCAAGACGTGACCGGTGCGGGTTTGTCTTCGCTTGTAGAATAGGAATCCGCGGCGTCTTATATGACCAGTAACTCCCGCTCGCCACTAAGGTATTTACGGGCCAGGAGAAGGATTTTCAGATAGTAATTGTCGAGACAGGAAACGAAATCAGAACTTGATGCCCGCAAGGGTTCAGGAGGAGAACCTTCTCCTCGAAAGAACATACCGGCAACCTGCGGCTCTTTTCCCGAGAACAGCCTGATTCCGGAATCGATATCCAGCACGAACACACCGTCAACCTCTTCCTTTTGCAAGATCAGATCCTGTACATTCAGCGGGTAAGGCAGCAAAAAAACATCCTGGAATTCATACTCGTGTACTCCGGGTGTGAAACCGTATACACACACTCTTGGTCCAACGGGAACAAGCTGTTCAAACCGTACGTCGAGCCCCAGTTCTTCCCGGATTTCACGAGGGCCTGCTGTTCGTGCTTCCTCTCCTGATACATAATGCCCGCCCACGCTCACATCGAGTTTCCCCGGGGCAACTTTCTTTTCGGATGAACGCTTCTGAAAAAGCGCCGTGGCGATCCCGTTCTGCAGGTAGATGATCAGACAGTGAAAGGCTCCGTGCCAGGCGCCCGTTCTGTGCGCTTCATCGCGCGTGATAACCCGGCCGGTTTTTTTCCCGGTGCTGTCCAGTAGATCGAAAGATTCAGGAATCATGTGCTTTTCCTCGATGAATAATTTTTTTAACTGGTTCTGTTCCAGAAGCTGCTCGGCTGTCTAAGACCGTGTTTTGGCTTCCGGTATGTATAAAATACGACGGTTTTGCTGGGTGCTGTGCACAATAAAAAAAGCCACCAAGACATGCGCGGGGGCATACACGAACAAGTGAACGTCATGTGCCGGCGCTTTTCCTCGTGGCTTGTGATGTCTGCAAGACCAGTACAAAAAGACAATAGATAGAGATTATTGAACGCTCAGATTAGGAAACTTTTCCATCCACCATTTCCCGCATCTCTTTGCCCGCTTTGAAGAAAGGGACTTTTTTGGGCGGCACCGATACGGTTTCACCGGTCTTGGGATTTCTTCCTTCCTTTGCGCGGCGATGCCGTATACGGAAACTCCCAAAACCGCGGATTTCTACTTTGTCTTCCCGCGAGAGCGCGTCCTTGATTCCATCAAGGACGGTGTTTACGACGATTTCGACCTGTTTCCTGGTGAGCCCAGGCTTCTTTTCCGCTATCTTATCTACCAAATCCGCCTTTGTCATGCAATACCCCCTTCACCTTACGATTATTATCGGTAAAGATACTGTAATGACACCGTATTTCTGTTGAGGCCCTGTGCAAGCACCTCCGCTATCCACGTTGCGCTTTCTTCCTTTAAGTATTCGAAGAAAGGTATCTTTTTCTTTTTTTCAATTATCTGCGGTTTTCCTTTGATCCCTGCAAGGGCTCCGGCTATACGGATGCTGTCCGCCAGGTCCCCTAATTCATCCACAAGCCTGAGATCATACGCTTGCCTTCCGGTCAGGATGCGGCCGTCCGCAACGGCCCTGACTTCGTCTATCGACAGCTTGCGGCCTTCTGCAAGGGACTCGTTGCGGCCTTTGACAACGGCCTCGATAAACTGGTTATGGACGTCGTCTATCACCGTTTGAAGAAGTTTTCGTTCCTGTGGAGCCATATCGCGGAAGGGGGAGCCGACGTCCTTATACTCGCCGGCTTTGATGACGTGTCCCTTTACGCCGATTTTGTCCAGCAGTTTCTCGATTACGGCAAACTGCATGATGACTCCGATGCTCCCGGTAAGGGTGCCGGGATTGGCAACAATTTTGTCGGCCGCAGCAGCCACATAGTATCCCCCTGAAGCTGCAACAGTGCCCATGGATACGATGACTTTCTTTCCCTCTTTCTTGGCGTTTTGCACGGCATTATAAATTTCCTGTGAGACTACTACCCCTCCGCCAGGGGTGTCGATGCGGAGGATGATGGCTTTTATTGAAGGATCTTCTGCATAATCATTCAGTTCATCCACAACAGGCGCGGACGCCATGAGCACTCCTTCAACCTTGACGAGTGCTATCTTGCCTGTTCCCACCATCGGCAGCGTCTTCTTCGTTTTTTTGTTTCCGGCGAAGAATGATGTTAAGGACATCATAATAAAAAAAATGACGCCGAGTATTGCTGCTGTCACCAGGACAATAACGAGAGGGTTTCTTTTCATGACGGCCTAGCCCCGTTCTTTCATCAACGCGCCCAGCGTGGTATCAGGTTTTGGCTGTTG
The DNA here is from genome assembly GCA_964586075.1 of uncultured Nitrospiraceae bacterium. GTDB lineage: Bacteria > Nitrospirota > UBA9217 > UBA9217 > UBA9217 > JBAZLV01. Next base: position 43,948 of record CAZPGZ010000016.1, on the reverse strand, counting down.
GCTCATATATTCCCGAAGCGTTGTTCTGTCATAGCCCTTCAGGTATGATTTTATGGAAAGAGCTATTCTCCGGTCAGTTCTATCCACTTTGACGACGCGTGCGGTTACTTCATCGCCTTCCTTGACATCGCCGCTGTCCTTCGGAATTTCCGACGCTGGTATCAGCCCTTCGATGCCATACTCAAGCTCAACGAACATGCCGAAATCAGTCTTCTTGGTTACCTTGACTTTTTCATCGCTGCCCACCTTGTACCGTTCAAGCAAAGCTTTTTCCCACGGATCGGGATTCAACTGTTTGATCCCCAAGGAGATGCGCTCTTTCTGGGGGTCGATGGACAGCACGACTGCCTTTGTTTTTTGGCCTTTTTTGAGGACCTCGGACGGGTGCTTTATATGTTTTGTCCAGGACAAATCGGAAATATGAATAAGACCGTCTATGCCTTCTTCTACGCCGATGAATGCTCCGAAATCAGTCAGCGTTCTGATTTTCCCCTCAATTTCCGAACCGACAGGGTAGCGGTCTCCGAGGGTATGCCATGGATTCGCTGTCACTTGTTTCATCCCGAGCGAAATGCGTTTATTGGCCGGATCTACCGAGAGCACCTGGGCCTCAACGGTATCGCCGACGGAGAGCACTTTGGAAGGATGCTTTATCTTTTGCGTCCAGGACATTTCGGAGACATGAATAAGTCCTTCAACGCCGGTTTCCAGTTCAATGAATGCGCCATACTCAGCCAGACTTACCACTTTGCTCGCAACCTTGCTTCCCACCGGGTATTTCTGTGCGACCGTGAGCCAAGGATCCTGTGTTTTCTGCTTGAGTCCCAGAGATACCTTTTGTTTTTCACGGTCGTATTTCAGCACAACCACGTCTACCGGCGCGCCTACCGTAAACAACTCGGACGGGTGGTTGATCCTTCCCCAGGACATGTCCGTGATATGGAGCAATCCATCGATGCCGCTGAGGTCGACAAAAGCACCGTACTCGGTTATGTTCTTGATTACTCCGTGCACAATCTGCCCTTCAGCCAGAGAAGCAAGTCGTTCTTCTTTGCGGGCGATCTGATCGGCCTCAAGCAGAGCCCTGCGGGAGAGGACGATATTTCCCCGCCCGGAGTTCATTTTGAGGATTTTCATTTCCATAGCCTGTCCAAGCAGCTGATTAAAATTTTGAACCGGTTTCACATCGATTTGCGAACCAGGCAGGAATGCCATTACTCCGCCGATGTCCACCGTCAGGCCTCCCTTGATCGCTGCGATTATTTTTCCTACGACGGGTGTTCCGGTTTGATAAGCGCGGTTGATCGTGTCCCAAATCTGCAGTTTTTTTGCTTTTTCCCGGGACAACAACAGATTGCCGTGAAAATCCTCAGCAGTTTCAATCAACACTTCGAGCTCGTCGCCGGGTTTGAGATTCTTGAGTTCCTCCTCGGTAAATTGCTCTGCGGGAATGATGCCGTCCGATTTGTACCCGAGATCCAGCATCACGACGCCGGATTGGACCTGCAGCACACGCCCACGCACCACCGTTCCTGCTTTGAAGCTTTTCAGTGACTGATTGTAAAGTTTCTCAAATTCGGTCTCGTTCTGTTCCGTTTGTGATGCGTCTTCATGCTCGAAGTGATCGTGTGCAGTGTTCATTAAAATCTCTTCCCTCCTGATAATATGCGGCCGGCAAAAAGCTAGCCGCCCATCTTCCCGCTTCGTAATTTTTCCAGGACGCCTTCCACCACCCAGTCGGGAGTGGAGGCCCCTGCAGTAACACCAACTTTGGTCACGCCGCTAAACCACGGCGTCTCAATTTCATCGGCTACTTCGATGTGATATGTTGGCTTGCCTTCCTGCTGGCAGACGGAGACCAGCCTGCTGGTATTGGCGCTGTTGCGTCCGCCGACCACCAGCATGACATCAACCTTGCCGGCAAGAACGCGGGCAGCGTCCTGTCGTTCCTGCGTTGAATCGCAGATCGTGTTAAAAACCTTTAATTCCTTGGAAAGACGGAGTAATTTTAACACAATTTTTGAAAAATTGCTATATGATTGCGTTGTTTGAGCGACGATTCCCAGCCGGTTTTTGAAATGGATTTCCTCCACGTCGTCAGCTGTCTCCACGACAACCGCGTTATCACCCGCGTACCCCCGGATACTTTGCACTTCGGGATGTTTTTTTTCACCGACGATGACGACCTGGTATCCGTCTTTATGGAGCGCTTCGGCATCCCGTTGCGCCTTGCTTACGAACGGGCAGGTCAAGTCTATGATGCGCAGCCCTTTTTTGCGGATTTCATCCAACACTCCCGGCGGTACGCCGTGCGAACGGATGATAAGGGAATCGCCCTGCGTCAGAGAAGAAAAGTCTTCGACCAGCTGTACGCCTGCCTGCCGCAACCGCTCGACCTCCTGGGGATTGTGGATCAATGGCCCCAAACAATATACTTTGCCCTTGGCGGCAGCCTCAAATGCCGTATTAATTGCCCGCTTCACACCGAAGCACAGGCCTGCTTTATCAGCAAGATAAACTTCCATGCTCACCTCGTGGTATACGCCTGAGTCAGAAAATAAATATTGGAACCCTCAGATTGCTGCCGGGCGTTTATGACGCGCGCTCTGCGCGTCTGATCGCGGACAACATTGTTTCGATTGTCGCATCGATGCTGAGCGCAGTGGAATCGATCAACAGTGCATCGTCGGATTTTTTCAATGGTGCGATATCCCGGCCGCAGTCCTGCTTGTCACGTTCCAGAATCTCTCTGGTAATCCGGGCACAGTCCACGTCCATGCCTTTTGCTTTCAGTTCGAGGTAGCGGCGTTTCCCGCGCGCCTCCGCGCTTGCGTCCAGAAAAAATTTTACGTCAGCATCAGGAAAGACCACCGTTCCAATGTCCCGCCCATCCATAACGACGCCGCCGTTTCTGCCCAGTTCTCTTTGGACGGTGAGCAGCAAAGCCCTCACCGCCGGCGATTTTGAGACCGCTGAAGCAATCATTCCCATTTCCGGCGTGCGGATTTCTCCGCTCACATCGAGTCCATTCACGTAAATCCGGGGATCGTTGTTGTCTTTTTTAATCGTAATGGTGCTTCGGGTGCATAAGTCCGCGAGTTTGTTCTCATCGGCAGTATCTATGTTTTCCTGCCGGGCTTTCCACCCGATGGCGCGGTACATGGCTCCGGTGTCAATATAAAGGTAGCCCAAACGCTGCGCGAGAAGCCGGGCTGCGGTGCTCTTTCCCGCACCGGAAGGACCGTCAATAGCAACTACTAAACCGTTTTTTTTCATGTCCAGAGATATAAATAACTACAGTAAAAAATCGTGGCGCGAAAATTGTCCGTCGCACACGTATTATCTTTATTTAGTAGGCGGCCTTTTGCAGCAACTGCTCAAAACCCGGAAAAGATGTTGCGATCCAGCCGCAATTGTGAACAACCGTGTCTCCTGTTGCGGCGAGACCTGCCACTGCCATGGACATGGCAATGCGATGGTCGCCATGACTTTCGCATGCTGCTCCGCTCAGGGAGTTCTGTCCCATGATCTCCATGCCGTCCGGTCGTTCCATGACACGCACACCCATCTTGCGGAGCTCTTCCGCCATGGTTGCCACCCGGTCGGATTCCTTGACCCGCAGCTCCGCCGCGTCCTGTATCACGGTTGCTCCTTCGGCATAGGCCGCGGCCACTGCTGCAACAGGGATTTCGTCAATGGACCGCGGAATCAGGTCTCCGGCTATCCGGACAGCGTGCAGTTTTTTATATTTGACGCGGATATCCGCCACGGGTTCGCCTGCCTGCTCACGCTGGTTTAAAAGCGTGATATCTCCTCCCATGGCAGTCAAAATATCGATAATGCCGGTGCGGGTCGGGTTCACTCCCACGTTCAGGATCAGGAGGTCCGAATCCGGCACAATGGATGCTGCTACCAGAAAGAATGCGGCTGATGATATGTCCGAAGGAATGTCAATCTGTTTTTTCCCCTGGAGCTTTTGTCTTCCCCGGACGCTCACGCGCAGCCCTTGCTCTTTGATTTCGACGCCGAAGAACCTGAACATTCGCTCGGTATGGTCCCGGGATTTCGATGGCTCGCTGACGGATGTTTCTCCAGCAGCGGACAATCCCGCAAACAAGAGGGCTGATTTGACCTGGGCACTCGCTATCGGGCTGATGTAATCAACAGCTTTTATCCGGCGTCGTCCTCCTCTGATCGAAAACGGAGCGAGTTTCCCTTCTGAGCGGCCGTCTATCTGGACTCCCATCATTCTAAGCGGATCGATAATTCTGCCCATGGGCCTCTTCACAAGGTATTGATCGCCGGTCAGGATTGAAAAGAAGTCCTGGCCCGCGAGGACGCCTGCCAGAAGCCTCATGCCGGTTCCCGAGTTCCCGAGGTTGAGCACTCCGGCCGGTTCGGAAAGGCCATCCAATCCTTTCCCGTGCACGATAAGACGATCGGTGCCGAGGCCGGTTATCTCAATTCCCATCTGCTGGACCGCTCTCGCCGTGTTTTGGGTATCTTCCCCGGTAAGGAACCCGTTGATGGTTGTGGGGCCTTCAGCAAGAGCGGAACAGAGTACTGCACGATGAGAGATGGATTTATCTCCCGGAAGTATAATTTCCCCGTGCAGGCCGCGGGAGGATTTTATTACGAGGTCGGTCATCTATTCCAATCCCCGCCTGGCCTGGCTGGCAGCAGAAAAATGCGCTTCAAGTTTTTGCTGATCGCCGCTTACTAAATCTTCCCTGAATCTGTTCAATGCGGCCAGGTAGCGGTCCATCATCTGGATGATGTTGTCGCGATTGAGGAGGCAGATGTCCTTCCACATTTCCGGCGAGCTTGCTGCAATACGGGTAAAGTCGCGAAACCCGGCTCCCGAGAAACTGATATACCGTTCCGCCCCGGTATTCAGCTCCGACACGGCGGACATCATTGCGAAGGCCGCTACATGAGGCATATGGCTGACGGCAGCGAATATTTTGTCGTGTATGTCGGGAGCCATGGTGAGGACTTTCGCTCCGGCCATTGTCCACAGCTCCGTGAGGACGGCTATTGCCTGTTTGTTTGTTTTTTGGGTCGGCGTGAGGATGCACTTGGTCCCTTGAAACAGGGACTCCGTCGCTTCTGCCACCCCGAATTTTTCCTTGCCGGCAATTGGGTGGCCCGGGACAAAATGGACGCCCGGAGGCGTAAGATCTTCAATAGTTATTGCCAGTGAGCCTTTTACACTTCCCACATCCGTGAGAATTGCTCCGGTCTTGAGGTGGGGCGCGATATCGCGCATGATTGGTTCAAATACTCCCACCGGAGACGCAAGGACAACAAGGTCCGCGTTTTCGACTGCGCGTCTCGCGTCCGGTTCCGCATGGTCAATCACGCCGAGCTTCAATGCCAGTTCGAGCGATTGTTTGCTCCTGCCCGTGCCGGTTATCCGGCCTGTAAGTGTTTTTGTTTTTAAAACCTTGGCCAGAGAACCGCCGATCAGTCCGATGCCGATGATGGTGACGTTATGAAAAAAAAGCGTCATATTTTATATTTCTCTTCCGACTGCCTGGGCTATTGACTTCAGTTCGTCCATGAGCTGCTTGAACATTTTGGGCTTCAGGGACTGTTCTCCATCCGAGAGGGCTTCTTCCGGATTCGGATGTACTTCTATGATAAGCCCGTCCGCGCCGGCGGCAACTGCCGCTTTCGCCATGGGGGCCACGAGGTCCCACTTGCCGACTGCGTGGCTGGGATCAACAATGACCGGCAGGTGAGTAAGCTGCTTCAGCACCGGCACAGCAGAAAGATCAAGGGTGTTTCGCGTCGCCGTTTCATAGGTCCGGATTCCCCGTTCGCAGAGGATTACATCATGGTTCCCGCCTGCCATAATGTATTCAGCGGACATGAGCCATTCTTTGATTGTCGCGGAAATGCCGCGTTTCAGAACGACCGGTTTGTGGTAAGATCCCACTTCCTTCAAGAGCCTGAAGTTTTGCATGTTCCGGGCGCCTATCTGCACAATGTCTGCATACTTCACAATGGCATCCATGTCCCGCGGGTCCATAACTTCGGTTACCACTGGAAGTCCCGTCCTCTCCCGTGCGTTCGCAAGATATTTGAGCCCTTCTTCACCGAGCCCCTGAAAGGTATACGGCGAAGTGCGGGGTTTAAACGCGCCTCCGCGGATAAAATTAGCCCCCGCCGCTTTTACCTCTTTTGCCGTTTCAATAAGAAGGGTCAGGTTCTCCACGGCGCAGGGCCCCGCCATGACGGCAATTTTTTTGCCGCCGATCTCCGTGTTGGAGACTTTGATGATGGTATTCTCCTTGCGGAATTCTCTGCTGGCGAGTTTATACGGCTTCAAGATGGAATGTACTTTTTCCACGCCGGGGATGGCTTCGAGGGGGAGCGAACGCAGGACGGCTTCGTCGCCGATGGCGCCGATGACCGTTCGCTCGGTGCCTTTGGAAACATGGGCCTGCAGGCCGAGGCCTTTTAATTTTTTGACAATATGACTAGCCTGTTCCTCTGTTGCGTCAGGCCGGAGAACAATAATCATGGCTGCCTTTCTTCATTCTTGATAGAGAATGTGCTTGCGGAGTAAAGGAACCGCTGGGAATTATGCAGTCATAAACATCAGGCAGGTATGCCGCTTCTTTGAGGGCTGTCGAGCCGCTCTTTGTTGCGATACTGGTTCTCTGTTGTTTATGCTTGAACAATTTTTTTCAACTCGTCGACGAACCGCTTGTTTTCTTCCGGCAAGCCGATTGTGACTCTGAGCCTTTTCCCGCCCATGGGACGGATGATAACGCCCGTTTTCAGAAGCCGCTCATACAATTCTTTGGCATCAAATGGTGTTTCAAACATAATAAAGTTTGTCTCGGTCTTTATGAACGGAACACCCATCTGCGTGAATGACTGGTACAGAAATTGTTTGCCTTCGTTGTTGCTTGCGATGGATCTCTCCACGTGTCTCCGGTCAGAGAGGGCGGCCAGAGCGCCGATTTGTCCGAGCGTATTGGTATTGAAGGGCTGACGGACCTTGTTCATGAACTCCGCAATCGATGCTGTCGTGAGCCCATATCCGATGCGGAGCCCTGCGAGGCCGTAAATTTTCGAAAAGGTTCGGAGCGCAAGCACATTTTTCCCCGATTTCAGATAATCGAGAGAGTCCGGATAATCGGCATGAGTGACATATTCAAAATATGCCTCGTCCGTAGCAACAATCACATGGTCAGGCACGCGGTTCATTAACCGGTCCATTTCCGCTTGTGTGTTCATGGTGCCTGTGGGATTGTTGGGATTTGCTATGAAAATAAGTTTTGTTTTATCGGTAATTCTGTCGGCCATGGCGTCCAGATCGTGCCGGTCGTCTTTCATCGGAACGATGATATTCGTTCCGCCGACGGCCTGGGTGACCATCCGGTACACGACGAAGGACTGTTCCGCCGAAATCACTTCATCCCCCGGCTGCACGAACGTGCGGATTGCCAATTCGATCAGTTCGTTCGAACCGTTGCCCAGAATGATCTGGGAAATGTCCACATTGAATTTTTTGGACAACGCCTGGGACAGATAGTAGCCGCTTCCGTCAGGATAACGATTCAGTCCTTCCAGAGCCTTTTTGACGGCACTCACCGCTTTTGGCGAAGGGCCCAGCGGATTTTCGTTCGAGGCAAGCTTAATGCTCCCTGTTATGCCAAGTTCCCGTTCGAGTTCTTCAAGCGGTTTTCCGGGAACATAGGGGGTGATGTTTTTGATGTTGTCCGAAACAGTAATCATTGAATGAAATATCGGGATTCCAGTGCTCAAATTACGGCACGCGGGCCGCGTTCTGAAATCCATAATGAAAGCGGTTACTGACTCTTGGGGTAGGATCCCAGAACCTTCAGAAACAGGCAGTCATTTTTTAATCTATCGATGGCTTTTGCCACCGGCTCATCTTCTATATGTCCCACCATGTCCAGAAAGAACACATAATCCCAAACTTTTCTGCCGGATGGGCGGGCGTCGAGCCTGGTCAGGTTGATCCCCATTTCTGCAAACGGGGTAAGCATGGCATACAGCGCTCCCACCCTGTCTTTAATGGAAAACATAATGGAGGTTTTGTCTCTTCCTGTTTTGCCTGGGGACTTGGCGGCAATAACAAGGAAGCGTGTGAAATTGTTGGGATTATCTTCAATTTTTCTTGCCGCTATCTGCAATCCGTAGAGCGCGGCCGCCATTTCGCTCGCAATGGCGCCTGCTGCGGGGTCGTCTTTTGCGATTTCCGCCGCTCTGGCCGTACTTGGCGCGTCCATGATCGGAATGCCGGACAGATTTTTTTCTATCCACTGTCTGCATTGCCCTGGTACCTGTGGATGGGTGTAAATTTTCTTGATGTCATCTATTCTGCCCGACTTGTTCATGAGATTTTGAGACACCTCAAGCATGATTTCCGCGTATATCTGAAGGTCTGAATCAATGAACATGTCGAGCGTGTAGTTCACCACGCCTTCCGTGGAGTTTTCCACAGGCACCACGCCATAGTCGGCGCGGCCGCGCTCCACCTCGGTGAATACATCACGGATGTTTTCCACGGGCACATATTGCGCCGCAAGGCCGAACTGCTGCATGCCCGCCATGTGCGTGAACGTGGCGCGCGGACCGAGATACGCGACCCTGAGAGGCCGTTCAAGAGAAAGTGATGACGAAAGTATTTCGCGATAGACGGCCCGCAGAGTGTCCTGCGGAAACGGCCCTTTGTTGCGTGCGGCCAACCGTTCAAGAATTTCTCTCTCCCGTGAAGGGGAGTGAAAGTCGAGCTTTTCCGTTTTCTTGATGTTGCCTACCTCGACAACGATTTTGGCGCGTTCGTTGAGAAGATCAATCAGCCGATCATCAAGCTCGTTGATTTTTTTTCTGAGTTCCTGTATTTTTTCCATCGACATAGTTGGGCGGCCGGACTTGCGCACAGCAAACTGGATTATGAATTATAGTTTGTTTTTCGAGCAGTTGCAAGGACTTTTTGGAGAGCAGCACAGCGGCAACGTGATGGTCATGGCGATCGGGTATATCCGGCGCGGGTTGCAACGCGCTGCCCTGCCTCTGAGGGACACCCTGTATTGTCGTGCTGCCGAACAATACGCAAACGGCAAAAAACATGAATTTTTTAACGTCCGGTTTGTTTTCAAACACTTAATCCCTGCAACATGGAATCCTCTGGCTCCTGCCAGGGGAGGAATGCAGTAAGTCGTGGGAGGTTGCGTTTATCGAAGGAGCCTCCGGCTCCTGCCGGAGGGGGCTCCACTGCCGATCTTCTTGCAATTGACGGTTACTTGTTGTACTCTTTCGGTATGAGAGCGGCTTCGCCAACCGCTTTTCGTGCGGTCGTGCGGTTCGTAAAAACTTCCGCATAAAATTCTCTGGCTCGAAAATGCTGCAAAGTTCAGGCCGCAGCTGACAGGATACCATGATGAAAACTACTGCGCGGTCAAAAAAAATGACGCCATTTTATGTGATGGAACTGCTGGAGCAGGCACGGGCCATGGAAGCCCGGGGCGAGCATATTGTACATCTGGAAATCGGCGAGCCGGATTTTCCGACGCCTGAAACGGTCAAGGAAGCTGCCGTTGCAGCAATCCGGGAGGATCGGACTTTTTATACACACAGCCTCGGCATTCCGGAACTGAGAAAATTGATTGCCGACCATTACCTGAAAAACGACGGTGTACGAATTTCTCCCGAGCGGATTATTATCACCAATGGCACTTCAGGAGCGTTTCTTCTGCTTTTTGCCGTCCTTTTGGAACGGGGAATGACCCTCGCCCTGTCTGATCCCGGTTACCCCTGTTACAAAAATTTCGCCGCACTTTTCGATGCAGCGGTGCGCACCATTCCTGTATCCGCAAAAACACAATTTGAACTTACCCGCACCGACCTCGAGTCAGGAGGCATCCCGGATTTACTGATCATTTCGAACCCGGTAAACCCGACCGGCACGGTATATCGCGAGGATACCATGATGTCCTTGGAACGAACCCTTGCGGAGAACCGCGGAATTTTTATAGTTGACGAAATTTATCGAGGGCTCTCTTATGGGGGGAAAATACGCACCGCTCTTGCGCTGTCCGACCGTATTATCGTGGTAGACGGATTTTCGAAGGTATTTGCCATGACCGGCTGGAGGCTCGGCTGGATGGTCGTGCCAGAAGAACTGGTGCGGCCCATTCAGACGGTGGCGCAAAACGTATTTATTTCACCGCCCACCCTGTCGCAGCATGCCGCGGTAAAGGCATTTGAGTCCACCGCAGAAGTTGACTCCATGCGAAAATTCTATAAAGAACGGAGAGATTTCCTGCTTCCGGCGCTGAAAAAACTTGGATTCCGGATCCCGGTGGACCCTGCAGGAGCGTTCTATATCTATGCAGGGATTGAGCACTGGGGCATTGACAGCCGAGAATTTGCCGACCGCGCATTACGGGAGGCAAAAGTTGCACTCACGCCGGGATACGATTTTGGCTCATTCGGGGCGGGGAACCATGTGCGATTTTCCTATGCAACGGATGTGCAAAAACTGAAATCAGGCTGCGATCGTCTTGCCGCGTGGCTTCCGACCCTGAAACACTGAGCAATGGATGATCAGGCACTTCACTCCATAAGCATTCCTGGATAACCTTCCCGCGATATCACCATTCATATTTATGAAGTCATGCCGCACGCGGCAGCGTTGCTGAAGAGGTTTTTTGAAATAATTTCGTGACTGTGGTTATTTTTTCAACCGGTTTAGAAAACTCCTGAGATCTTCCCGGTCGTCCGTGATGCTGCACGTTGGGATGGATTTTAAAAACCACTTGCCGTAGTTTTTTGTCATGATCCGGGAATCGAGCACTGCGACCGCCCCCCAATCAGTTTTGGTGCGTATGAGCCTGCCGAAGCCCTGGCGGAACAGGAGGGTGGCCTGGGGCACTTGATATTCAAAAAAGGGGTTTTTCAGCCGTTCCATTCTCGCCTCGACAATCGGCTCGTCGGGCACGGCGAACGGCAGTTTTGCAATTACCACGCACTGGAGTGAATCGCCCGGGATGTCAATCCCCTGCCAGAATGACGCGGTGCCCATGAGTACGGTGCCGGAAGCCTGTTTGAACTGTTCGATCAGCCGGTACGCAGGCATTTCTCCCTGGCAGAGAAAACCCAGCCCCGGCAGTTTCTTTCGCAATGCGTCCGCGCTTTTTCGCAGCTGGCCATAGCTGGTAAAAAGCACCAGTGTTCTTCCCTTTGTTATGGACAGGACGGATGTCAGCTCTGCTTCAAACTTTTCCTGAAATCCTTCTTCCTGTTGATCCGCAAGCCCAGGTGCAATATACAGCAATGCTTGGTTCTCGAAGTCGAAAGGGGAGTCAAGCCTGAGCTCCTGCGGAGTATCGAGGCCCAGACGGTTCTTGATATACGTGAACGTGCCGCCGGCGGAGAGTGTCGCCGAGGTAAGTACTATGGTGTCTGTTTTCTCGAAGAGTTGTTCCCTCAATGATTCTGCGATATCAATGGGTGACGCAACGAGCCGGTACCGGCTGTTTTCCCGTTCTGCCCAATAGACGAGCCCTTCTGCGCTGTGCGCGAGATTTATCCGTACTGCCGTGGCCATCGTCTGTGCTCGTGCGGCAAATGCCTTAATTTCAAACTCCTCTTCCTGCGTCTCCGCCGTGAGGTTAAGCAATGCATCGCTCATTTCAAGCAGCGGGCCGCTCAAGATGTCCGGCACGATGTTTGTCGTTTTTATTCTAAGATATGGCTCCTCACGCAAAAGCGGGTGCAGGTTGAAAAAGAAATTGTCCGCGACAATCCTGAGTCCGTCCACCATGCCCCGCAGATGCTGCACTTCGCTGTCCTGTGCGGTGAGTCGGGTCAGCAGTCCTTTGCGTGTACGGTAGCTGAGAAGGGAATCAAGAAGATAGCGCACCGAATAATTGGTGACTTCCACACCGAGGTAGTCGGTTGCAACATCTTCCAACTGGTGCGCTTCATCGAAGACGACCGCTTTATAGTAAGGAAGAATATTGCCGCCTGTCGCCATATCGGCAAAAAAAAGGTGATGATTGGCCACGAGAATTTGCGACTGCTGTTCAGATGCCCTGGCTTTCTGGTAGTAGCAATCCCTGAAAAAACCGCACTCTTTCCCAAAACAGAGGTCTGCCTGCCGGCATGCTTTTGCCCAGAGGCCGGCAGCAGGCTCGAATTCAAGCTCGCTTCTCAGCCCGGTCCGTGTTCGCGTGGACCACGCAAAGAGGCGGTTCAAGCCGTCCAGTTCGGACTGCTCATACAGATCGCCCATACGCAGATGGTCAAATCTGCGGAGGCAGAGGTAGTTCTCACCTCCCACGCAGAGGCTGAAGCGAAAGTCTCCCAGCACTTTCCTGAGAAAGGGCAGGTCCTTGTCTACAAGCTGCTGCTGGAGCGCCTTTGTATACGTGGCAACCACGGCCCGGCAGCCCTCGTGCCGCACCCAGTAGATCAGAGGGGCGAGATAGGCGAGGCTCTTGCCCACGCCGGTGCCTGCTTCGACGATCAAATGTGTTTTTTGGTCAAGAGCGTGCTCCACGGCCTCCGCCATGGCAGTCTGCTGGGGCCGGTGTTCGTAGGCCTCTCGCATGGCCCTGCTGATCAAACCTGTCGTGCCGAATACCTTCAACGCATTCATGGGCCTGTAGATTAACATGGCGGAAATGAGAATGCAAATTCAACCAGTACTGCCTGATTTTTTTGTGATTTTCCCGCCTTTTTCTTGCACTAATCAGTCTCTTGTGTTAGTATAACCGGCGGTATGCGGACAGTGATCAGGTTTTTTATTCTTTTCATGCTGATAACGACTGCTGATGCATTGTCAGCTGAAAAAGGACTGGTTGTAAAAAATGTGCGGTATTTTTCCTATTCCGCATTCACGCGGATTGTCCTCGAAGTGGAGTCCGCGTCACCCTATGTGCTGAACAAGACCGCAGACGGCAAAGGCCTCATGTTTGCCGCTTATAACATGCCTCTGGAGATACAGTCGCATCTGCCGATCATCAAGGACGGCGTGGTACGCGGACTGGAGTCGGTGCAGGACGCGGGCAGGAACACGATCATTGTGCGTCTTGATGCTGCGGCGGGAGAGATCAAGGACTTTGTTCTGCATTCTCCCGACAGGATTGTGCTGGATATCGCACGGGGGATCGCACCTGCTTCTTCTGCTTCATCCGTGCAGGGAAAAAAAATGATTACCGTTGTACTCGATCCGGGGCATGGCGGCAGGGAAACAGGCATACTCACGGCACAGAGTATGGAAAAAAACTTCACGCTGAATGTGGCGTTGTCCGTCAAAAAAAATCTCAGCAGAAACCCGCGGTTTAGGGTGCTGCTGACCAGGGAAAAAGACCAGTTGCTCTCGCTGGAAGAACGGGTGGTTGCTTCAAACGCCTCAGAAGCCCAGTTCTTCATCAGTATTCACGGCACAACAAGCGCGGCTGCGCAGGTCTACCTTCAGGATTTTTTTGATGATACCCCGGTGCAAGCAATCAAACCCGCGGGCGGAGATTTTCTCGGATTTGAAATCGGAAGCGAACAGCAGCAAATGCTGTGGGGCAGGCAGCAGGCGGCTCACGTACGCGAAAGCGGCATGCTGGGCCGGAGTATTGCAACACAACTTGTAGGCAAGGACACCGCAGAGCCCGTTCAGGCACCGCTTGCAGTACTCAAGGCCGCGGATGCGGCGGCGGTTCTGGTCGAATGCAGTATGATGCAGGATGGACAAAAAGCCGCCGAAGCCATTGCGGAGGGGATTGAGCGCTATGTCAAACAGGGCAAATAGAAGCGCCAGCAACCGCCAGTTGTTTATAGGAGGAATTTTGGTCATCGCTGCGGCCATAAGCGTGGGCGCGTATCTCGGATGGCGCATGAATGCGTCGTCAGTAGTCGGACCATCCCCGCGCCCGGTTCTGCAGGACCAGTCATTCTCCGCGCAGATGCTCCGGCGCGATGTCCCCTTTACCGTGACGCTCTATTATCCCGTCAATGGTTTGCTCTCAACGGGTTCGGCTGCGGTGAAACGGCAACCTGATACGCAGACGCAGGCGCGCGATGCCCTTGCGGCGCTGCTGGCTGATCAACGTGCGTCACTGGTCTCCGTACTGAAAGACGTACGGCTCCAGGAACTTTATCTCGATGCGTCCGGCACGGCATACATTGATCTCGTGCCTAATTCGCAGAAGGAAATCACGGCGTCGGTAGGGGAGGAGATTCTCGCGCTGTACGCCATGGTGGACACGCTGACCCTGAATTTTGAAGAAATCAAACAGGTTCTGTTTCTTCTGGACGGAAAAGAAGTGCGAACGCTTGCCGGACACGTGGATCTATCGGTAAAGTTCGCAAAACGAACTGATTTGATAAGGCAGTGAGTTGAAGGATGGCTTTCTGCCACAAAAACAGCGGATATGTGTGGAGACTTGAAGCCCTGAAAAAGAGTGATAGTTTCGTGATTGTCGGGTAGAAATCGCGGCTGCTGTTTTTTTCATCGCAACGTTTACGATAGAAAGTGTTCGGCTTATCATGCAAAAAGCAATCGGAATATTTGACTCTGGTGTTGGCGGGCTGACCGTACTAAAAGAGATTGTGGCGAAGCTTCCGGATCAGAATATTATTTATCTGGGGGATACGGCACGCGTGCCGTACGGCATACGCTCGGCCGAGACGGTGACTCGCTACAGCTTCCAGAATACCCGGTTTCTGCTGTCGCTGGATATCAAGATGCTTGTGGTTGCCTGTAATACGGCATCAGCCGTCAGCCTTGACGCGGTGCAGAAAGAGTTTCCGCTTCCCGTTGTCGGTGTTCTGGAGCCGGGGGCGCGAGCCGCGGTGGCTGCGACCGTTTCCCGAAGAGTTGGCGTGATCGGAACCGAGGCCACCATCAGCAGCGGTGCCTATGAAAAAGCGATAAAGCGTCTTGCACCTGATATTGAGGTGCACAGCCTTGCATGCCCGCTGTTCGTCCAGCTGGCGGAGGAGGGATGGACTGACAATGATGTTGCTGAACTCGTGGCCCAAAAGTATCTGTCCCCGCTGCGCGGCACGGGCATTGATACTCTTGTGCTGGGTTGCACGCATTATCCATTGCTCAAATCAGTGATCGGCAAGGCGGTGGGACCGGCGATCAAACTGATCGATTCCGCCTCGGAAACGGCCAAAGAAGTTGTGTCGGTTTTCGAACGGCTGGGATGGAAATCGCAGGCTGAAGGGGTGCGAAAGTTTTATGTAACGGATACTCCTGTGCGGTTTGAAAAGATAGGGAAGCGGTTCCTTGATGTTGCACTTCTGCAAGCGGAGCAGGTAAAGCTGGGTGAATTTGAAATGCAATCAAAGATCTAATGTTGTTAAGTGTATTTTGCTATATGATACGCTAGGGCAGCGATTCTGACAACCGGTCAATATAGTTGCATCGGTTGAAGAAAAGAATGATGTTTTCCAGCATGTTGATTTGGATAAGGCAATGAAGCAACAGCAGGAGTTTTGCAAGACGATTTTTCCCTGAAAATTTGTTGATGAATGTGCGGGCCCCGGATGTATTGTCGCGTCCGGCTTTCATGCCGTGGCTTGTACGAGGTGGAGCAGTATGGAAACTGAATGTGCACATGTCAGAAAGGTCCTTCCCAAATATCTGCGGGGCCATTTGTTTAAATTCGAGCGGATCAAGATTGAGCGCCATCTGCAGTCTTGCATCGTCTGTCATTCTCAATATGAAGCACTGAAAAGAGCTGAAGAAACCAGAAGATTTTTAAAGGATGTTACGCCTCCTGAAGGAATCCTGCAGATTGTAAAAGAAGGGGTGGCCGGCCTGGCGAGATTGAAATTGATTCTGTATCGGCCGCTTTGGATTTTGGGCATAATCGTAATTGGACTGACGGTGTATTATTTTTTCAACAAACCGCGACAACTGGATGTGGAGCTTGAAAATATTGCCAAGACGGCCCCGACCTCTTCCGCCCCGGCATCCTCTTCCACCGTACCACCTGCAGCCGCTCCTGCAACAGTGTCTCCACCTGCTCATCCGGCACCGCCGATGACCGAACCGTTGCTGATTACGTTGGCAGTGACTGATGATAAAGCGGCGATACGGCACATCAATGATATTATGCGGTCGCACGACCAGCTTAGGAAGTTCAAGTTTACCGATACGGTCCGGGAAATTTCCGGCAGCCTTGCTGACAAGGAATTGCTCGCTTTTTTCAAACGCATTCAGTCGATTGGGAAAGTCAGCTATAACCGGAAACAGTTGGAAACATTTTCCAGAGCACAGGCGGTTCCTTTTATCATGAAACTGACGGTGGTGCCGAAATCTCCGGAAGAAGCAAGGCCCCCTGAACGGCAGCATTCAAAACCTGCAGAGACAGACAGCGCTGCTCCATCTGCCGGAACCGGTACTCAACCTGCAGAGCGTTAGCATACGGCAGCCTGCCGCACGTCGTGGAATGAAAAGGATCCTGGTCGAAATGGCCTCTGAATCGTCGTACCAGAAAACAGTCAAGTATCTGTATGATCTTCAAAAGCATGGAATCAAGCTTTCACTATCAAACAGCCAGAAACTCATGGATGTTCTGGGAGATCCTCACCGAAAATTTGTTTCCGTGCATGTCGCCGGAACGAACGGCAAAGGGTCAACGGCTGCATTTCTGGCAAGCATTCTGAATGCGGCTGGGTACCGCGTGGGGCTTTATACTTCGCCGCATCTGATTGATTTTACCGAACGGATAAGGGTCAACAATGTTCCGATATCCGAGGACGCAGTGATAAGGCTGACGCAGCACGTGAGGGGCCTCGGCAATCTTGGAGAATCGGGAGAAAACACATACGGGCTGAACCCCACGTTTTTTGAAGTGACGACTGCCCTTGCTTTCGCATATTTTGCTGAGCAAAAAATTGATATCGGTGTGATTGAAGTGGGGATGGGGGGACGGCTTGACGCCACGAATGTTATTACCCCGCTGGTGTCGCTGATTACGAACATCGATCTGGAACACCAGGAATTTCTTGGAACGACACTGGGACGGATCGCGCAGGAAAAAGCGGGCATAATAAAGACCGGCATCCCCGTGGTCACGGGCACGGTTCAGACTGAAGCAATTGATGTCATTGAAAGTACGGCGGCAGCGAAGCAGGCTCCGCTCCATCGGTTATGGGTTGATTTCAAACCAAAAAATACCAAACCGGGTCCTCCACAGGTTTTTGACTACCAGGGGGGGGAGACTTCTTACCGAGGTCTGCGTATCGGCATGCTTGGCGCATATCAAGTGGAGAACGCGTGCCTCGCTGTCCGGACGATAGAGCGCCTTCAAAATGCAGGCATGCTGATCGATGAGGCTGCCGTGCGTCGCGGACTCGAACAGACGCGCTGGGAAGGAAGAATGGAGCGGGTAGGAACATACCCGGCAGTCTACCTGGACGGTGCACACAATCCGGCATCGGCAAAAAAACTTGGGGAAACGGTCCGACAGATAAAAGGATCCTTTCAACGGATTATTCTGGTTATCGGCGTTCTTGGCGATAAAGACTACCGGAGCATGGTCACGGAAATTGTTCCTCTAGCGGACCACGTGGTGGTGACCAGGCCTCAGTACGCACGGGCGTTGGATCCGCGGCAGCTTGAGCAGGAAATAAAAAAACTGCATGATTCCGTCGAGAGAACGGACAGCATTCAGTGTGCGATTAAGAAGGCAATGCATAGTGCTTCGCCCGGCGATCTCGTGCTTATTACCGGCTCGCTCTACGTGGTGGGAGAAGCGCGGGCTCTTTTCCCTGCCGGTATTACCGGCGCAAACCGTTCTGGTGCGCTGGCGGGATTGAAGGGCTGAAAAAACGGACCCATGATGAATAGAAAAAACGTCGAGATGCTGATCACCAATATGAGAAATATGCTCTTCGGCATTCTTTTTTTGCTTGTGCTCGCCGGACTGTGTTGTTTCCCCCGGCTTGCTGTAAGCCAGGAATTTTCAAAGGCAGGTCCTGTCGCGATAACCGCCGACAAGCTTGATTATGATCGTATCGCGGATGTCTACACCGCTGCAGGACATGTTAAAATCGAGTACGAGGGCATGCGGCTTGAAGCAGACAAAGTAGTGTTGAACAATAAAACAGGCGAAGCCATGGCCGAAGGCAAGGTGTTCCTGCAGGATAAAGGAGACTCCACCCGGGCCGACAGCCTGCGAGTGAATATTAATACGCGGTCCGGCGTCATGTACAAAGGTGAGATTTTCAAACAGAAAGAGAATCTTCATGTAAAGGGAGACGTGATAGAGCGGCGGTCGGAAACCGTTTATCACGTGGAAAAAGGCGCAATCACGACCTGCGATGAAAACGAATGGTATCTGAAGGCGAGCGAGCTTGATGTCGACATGGACCGGTACGCCACCGCAAAGGGCGTATCTTTTAACATGTTGGGGCTGCCGATGTTTTATACCCCCTATTTTCTCTTCCCGGTAAAAAGGCAGACCGGATTTCTGGTCCCCATGGTCGGCAACAGCAGTCTTGACGGTTTCAGTATTCAAAACGCGTTTTTCTGGGCGATATCAGACTATAAGGATATGACAGTCTATTCTGATTACCGGGCTAACACAGGGCACGGTACGGGCCTAGAATTCCGATATATGAATTCCATAGAATCATCCGGCCAGATTTACGGAAAATTTTGGAACATGTTTCGTACAGGCGAAATCCGCGATGCACGGTTTGGACATGAGACAAATGAATCACGATGGGAACTTCTGCTGAAACACCGCGAAGAATTTACGGAGGACTTTTCAGGAAGCCTCGACGTTAACCTTGTGAGCGATCAGCATTATTACTACGATCTTGACAAACAGCTGGAAAACAAGTCCAGACCCTACCTTGACTCGAATGTTTTCCTCACGGAGCGATGGAACACCTCGATACTGTACCTCTTAGGCCAGTACTCTACGGATCTTACACAGTCCAATCGCAACACGATTCAGAAACTGCCGGAGATCCGGTATACAATGTTTGCGGAACCGCTGTTCGGGCCTCTCTATTTCAACTTCGACGGATCGGCGGTCAATTTTGTGAGGCAGGAAGGGGACGGCTTGCGGCGGCTGGATTTAAATCCGAATTTTGCCGCTGTATTTGGAAGCAACGGCCTGAGCCTCATGCCCCGGGTGGGAGCGCGGGCAACACTGTATGATCGGAAGGACCCGAATGCTTCAACCGACACGGCAACAAACCGCTCCTATCTATATGCCGGTGTAGATGCGAACGCCCGTATTTCGCGCATCTACGGCAGCGATCGGGAAGAAGGAATCGGAAAACTGAAGCACTCCATAGAACCGACCGTGTCGTACACATACATTCCCCATACCAAGACGTCGGATATCCCGCGTTTTGATGCTGTTGATTCAGTGGTGTCCGCAAATACGGTAACAGTTTCACTGATCAACCGCGTTACGGCACACTACAAGGAAACTAAAGAAAATTCGAATATTACTAACTTTGACCTGTTTGTCTTTAAACTATCGCAGGGTTACAATCTGACCGCTATGGACTCAACAAGCCATCCTTCGGTTTTTCAGGGCGACCTGTATATCAATGCCCCCAAGTTTTTTTCCTTCTCGGGAACTGGAAGTTATTATCCCGATCTCGGCCATGCATCGCATACTGAAACTGCCAGCTTTACGACGGACTCTGTTAAACTCAATCTTTCGTATCAGCACTCACGGGCGCTGCCACTGGCAACTTCCGGAGAATATCTTATTCTCGGAGGCGAGTTAAAACTCGGTAAATGGAATTTTGCGGCAAACTACTCGCAGGATTTGGTGAATAATATTACAAACCAGATAGAATACCGGGTACGTTACAGTGCTCAATGTTGGGGAATTACTGCCGCATTTGTTCATTCTCCGGGTGAGTCTCGTTTCACGGCGATGCTGGACCTCAAAGGTCTTGGCGGCGGTTTTGCCAGATAAGAGGTGGCGAAGGAGGGAAGTCGGTGTCTCATGAAGTTGTCGTACTGATTACTGCTGCGAATCAAGAAGAAGCAGCAAAAATAGGGACAACCCTCGTCCATGAACGTCTTGCCGCGTGCGTTAATATTGTTCCCGCAGTGCGCTCCCTGTTTGTCTGGAAAGGAACAATGCAGGATGAACAGGAGACCCTTCTCCTTGTGAAAAGCAGACAACCTCTTATGGAGCAGCTTGCCGCGCGGGTGAAGTCCCTCCACTCCTATACAGTGCCTGAAGTGATTGCCCTTCCCATTGTCAGTGGTTCCGAGGAGTATCTAGCATGGTTGAACGAATCAACGAGACCGTGAAAGCGGAGTTGAGGCTTCCAGTCACCCCCGTCAGGAACCGCTAAAGTTCTCTTCGCGTGTACCGAAAAGAATATTATAACAGCCGGATAGATGACAGCTTTTTGCAAAAAAAATTGTTTGTTTATTGCATTTTTTTTGGTTATTCTACATATTGATACTTTAAAACAAAACATACAATGTGTTGTGGAATATCAGTGCGGATAGTAGGTAGAAAGTAAGAAAATATTGACATTCACCAGCTGTTTATGATAGTTTTAATTGGTTATTTGCGTTTTTTGGAGGATTGATGATCGCAAGAAAGCCAAGAAATAATAAGAAAAAAGAATATTTTACTTTTATGTTCCTGCCCGGCCCGAACAAGCGGGTGCGTACGCTCAGCATATCCAAATCTGTTCTCAAGAGCGTGGTTCTTTCATTTTTGGGCGTCTTGGTGTTTTCAAGCTACCTTATTTACGAGTACAATGATGTAAAAGATAAAGTGTGGGAACTGCAGACTGTTCGTGAAGAGTTAATGCAGCAAAAGGCGCAGGTGCAGGGCTTTGCGCTCAACATGCTGGATTACAAAAGACAGATGTTCTTGCTCAGAGATTTGGACACAAAACTTCGCCGAGCCGTAAGCCTGGGCCCGAGGGACAAAGCTCAACAGGTGCTGGGTATAGGAGGCCCTGATGAACTTGGTTTGCACAACCTGGCTTCACTTGGTGAAAAAAAGCAGGAAGAAGCGCTTAAGGAAATGCACCAGGAGTTGACGCAGCTCAAAGGTGCCGCTGCAAAACAGGAAACAAGCCTCCAGATGCTCATCGAATATTTCGAAGATAAACGCTCATTATATGCATCAACCCCGTCCATATGGCCGGTGCGCGGTTGGGTAACTTCTCCCTTTGGCAGCAGAACCTCGCCGTTCAGCGGAATACTTAAATTCCACGAAGGCATTGATATTGCCGCCCAGACGGGAACGCCGGTCATGGCACCCGCGGATGGCGTTGTGATGAAGGCCGGTTTTACCAGCGGTTATGGAAATGTGGTTGAGATCAGCCACGGGTATGGTATTAAAACGGTATATGCCCATAACTCACGTTTGCATGTCAAAGAAGGACAGCGGGTCAAGCGTGGAGATGTTATTTGTTATGTAGGGGATACGGGTTCCAGCACGGGGCCGCATCTCCACTACGAGGTCCGCTTGAATGGTTTGCCGGTGAATCCTGTAAAATATATGAATTAAGAAGTGCAGAATCGAACATCCATCCTCTTCAGATTATCACCGTTATTCATGATTGCATAAACTCTTAACAGTAGCCAGGGATAGAGCGTAATCAAGAACTATACGCATATCCCTTAACTATATCGATTCCGCAGGAGTGACAAAACACGAGTCATTGCCTTCGGAAACTGGCAAGGAGGGGGTTGGCATTATGTCTACAGGGAAAGTGAAGTGGTTCAATGAGTCAAAGGGATATGGGTTTATCGAACCGGATGGAGGCGGACGCGATGTGTTTGTGCATTTCTCGGCAATTCAGGGAGATGGATACAAAACACTTTCGGAAGGGCAGGCGGTTGAATTTGAAGTAATCCAGGGCGAGAAAGGCCCTCAAGCATCAAATGTATTGAAGGCTTCCTGATCGTTTTTCCCGACGATATGCCTATACTTTATGGGAACTGTGGCCCTGTACCTGCGTACATAATTAAACCCCGAAGATTCTTTCGCTCTTCGGGGTTTTTTGCGCACTTGGCCTAAGCGTTTGCTGTCAACAGATATCAACAGAAAGCATTCGTTGTCTTGTTTGTCAGATGCCTGCAACAACTTTTCTCTTTGCGGCATGCTGTTCAAAAAGTACTTCCTTCATCAGGGTGCACGCATCAATGACTTTTACGTTGGAAACCCGGTAAAAGATATTCACCCCTTCCCGCCGTGTAGTCAAAATACCTTTGTGCCGCATAACAGCAAGATGCTGAGAGACATTTGCCTTTGATGCTCCGAGCGCTTCCACCAGCTCTGTGACCGTTTTTTCATGGTGCTTCAGGACGTTTAATATTTCTATCCTCTTGGGATTCGTGAGGGTTTTGCAGAGCTCTGCCTGTATTTCATATATTGCCTTGTCGGTTAAAATATTTTTCATGGGGACTTTTTACACTTACCGGGTACATTTGTCAAGCAACAAATAGCCGAATAGAAGGTCGTTTTTAATCTGGAACCCCCGGTATGCACAGCAGCAATCGAAACAGGAAGACAAGGTAAACAATGACCTTTTTCGTACGAATAGACAATGATTATTTGCTTGAATTCCCCGATAAAAATGATAATATCAAAATGCTGATAATGTCACAAGTATTATATGGAGAGAAAATAGATGATAGGCCGTATTCTAAAAAAAGTATTTGGCACGCAGAATGATAGAGAGCTGAAACGAATTCAAGCATACGTTGAGAAGATCAATGCTCTTGATTCTGAATTTTCACGTCTGGCTGATGCGGACTTGCGGGGCAAGACCGATGTATTCAAGAAACGGCTGCAGCAGGGAGAAACGCTTACGGATCTTCTTCCCGAAGCATTTGCCGCGGTGCGTGAGGTGTCAAGGCGGACGCTTGGGATGCGCCATTTTGACTCGCAGCTTGTGGGCGGAATTGTGCTGCATGAAGGCAAAATCGCCGAGATGAAAACCGGTGAAGGCAAGACGCTTGTTGCCACTCTTCCTGTCTACCTGAACAGCCTGACGGGGAAAGGGGTGCATGTGGTTACCGTGAATGATTATCTTGCCCGGCGCGATGCGCAGTGGATGGGGCCCGTTTACCAGTTCCTCGGCCTCTCCGTAGGGGTGATCGTCCACGGACTTGAAGACGAAGAACGCCAGCAGGCCTATGGGTCTGATGTGACCTATGGCACCAACAACGAATTCGGTTTTGATTATCTGCGCGACAATATGAAATTTGATCTCAAGGATTATGTCCAGCGCGAATTGAACTTTGCCATTGTCGACGAAGTGGATTCCATCCTGATTGACGAAGCCCGGACCCCGCTCATCATTTCCGGTCCGGCGGAAGATTCAACCGACAAATATTATAAAATAAACCGCATTATTCCGAGCCTTAAAAAAGATACCGACTACACGATTGAAGAGAAAACCAAGACCGTGGCGCTGACCGAAGACGGCAATATTAAGGTAGAGCGCATGATCGGTGCGGGGAATCTGTATGATCCGGCAAACGTGGAACTCGTGCACCATGTACACCAGGCTCTGAAAGCGCACGCGCTGTTTCACCGCGACGTGGATTACGTCGTCAAGGATGACCAGGTCCTGATTGTTGATGAGTTTACCGGCAGACTCATGCCCGGCAGACGCTGGAGCGACGGACTCCATCAGGCCATCGAAGCCAAGGAAAATGTCAAGATCGAGAATGAGAACCAGACATTGGCATCGATTACGTTCCAGAATTACTTCCGGCTGTACAACAAGCTTGCAGGAATGACAGGCACTGCGGAGACGGAGTCCGCGGAGTTTGCAAAGATTTACAACCTCGACGTGCTGGTGATACCCACCAACATGCCGATGATTCGGGCGGACAATCCCGACTTTATTTACAAGAGTGAGAAAGGGAAGTTCAATGCTGCCATCAACGAGATCGAGGAGCGGCATAAGAATGGCCAGCCTGTGCTGGTTGGCACGATCACCATTTCCAAGTCCGAGATGCTTTCTGCGATGCTCAAGAAAAAGGGCATCAAGCATACTGTGCTGAATGCCAAATATCATGAGATGGAGGCCGAGATTGTGGCGCAGGCCGGCCGTTATGGTGCCGTTACCATTGCGACAAACATGGCGGGCCGCGGAACGGACATCATTCTCGGCGGCAATCCAGAAGGGCTTGCGCGCCAGGCGCTGAAAGGCAAGGAATATACCGCGGAAGAATGGAGCACAACGCTTTCCTCGCTGAAAGACCAGTGTGCTGCAGAAAAAGAGAAAGTAAGAGCCGCAGGCGGCCTTCATATTCTGGGTACGGAGCGGCATGAGGCGAGGCGCATCGACAACCAGTTGCGCGGACGGTCTGGCCGTCAGGGAGACCCCGGGTCATCGCGGTTCTACCTTTCTCTTGAAGACGATCTGCTCCGTATCTTCGGAGCAGACCGGATCAAGGGACTTATGAGTCGGCTTGGCATGGAGGAAGACGTTCCTATTGAGCATCGCATGGTGTCACGCACCATTGAAAATAATCAAAAGAAGGTGGAGAACCATAACTTCGAGATACGAAAACATATTCTTGAATACGACGACGTGATGAACCAGCAGCGCAAGGTCATCTATGAACAACGGCGCCAGATTCTCGGTGGTGAAGATCTCAAGGAAGAAGTTCTCGGACTTGCAGAAGACATGCTCGAAGGCATGCTCGGATTCTACTGTCCCGAGGACGCCTACCCGGAGACGTGGGATGTCACGGGCCTGCGGGACGCGCTCGCAGCCAAGTTCTCCTATCGCATGACGGATATCGACCCGCAGTCTATGGAGCGCGGGGAATTATACGAAAAACTCTGGGAGGCGGTCAAACAGAGTTATGACGCCAAGGAACAGCAGATCGGCTCCGAGTTGATGCGGCATTTGGAGAAAGTTTTTATGCTCCAGGCAGTGGATCAGCAGTGGAAAGACCATCTCCTTGCCATGGACCATTTAAAAGAGGGGATCGGGTTGAGGGGCTATGGCCAGAAAGACCCGCTGATAGAATATAAGAAAGAGGGCTTCGAGATGTTCGAAGAAATGAAGCTCCGCATCGTGGAATCTACGGTGGAGAACCTTTTCCGCATCAAGGCCGCAGCAAAAGAACAGAGCCAGGAAATCGAACGGCGCCAGCGGCGTCAGATGGAGAAACTGAGCTTTGTCGGTTCCGGCGACGCAGCCCCGCAGCCGGCCCAGCCTGTCCATGCAGGCCAAAAAGTCGGCAGAAACGACCCCTGCCCCTGCGGGAGTGGTCTGAAGTACAAAAAGTGCCACGGAAAATGAACTGATTGTGCGATGATCGCTTTATGACATTGACTTTGCAATGCGGTCCCCGTGTTCGGAGGCCGCATTTTTTATTTGCGTGCTTTGCAGACCGTCCTATTTCATTTCTAGGTCTTACTAACCTGTGTAAATCATCATATATTGTGCGCAGCGAGGAATAAGAAAGGATTCTTTTACGAAGAGTGACCTTTCTGTATTATTCCTATCACAGGTTCCGGCATTGCCGTTCAGTGCTAACTGAAACGTTCGATGCCGCTCAGGGCAGACCGTTGCCAATCTTTTATGTGAAAGCCATAAATACTTGTAGATTATAAGATGCCTTTGTTGTATAATTAAATAACATTACGATACGAAGTTTTTGATTGCATCTGATCAGATATCCGATCCGCCTGAGCCTGGGGGTGTGACATGTTTATACCGCTAGAGCAGTGCCAAATTTACAAGGATGGTCAATGGATTACGGTGGCAGCTTCGGACTGCATGTGTTTCACCTGCGATGCTCCGTGTTCGCCTTGTGAAAAAGACTGTCCAGGGCCAACGAAGGAATGTAAAAAGAAACAAGACGCAGTAAAAAACGGCAAGCCTTCTTGATTTTATTTACAAACGGAGCTAAAGAAACCCAAGAAAATGCCGATAAGATAACTGCGGAGCTTTTCGCCGACGTTCTTTCAACGTTGGGTGCGAATCTGCACCTGGACAGGACACCGGCATGTGTGCATAGATTTCGACCACCGGTGTCTTATTGTGGAGGTGACGATGATATCACCGATCGGACCACCTGCTAGCCTATTTTCCTACCTTCAGACCGACGCTGTTGCCAGGAACAAGTCAGCTTTTCCCGCAGATAATATGGCTGTTCAGGCCGCTGCGGATGCAGAAAAAACCGCCACCATAGGCCCGAACGAGTGCAAAACCTGAGCGTCGAGAAAGTACAAGGATCGGTCAAATGATCCTTCCGTTTCGTTTCAGACGCCGACGTCGGTAGCCCCTGAACTTGCCGCGAGTGCTGTGCGCGCCCATGAGCAGGAGCATGTTCAGCACAATGCATTAAAAGCGGAAAGCGCCGGCATGAAAGCGACCTCAATCGTACAGATACATACCGCCGTATGTCCGGAGTGCGGCAGAATTTATGTGTCTGGGGGGACCACTATTACGACCTTTTCACCTGACCAATCCTTCACTCCAACGGACTCTTCCAAAGGAATGCTGGTCAATATCCGCGTATGAGCGCGGCAGCGTCCTGTGTCACGAGATGCATCCATCGGATTCCAAGTATCTCACATGTGTTCTCAAATTGAATTGCCTGGAAAATAATCCTGTCTGTTGCTGGCAAATCTTCTTCTCAACAATATACACGGATGTCTTCATGAGTTGAGCTTCTTGAGCCCTGCATGACGCGCGGAAGATATTGCCGACTTATGGACTTTTCTGTCTGATATGAAAATATTCTGTAGAATCTGTTTTAAAATACTGATAGACTTGTTGCCGAAGATGCATAATAGCCGCAATGCTTTTTACACGAAACCTATTTGAGTTCTCATTATTTACTATGACGGGGAGGCAAGGAATGTTTGGGATGGGAGCTATGGAGTCTATCGCGATTATTCTGCTGGTTGTGCTGATAGGGGCCGCAATCTGGTTGACTTTTTTCCTGAAGAAAAAATATCCGAACAATGTCTGGATTGGGTTTGTTCTCAGTTTTTTACTGCCTCCCATCGGTCAGTTGTACATCGCGGGGGCGTTGCCATGGATCATCGTACTGTTTGTCTGCTATGTTTTTTTCCAGGGCTTTCGCATAACGATAGCCACGGCATGGCTGTTGACCGCGGCGGTTTCAGGCATAATCATGTGTTATAGACTGCTCCAGCAAAGGAAATCACCGGAGAATTCACCGGGGAAATTGCCAACAAAAAAAAGGAAGAAAAAATAGGACGTGCCGATTATGGAGTTGACTATGTCTCGGTTCCGTTTAGAAAAACAACTTCAATTTATGGTGGAATTGGACAAGCTTAAACTTGTCGTTCGTCATACCAGGCTTACCGACCGTTCTCGCCTGGAGAATGACGCCGAACACTCCTGGCATATGGCTGTTTATGCATCATGGATGGCGGAATATGCAACAGAGAAAATGGACGTGCTGCGGGCGGTAAAGATGTGTCTCATCCACGATGTTGTTGAAATTGATGCGGGGGACGCATACGCATATGATGCCGCTGCCAATGTGGGTAAAGCCGAACGTGAGCGCAAAGCCGCAGAGCGAATTTTTCGCCTGTTGCCGGAAGACCAGTATCTTGAGATTCTATCCCTCTGGGAGGACTTTGAGGAAATGAAGTCTCCCGAAGCGAGGTTTGCCGCAGCTCTTGACCGGCTTCAGAGCGTTCTGAACAACTATCATGCCGGCGGCGTTATCTGGAAAGAACATGGCATAAAAGAAAGCCAGATCCAGTCGCGGATTGGGCCGGTGCGAAGCATCACTCCTGCTCTCTGGGAGTATTTACAGGAAATCGTGATGGACGGTGTTCGCCGGGGGTGGATTGCGCCAGGGTAAGCGCCATCCTTCTTTTTACCGGGAGCCGGTTTTTTTGTCGTCGAATGACAGGGCTTGTTTCGGGCAGGCCGCCACGCAGGTTCCGCATTTGATGCAGTCGTTGTCACGAACTACGCCAAACTCCCTGTCTGAAGAGGGCGCAAGCTGCATTGGACAGTTTTTATCGCAGGCCTTGCAGGAAATACAGCCTGCCTGTATTCTGAGCGGCTCCTTCCCGTCTGAAAGCCAGTTTGCAATGGTCCCCATGGGGCATATATGGCACCACGTCCGGGGATGTATGGCGATACCGAGAACAATTCCGACTGTGGTTGTGACCGTGAGTATTATAACGAATGCTCTCCCGATATTGTCAACATGCGGCCAGGCAAAAAAGATTTGCACGCCGAGCACTGAAAAGAGCAGGACAATGACCGCGATGCGGGCACCGGTTGAACGGAAAAAAGGCGGTATCGTGCGCTTGCTGCTCAACCGGTCAAGGAAGAGATCATAAAAACTTCCCCGCGGACACATCCAGTCGCACCATGCCCTCCCGCGATACGCGGCAATGCCGAGTGCCCCCGCCATGCATCCCAGCAGCAGAAATCCGAGTTTGGGATAAAACCAACCGCCGATAACAACGAGGGGCAGGCCGAACCAGGTATAAAGTTGAAACTTTTTTCTTTTTTGTCTGAATTCTGCAAGGGTCATTTTTTTCTACTCCGTTGTTTTTTTTGCATGTACGCGAGAAACGTTTCCATGTCGCATTTTCCCGTTTTTTTCTGAAATTCAGTGCATTCACCAAGAGACTGCAAGTCGTTTTTGAAGACGTCGCTATTCTGAAGTTCCTCGTACAGGAGCGCGAGCAATCGCGCCTGCAGGCGGGGAAGCTTTTTCTTGATGCGGTAAAACATCATTTTGCCCTCCCTGCGGTCATCGAGGAATCCGGCCTTGTAAAGAAGGGAAAGGTTCCTGGAAACAAGCGGTTGGATCATGCCGAGCGCGCCCATGATCTGGCAGACGCAGAGTTCTTTCTGGGAAAGGAGCAGGAGAATCCGCATCCGCGACGTATCCGCGAGGAGCTTGAATATATCGGAGGCAAGACGCATTAACATATATATATACAATTATATGAAAAAGTCAAGGGGTTTTCAGCAAAATAATTTGCTTTTCGCGGCATAATCGCTATAATAATTCCGGAGACTACTCATTTTCCTATGAAAATCGCCGGTATACAAATCAGCGCCGGTCCCGATGTGGACCGGAATGTCGAACGCGCGCTGGAAATGGCCGAGGTGGCAATCGAAAAGAACGCCAGGACCATCTGCTATCCTGAGCTGTTTCTAACCGCCTGGTTTCCACGGACGGAAGACCCCTCCTGCATATCCTGGGCGCGTCATGCCGCATGTGAAACCCTGACGCCGTTTCGTGCATTTTCGAAAGAAAAAAACGCTGTTTTGATCGTTCCTTTTTTCGAATATTCTGAAAACAAGTACTATAACAGCGCGGCAGTTTTTGATTCAGGCGCGCTTCTGGGGACATACCGGAAGTTGCATATCCCCAATCTCTCTCTCTACCGGGAGCAGTTCTATTTTTCCCCCGGCGACATGGGGTTCCCGGTTTTTGCGACCTCCCAGGGCAGAATCGGAGTTCAGCTCTGCTGGGACAACCTGTTTCCCGAAGGCACCCGCATTCTTGCATTGAAGGGAGCTGATTTTATTTTTGCGCCCACCGCTGCGTCGGTAAGCACGCATACCCTGTGGGAACGGGCCATCTGCGCGAATGCTTTTGCCAACAATACGTTCATTTTCCGGGTCAATCGGGTAGGGAAGGAAGAAGGCATCTCCTTTTACGGCAGGAGCTTCTGCGTGAACCCCTGGGGAGAAATGACCTCGGAGCTCGCCGGCAGCAAAGATGCGATCGTGATTGCGGATATCGACCTTGCGGATCGCGACGCGGCGGCCGAGACCTGGGGCTTTCTGAAGAAGCGCCGTCCCCGGGAATACAGTGATCTGGTTCAGGAATAACAAGGTACGACGACCTTTCGGCTTCCCGCGTGTTTTTTTTCGATGATGGCACCTTTCCGTTCTGTGTTTGATTTTTGCCGAGCGCATTATTTTGCCACAATAAACGCCTTCCTATTTTTTAGCATCACCAGATACGAAATAAAATTCAAGGGAGCTCGTTCATGAAGGCAATGGTTTTGAAAAAACTCTCTTCTTCTTTTGAAAACAATGATCCTCTCGAATTTGTCCATATGCCTGTTCCGTCCCCCCGGAAAAACGAGATTCTATTGAAAGTTTCAGCCTGCGGGGTTTGTCACACCGAGCTGGATGAAATCGAAGGTCGGACTCCGCCCGCTGTACTGCCGATGATACTCGGCCACCAGATTGTCGGACGCGTCCAGGAATCGGGAGCAGGAGCGCGCAGGTTTAAGAACGGGGAACGGGTGGGAATTGCCTGGATACATTCAGCCTGCGGGTCATGCAAATTCTGCCTCGAAGGACGGGAAAACCTTTGCCGTGATTTCAAGGCCACCGGCAGGGACGCTTACGGCGGATATGCAGAGTATACTACCGTTCCGGAGCGCTATGCGTATGCAATACCGGAGGTTTTCTCGGACTCAGAAGCCGCACCGCTGCTGTGTGCTGGTGCAGTAGGATACCGGTCTTTGAATCTGGCAGGAATCCGTGATGGAGAAAAGATCGGGCTGACCGGTTTTGGCGCTTCCGGCCATCTGGTTCTTAAAATGATACAGCATGAATTTTCGAACACCAGCGTGTATGTTTTTTCCCGGACCGAGGCAGAACAGCAATTTGCTAAAGAACTCGGAGCGGTCTGGGCGGGCAGCCCGGAAGAGGAGGCTCCGGAAAAGCTGAAAGCGATCATAGACACGACACCCGCGTGGAGGCCGGTTGTTGCGGCGCTGAAGAATCTCGAACCCGGCGGCAAGCTGGTCATCAATGCAATCCGCAAGGAGGAAACGGACAAAGACGCCCTGCTTGTTTTCAATTATCAGCGCGATCTCTGGATGGAAAAGGAAATCAAAAGCGTGGCGAATATCACGCGAAAAGACGTAGAAGAATTTTTGAAACTGGCTGCGGCAATTCCAATCAAACCGGAAATTCAGGAGTACCGGCTTGAGGATGCAAATATTGCGTTGCGTGAACTAAAACAACGAAAAATCCGGGGCGCAAAAGTATTGCTCATTGCATAAGGGGTATCATACCTGCAGATATGGTCGGTGCACCTGCTGCTTGATAGTCTCAAGGACACTGATTGTTTATAAAACAGTAAAGATCTCTGTCTTCAAAGATATTCAGATTATGGCTGTATGTACCGGCTCTAAGCACCCTCCACATACCGGGTGAATAGTGCTGGACCTGCATGCAGCACTGCCTGAACGATATTTCCTGGCTTGCTCTGATCATACCTATCGTTAAGAGCCTGCTTCAGATTGACCGGAAATCCTAGCCCCGCGGACAGGTATTGAGGCGTCGTGAAATTATTTATACCTCAAGGAAGGATATTGTTGATGTCTTTTCCCTCATAGTTTTCCCGGCGCCACCGGTACGGTAAATCTATGATGGTGCCCGGATCACGTATCTCGTACAACGCACGGAAAGCTTCAGCAAGAATGACGCGATGTTGTGCAGGCTTGAACGGCTCACCGAGCGGATGTCCGAAAGGCCATCTGAGAAAAACGGTCCGCGGTGGTTTGACTGCTTCTGAATATTTACGGACAATCGAGATGCCTATCGTCGGGATACCGGCTTTTTCTATCACCCGCTGTATCAGTCCGACGGACTGATTACAAATGCCTCAGGCAGGGGTCAACAGAACAACATCCACGCTGTCCGCCTTTAGTTTTTGAGCTATTTCAGGTGCGCTCTTGTTTGTCAGGTGCTGGACATGGCGGCCGGTTATATGTCCCATAAAGCCATAGTGGGTATCCGCTGTCCGGCCGATGAGCCCTTCCTGCTCGAATTCTTTTAATCGTTCAAGTGGAAACACGATGTTGATGTCTTTGTCGGCATCAGTGTGGTCATAATAATCGTGCGTGATCTTGAGGCTCGAAAGCGGTCTCCTGGCATCGAGGGCTCTGTAGGAAGGGTCTCCATCATGGTCTGACATGTTGAAAGGTTCCTGGTCAATATGCTGTACACCGGACGTCGTTACAAGAGCTATTCTTGAACTTTTAAGGCTTTTTATAACGGGAGTCCAGGGGATATCAAGCGAAGTCAATGGATCGTAAGCGTCGATGAATTTTTTCGCCAGCGAAGGAAACCGAGTAATTACTTTTGCGATGAGTTGATTTTTACGTCTCGCAAAGTCCATGCCCTGGACCTCCAGCAGGAAAGGTTTGTAAATCCGAAAATTTCCCCAAAAAGTCGGATGCTGTGCTGAACCAACGCTTGATCTCTGTTCCTACGAAGTTATCTTCGCTCCGACCGTCCGCCTCCGTGCGGACTGCCGCCCTCTCTTCCTCCGCCCGGAGCCGGAGTAAATGTTTTTCCTTCTCCTCCCATGCCGGATAAGCCGCCCTGCCTGCTACTTTCAGGAACTGGGGTGAACGTTTTATCTCTGCCTGTCAATTCACGTTCCCGGAAGCCCCGAAAAACTGCATTGCTGCCTCCACGAGTACCGGTGATGATAAAGCGCTTCGACTTCTGCGGTACGCCTATTCCGCCATACGTTCGTCCGTTGAACCTTTTAATAGGATCTATTCTGAAGACCCTGTTTGCGCGACGATCAACGAAGTGGTTTGAAATGATTTCCACCCGCCCGTGTACATGGACGATTCTGTGAAAGTCGACAAGAATGAAATATCCGGGAAACCAGAAATCCCACCACCAGAAAGGATAGGGAACCCACGCATAAAGATAGAAATAATCCGGCGGTGGTGCGTAGTAGGTTACGATTGGCGGGCCCTGTTCAGCATAGTAGTTATTCACCACGATGCTTTCTTCGGAATTGTCGTAGCGCGGGCTTGTTTGTGCTGTTTGCGCAGGAGGTGATCCTTGTTTTACTGCAAGGCTTAGTCCTGTTGTAACTTTCTGGAATCCCCGCAATGCCTCGTCTTTTCCGATATTCAGTCGATTTGCATCTGCAGCGTCTACAACAGATTGTCTCAACTCTCCGATGATGTCGGGAGTAACAGGGTAATCTGCAATCCATCCGTTTCTGGGTGCAATGCCTACGTCTGCCAGCCTGTTTTCGGCTTCGGTTTCGTTTGCTGCTGTCGGAAGATTAAGCGCTTCAACCAGCTTGCGTGCAAGATCTCCTTCACGCACCAGGGGTTGGGCTATCGGAGGTTTTATCTCAGTCGGCTGCATCGGCTGGGCATGTGTTCCTGCGGGTATTAAACACAAAACAGCAAAAGTTATGAGTAACCGTTCAAACAACATTTTCATGTGCCACCTCGGAGTCGAATTACTTGAATCTTTGGTATCATAAGGCATTTTTATGTGTTTATGAGCCTGTTATTTTTATAGCACTTGCCGCAAATCCTGTCAATTTGCTCAAAATAAAATGATAATTATGAAATTAATATATCGGGAAAGCGGCATGACAAGGAAGTAACGAAATAAATAAGCAGACATCAACGGTTTGTTCTGAATGCAGATGACGATATCGTTAAGCGGATTAATATTTGTCTGCTTTTTTAAAGCAGAATATTCCAGGATGATGTATATTATTATAAGCATAAAAATGTTTAAAAATATTATTTATGCATGCCGAAAAATGGCTTGACAGGGTTGTCATTTTATCATAGTATCTTACCGCAACAGATAAGATATCTTATGACAGATTTTTTGTGTTTAAAAATAGAGAGAAGGAGGAAAGTTGAGATGGCACAAAAGGGTTTTATAAAAGTATTCTTGAGTGTTGTATCACTGGTGCTGCTTCTTGGTTTCTCGGTGTCTGTACAGGCACAGCAGAAAGTCATCAAAATTGGTGCTGTTTATCCTTTAACCGGCAATATTGCCTCAACAGGTCTGGACAATAAGAGGGGTGTAGATCTGGCGGTAGATATCATTAATGGCAAATATGACCTGGATCTTCCTCTAGCGAAGACTGTAGGTTTGCCGAATCTTGGCGGTGCAAAGATTGAGATTGTCTATGCCGACACCAAGGGCGACCCCAAAAACGGCATGTCTGAGACCGAGCGTCTTATTACCCAGGAAAAGGTCGTTGGGATAATCGGCGCCTACCAGAGTTCCGTGACAAAGACCGCCAGCCAGGTTACGGAAAGACTGAAGATTCCGTATGTCTGCTCGGATTCCTCTTCTCCTACCTTGACGGAAAGAGGGTTTAAGTATTTCTTCAGGGTAAGCCCTCATGATGCGATTTTTGCTCATGACCAGTTCCAATTCCTGAAAGACCTCGAAAAGAAAACCGGACAAAAAGTTAAAACTATTGCCCTGCTTTATGAGAACACAGAGTTCGGCGCCAACGTGGGCAAGGCCGAGAAAAAGTATGCTGAGCAGTACGGTTACAAGGTCGTTGCCGACGTGACCTATGCTGCGAACGCGACCGACGTGACGAGCGAGGTCGGCAGACTGATGAGCAGCAACCCGGACGTTTTACTGCATGCTTCCTATATTACCGACGCCATTCTGTTTACCAAGACCTTTAAGGAAAGAGGGTTCCAACCGAAAGGCATCCTGACGATGGCGGGCTATATCGAACCGGGTTATCTTCCGGCAATCAAGGCAGACGGGAATAATATTATGGTAAGATCCACCTTCGCCCTTGATCTTGCAAAAAAGAAGAAGCTTGTTGCCCAGGTCAACCAATTGTTTAAAAAGAAATACGGCATCGATATGAGCGAAAATGCTGCCAGAAGCTTCATGGCACCCTTCGTCCTTGCAGAAGCCATCAACCGGGCCAAGACAACGGAAGCAGAAGCCGTGGTAAATGCGCTCCTTGCGACCAATATCCCCGGCAAGCAGATCATCTATCCCTGGAAGGGGATCAAATTTGACCCCCAGTCACACCAGAATATTTACGCACAGGGAACACTGGTGCAGATTCTGAATCAGGAATATGTGACGGTATGGCCGTTTGATGCGGCGGCCAAGCAAGTTGTATGGCCTTTCCCGGCATGGAAAGGCAGAAAGTAGAATGTTCCTTGTGGTCGGCAGCAGGACGGATATCCGCCTGCTGCCGGACCGCAGATGAGGTTGATATATGTCTAATGAATTATTGCAGCAACTTATAAACGGTTTACTGATCGGATTCATGTATGCGCTGATAGCCATCGGGCTGACTCTTGTCTGGGGCGTCATGAATATCGTGAATTTTGCCCATGGCGACTTCCTTATGGTCGGGATGTTCTCCTCTTTCTGGCTCTTTACTCTGTATGCAATCGATCCCATTTTTTCTATTCCGATATGTTTTCTGCTCATGTTTTTGCTTGGGGTAGGCATTTATCGATTTATTGTGAGCAAAGTAATGAAAGGCCCCATGCTGGCGCAGGTTGTGGTCACCTTTGGGGTGAGTATATTTGTCGCGAATCTGGCTGTTTACTTCTGGACCCCGGATTTCCGGCTTCTGCCCGCGACGATTCTTCAGGGAACATGGACTCTCGGGGATCTCGACTTCAGTGTTCCGAAAACCGTTTCCGCCATCGGGAGCATCGTTACTTCTTTCTGCGTTTATCTTTTTTTGAAGAAGACGAAAATGGGAAAGGCAATTCTGGCAACGGAAATGGACCGCGAGGCGGCTTTGCTCATGGGAATCAACACGGAACGTATTAACTCGATTTCCTTCGGACTCGGGTTGGCGCTTGTGGGTGTTGCCGGGGCGTTTCTTTCCACGTATTATTACATCTACCCGCAGGTGGGAGGGCAGTTCGGAACTATCGCGTTTTGCATCGTTGCACTGGGCGGTTTCGGCAGTATCGGGGGGGCATTCATTGCCGGGATACTGGTAGGTCTGGTCCAGACGCTGGGAGGGTTCTTTTTCGATCCGGC
Organism: uncultured Nitrospiraceae bacterium; assembly: GCA_964586075.1. Taxonomy (GTDB): domain Bacteria; phylum Nitrospirota; class UBA9217; order UBA9217; family UBA9217; genus JBAZLV01. The sequence continues at coordinate 8,170 of CAZPGZ010000016.1, read as the reverse complement.
GTACAAATACGCTATTGTGTTTATGATCTATCTTATTACAATGTGGATAAGACCGCAAGGTCTTATGGGGTGGTAACGTATGTTTCGTTTAACAGCTCGACAGATTGTGCCAGGAGTTATTATTCTCCTATTACTGCTAGCCTTTCCCCTGGTTGTCCAGGCGACATTTCCGATACATGTCATGATCCTCGTGTTCCTGTTCGGCATGCTCGGAATCGGCTGGAATATTATGGGCGGCTATGCAGGGATGTTTTCATTCGGGCAGGCGGCTTTTTTTGGAATAGGAGCCTATACTTCGTCCTTCCTCTCAATGACCTTCGGGGTTAATCCCTGGATAGGGCTCGTAGTCGGCGGCTTTGTTGCTGCGCTGGTTGCTGCGGCAATCGGATATCCCTGCTCCAACCTGCGTGGCCACTATTTTGCCATTGCCAGCATTGCCTTTGCTGAAATTGTACGGGTTGTGTTCAATAACTGGAAACTGGTTGGCGCCGCGGAAGGTCTTTCACTTCCCATGGTGGACGAATCCCTCACCAACTTTATGTTTCATTCTTCGAAGCTTCCCTACTATTATATAGCATTGGCTTTTCTCATTGTCTCACTGATTGTCTGCTATTTTGTCGCCACGTCAAAGATGGGATATTACTTCCGCGCTATCAAGGAGAGCCATGATGTTGCTGAGGTCCTGGGCGTGGATGTCGTCCGCTATCGGCTGATTGCCATCATGATCAGCGCTTTTATGAGTGCGGTAGCGGGCACCTTCTATGCGCAATATATTCTTTACATCGACCCCGAGAGCGTTATGCTTCTCGCTATCTCGGTCCAGATCGTTTTGATTACCATGCTCGGCGGCGCGGGTAGCATTATGGGGCCGGTGATCGGTGCAGCTGTGTTGATCCCCATCGCGGAATATACGCGTACCATGCTCGGCCATAAGGGGACCGGTGTGGATATGCTGATATACGGTTTTCTCATCATGCTCATTTCGATGTACCAGCCCGCAGGAGTCTGGGGTTTTCTTACGAGGATAGGCAGGAAAACAAAATGAACAAAGCGCTATGCTTAGATGTCAAGGGGCTGTCGATGTGGTTCGGCGGCCTTGCGGCCAACAACGATGTAAGCTTCTCCGTGGCCGAAGGAGAAATTGTCAGCATCATCGGACCAAACGGTGCGGGCAAATCCACGCTGTTTAACTGCGTCACCGGATTTTACAAGCCGACCAGCGGTAGTGTAACATTTTATGGCAAGGAAATCAGCCGCATGGGGGCCGATAGAATCTGCAAATTGGGAATAGCGCGCACCTTCCAGATTGTGCAGGTGATCAGCGATATGACCGTCCTTGAAAATGTAACAACAGGAGCATTGTTACGCTATAACCGGGTCAAACCGGCAAGGGAAAAGGCAGAGGAAATTCTCGCGTTTACGGGATTGCTTGAGAAAAAAGACTATCTGGCGCCATCACTTACCATCGCGGATAAGAAACGCCTGGAGGTTTCCATGGCATTGGCCACCCAACCGCGACTGCTGATGCTTGATGAATCCATGGCGGGGCTCACCAAGGTAGAACTGAACCAGATCATCGATCTCATCAAGAAAGTACGTGACAGCGGAGTGACTCTGGTGGTTGTGGAACACGTGATGGAAGCCGTAATGAAAATATCAGACCGCGTCGTCGTTCTGAATTCCGGCAAAAAGATCATGGAAGGAGCACCGAAGGAAGTGGTCTCCAATCCTGAAGTTATTCAAGCTTATTTAGGGGAAAAATACCGTGCTGTCTCTCAATAATATATCCGTTGGTTATAAGGGTCTCCTGGCTGTCCAGGATGCCTCATTTAAGATCAATGACGGGGAGATCGTGAGCCTTATCGGTTCAAACGGTGCCGGAAAATCGACCATCGTTAAGGCCATCTCCGGTCTTTTGCATCCTCAAAAGGGTGAAATTATTTTCAAAAACACCCCAATTCACAAGACGGCTCCCTTCGATATCGTGAAGCTGGGCATTTCCATGATTCCTGAGGGTAGAAGGCTTTTTGGAAGATTGTCCGTGCTGGATAATCTCTTGATGGGTGCGTATGCGATTTCGTCCAAATCGGAAATCGAAAAAAACCTGCAGACGGTCTTCGAGCTATTTCCCATTCTGAAGGAACGACAAACGCAACGCTCGCAGACCTTCAGCGGCGGTGAGCAGCAGCAGCTTGCCATCGCGCGGGGTCTTATGTCCAACCCGTCGCTGCTTGTGCTGGATGAGCCTTCTCTGGGACTCAGCCCAAAACTGGTTTCGGAAATATTCCGGATTGTCAAGGAAATCAATGCCCGGGGTGTCACAATCCTGCTCGTCGAGCAGAATGTTTTCGAAGCTCTGGAGATTTCCCACCGCGCCTATGTTCTCCAAACAGGACACATTGTGATGGAAGGAAAAAGCCAGGAACTCCTGCAAAGCGATCTTGTGCGGCAGGCCTATCTTGGCATGTAGTCCGTTCTGATTGAGTGAATCAGATATGAATTTCTTCATGTTATACGGTAAAACAGGGCTGTCTCTTGAGCTCCCTGATTCTATTGAGGCGACTGTCATCCAGAAGCAAGTAATGCCTGTTTTGCAAGACCCCGAGAATGCCGTCCTGTCCGCTTTTGCAAATCCCGTACAATCCAAGACACTTCGCGAGGAGGCAGCAGGTTGCCGCAGCGCCTGTATTTTAATCTGCGATATTACGCGGCCGGTGCCGAACAAACACATTCTTCCTCCCCTGGTAAAAGAGCTGATTGCGGCGGGGATGAACCCCCAGTCGATCTCGATCCTTGTTGCAACGGGCCTTCATCGGCCGAGCGAAGGTGATGAACTTCGTGAACTGGTGGGAAGCGACTGGGTCATGAATACCGTCTCTGTCGCGAACCACTACGCCCGCAATAATGAGGACCACGAATATATCGGAACGACCACGACCGGCATCGAAACAAGGCTCGACCGCCGGTTTCTGAAAGCTGAACTTCGCATTGTCATCGGGCTTGTGGAACCGCATTTCATGGCAGGATATTCCGGAGGAAGAAAGATCGTGGCCCCCGGCGTTGCTTATGAAAAGACGATCCGGTCCTTTCACTGCGCAAAGATTCTTGAGGATTCCAAATCCGCAAGCTGTGTCTTAGAGGGAAATCCGCTGCACGAGACGCAGATGGAAATTGTGCGGATGGTGGGAAGGTGTTTCGCCATCAATACCGTCATTGACGAAGACAAAAAAATGTCTTTTGTGAACTTTGGCGAGATCGAACAAAGTCATCTAGAGGCCGTATCTTTTGTACGGCCGTATGCAATTATTCCGGTCCATCGCAGGTTTAAGACAGTTTTGACCAGCTCTGCAGGCTATCCCCTCGATAAAACATACTATCAGACAGTCAAAGGAATGGTGGGCCCCGTTGATATTCTGGAGCCCGGCGGAGATATTATCATTGTTTCCGCATGTTCAGAAGGCGTCGGATCGCCTGAATACGCAGAGGCCCAGTTGTGTCTTGTGAATCAGGGACCAGACAAATTTCTTGATGAAATTTTGGAGAAACGGTACGCAGCGGTTGATGAATGGCAGACGGAAATGCAGGTCAAGGCCATGAAGAGGGCAAATATTTATTTGTATACCGAGGGGTTAACAAAGGAAGAACGGTCCATTACCGGGGTTTCCCTGATTCCTTCTCCGGTGACTGCAGTCATGGACAGTGTTGCGCGTCATCGTGATAACCGTATAGCTGTAATTCCCGAAGGACCGTATGTGGTTCCTATGTTTATACCATCTCCATAAACTGCATACTCTGTTCAGATGCTGTTGTTTTCCCCGCGATGCTGCCTGTCTCAATACTCGGCGCCTTTCCTTTCTTTCGGAACATCTTTTTCAATATCCCATGATGACATTTTGTTAAAACGATGTTTGTATGCTGCTGTTTAGATAGAAAAAATAGTTTTTTCGCGCTGTAATGCAATGCAGTATTGTGCAATTTTTTGTTGCTAGAGGCCATAATTTTGTGTATTATATAAGACTAACTTTTTTATTACAAAAACACACGAGTCTCAGGAAAGTATAATCTGGTAATGAAGGTAGCACAGAATATATGGAAGAGCGGTAATAGCCTTATGTCCTCTGCAGACGGCCCTCTCAATACGTCTGCCCAGCTTGCCCTTGTTTTTGGGGCAAAACCCATTTTAGAAGAACGGTTCTTCTATCAGAAGATGCGAAGCCTCTATCCGAACGCTCACATTTTAGGGTGTTCAACTGCGGGAGAAATACAGGGAACACAGGTATATGATGAGTCAGTGGTAGCAACTGCGGTAACCTTTGAAGCCACGCGGATTGAAAGAGCGCGGATTACTCTGAAAGAAGTTGAAAATGCATTTCAAGCCGGAGAAAGACTCTCTCACGCACTAGCAAAAGACGGACTGGTTCATCTATTCGTTTTATCGGATGGATTGAACATAAACGGCAGTGATCTTGTCCGGGGTCTTACGCAGCACCTCCCAAAAGATGTAAGCGTTACCGGAGGACTGGCCGGCGACGGCGACCGCTTCAAGGAAACACTCGTATTCTGTGATGGAGATCCAGAAACAGGCTCAATTGCCGCCATCGGACTGTACGGAAGCAATCTGCGGGTCGGGTGCAGTTCCCGGGGAGGTTGGGACCCTTTTGGCCCTGAGCGGCTGATTACCCGTTCACGGGGAAATATTTTGTATGAACTGGACGGCCGGTCTGCTCTCGAACTTTACAAAAAATATCTTGGGGAACATGCGAAAGGGCTTCCGGGATCAGCTCTTCTTTTTCCTCTCAGCCTTCGTACGCCGGGAAGCAGAGAAGCCGGGGTTGTCAGGACTGTACTTTCCATAAATGAAGAAGACCAGAGCATGATTTTTCCGGGCGATGTTCCGGAAGGGTCCTATGCGCGTTTCATGAAGGCAAATTTCGACCGGCTTATTGACGGATCAATCGGTGCAGCTAAAAGTTGTTATGGGACCGCGGGGACCGCACCGCCGGATATTGCCATACTCATCAGTTGTTTCGGCAGAAAGATGATTTTAAAACAAAGGACCGAAGAGGAAGTGGAAGGTGTGCGGGATGTTTTTGGGGACAGCACGGTGCTTACGGGTTTTTATTCCTACGGCGAAATTTCACCCTTCATTTCAAACGAGAGTTGTGAATTGCATAACCAGACTATGACGATTACAACGTTTACGGAGCGCGGATCATGAATCAGATGCACAGCCTCCTGAAGCGACAGCTCAAGAAACTTTTCAATGGTACGAACCAGGTTCCACAGGAGTGGGAACCGTTTATTAACGCTGTCAACAATGCCTACCGGGAATTTGATGAAGATCGCGCACTTCTTGAACGTGCACTCGAACTCAGTTCTCAGGAACTGATCGAGGCCAATTCCGAAATGCGGGCCATTTTTGAGGCTCTTCCTGATCTGCTTTTCAGATTTGATCACGACGGAAAAGTTATCGATTACAAAGCGGGGAGAGTAAATGATTTATACTTCTATCCACAAAAGCTGATCGGGAAGCGTATTCAGGATGTTCCTCCTGCGCATGTTGGAAGCAAGTTCCTGGAGTGCATCCGGAAGGTTCAGGATACAAAAGTAATACAAAGCTTTGAGTATTCGTTGCCGATACAGGACCGGGAATGTTTTTATGAGGTAAGGCTTCTGCCTCTCATTGAGGACCAGATTATCGCGATCGTACGGAACATTACCGCCAGGAAAAAAGCTGAATTTGCTCTGAGACAAAGCGAAGAGGAATATAGAACACTTGTTGAGAATATCAACGTGGGGATATACAGGAGTAGTCCTGATGTCCAGGGACATTTTATACAAGTAAATAACGCCATGGTAAAAGTTTTTGGCGCTGATTCGGCGGAAGAGTTAATAGCGTGCTGTGTGCTTGATTTTTATCGAGACGTGGAAGAGAGAAATCAGTTTCTGCAAGAGATCGATAAAAAAGGCTTTATAAAGGACAGGGAATTACACCTGCGGAAAAAAGACGGAACCCACATCATAGTGTCATGTACGGCAGCAATTCAGTATGACTCTTTCGGCGCCAAACGATGGATCGACGGCGTTATGGAAGATATTACTGAGCATAAAAAGATTGAAGAAGAGATTGCCAAAACGTCCAAACTGGAATCGCTCGGCATCCTGGCCGGCGGCATCGCGCATGATTTTAACAATATTCTCACCGCAATTTTAGGCAATATTTCTCTGGCAAGGATGAAAGCGGAACCAGGGGGCGTTGTTTTCTCCTGTCTGGACAACGCAGAAAAGGCTTCAGTACGGGCGCAAACCCTTACACAGCAACTGCTGACATTTTCGAAAGGGGGAGCGCCGGTTAAAAAAGCGTCGTCCATCAACGATCTTCTCCGTGATTCCGCAAATTTCGTCGTAACCGGTTCCAATATCCAGTGCGATTTTCATATTCCTGATGATCTCCCGACCGTTGAAATTGATGAAGGGCAAATCAGCCGGGTTATTCATAATCTCGTCATCAATGCTCAGCAGTCCATGCCGAAGGGCGGTGTGATTCACATCCAGGCTGAGCGTGTTGCAGTCACCAACACAGCTGACGATTCCCACGGACTTCCGCTGAAAGATGGAGACTATGTAAAGATCAGCATCCGGGACCAGGGAAAGGGAATACCGGAAGAATATCTGGGCAAAATTTTCGACCCTTATTTTACCACAAAGGAGAAAGGCTCCGGACTCGGACTGACCACAAGTTATTCCATCATGAAAAGACACGGTGGACATATCGCCTTGCAGTCAACAGTCGGCACTGGAACGACATTTTTTCTTTATTTGCCTGCATTGCACGAGAGTGCGGTGGCAAAAAAGAAGGAACGGATGCCTTTGACAAAAGGGCATGGAAGAATATTGTTGATGGACGATGAGGAAATTATCAGAGACGTCGGCGGTGGGATGCTGCGGTACCTCGGATACGATGTTACCGTTGCCCAAAATGGTGCTGAAGCGATTTCCTTGGCAACCGATGCAATGAAACGTGGCGAGAGCTATGACGCAATTATCATGGATTTAACCATTCCCGGAGGGATGGGCGGAAAGGAGGCGGCCTCCCGGCTGCAAGCGCTGGATTGTTCATCGAAGATGATTGCCTCGAGCGGTTATTCCAACGATCCGGTATTGTCGGAATATAAGAAGTACGGTTTCTGCGCGATCGCGCCGAAACCGTATGGCATTGAGGAATTAAGAAATATCCTGCATCAGGTTATTGCAGAAAATTAGAATTGTAGGATACGCAGAGGGTTCTGAACTTCTCTTGAGACCGAAAGGGATGAAAAAAATCGCCGTGAAAATAATCACGTTTCTCCCGCTGTGCAGAGTTCTTCTTTTTTGAGCTGAAGCGGCGCGACGTCTTGCTTCCAGATGTCAATTGTCTCGGTGATATGCTGCCACATCCAAGTCCTTGCTCTTTCCGGTTCCTGTTTCCGGATGGCTTTAAAAATTTCCCAGTGCCGCACCACTGAACGATCGATAATGGTCGGGATCCTGTTGACGATAAAAAGCTGATATTGCAGCAGATTCCTTATATTGCTTAAAGTTTTAAAAAGGATGCGGTTTCCTGCCGCCTTCGCTATCGCATAATGAAATTCCACATCTTTTTCACTAAACGATTCAATATCCCCCTCGGCGACACTTCGGTCCATGTCCTTTAACAGTGATTCAATTTCAGAAAGAGTTTCTGACGTGCAATTCTGGGCGGCCATCATGGCGAAGTAGGATTCTAAAGTCCTTCTTGCTTCCAGAAGCTCCTCTATAATCGGTGCGCCATGCGTTGCGAATACGCCTTTTCCATGGCAAATTTCCAGTATGCCGAGGGTTGCGAGATTTTGCACCGCCTCGCGCACGGAAAGAACGCTCGTTCCGCTCTTTTTTGCCAGATTCTCCAGAGAGGGCAGCTTATCCCCGGGCTTGATTTCACCCGTAACAAATGCATCAAGAAGATTCTTAATTACGATGTCTCCAGCCTTAATCATTGCTCTACTATAATTTTCTCAGCTTAAGACGTCAAGTTTTTTTTATCCCAGAATCTTGCTTTTTATTATCCCGGGTCGCTTTCACATCAACACGACCGAGTTGCATTAGACTTTAAAGTGGTCGACGGTGCTTTTGAGCTGTCCGGCGAGTCTTG
>CAZPGZ010000015.1:0-80680 GCA_964586075.1 uncultured Nitrospiraceae bacterium | reverse complement strand
AATCCGAGCAGGTTCGCATTTTTATTGATAAGATGTGGTCAAGATGTGCGGACAACGATGATCTACATGCACTGCGTGTCGAGCAAAGCTATCAAAGAGTTGAAAAGCCCGCTGGATTTCTAACTGTGCAGTAAAGCGCTGCGTGGAATGTTACGCTTGGTATGTTTTACTTGATACTGCGGTGAAGTGAGTTGTTGATAACGCAGGATCAGGATGCCGTGCTCTTCTGCATCTCCCGCTTGAATTCGGAGTTGAAGTGAAATTTGACTTCCGGATAGGCTTCGATCATGTTTCTGAGCACCCATTCTGACTCGGCGAGAAAAACAGTGTTGCCGTCCTTGTCCGTGGCAATGCGCTCCGCTTTGAACCTGCAGAATTTATCCATTTCTTGTTTGTCCGCAGCCGTAATCCAGCATGCTTTGTAAATGGCCATTGGTTCGAACCGGCAGGTCGCGCCGTATTCGTGCTCCAGGCGGTATTGGAGAACATCGAACTGAAGAACGCCCACCGTACCCACGATTTTTCTGTTTCCCTGCTGCTGGGTGAAGAGCTGCGCCACGCCCTCGTCGGTGAGCTGCTCGATGCCTTTTGAAAGCTGCTTCGATTTTCCGGGATCACGGTTTATCAGTTCTTTGAATACTTCCGGGGAAAAGGTGGGAATTCCCTGGAACATGATTTTCTCGCCTTCGGTGAGGGTGTCGCCGATTTTGAAGCTGCCTGTGTCATACAAGCCGATTACGTCTCCGGGGAAGGCCTCATCAACGATGCTCTTGCGTGCTCCCAGAAAACTTGCCGGACTGGTGAACCGGATGTTTTTGTTCATGCGCACATGATGGAACATTTTGTTCCGCTCGAATTTTCCCGAACAAATGCGGATAAAAGCGATGCGGTCGCGGTGGCGTGGATCGAGATTCGCGTGTATCTTGAACACAAAACCGCTGAAAGTTTTTTCGTCCGAACTGACCATGCGCTGATCAGTCGGTCTGCTGCCCGGGATGGGCGCAATGTGGGTAAACGTATCGAGCAGTTCCTTGACCCCGAAGTTGTTGATGGCACTGCCGAAAAAAACCGGCGCAAGGGTGCCCTTGAGATACGCGTCCACGTCAAAGGGATCATGGGTTCCGACAATCAGCTCCACGTCTTCCTTCAGTTTTGCGGCGTAATCGCCCAGTTGCTGGTCCAGAATCGGATCATCAAGACCCTTGATGGCAAGCACATCATCAGCGACGGTAACACCGCCCGGGCGGAAAAGATACAAACTGTTGTTGTACAGATTATAAACGCCCTTGAAGGACGTGCCCATGCTGATCGGCCAGGAAAGCGGCTGGACCTTGATGTCCAGTTTTGTCTCGAGCTCGTCCAGGAGTTCGAACGGGTTCTTGCCTTCACGGTCCAATTTGTTTACAAAAATAATGACCGGTGTGCTGCGCATGCGGCAGACCTGCATGAGCTTTTCGGTCTGCTCTTCCACTCCCTTTACGCAATCGACAACGAGTACCACGCTGTCTACAGCAGTAAGCGTTCGATAGGTGTCCTCGGCAAAATCCTTATGGCCCGGAGTGTCCAGCAGATTGATTTTCAGTCCGTTGTAGTCAAAACCCATTACCGACGTTGCCACCGAAATTCCCCGCTGGCGTTCAATGTCCATAAAGTCTGAAGCCGTGCTTTTTCTGATCTTGTTGGACTTGACCGCGCCGGCAACCTGGATGGCTCCTCCGAACAGCAGGAACTTTTCGGTGAGGGTCGTCTTGCCCGCATCGGGATGGCTGATGATGGCAAAGGTCCTTCGTTTACTTATTTCATCTTCGTAGCTCATAGTTTTTCCGTAAAATCCTGCTCTTTTGAAGAGCTTGGTAAAATAACAACTGGCGAGGAAAAAGTCAAGAAGTTCCTGCAAAAATGCCTCTCCCCGGTGTTCCTGAGAGAGGATTATTCGTGATACGCCGCGCTGATGGCATGGTGGGTTTTGGCAGCCAGGTCCTTGCGTGAATAATGGGAAAGGACTGTTATGGTCTTGAGGGGGCTCACCTCAACATCCACGGATTTGCATACGAGAAGGCGCGGAAGGTGCCGAAAGAAACTCACGCCTCCATAATAAAAAATCGCATCACGATTCTGCTGTGTCAACGGCTTATCGTCTATCCTGGTGTAACGAAGACAGAGCGGGATGATGTCGACGTACGCAGCAATTGCTGAGGCAAAAAGAGAGTTTTTAAATTGCATCACGCCGTCTCCGTCAGACGTGGTGCCTTCCGGAAAAAAAACCACGGAAAATCCCTGCCTGAGCGCAACGGACATTTGCTCGATTTCCGCTTTCAGGCCGGTTGCCTTTCGACGTTCTACGAAGATGCAGCCGGCAAGTCTGGCAATGGTGCCGAGCAGAAAAGTGTTTCGCAGTTCGATGGATGTTACAAATACCGATGGTTTGAGCGAAGATAAAATGAAAACGTCAACATAAGAAAGATGATTGGAAACTATGAGGCAGTTTTTCCGTGTTTTATGCAGGCGGTCTCGGTGCTTGACATGAATTCGTACACCAAGAATTCTCAGAATAGGACGGGAGAAGAGAGAACTGTTTTGTACGGCATACTCACGTTTTTTCCGTGCGTTGAGCGGCAAAAGCATAATCGCGACTGAAATAATTATATAGGTGAGTAGCAGGGGCATAATTGTTAGGAACTTGAGCAAGGCTCTCATGAGCGGTAGTTCTCCAGGCCGGCGCAGACGATTGTCATACTTTTTCTGTACGGGAGCAGATTATCTCATACGGTTGTATGATTTGTAAATGAAATTCGGAGAACACCGCAACCTTTACACCCGGAGAGACAATAGCTATACTTAAACAAGAGATAATTTTTAAAGTCGGAACTGCACTATATGATTGAAATAACGTTGCTTTTGAAACTATTCAAATTATTCAGTTTTCCTGTTTGTTTTGGAGCAAGAATGTCACGGTCGGATGATTTGGGAAGGAGGGGCAAGAGTCTATGAGTACCATGTTGGAATTCAGCGTGGTTCCGGTGGGCAAGGGGGTAAGCATCAGTCCCGTAATAGCACAGGTTATGAAAATTATTACGGAAAGCGGAGTGAGCTACAAAATCAATCCGATGGGGATCGTGCTCGAAGGAGAATGGGATACCGTGATGGGTGTGGTGAAACAATGTCATGATGCGGTGATGCGGGAGGCGGAACGGGTGATCACGAAGATTTCCATTGATGATCGAAAAGGCACTGAGCAGCGCATTGATAAAAAAGTGTCGTCCGTCGAGAAGAAGCTTGGAATAAAATTGAATACCTGACCAAGTCGAGGTGGCCATGGACATTGCGAGAAACACAATCAGCGCAGAAGAGCGTCTTAAAATCCAGGAGAAGGCGCTTTCCAATCTTGCCGACGCCCTGAAAAAACTGGAAACGGAAGTATCTGAAGAAATCCGCGACATGCAGTCGGAACTGAAGGCGCTTAAAATGTTTCTTGCGCGAACACTCCCGGATTTTAAAAAACAGTTTCCAGAAATACAGAAAAAACTGAAATAAACTACTACGGCAGGAACCAAGGAGGGAGGCATTATGCAACTGATCGCGAAGGATGCACGGGGCTACAAGCTTTCTTACAAGAAAAAATATGCCACGACGGATTCGTATCTCCCGAGAGGTGCGAGCAGCAAGATTTCCGAGTGTGAAGTGTGCCATGCCGTGTACAGAAACAAACGATGGTATGCGGCCCCGGATATCAGCGCCGCTGAATCAACTCACCCCAATGCTCTGGCAGTGGTTTGCCCTGCATGCCTTAAAATACGCGACAATTTTCCCGGCGGGATCGTTACGCTGAAGGGGGGGTATGTTCTCGCGCATAAAGACGCCTTGCTGAATTTAATTAAGAATGAGGAAAACCGCGCCCGCGGATTAAACCCTCTTGAGCGGGTAATGGCCATAAAAGAGAATGGATACGGCAGCATTGTTATTTCCACGACGAATGAGAAGCTGGCGCAGCGGATCGGAAGGGCGATCGGAAAAGCATTTCACGGCAAAGTTACCTATCGCTGGTCGCATGATAACAAGCTTGCCAGAGTGGATTGGGTGAGGGAGGCTGACTGATTTGCGAACTATTATTATTACTGAACCGGAAACAGAGTAGCGTTATGAAAGAAGCTGGTTTCCCCGGAGAAACCGGCTTTTTTGTGGTCAGACATGAGCGGTTTTATCGCGGAATAATAGTGTGTATAAACGAATACAAGCGGATAAACAGGACAGCTTTGTTGCAAAGCAGTCTATTCCTGGCTATCGGATATTGATTGTTTAGTGTTTTTCAGGGTATCGAGATACGCTTCCCATTCCGTGGGAAGAAGATATTTCTTTTTCGAATTGCATTCTTTACATGCCGGTACGATATTACCATGTACGGATTTTCCTCCCCGTACTATCGGGATGAGATGGTCCATGGTCAACTCTGCAGGCTTGAACTTTCCTCCGCAGTAAAAGCATATTCCTGTCGAGCGTCTTCGTTTCCACCACTGCGACTCTCGTATTTCACGAGATTTTGCCTTTTCGCGCTTGATATGGCTCTCGTCTGCGCTGATAAAAAAATCATCTGTCATTGCTCTCTATGATACTTATTCTGGCCATTATTGTCACGTAAAAAAATACGTACCAAACTGCCCTCCCACTGCGTAACATCTCAAAAAATTAATATTTTTCTTGACAATGATGCGGCTGAATTATATACTTTGGGCAACAGGTGGTATATTGTGGGATAGAGTGGGTGTAGCGGGGGGAAAATGTTCCGCGGCAGCTTTGAACATACGGTAGACGCAAAAGGCAGGGTGAGCGTGCCGTCGAGATTTCGTGAGATTATAGCAGATCGCTATGACGGAAGGCTCGTGCTCGCCATGGATTATGACCGCTGTCTCACCGTATACCCTCTTGAGGAATGGGAGCGGCTTGAAGAAAAGATCAGGACGCTTCCCATGATGAAGCAAGAGGTGAAGGATTTCATGCGTTTTTTGCTTTCCTCGGCGACCGAATGTGAACTGGATAAGCAAGGCCGTTTGCTGATTCCAACTGCACACCGTGAACATGCGAGGATATCGAAAAGCGTAACGCTCGTAGGAATTATTGATAAAATCGAAATCTGGGACGCCGGGGCATGGGAGGCAAGGAATTCAAAAAATGGCGACAAAATTGGCGACGCACTTGCCGCGCTGGGCTTATGACATGGATGAAAAAATCAAAACATACCAAATGAACCTGGAAGGCGAAATTGATGCGGCAAAGATGGTGGAACTGAGCCGGGTCATCGGTCAGTTGATCAAAGGCGAGATGTACGGTTTGATCCTGAACTTTGAGTCCGTTGAACATATACATTTCACAATCCTTTCGGTGCTGGTGGAAGAAAAAAAGCGGCTCCAGTCCTTCGGTGGCGATATCCGGCTCGCAGGGATGTCCGAGTACATCAAAAATATTTTCCGTACAACCGGCATGCTGGAAGAGTTTCAGGTATTCGACACCACCCAACAGGCCGCGAAAAGCTTCGGTGTGACAAAACCCGCAACCAATTTGCCGCTGGGGCTTTGATCGTATTTCAATTGTAGATTGCAAAATGCGGATTGTAATGCAGGGACGGTTTTGTGAGGATTGAAGCATGAATACCAATCCGATATCCGAAATGCGCAATCGGCAATTAGAACATGTTCCTGTCCTGCTTACCGAAGCGGTTGATCTGCTGAATCCAAAAGCAGGCGGTGTGTATGTAGACGGAACGCTCGGGGCGGGCGGGCACGCAGCGGAAATTCTGAAACGTTCAGCGCCTGACGGAGTGCTGATCGGCATTGACCAGGATGCCGAGGCGATTCAGCGATGCACAACAGCGCTTGCCGGTTATGGGAATCGGGTTATTGTCCGGCAGGAGAATTTTCGAAATATCGAACGCGTGTTGCAGGAAACGAATCATCCGGCTGTGGACGGCGTCCTGCTTGATCTCGGCGTCTCCTGGTTCCACCTTAAAACGCCGGAGCGGGGCTTCAGTTTCATGCTGGATGGTCCGCTTGATATGCGGATGGACAGAAACAGCCACGGCCCGACCGCCGCGAACATGGTAAATACTCTTTCACGCCAGGAACTGGCGAAGATTTTTTACGAATATGGCGAGGAACGCAGAGCAGGAGCCATAGCACGGGCGATAGAAAAGGCACGGACCCGGGGTGCCATTGCCAGTACAGCCCAGCTCGCCGGGATTGTTGCAAGCGTATTCCCGCCGTATCCGGCCCGGCGCATACATCCTGCAACGCAGACGTTTCAGGCTCTGCGGATTGCAGTAAACGACGAAATAGAAGCGCTGCGGACCGGGCTCCACCAGATCCTTGCGCATGTAAAACCGCACGGACGCATTGCGGTCATCACGTTTCATTCTCTTGAAGACCGTATTGTAAAGCAGGCCTTCGCAGCGGCAGCACGGGCATGCGTGTGCCCCCCGAAGATGCCGACCTGCTCCTGCGGAAAAAAACCGGAGCTCACCGTGCTGACGCGCCGGCCTGTTACGGCCGGACCGGAGGAAATAGAGAGAAATCCCGCCGCGAGAAGCGCGAAACTGAGAGCGGCGGAGAAACTGTAATACCGCGATTGAATAACTTCGATGAAAAGGTTTACCTATGGCGACACGAGCTGGTGAAATCGGCGCAGTTGTTCTCGAGCGAAGCAAGCGGGGGAGTCTCAGCAGAATTTTTATCATGCTTCTGATCGTTGTCGGTCTGATTCTGTACGTAGGCGGCAAAGTAAAAATCGTGCGGCTCGGCTATCAGATTGAAGCGCTGGAGCGTGAAAAACAGGATTTGGAGCGCGAAAACCGGTCTCTTCTTATCGAATCGTCGAGCCTGACATCGCCGGCCCGCATTGAGGAGATCGCGGTCAAGCGCCTGGGCATGGTCAGGCCTGCGCAGGAAAACATCGTTGCCGTAAAAAGAAAAGCAACGAAATCGAGCTCGAATAACCAGGGACCGGATGCCGTCAGATAGCCGGCAGCGAATGCTGCGGCAATGCTGGTCGGGCCGGCTGCAAATTCAAGTTTCCGGAAGCGAATGCCGTAATGCTGCGGGCATCAAGGATCGCAGGCAATGGAAAAACGGGGAAGAATACTCGTAATATTGCTGTTGATGTGCGTGTGTTTTGGACTCATCGCCCTGCGGCTTGTGTATCTCCAGGTCTATCAGCGGTCCGCGCTTGCAGGACGCGCGGAGCGGCAGCAGGAACGGCTGGTAAAGATTGAGCCAAAACGGGGCACGATCTACGATCGCATGGGCAGGGAGCTTGCCGTAAGCCTGGACGTGGACTCAGTGTACGGGGTGCCGTCGGAAGTTGATAATCCCCGGGCGCTTGCGCAGAAGCTGTCCCGGATACTCAGGGAAGACCCCCGCGCTCTCGAACAGCGGCTTGCAGGAGATAAACACTTTGTCTGGCTCAGCCGCAAAGTCGAGCCGGGCAAGACCGAGAAGGTGAAGGAACTCGGCACCAGAGAAATCGGCATCCGGCTAGAGTCGAAGCGGTTTTATCCCAAGAAAACCCTTGCAGGACCGCTCCTTGGCTTTACCGATGTAGACAACAAAGGCATTGAGGGTCTGGAGCGTACGTACGATAAAATCCTGCGGGGCACTGAAGGATGGGTCCTGGCGGAAAAAGATGCGCGAGGAAGAACGGTATTTCCGGGAGGATCAGGACTGCAATATAAACTGCCGAAACCGGGCAGTGATATTACCCTTACCATTGATGAGGTGATACAGCATATTGCGGAAAAAGGGCTTGATGCCGCCCTGCTGAATACACAGGCAAAAGGCGGAGTCTGCATCGTTATGAATCCGTGGACCGGTGAAGTGCTCGCCCTTGCGGTGCGCACTGCCGGCGGGAAATCGGTATTCAACCCCAACGAGCCGCAGCGCTCTAAACCGGGTGAATGGCGGAATCGGACGGTGACCGATGCCTTTGAGCCCGGTTCGATTTTCAAACCGATTCTTGCGGCAGCAGCGCTGGAAGAACGGGTGGTTCATCCTCTTGAACGATTTGACTGCTCGGCAGGAAAAATTCAGATTGCCGACCGGGTAATCAATGATGCAGAAAAGCATGGGGTGCTGACCTTTACCGATGTGATCGCGCAATCGAGCAACGTGGGTACGATAAAGGTTGCCGTAAAGCTGGGAAAAGAACGTTTCGCAAAGTACATTACCGCTTTTGGATTCGGGAGTAAAACTGGCTGTGATATTTCGGGGGAAATCCCCGGGTTGCTGAAAGACCCCCGCACATGGTCCGGGGTGTCTATCGGTTCAATTTCAATCGGCCAGGAAATCGGTGTGACGCCGCTGCAAATGGCCGCGGCATATTGCGCGCTCGCGAACGGCGGCGTGCTTATGAGGCCGTATGTCGTGTCGCAGATCATCAGCCATGGCAGCGGCGAAGGGAATAAAATCGAACCGCAGCCGGTGCGCCGTGCGATTACCCAGGAAACCGCCGCCAAGGTGACAAAGATGCTGCGGGAGGCGGTGGAGACCGGCACCGGACAAAAGGCACGGCCGGCCGGCTATACGGCCGCAGGCAAAACGGGAACAGCGCAAAAGATAGACCACAAGACCGGCATGTACTCGAAGAAAGATTATGTCAGTTCCTTTGCTGGTTTTGTACCGGCAAATTCCCCAAAACTGGTCATTCTCGTAATGGTCGACACTCCGGAAGGAGTCATCTATGGCGGCAGCGTTGCTGCTCCCGTGTTCAAGACCGTGGCGGAGCAGAGCCTTGCGTATCTGCAGGTGACGCCGGATGACGCGGGAGGGAAAATGCTCCTGGTGACGAGATGAAGCTGGCAGAATTATTCGCGTCATTGGAACTGCAAAAGCCGCTTCCGCCGGCCACGCTGGAGCGGGAAGTGCAAGGGATCTTCTATGACTCCCGAAAAGTCAAGCAGGGATGCGTGTTCGTGGCCGTGCGAGGATTTCACTCGGACGGCCATCAGTTTATTGCGCAGGCAATAAAACAAGGAGCGGCCGCCGTCGTCGCAGAACACGAGCAGGGACCGGATGCGGAGGCCGGCGTGCCTGTCGTCCTGGTGAAAGATTCCCGGCGGGCCCTGGCCCTGCTGGCAGATGCGTTTTACGGACACCCGTCGAAGAAACTCAAGCTTGTCGGCATTACCGGCACGAACGGCAAAACAACGACAACCTATCTTGTAAAATCCATTATCGAAGCATCCGGCCAGACCGCAGGACTTATCGGCACCATTGATTATCGTGTCGGCGACCGCGTGTATGCCGCGCCAAACACGACGCCGGAATCGCTTGATCTCCAGCGGCTTCTTTCCGAAATGGTTGAGTTCGGAGCGACACACTGCGTTATGGAAGTCTCCTCGCACGCATTGGCGCTCGGAAGGGTGGTCGGGTGCCGTTTTGCTGCTGCCGGATTTACGAACCTGACGCAGGATCATCTGGATTTTCATAAAACTATGGATGAATATCTGCAGGCAAAGCTTCTGCTGTTCAAGGGACTTTCCCGGGATGCGGCGATTATCGTCAACACTGACGACAAAAATGCTGAAGCCGTCATCAAGGCCGCCAAAGGGAAAATCATCACTACCGGCTTGTCGGAACATGCCGATATTCATCCATGCGGAAAAGTACACTACGGCATTGCAGGCCTTTCGTTTGACGCCGCCACTTCGAACGGAAGGATTGCGCTGGAATCACCGCTCATTGGGCGGCATAATGTATACAATATTCTGACCGCAATCGGGATTGGCACAGCCCTGGGTTTTAGCAGGGACAGCATCATCCAGGGGATAAAAAACATGAAAGCGGTTCCCGGTCGCATGGAAAAAATAGATGAAGCGCAGCCCTACGGTGTGATTGTTGACTATGCTCACACCGAAGACGCACTCCTGCGTCTTCTGGAAGCTGTACGAGAAATAGCAAAAAAAAGAATCATTACGGTTTTCGGCTGCGGCGGCGACCGGGACAGGACCAAGAGGCCGAAAATGGGAACAGCGGCGCTCAAGGGAAGCGATATCGTTATTGTCACTTCAGACAATCCCCGGACTGAAAACCCGCTGGATATCATTCGTGCGATAGAGGCCGGTATGACGGGGGAGGGGAAAAAAGCAGCCTTGCACGAAACGGGGTCTTGCGAACCAGGCGGGAAAAAACTGTATTATGTCATTCCCGACCGCGGAGAGGCCGTGGCTGCTGCCATCCGGATGGCCCTGCCGGACGACGTGGTTGTGATTGCTGGCAAGGGGCATGAGGACTATCAGATTATCGGCGAGAAGAAGATGCATTTTGATGATCGTGAGGTCGCGCGGGCGGAAATTCACAAGAAAAAGGCTTCATGACGCACATATTGAATGCGTGATTCAAAAAAACACAGACATCTCCGGCAGAAAAGAGTTATTCTGTTGGAAGGCGTATAACCATGAGTGTATCAGAAGAAAAAATCCTCGAAGACGTCCTGAGGAGGATCTCCGGGGTGGAGATCACAGGGGTATCCATAGATTCGAGAACCATAAAGAAGGGCGAATTGTTCGTTGCTCTGAAAGGGCCTCGGTTCGACGGCCACGGGTTCATTTCCACGGCAATAAAAAAAGGCGCGTGGGGGGCGCTGGTGAACCAGGATGCCGTCGAAAAAAACTCTGAGAATCTCGGCGGACTGAAGAACATTTTGCCTGTTGACGATACGCTTTCCGCGCTTCAGAAAATGTCGTATCTTCACCGAAAAAAATTTTCCATACCGGTGGTCGGTATTACCGGTTCGAACGGAAAAACGACAACAAAGGAAATGCTCGCGGAAATTCTGAACGTACGGGGAGCGGTGCTGAAAAACGAAGGGAACCTGAATAATCACATCGGCGTGCCCCTGACGCTTCTCAGAATGAACGACACCCACAAGGCGGCGGTTGTTGAAATGGGCATGAGCGCGCCGGGAGAAATTGCGGTTCTTGCCCGGCTGGTCAGCCCCACGGTGGGAGTCATTACGAATATCGGACCGGCTCATCTGGAGTTTTTCGAAAGTCAGGACGGCATAGCGCAGGCGAAAGGCGAACTGCTTGACCACATCCGGCCTGGAGGGACCGCGGCGCTGAATGCTGATGATACATACTGCGGAGTTCTGAAAAAAAAGTTCAGCGGTCTCATTACGACGTTTGGAATAGACACTGCAGCAGATGTCCGGGCATCCGGGATCCGGTATACCTCCGAGTGTCTGGAATTTACTCTGACCGCACACGGCTGTAGTACGGAAATTTGCCTCAGAAGCGTGGGAAAACACAATGTGTACAACGCGCTCGCGGCGGCCGCCGCGTCGCTTGCGGCAGGATTGCCGCTTGATGCGGTAAAGTGCGGGCTTGATAATTTTGCGTCTGTTGCGATGCGTTCGGAAATAAGGCACGTGCAGGGCCGGACCGTGCTCGCGGATTATTATAACGCCAATCCCGCCTCCCTGGAGGCGGCGCTTGCAGCCTTGGTGGATTTGAAACGGGGAGCAAAAACTGTTGCCGTGCTTGGTGATATGCTTGAGCTCGGCGCCTCCTCCGGAGAGCAGCACCGGAAAGTGGGGCGGACTGCAGCGCGGAAGGGCGTCGACCGGATAATTGTCCTGGGCGATTATGCCAAGGATACAATCCGCGGAGCGATTGAAGCCGGAATGGCGGAGACGAAGGTCTTTGCAGTCAAAACGCACGAGGAAGCAGCTGCACTCTTGCGGGAACAGTCCCGGCCGGGCGATGCCGTGCTGATCAAAGGCTCCCGCGGCATGAAGATGGAAAAAATTTTGGAGGAGTTCTGATGCTTTACCATCTGCTGTATCCGCTGTACTCCAAGTTTTCAGGCTTCTATGTCTTCAAATATATTACGTTCCGCAGCGCCGGAGCGGCCCTGACGGCGCTGATTATCAGCATTGTATTCGGTCCGGCGATGATTGCCTGGCTTCGGCGGTTGAAGGTGGGACAGCATGTTCGGGATGACGGCCCCCAGACGCACTTGTCCAAGCAGGGTACGCCGACCATGGGCGGCCTTCTGATCATCATGGCACTCGTAAGCTCTGTTCTTCTCTGGTCGGATCTTTCGAACAAGTACGTATGGGTGGTGCTGTTTGCCACGCTCGCCTTCGGGGGTATCGGGTTTTGGGATGACTATCTGAAAGTGGTAAAAAAACAGTCCCTGGGACTCCGCGCCAAGGAAAAATTCGGACTGCAGATTGCCGCATCATTGCTGATCGGTTTATTCCTTTATTATTTTTCAGGAGACCAGAATGCGGCTCGTCTTACAGTGCCGTTCGTAAAGAGGCTGATTATTGATCTTGGATGGTTCTATATTCCATTCGCCGTGGTTGTCATGGTGGGATCATCCAATGCGGTAAATCTTACGGACGGATTGGACGGACTTGCGACGGGGCTGGTAAGCATCGCCGCCATAGCCAATGCCGTTATCGTATATCTCGGCGGCAACAGAGTGATCGCCGAATATCTTAACATTCCGTATATTCTCGGAAGCGGAGAGCTTACCGTCTTCTGCGGCGCAATTTTAGGAACATGCCTCGGATTCCTTTGGTACAACACCCACCCCGCGGAAGTGTTCATGGGGGACACGGGGTCGCTTTCCCTGGGCGGCGCTCTCGGCGCTCTTGCGCTGGTGACGAAACATGAACTTATTCTGATTATTGTGGGCGGCATATTTGTGGTAGAAGCAATATCAGTGATGTTGCAGGTCGCTTCCTACAAACTGACCGGCAAACGCATTTTTAAAATGGCGCCTATACATCACCACTTTGAGCAGATTGGGTGGCCGGAATCAAAGGTTGTTGTGCGATTCTGGATAGTCGGCATTATTTTGGCCCTGATTTCGATCGGTTCGCTGAAGTTGAGATAACACGATTTTCCGTATTACGAGATGCAGCAGGCAGACGTGCAGATTGTCGGGACGCTTCATGATCGTGTCAGAGCAACACTGGAGGAGGCAGGAATCACCATGAAAACCGATTTTAAAGGAAAACAAGTTACCGTTGTCGGATTGGGGCGGAGCGGTGTTGCAGCAGCGCGGGCGCTTCATGCCCTCGGCGCCCAGGTGACAGCGACGGATAAGAAACCTCTGGAGGAACTCAGTGCGCTGGTGCGGACACTGCCGGGCAGTGTCCGTCTGGAAGCCGGCGGCCATCCCGCGCGGATTTTCAGCGAAGCGGATTTGATTCTCTTAAGTCCGGGAGTTCCTAAAATTCCCCAGATTCAAGAGGCACAACGCCGGGGGGTAAAAGTAATCAGCGAACTGGAGCTCGCATGGCTGCTTTCTGATGCGCCGTACGTGGGAATAACGGGAACAAACGGAAAATCCACCGTCACGACCCTTGTGGGACTGATGCTCGCAAAGGCGAAAAAGAAAGTGCTCGTTGCAGGCAATATTGGAAATGCGCTGACCGAGGACCTGGCGCTGCTTAAAAACCGCGACTGGATAGTCGCAGAGCTGTCCAGCTTTCAGCTTGAAGACATTGAGACTTTCCGGCCCCGCGTTGCAACAATTCTGAACATCACACAGGACCATCTCGACCGGTATCATACGATTGAGGAATACGGTGAAGCAAAGGCCAGAATATTCATGAATCAGCAGAAGCAGGATATTCTCGTGCTGAATTTCGACGACCCTCTGGTAAAATCCTATGTACATCGGACCCGGGCCACGGTCATTCCCTTCTCTCGTACGCTTCGTTTTAATCCCGGGGCGTGTGTGCACGAAGGCTTCCTCACCTATAATGGGAAGCGAATCTGCCGGGTTGATGAAATACGGATCCAGGGTGTGCACAACCTGGAGAATGCCCTGGCCGCTGCTGCTCTATCTTTATGCGCGGGCGCAGATATCGAATCCGTGGCTGCGGTGCTGCGGGAATTTTCAGGCCTTGAACACCGGCTGGAATTTGTCCGGGAGAAAGACGGTGTCACCTACATCAACGACTCCAAAGGAACGAATGTGGGGGCTGTTATAAAATCCGTGGAGGGGTTCACGCGGCCGGTCGTGCTGATTGCCGGCGGATTGGACAAGGGCAGCGACTTTAAACCATTATATGATTTGTTCAGACAGAAAGTAAAACTGTTGATTCTGATCGGCAAGGCCGCCAATAAAATGGGGCAGGCACTCGGCACGGCAACCGAGACCCTGTATGCCCCGACGCTGCAGGAAGCTGTACGGCTGGCATCAATACGGTCCGCCAGCGGGGACGTGGTGCTCCTTTCTCCGGCCTGTGCAAGTTTCGACATGTTTAAGGACTTTGAAGACCGGGGAAGAAAGTTTAAGGAAGCGGTAAGAGCGTTGTAAGAAAACAACGGGGGCCGGTGCAGGTTCGGATCCCTGCCGTGCGATCCGGCGACGAGGACAAGGTTATTGCAGAACGGAATGCAATATTCGAAACACTATGACAGAATTCTGCTCTTTGCCGTTTTAGCGCTTCTGGTCATCAGTGTGGTCATGGTTTACAGCTCAAGCAGTGTTGTTGCCCTGACAACCTACGATGACCCGACATATTTTATGAAACGGCAAATCCTGTGGGCGCTTGCAGGCCTTGTTCTTCTGGCAATCGCCATGCGGATCGATCATCGTGTGCTGGCGGACCGGCGGGTTGTTGTCGCACTGCTCGTCATCGCGCTGGTTTTGTTCGTAGCGACGCTTGTTCCAGGCATCGGCAAGATGGTGAATGGATCGCGGCGATGGCTGCGGTACGGCATGCATTCTTTTCAGCCGTCGGAGTTTGCGAAGTTCGCCATGGTTGTTTATATGAGTTACTACATAGCGAAAAAAGGAGACCGCCTGCGTGATTTTATGAACGGCCTGCTGCCGGCGTATGTGGTGTCGGGTATTTTTCTGGGTGTGGCTGCGCTGCAGCCGGACTTTGGAACGGCCATGACGATTGCAGGCGTGACCGCGGTGATGCTGTTTGTAGGAGGGGCAAACCTGCTGCATCTTGGCGGTACGGTGCTGGCGGCGCTTCCCGTAGTATATCTTGCCGTGGTGCACAGCCCCTATCGACTGCGCAGGATTTTTTCGTATCTTGACCCCTGGGCCGACCCGCAGGGTGCGGGGCACCAAATTATTCAATCATTCCTGGCTTTCGGCAGCGGTGGGATCTTCGGACGCGGACTGGGTGAAGGGAGGCAAAAACTGCTTTTTCTGCCCGAACGACATTCCGATTTTATTTATGCCGTAATTGGAGAAGAGCTGGGGCTGATCGGCGCGCTTGCCGTGCTTCTCTTGTTCCTTATTATCCTGTGGCGGGGTCTGCAGATCGCGCTTTCTGCAAATGAGCAATTCAGCCGCATGCTTGCCCTCGGCATCACGCTGCTCGTCTGTTTGCAGGGCATGATCAATATGGGCGTCGTGACCGGACTGCTGCCCACGAAAGGAATCGCGCTTCCCCTTGTCAGTTATGGCGGTTCATCGCTGGTTATTACGATGGGAGCAATGGGCGTGTTGCTGAATATTTCGAAAGAATCAGGCTGATGGTCCCGCTTCAGAACCTGCCGGAAAGATACAGTGTGATGAGTTATAGAACAACTTTGCAGAATGATAGTCTTAACAGAATAGTGGAGACCATGAGGTTTTGTCAATGCGGGTCTTAATTGCAGGCGGTGGAACGGGAGGGCATCTGTATCCCGGCATTGCTGTCGCGCGTGAACTGCTTCGGGAAAAAAGCAATGAAGTTCTTTTTGTCGGTACGAGCCAGGGAATCGAAGCGCGGGTGCTCCCGAAGGAAGGGCTGCAGGTCAGATTTATCAGCGCGGGAAAACTGAAAGGCATGAATCTGCTTTCCGCGTTGAAGACGGTCACGGCATTGCCGCTGGGCCTTTTTCAGTCCCTGCGCCTCTTGCGTGAGACGCGGCCAGACGTCGTGCTGGGCGTCGGCGGCTATGCTTCCGCGCCGGTAGGAGCGGCGGCACTGATTCTCGGCGTGCCCCTGGTTATCATCGAGCCGAATTCTTACGCAGGGCTTGCGAACAGAAAACTGGGAATATTTGCAGACAAGGTTGTGCTCTGTTTTCCCGGTACCGGTGCGCAGAAATTTTTCTCTCCCCGGAAAACAGTGGTGCTTGGGCCGCTGGTCAGAAAAGGAATTGAAACGGGAGACCGCGGCAAGGCACGTGAAGGCTTTGGCTTGGCGCCGGGAACATTCACCGTTTTCATCATGGGTGGGAGCGGCGGCGCTCATGCGATTAACATGGCGATGAAGCAGGCTGCTGTTTTTCTGAAAGACATGCGAGGATTGCAGGTGCTTCACCAGACCGGTCCGTATGATGTGGAAGAGGTAGCAACCGGCTATCGGGAGGCCGGCATACGGGCTGTGGTAGTGCCGTATATTGAGGATATGGCAGGTGCATATGCTGCAGCGGATATTGTGGTTTCCCGCTCCGGCGCCACCAGTGTTGCGGAACTTGCGGTCTGCGGCAAGCGGGCGGTTTTGATCCCTTTCCCTTTTGCCGCGGACAATCATCAGGAGTATAATGCGCGAGCCCTGGCTGATTTCGGTGCTGCCGACGTTGTTATCCAGAAAGATTTGACCGGTGGGCTGCTGGCGGAGATAATAAAAAAACAGGCTGCACACAGGGCGTCCGATTCCAATATACCTCGTATGAAAAATACGACCGCGGAGGAGATTGTAAAAATCTGTAAAGACTATGTTCGAAAAAATTAAACATATTCATTTTGTAGGCATCGGCGGCATCGGGATGAGCGGCATTGCCGAAGTGCTCCTGAATCTCGGATACAGGGTCTCGGGCTCGGACATGAAAGAGTCGGACACCACCGAGCGGCTCAGAAGACTGGGCGGTGTGATAACCATCGGACACAACGCGGCGAACATTACCTCCCCCCATGTTGTGGTGATTTCGTCTGCAGTTACCAGAGAAAACGTTGAGGTGGTCGCGGCGAGAGAAAAACAGATTCCGGTAATTCCCCGGGCCGAGATGCTTGCCGAGCTGATGCGACTTAAATACGGCGTGGCCATTGCCGGAGCTCACGGAAAAACCACAACGACTTCCATGGTGGCCACGGTGCTTGCGGCGGGTGGCATCGACCCCACTGTCGTGATCGGCGGCAAGCTCAACAGCCTGGGAACGAACGCCAAACTCGGCCAGGGTGAGTTTCTTGTAGCTGAAGCTGATGAAAGCGACGGGAGTTTCCTCAAACTGTCGCCGACGATTGCGGTGGTGACGACCATTGACGAGGAGCATCTCGATTATTATAAAGACATCGACGAAATCAAACAGGCATTTCTCACGTTTGTCAATAAAGTGCCTTTCTACGGCGTGTCGGTCCTGTGCCTTGACCAGCCCCATATCCAATCGCTTATACCGCAGATACAAAAACGCTATCAGACCTACGGCTTGAGTTCGCAGGCGGATTATCAGGCGCGGGACGCTGCGCTGCACGGCCTGGGATCAACATTCAAAGTCGTGCATCATGGCACCGATCTTGGACTGTTTGAGCTTTCCGTTCCCGGAGTTCACAACATCAACAACAGCCTTGCCGCAATTGCCGTGGCGCGGGAGCTGGACGTTGACCTTGAAGTCATACGCAAAGCCATCAGGGAATTCAGCGGTGTGCAGCGGCGGTTCCAGATCAAGGGCGATGTGAATGGTGTGACTGTGGTGGATGACTATGGCCACCATCCCACGGAAATAAAGGCGACCCTTGCAGCGGCAGCGTCCGGCATGGACCGCAGGGTTGTGGTCGTGTTCCAGCCCCATCGGTACACAAGGACGCAACATCTGTTCAAGGATTTTTTTACCTCGTTCAACCAAGCCGACAAGGTCATCCTTCTGGACATCTATGCTGCGGGTGAGAAACCGATTCCCGGCGTGTCAGGCCAGGCACTCTATGAAGGCATAAAGAAACACGGACACAAGGATGTTCTTTTTATGCCTGATCGGGGAGCGGTCGTCGAGTATCTGGTTGGTGCGGTCAAAAAAGGCGATCTGCTGCTGACACTGGGGGCGGGGGACGTCTGGAAAATCGGCGAACAGGTTCTGGAGAAACTGAAACATGGCCATCCTTGATATAAAGGGAGAGCTGCGCAAAAACGAGCCGATGAGCCGACACACTTCGTTTAAAATCGGCGGCCCGGCGGACTTTTTTGCGTGTCCGGACAACAGCGAAGACCTCCTGTTGCTTTTAAAAAGCATCAAGGAGCAGAACCTAAAATACTTTATCCTCGGCAGCGGGACCAATCTTCTTGTGCGGGACGGTGGTTACCGGGGAGTGGTGATCAGTCTCAAACGATTGAATGCGGTCGCTATAGAGCGGGAGTATCGTTCCATTGGCGGGAGCTTTGCGCTCATCTCCGCGGAAGCCGGCGCACTGATGGCAAAGCTCCTTGCGGTTGCTGTTGAAAAAGGTTATGCAGGCCTTGAATTTGCCGCCGGCATACCGGGCACGGTAGGGGGCGCCATCAGGATGAATGCGGGCACCGCGCTCGGAGAAATCGGCGATATTACCGAATCGGTGACCCTCCTCTCACCCGAGGAAGGAGTGCTGACCAAAGGAGGGGACGAACTGGGTTTCGGATACCGTACCTCTTCAGTGCAGGAAGGATGGATTGTGCTGGCGGCGCGGCTGATCCTGCGACGCGGTCATCGGGAAAAAGTCGGCGCGCGCGTCTTGGAGCTTCTCACAACGAGAAAACAGCGACAGCCCCAGGGATATCCCAACGCCGGGTCCGTGTTCAAAAATCCTGCTGAACAGTCCGCAGGCAGATTGATCGAACTGGCGGGGCTCAAAGGTAAAACGGTGGGCGGCGCTCAGGTTTCGGACAAGCACGCAAATTTCATCGTGACGACGGGCGTTGCGCGGGCCTCCGACGTGCTTGCCTTGATGGACATCGTAAAACAGACGGTTCTGGATGTCCATGGAGTGCGGCTCGAACCGGAGATAAAAATCATCGGAGAAGATTAGAACCGGAGCATTCACCTGCTGCGAAAAGGATTCTCATGAAGATATTGGCAAACAGGAAAATCGGCGTATTGATGGGCGGTCTGTCATCCGAGCGAACCGTATCGCTCGCCAGCGGAACTGCCATTTTGAATGCGTTGCAGGAAAAAGGGTATCATGCTGTTTCCATCGATATTGGCAGGGATGCGGCCGAAAAGATCCAGAACAGTTCGATTGATGCGGCCTTTATCGCACTGCACGGCAAGTTCGGCGAGGACGGCGCTATCCAGGGCATGCTGGAAGTCATGGGAATCCCCTACACGGGGTCCGGCATCCTCGCAAGCGCGCTTGGAATGAACAAGACCGTCTCCAAGGAGATCTTCAGGGCAAAAGGGCTGCTGGTGGGTCCGTACGAAGTAATTTATAAGGGCGCGAAAGACGCGGTACCCGCGCTGTTCGATGAGCTGAAATTTCCCGCGGTGATCAAACCTCATGCCGAAGGTTCGAGCGTCGGAGTAAGCCTTGTTTTCAAAAAAGAAGACATTGCACCGGCGATTGACCTGGCGTTTCAATACGGCGATGAAGTCTTGGTAGAAAAATTTATACAAGGCAAGGAAGTGCAGGTCGGCATTCTCGGAAACCGTGCTCTGGGTGCAATTGAAATTGTTCCGAAGCGCGCTTTTTATGATTACGCGGCTAAATATGAGCAGGGCATGTCCGATCATTTTTTCCCGGCGCGAATACCGGATTTGGTATACAAAAGGACGCTCGAAGCAGGCCTTGCCGCACACCGCGCGATAGGCTGCCGTGGGTACAGCCGGGTCGATTTCATTATCGACGAATCCGGAGCGCCCTATATTCTTGAAGTCAACACCCTTCCGGGGATGACAGCCACAAGCCTGCTGCCCGAAATAGCAAAAGGCGTGGGAATATCGTTTCCGGATTTGGTGGAGGAAATTATGCGGTTGGCGGTAGCTGGGCAGGATGCGGAGAATCGTTGATCGCACTCCGGATTGAAGACCCGGGGATGCTTGGTATCGGTTATTCAGATGCTGACGTCCGAAAGGGAGCATGCGGGATTATAAAAACGTAAGAGTTCCTCGAAGAGACCGATCGGCAAGAAATCGTGTGACGGTAAAACGCGCGGTGGTGCGGCGTGACGCTCCTCGCCAAGGGGCCGCGACCGGCCAAATCAAAACCGTCATGGTTATGCTTCTTGCAGCGGTGGTCATTGCGGCGGGAAGCTGGCTGGGCTGGCAGGCATATCGGACCGTCATGCGCGCAGAGTTGTTCCAAATAGCCGGTGTGGACGTCAGAGGCGTAAAGCAGCTCGACGAAGCAGAGCTGAAAAAAATCGCCGGAGCATTTACCGGAGAAAATATTTTTCGGGTGGACCTCGATGCCGCTGTCAGACGAGCGCAGGCAAACCCCTGGATTAAATCCGTCAGCATCAGCCGCAGCTTGCCGAACAGGGTCAGCATGGTTGTTACTGAACGGACGCCACACGCGCTTCTGGAAACCGCTGCGGGACGGTTTCTGATGGACAGCGAGGGAGTTGTTATTGAGCGGTTTGCAAAAGAAACGGCAGGAGCTTGGCCGCTCCCTGTTATCGCGATCAGGGACTGCCGGGTACGATTCGGAGAACAGGCGTCTGCCGAAGCATTGGGAGAAGCATTAAAGCTTTTGTCGGAGATTGCGGGGCAAGGAGGCTGGCGCCTTGAAGATGTGTATATCAGAGCAAATACACCCGAGTCGCTTGCTATTGTATATGCCGACCATGAATTCAAAATCGGCAGCACCCGGTACGCGGAAAAACTCCGCAGGCTGTCGGAGGTGATGGCGGATGTAAAGCAGCGCGACCTGCAGATCGCCTACGTTGATCTTCGCTCCGACCGTCAGGTTGCAGTACTGTCGAAAAATGCATCCAGCAAGAGCAAGGCGGTAAAAAGCAACGGGAAAAAAGAGTTAAAACGAAGCAAGGGATGATGAGCCATTCTCAGTCCGGCTCTCTTTGCCGGAAGAGGTTTCCTAACGGGGGTGTGTTGTGGCAAAAAAAATGGACAATGTGATTGTGGGCCTGGATCTGGGAACAACGAAGGTCTGTGCCATCGTGGGAATGGTAAAAGACGGCGGGCAGGTCGACATCATCGGGATCGGCATCAGCCCTTCACACGGCCTCAAAAAGGGTGTGGTCGTGAACATCGACAGCACGGTCGAATCAATAAAAAAGGCGGTGCACGAGGCCGAACTTATGGCGGGTGTCGAGATCAATTCGGTTTTTGTGGGGATCTCGGGTGGTCATATTAAAGGCATTAACTCGCGTGGGGTGGCGGCCATCAAGAACAAAGAGGTGGGACCGACCGATGTCGCCCGTGCTATCGACGGGGCCCGCGCCGTAAACATCCCCATGGACCAGCAGATTCTGCATGTGCTTCCGCAGGAATTCATCATTGATGACCAGGACGGCATCAAGGAACCCCTCGGCATGTCGGGAACGAGGCTTGATGTGAAGGTTCATATCATCACTGGTGCCGTGACCGCCATACAGAACATCATCAAAAGCTGCTCGCGTGCCGGATTGACCGTGAATGACCTGGTCCTGCAGCCGCTCGCATCGAGCAAGGCTGTGTTGACAGCCGAAGAACAGGAACTGGGCGTGGTGGTTGTGGACATCGGCGGCGGGACAACGGACGTAGCATTTTTCCTGGAAGGCAGCCTCTGGCATACGGAGGTATTGCCCATCGGCGGCAACCATCTGACGAACGATATTGCAATCGGCCTGCGAACACCGGCATCAGAAGCGGAAAAAATTAAAGTCAAGTATGGGTGTGCGCTCTCCTCGCTGGTCAAGCATGAAGAGACGTTGGATGTCCCGAGCGTGGGAGGCAGGCCTCCCCGTCTTCTTTCGCGCCAGATCCTGTGTGAAATTATTGAGCCGCGCGTTGAGGAGCTTTTCGGCATGGTACAGCAACGGCTGAAAAAGACCGGGTTCGAAGACATGTTCGCGTCGGGTGTCGTGCTTACGGGCGGGACGGCTCTTATGGAGGGAGCACAGGACGCTGCTGAGCGGTATCTCGGCCTTCCCATCAGACGGGGCACCCCGAGAAACATAGGAGGATTGATGGACGTGGTGAACAGCCCCATTTATGCCACGGGCGTTGGTCTTGTCTTGTGGGGCGCGGAAAACACGGAAGAAACACCGCGTACATTTAAAAGCGGCGGACCATTGAATAAATTCTGGAAGTGGCTGGGGGAATATATCTGAACCCGGAATTGTGGAATGAAAGGGAAAATTCATGGATGACAATCTAGAGATGAAGTTCCAGGATATCATGGATTTTGTGAAAGGTTCCGATACAGGTACTCAAGAAAGCGGGGCACGCGAAGAAGGGAGGGCAAAAGGGATGTTTCAGTTCGAAGAAGAGAAACTGCCTGCGGTCATTAAAGTGATCGGTGTCGGAGGCGGGGGAAGCAACGCCGTGAACAGCATGATTCAGTCGAACATCAAGGGGGTGCAGTTCATCATAGCGAACACCGATATGCAGGCGCTCGAACTTGCACGTGCGCCGATCAAGCTGCAGATCGGGTCAAGGCTTACGTGCGGCCGGGGTGCCGGAGCCAACCCTGAAATCGGACGGTCTGCTGCGCTCGAAGACGCGGACAAAATCACGTCCGCCGTCAGCGGCGCGGACATGGTTTTTATAACTGCGGGCATGGGCGGCGGCACGGGCACCGGGGCGGCTCCCATTATTGCGAACCTCGCGCGCGAAGCAGGCGCCCTTACCGTCGGTATTGTCACGAAACCCTTCAGCTTCGAAGGAATAACGCGGATGCACAAGGCGGAAGAGGGCATTGCGGAATTGAAGAAGAATGTGGACGCTCTTATTGTGATCCCGAATGAACGCCTCCTGAATCTCGCGGAAAAAAGGACGACACTGCTCGACTCCTTCAAGCTTGCCGATGACGTGCTCGGCCAGGCCGTCAAAGGAATTTCCGATGTGGTGATGGTGCCGGGATACGTGAATGTGGATTTTGCGGACGTCAAAACCGTGATGTCCAACCGGGGCAGGTCCGTGATGGGCACCGGCATCGGCAGGGGAGAAACCAGGGCCATGGATGCGGCGCAAAAGGCGATAGCCAGCCCCTTGCTGGAAGACGGCTCCATCAAAGGAGCCCGCGCGGTCTTGATTAATATCACGGGCGGAAATGACATGGGGATTTATGAACTGAATGAAGCTTCCGCCATTATCAAGGATGAGGTTGATCCCGGTGCGAACATCATTTTCGGGGCGGTGATTAATCCGGTGATGAGCGAGGAAGTCATGGTCACCGTGATAGCGACTGGCTTTGACGAGGAAGGTATCCGGGAGCGCGTAAAACGGCCGGTAAGCCTCAAGGAATTCATGAAGGTCGTTGACAAGCCGAAGCGCAAACAAGAATCATTCGATTTTAAAAATGAAACGCTCGGTATCGACGGTGAGGACCTGGACAAACCGACGTTTTTACGGCGGCAGGCGGATTAGAAGCGTCGGGCATCAGCAAATCAGCGATGCCTGAGAATCAGGGGTTTTT
The DNA here is from genome assembly GCA_964586075.1 of uncultured Nitrospiraceae bacterium. Taxonomy (GTDB): domain Bacteria; phylum Nitrospirota; class UBA9217; order UBA9217; family UBA9217; genus JBAZLV01. The sequence continues at coordinate 57,185 of CAZPGZ010000015.1, read as the reverse complement.
CGGCAGCCGGAAACTTCGTATCAAATAAACAGTCCAGGCAATACTGGCCGTAAAGAATACGGCAATGATGCCCCATAGCAATTCCGGCCGCAGGAAAGGCCGAGTGGAAAAATTCGCTGTAAAACTCAGGTAAAGCACGCAGTCCATTAAAAGCAGGGCCATGGCCCCTACGAACAGGAGTTGGCCCATCAACCGGTCCATGGTCTGTTCTTTGCGTTCCGGCGCGAGCCAGTAATTCTTGTTCGGCAGATTTATCAGGGACTCGGGCAGCCGCCGGAGAAGCAGCGGCAGGGCGCCGAAGAGAAGCAGCAGGACGGCATAAACCGTTTCCATGGTCATGAAAAAATGATTTTTCGGACCCCAGCCATCCGCCGCGCCGGCTGCACTGAAATGGACCGCCATGCGGTCGGGAAGCAGCGGATAGAAGTAGAGCATCTCAATTCCCCCCAGTAGAAAAGCAAACACAAAAAACAGATACATTCTTTTCATACCGTCCCTCCTGAAAGCGGCATTTGCGCAAAAACCTGCTAAACCTTGACTGCATGCTATCTTAATTTTGACGGCGATACAACCCGTCTACAGCCGTAAGAATGCCTCTCAGAACGGAGACGTCGCGTTTGGTCAACCGCGCTCTTCCGAATATCTGCCGTATCGTAAGCATCATTCTCTCCGGTTGATCGCGGTCGAGAAAGCCGATGTCCAGAAGGGTCTTCTGCAGCTGGTGATAGAATGCGTCGGTTGCTTCGGATGTCGCAAGTTCGGAGGCTGAGAGCGGGTGCAGCTCTTGTGCGGCCCGAAATAATTCATACGCAATGATCATGACCGCATGAGAAAGGTTGAGCGAAGGAAATCCGTCCGACGAAGGAATGGATATTAATTCATGGCAGCAGGCGATGTCCTTACGGGTCAGACCGTTTACTTCGTTTCCGAAGACCACAGCGACCCTGTTACGGGGCAGGATTGAAATGATTTCACGTGCGGCATCCTGGGGCGCAAGAATATTTTTTCTTAAACGGCCTTTATGGCGCGATGTGCCGAGCACCAGACCGCAATCCGCCACCGCATCCTTAAGCGAGGGGAAAATTTTTGCCTGCTCCAGAATCGTGTCCGACCCGGCTGCAAGTTTTGAGGCTTTCTGTAAAAAATTCGCGGGCGGCCGGACCAGCGCAAGGTGCACGAGACCCATGTTCATCATGCATCGTGCCACTGCACCGATGTTGGCGGATGTTTTTGTGTCCACGAGGACGATGCTGATCGAGTCAAGTTGCAGCATGAGTGTACACCATGCCTATTATAAGGGATGGCTTAAGCATCCTCAAGAATATTTTTCTGTATCGCACAATGCCCTGCAACGTGAGGACTACACTCGTCAGGTGATGATTTCGCGGTTGACATATGCAGCAATGGCTGTTACAGTACGCCCGGTATGAACATGATTGCCATTTCCCTTCAGTCAGGCAGCAACGGAAACTGCATCTTTGTCGAGGCGAACGGTGTGAAGCTGCTGTTCGACGCAGGGATCACCGGGGTGCAGGCTGAAGAGCGGCTTGCGGCCCACGGGAAAAACATCCGTGAAGTGGATGCTGTTATTATTTCACACGACCACGGCGACCACATCCGGCACGCAGGCGTGTATCAGCGGAAATATGGCCTGCCCCTTTACGCAACACCGGCTACGCTTGCTGCAGCTTCCTCGCGCTGCAACCTTGGAAAATTGCACGATGTGCGCCATTTTCGGTCGAATGACAAGCTCAGATTCGGCAATGTTCAGGTGCATGCCATTCCCACGCCGCACGACGGCGCGGACGGCTCGGTGTTCATCATTGAATCGGGTGCAAAGCGTTTGGGTGTTCTGACTGATCTGGGACATATTTTTAAAGATCTTATCAGCATTGTCTCATCGCTGGACGCAGTTTTTCTTGAGAGCAATTACGATCCTGCCATGCTTGCGGCAGGACCCTATCCTGCCTATCTGAAGCGGCGTATCGAAGGACCCCGCGGACATCTTTCCAACAGAGACGCCGCTGAAATACTGCATCGCGCAGTTAAGGCGCAGCGCCTGCAGTGGGCATGCCTGGCGCATCTTTCCGAGCAGAACAACCACCCCGATATCGCCCTGCGGACCCACCATGAAGTCCTGGCCGGCAACATACCCCTTTATGTTGCGGACCGGTATCAGGCCACGGACGTTTTTACGGTATCATAAAGCTTTTTTGACTCGCCATAAAGAATATGATACCATTTGCCGGATTTCAAAAAACCTGCTCATCAAACAAACACTACACTCGACTCGTAACAGTACTGTTCATAACAAACGTATCCAGGGGAGGCAATACATTATGATTTTTTTCCGTAGGGTACTACGATTTTTTGCTGTTTTCGGCTTCCTGGTTCTTGTAAATGTCGTCATGCTCTATCACCAGCAAGACGCGCTTGCGCTGGAAAGATTCGTGACATACAAATATACGGACCCCATGACAGGCATGGAGGCCTTCCGGCTGCTTGTTCCCAAGGGATGGCGAGTGGAAGGGGCAATAACCTGGTCGAAAAATCCAGCATTGCCGGCCCAGTCCCGGTTCCGGTTTTACAACCCGTCCGGACCGGAAGAAATGAATCTTTTCCCGACCCGCTCCTATTTTTGGACCAACAACCAGCTGTTCCTCAGAACGAATCCGCCCGGCTCGTTGCGTTTCAATTCCCTGGTGGCAAAACCGATAGACCTGCATGCAGCATTCACCCAGGTGGTTATTCCGAAGGCAAGAAAGAATGTAAGCGGTCTGGTCATCCTGAAAGAAAAGAATATTCCGGAGCTCTCCAGGCTGGCGGCCGGCAATTCAGTCCAGGGACTGAAATCATCTGCTCAGGGCGGCAAAGTCAGAGTCGGATATCAGGAACGGGGCAAACGCATGGAAGAAGAGTTGTACGCGGCCGTCAGCCAGTTTGTCATATATCCGGAACCCCGCTATTTTATAAACTACTGGTACATTGATTACGTTTTTTCATTCCGTGCGGAAAAGGGAAAGCTCGATTCAAGGGCGAAGACGTTCCAAACGATGCTTTTTTCATTGAAAATCAATCCCAAATGGTACGCAAAAGTAGTGAACGTGAAAGAAATGCTGGCGCAAAAGAGCATCAAGGAAATCAAGGCGATCGGACGCATGGGAGACATCATTGCGAAGGCGGGCAGCCAGATGAGGGAAGACCAGATGCGCGCCTGGGAACAGCGGCAGCAGGTGCAGGATAAAATTTCGCAAAATACCAGCGACCAGATCAGAGGCGTTGATCGTTACTATGATTCCCGCGCGGGCAAGGAAGTGGAGCTGCCTTCCGGTTACGGTCATGCGTGGTCCAACAATCTTGGCGAATATTATGTTACGGACAAAGCAGGCGATAATCCGAATGTCGGCTCCAATCTGCATTGGGAGCAACTGACGCCTGCACGGTAAATTGTGTGCGAGAGAAATCAAAGCCCCGATTTTAAAAAATTTGAACCAGGTAAACAAAGCTTTTTAACTATAGGGAGATGCCATGAAAAGCGTACGGATGCTGTTCACAGTAGTTTTTGTGATTTTTTTCACTTCAGCCGGTTTTGCTACGGACTGGTGCTATGAGTACGGTAATAAACAAGAATATGACAGGCAAATTAAAGCCTGCACGCAGCAGATTAATGGCGTTGATAAAGTCAAAGATATATCCATATCTTACTATAACCGGGGAAATGCTTATCTGGCAAAAGGGAAATACGATCAGGCTATCGCTGACTATAATAAAACAGCCAAGCTGAACCCCACCTATTACATGTGCTACGATAATCGCGGCAACGCCTACGCGAGAAAAAAACAATATGATCAGGCTATCGCGGATTACAAGAAGGCAATCAAGTTGAACCGAAAATATAGTAGCCCATACTATAATCTGGCCTGTCTGTATTCAATTAAGAACAATCCTACCGAAGCATGCAAATGGCTTCAGCAATCTCTCGACGCAGGTTTTAATAAATGGGGAGATATTAAGGCGGACCCGGACCTTAACAACATTCGGAATACATCCTGCTATAAAAAAATCATGGCTGGGAAGTAGCGGTTTTACAACTGGTTCAACCCATTCAAGCCCCAAATAATAAGGCTTTTTTATTCCAAGATATGGTACTCGCTTCGTTTTTTGTGAATTCTGGAACGGTTATTTAGACAAGAATCCCGATGACCGCTCCGGTCATGCAGGTAGCAAGAGTGCCTGCGACAATGGCTCTGATGCCGAGGCCCACCACTTCATCCCTCCGCTCAGGCGCAAGAGTGCCGAGCCCGCCGATAAGAATGCCCAGGCTTCCAAAATTTGCAAAGCTGGAGAGTGCGTATGTCATGATGAGCCTGCTGCGTGCATCGAGAGCATCAGCCGGAAGCTTTGCAAGGTCGAGGAATGCGAGCAGTTCATTCAAAATGGTTTTCGTACCCATGAGATTTCCTGCCGTCTGGGCCTGCTGCCAGGGAATGCCGAAGAGCCACACGATGGGCGCCATGATCCAGCCGAGGATGCGTTGGAGGGTCAGCGGGTGTCCATTCACATCCGGAAGAAGTCCGGTCAGCTGGTTCGCAAGATAGATGAGCGAGACCATGACCAGCAGCATTGCCACGATGTTCAGGAGCAGGTGAAGACCATCCATGGTTCCCTTCACAATGGCGTCCATCGAGCCCGTCGCCGTATGCCGGGGGACAATGTTACTTGATGTTTCTTCCTCCGTCTCGGGAACCATGATCCTAGCGATGGTGATGGCGGCGGCAACGTGAATAAAGGACGCAACCAGAATATGTCCGAGCGGATCGGGGATCACACCGTTCAAAAACGTTGCGTACAGAATCATTACCGTCCCGGCAATGCAGGCCATGCCCACGGTCATGAGCGAGAAGAGTTCACTCCGGGTCATTTTCGAAAGATAAGGCTTTATCAGAAGCGGTGATTCCACCATGCCGAGAAAAATCGTGGTCGAGGCACCGAGGCCGAGCGCGCCGCCGATGTTCATGGTTTTCTGGAGGATGAAAGAAAAGCCTTTCACGATATAGGGCAGAACGCGCCAGTAAAAGAGCAGCGCGGAAAGCGCACCGATAACCAGAACAAGCGGAAGAGCTTGAAACGCCAGGATGAAATTCGCGCCGGGTTCCTGGAGCAGAAACGGTGGGGTGCCTCCGCCTATATAGCCGAATACAAAGGACGTTCCGGCCTTTGTTGCAGCTTCCAGGACCAGGACCACATTATTCAGCAAAAGAAAGATGCTTCTGAAAAAGGGAACAAAAAGAAGAATGACGGCAATGATGAATTGCAGGGCGACCCCGATCAGGATCGACTTCACGTTCACTTTTTTCCTGTTTTCGCTCACCAGCCAGGCAATGGCGAGAAAGAGTAAGATGCCGAAAAGGCCCTGAAAAAACATGACGCGCTCCTTGTCGCCGATTACGGCAGCAGGGCAAGAAAAGCCCTGGCTGCACCGGACAAATATCGGTTCTTATGGTACAGCAGGTACAGGTCGCGGTTGAGGTCTACGTCGCTCATGGCGACTGTTTTGAGCAATCCCGCGGCCAGCTCCCGTGCCACGACATACTTTGAAATAATGGAGATTCCCAAGTCTATTTCGACCGCTTTTTTGACGCCTTCCACCGTGCCTAATTCCATGAGATTTTTTGGGGAAATTTGCTGTCTGGCAAACAAACGCTCCATGATGGCCCGCGTCCCTGATCCCCGCCGTGCCAGAAGAATGGGCTGGTCGGAAAGATCCTGGAGGCGCACCGGTTGTCTGCGTCTCGCCCACGGATGCTTGGCCGCGACGATCAAGACCATCGGGTCTTTTGCAAAGGGTTTTACCAGCAGTTTTTTTTCCTGTGCGCAATGACCGACAAAACCGATTTCAATGTTATTGTTCAGCACCTTCTCAACGACTTCCTGGCTCAACGATATATCCATTGCTATTTCAATATTGGGATGCGCGTGTCTGAATTTTACGAGCAGTTCGGGAAGAATGTAGGTGCCGATAGTGGTGCTTGCACCGATGTTCAGGGTGCCGCTGGTAAGGCCCTGCAAATCATCTATTTTTATTTTTGCCTCGTTTACCAGACCGAGGATATTTTCCGTTGCTTTGAATAGAATTGTCCCTGCCTGCGTAAGAACGATTTTTTTGCCAAGTCTGTCAAAAAGTCTCGTTTTATAATGCTTTTCGAGTTCTTTGATGTGCATGCTGATTCCCGGCTGCGTAAGATGCAGCTCTCTGGATGCGCCGGTAAAACTCAGCAACCGTGCCACCGTGTGAAAAATTCTCAGTTGGTTCAAATTCAGATCGTTTAAATCCATAAATTAAGTTTATCGTTATATTAAAAATAATTGATTTGAATTATAGTACGTTCTGCAGTACGGTGCAAGGAGATTCAGACCGGCAACTCCGTGAGATTGTTTGCACGCTTGCTGATACGTGTCACTGAAAAGAGGAGTGTATGGACAGCGAAGGGAAAGGGAACAACATGCTGAGCGGAAAGAATCAGCACTGTATCGTCATCCGGTCTCCCTATGCATTACATGGTGACGAGTGGATACTGGTGCAGGATCTTGTCCGTACGACGCTCCGGGATTACAAAGCCGGAATATTTGATGATCTGACCGTAACGATTGAGAGCAGGGAACATGTTGTTTGCAGTGTGAACATACCGGCATAACTGCAATCGGAACTGCGAAGGAACTGCCATCAGAAGAGGCTGGTCGACCACTTTCTTTGAACAGCGCTCAGAAAAAAACAGTATGGCTTCCGCAAGCGCCGTTCAGACCCCTGTTTTGGGATATCCGACAGACTGCGCGAGCGTGATTATTTGATCGGGCCGCAGCTTCATTGTCTGCGCCAGAAGCGGCTTGTTGATGGCCGCCCGCACCGTGGTTCCCAGACCCTCGGCAGCACAAAACAAATACACATTCTGACAGATAAATCCCGAATTGGCGGCCGAATAAAAAATCTTTTCTTCATTTGTCGTCGCGCCCATTCTTGTAATGTCAGCGACGTAAACAAGATTGAGAGGGGCCTGTCCGACATAGGATTGGGTGCCGGTGATTTCTCTGATGTCTTGCGGCAGGATCAGCTTCACCGTGTTTTCTTTTGCATCATATAAGGAAAGGCCGTTTGAAGTCGCAATGTAAATATCTATTTCCCGGCGATTTCGGGCAGAAGGAGCGGTGCGTTTTCCGTCCGGGCGGTTGATCCCGAATGCCGACCAGAGCAGGCGTGAGATGATTGCCGGAGGAAGGGGTTCCGGTCTGAATTCCCTGACAGAACGCCTCTTCTGAAGCAGGCTCTGCAGGGCATCGGCGATTTCGGCTGATGATTGCGAAGGCTTGTCGGTCAGCACCTCCTTTGCGAGAATAGTTCTTCCGCTTTCTCCTAAGCCGGTGCCAGCTGAAAGCACTATTCCTGCAGTTGCAGCGGTTTTTAAGAAGTTCCTTCTGCTTACCTGTCGCTTCATGGAAGCCTCCTTCGACACCGCTCTTATTTTTAAACAGCGTTAATGTCTTCGCTCTCAAGTACCGGACTGGGAAAGCCGCATTGAGCGACTCTGACCATTGCACGACCGAGTTGTTCTGTCGTTGTAATTTTTCGGGGAAAGAGCAGCCGCAAAACCGGAAAAAAAGGGGCGAGTACCGCATACAATATTCTGTAAAGCGTTGTTTTTGAGACAGCGCCATGCAGGGGCTGGATAAACGCCGGTCGGAACATATACGCTTCCCTGAATGGCAGCCGGAGCAGCGCATTCTCAGTCCGGCCTTTTACCCGGGCCCACATGGCGCGGCTGTTTTCGGTACTGTCCGTTCCCGCGCCTGATACATAAATAAACACCATGTCCCGGTTCAAATTAGCCAGAATCTGCGCGGCCGCCAGGGTAATATCGTAGGTTGTCTGCAGATAATCGAGCCTGCTTCTCCCTGCCGTGGAAACACCGAGGCAGAAAAAACAGGCGTCATAACCCCTGAGCTCTTCACTGATTCCGGAGAAATCCAGGAAATTTTCGTGCTTGATCTCTTTGAGTTTTTCATGCTGCTGTCCTGTTGGGGTCCGGACGATGGCTAAAATACCATCTATATCGGGATTGAGCAGACATTCCCGTAAAACACCCTGGCCGATCATGCCTGTTGCACCAAAAAGAATAACGTTCATTTCTTCCCTCTTGCTGGATGCATATAGATTTTTAGGTTTGCCGGAGAGATGTTTTTTTATTTTGCATAGTAAGAAGAATTTCAGACATACGAAAACAGGAAGCCGGATCAGTTTTGTTACGCAAGGTGTCTGGCTCCTGTTTATGAGATGTTTTCGTATCTCCGTCAGGTCTGGCAGGAATAAGGAACAATCACAACCGGGCAGGGCGCCCCATGTAAGACTCCCATGCTCACACTGCCCATTACGCTTCCCAGAAAAGCATTCAGGCCCCTAGACCCCATTACGACCCATCGCATACCCTGGAGCATGCAGGCCTTTCCCTGCTCGCAGTCGCTTTGAGCCTCCCTGATGATCTGGTCGCGCGGATCTCCGACCCGCATCTTGCTGGTAAAGTCAACGCCGGACTGTTTGAGAACATCCAGTGCCGGACGCATTATTTCCTCTGCCTGCTGCAGCTGATAATCATGGATCTGCACTTTGTCAAAAAACATTTTGGTGTGCAGTGTCTCATAGCTGTGCTGGACATTGAGCAACGTAATTTTTTCTTTAAAAACTTTGGCCATTTCAATTGCCACTCGCACTGCTTCGACGGCATTAGCCGAACCATCAAAAGGTACCAGTATGCCCTGCTTCATGTGCATGCTCCTGTATACACGGCAGTCGGTTTTCCTGCTCTGTCTGTACCGCCGCCGTCATAGGTTTTGCGCTATTTTTTTACAGTATAATCAATGGTTCCGGCGTCGTCAAGATTTGAAGCGCTTCATATGTCGAGGATAAAACCATATGCTTTCAATCTCTGCACCATATCGCAAACAAGTTGATCAATATCTGCGGTTCAGCACAGCGCCGGTAAGAATCCACACGTTGTCCGAGGGCGTTTTTTTCAGATACACCAGATAGCCGGCGCCCATTTCAAAATCGGCAATATGGTTTATCTGTATAACGGCACGGGTCTTATCTGCATTAAAACCGGGCCGGGAAACAGAGGTGAGGCCGGAAGACAGGGACTGATTCCGAAGGGATTCCTCCCTGTTCTTCCTCCACGCTCCCGGACTGATAAAGCTGATTCTGCTCTTTTCCGGAACAAGGGCTTGCAGCCTTTTTTTGTCAATGCTGCAAATGTCGGCATTCTTCCGATTATAGTCTGCAATCATGACTGCGTCCGCTGCAGGATTGTCCAACTTTTCCTGCCGGGTTACATCGGAGAGCAAAATAAAGGAAGAGGGGATGCCGTCAAGGTCTCGATAGTGTCCAGAGTACGGCTTGTTTTTGAGCGCAGCCATATTGTGCTCCGCACGAAACAATACTGCGGCAATAACGGAATATTCTTCATCGTCCAGGATGCAGGGAGTCTTGTTTTCTGCGGAGGCATGAACAGGCAGGAACAGAAGTGCGGTAATAAGGCAGATAAGACTTTGCACGAAATACTTGCGAAGACGCCGCATCATGTATGTGCTCCTTCAGACGGGAAAACTATGTTTTTACCACGCGTACCAGGGAATTGTTTTCGTTCATTCCGTCTATGATGGCACCGAGGCCGGCCATGTTCCTGAGATAATCGATGGCATCCTGTGAAATTTCTTCACCGGGAACGAGCAGCGGGATGCCGGGAGGATAAACAGTCACGATTTCAGCGGAGACTCTGCCGATTGCCTGATTAATGCCTACCATCTCGGTATCGTAGTAAAACGCTTCGCGCGGGGTCATGGCAAAGCGGTTCTGAAGAACCGGCGGATGGACCTTGTCGAGCGGTAACAGGGTTCCCTGAAGGCCGGTTTCTGCGGCAATCTGGCGGAGCGCGTCCACAAGCCGGTTCAGGTCGTCCTGCCGGTCTCCGATGGACACGATTACGAGCACATGGAAGGGATCCGCCATCTCGACCTGAATGTCGAAGCGGGTGTTGAGCATCTGGGAGACGGTATAGCCCGACAGTCCCAGGTCGGAAACGGTAATGGTCAGCTTGGTGACGTCCATATCGGCCATCCCGGATTGCTTTGCCCGTTCCTTGCTGAAACAGGAGATGCCGGGAATTTTGTTGATTTCTGCACGGGCCTCTTCCGCCAGTTTTATGGTCCGGTTTAACAGTTTTTTGCCTTCCGTGGCCATTTGCATGCGGGCGAGGTCAAGAGAAGCCATCAGAATGTACGACGGGCTGGTGGTCTGGAGCAGCTTGAGGGTGTTGGTGACATCATCGATATTGATCCGCCCGGTATTTGCGTGCAGCATGGAGGCTTGGGTCATGCCCCCGACGATTTTATGGGTTGACTGGACGCACATGTCTGCGCCTGTTTCCAAGGCGCATTTCGGCAATTTCGGATTGAATTTGAGGTGTGGGCCGTGTGCTTCGTCCATGAGCACGATAAGCCCCTTCTCATGCGTATAGGGAATGATTTTTTCGATGTCTGCGCAGAGGCCGTAGTAGTTCGGGCTTGTGATCAGCAGCGCCCGTGCGCCGGGATTTTCGTCTATGGCTTGTTTAACGGTCTCGAAGGTCATATTCAGGGTGAGCTTGAGATCCCGGTCAAAAATCGGCTGGAAAAAAATCGGCTGTGCTCCGCTCACGATCAGTCCGGTGAGCACCGACCGGTGGCAGTTTCTTGCGATAAGCACTTTGTCGCCGGGTCCCGTCGTGGAAGCAACCATGGCATGGTTTCCGACGGTGGTTCCGTTTACAAGGAAATAGGACCGGTCTGCTCCTGCGGCTTTCGCGGCCAGTTCCTGAGCTTCCTTGATGACTCCGGTCGGGTTCTGGAGTGAGTCGACTTCATCGAGAGTCGTGAGGTCAATGGAAAAGATGCGGTGGCCGACGAATTTACGGAAACGGGTCGATATGCCTTTGCCGCTCTTATGTCCGGGGGTATGAAAGGATACTTTACGGCTCTCCGCAAGGTTGACCATCGCGTCAAACAGCGGAGTGCGGAATTGTTCATCCTCAAAACGGGAAGGAGGAGGATTCATGGCCTCTAATGGTACGTAAAGAGGGGTGCGTTGTCCTCTATGATCCTGGTTTCTGCAGCCAAAGCCTTGCGAATATGCTTGGGCAACATGTACATGCCCTGGTTGGTAATGCCGTCATAATATCGGTTTTCACCCTTGATCCGCTTTTTGATCATGGTGTCCAGTTCCTTGGGATCGAATTTGCTCGGATCGATGTTCTTGGAAGCTAGGGTGAACCCCCACGGAAGACCGAAAGAAGGTATTGAGACGTTATACGGGCAGACTACGGGGAAAACAGCACTTAAGGTTTTATTGACCGCGGTAAAATTCAGCAGCTGGTGCAGGGCCGTTGTTCCTGCCTGGAGCGATATGGTCCCGTCCGGGCTGAGCCGCTCTTTTACGATTTCATAGAACTCCCGCGTGAACAGGAGATAGGCAGGCCCCTCTTCAACAGGCTCCGATATATCAATAATGATCGCATCATAGGTGTCGGTCGTCTCTTCAAGATACTTCCTGGCGTCCATGAATCTGAGATCGGTCCGGGGATCATCGAAGGCCCCCTGATGCCACTCCGGGAGAAGTTCCTTGGATTTTTCAACCACTTCCTGGTCGATGTCCACCATCATGCAGTATTCCACGCTTTTATGACGCAATACCTCGCGAAGCGTGGCGCCCTCGCCTCCTCCCACGATAAAGACCCTTTTGGGGTTCGGATGGGTGAGGAGCGCCGGATGAACCAGGGCCTCATGATAAATGAACTCGTCGGTCAAGGACGACTGCATTTTGCCGTCCAGGACGAGGCATCTCCCGTAGCTTCCGCTGTCCATGATTTCCATACGCTGGTATTTCGTCTGGTTTGCATAATGGATCATGCGGATGCCGTGCAGATGGCCCTCTTCAGGGCTCGTGTACTCAATGAACCACTTGTAGCTCTTCGGTTCTATCATGCTTGAGAGATTCTCCTGGCTGTGCCTTGTGGGGAAGCTTTTCGTTGCCCAGAATACCCCGCTTCATCTCGACGATGGAGGGGTTTCCGGATTCGAATTTTTCAATGAGGTATTGAGCGGCAACCCGGGGATCAATCAGGTCTCCGCAGGTGAAGACATCGACTGCTGCATAGCCGTATTCCGGCCAGGTGTGGATGGCAAGGTGGGATTCAGCAATGACGACCATCCCGCTGATGCCAAAGGGGCTGAATTCGTGGAAAGCGACTTCTACAATCGTCGCCTTTGCCTCAAGCGCGGCATTTTTGAGAGTTTCCTGCACAAATTCCAGATTACTGAGGGTCTTGGGGTTGCAATCCCGCAACTCTAACAACAAGTGGGTACCCAACGCGTGCAACCTGTTTGCCTCCTTCTCCGCCCGCCGAGCATGCTTCCCGGTATTGCCGGGATTCTGCGAGCACCGCCTTCCGTTCTTACGGAAGGGCTAGTGTCCGAATCAAATCCGCCGAAACTTCCGACGGCGCCAACCCACACACATTTTAGTTTCCATTTATCAAAAATACTACTCTTTGTCAAGAATAAAAATGAAACGCGCTCATTTTTTTTCAAAGTCGATTTCAGCCGCTCCCTGCGAGGCCCGCAGCAACGTCTCCGCGTTCATTTTTTGTTGCGCAATATACTCTTTTTTTCATCAAATGCAAGTAAAAACTGAGGCTGCGGAAAAAAAACTTTACAAGCCGTCCGGATAGTCTTACAATGCGTTGCTTCGCCGGGTATGCAGAGGCTTTTGAGGAAGCCCGGGCGCCTGAACAGAGGCGAGTGAAGGCCGGGAAACAGCTGCCGACCCATCGTCCAACCGTTTTTCAGACGTCACGAATTGCGCTGCGCGGCCGGCACGGCACACCATAGCTTTTCCCGGGAGGTTGTTTATGTCTTCTGCAGAGAGTGGTTTTGTTGAAATTGCTTCAGTTCTCGTGAATCCGGAGATTTTCACCCGCCCCTACGGGTGTGACGTCGAGAAATACGGTTGCAAATCCCAGTGCTGCTACCGTTCCTGCATCGTGCCGGAGCAGGAAGCAAAAAAAATTGAAGACCACCTTGAAGGCATTCTGTCCTATCTCTCCCCCGAAAATCGCGAGGCAATCAGAAAAAATGGTTCCGTGCTCGGCATCTGCTCCAAGCAATGCCCCATGGGGTGCGTAATCCACGAAGACGAAGCGCAGGCAATCAGAAGGAACTTCGGCGGCAAAGAGTTCCGGTGCGTTTTGCTGTTTAACAATGATTGTTCGCTACTCTATACTACCCCGGAGGGATTGCGTTACTGCGCCGTGCACACCTATGCCATGGAAAAAGGAATGGTCTGGGAAGAATTCAAATTTGCAGACTGCGTACAGTACCCGCTTTCGTTTTATTCCACAGAGGACGGCAGGCAGGTCCTTTCCATCCAGAACACGCCCTACCTGGACCATATTCCCTGCATGAAGCATCCTGCCGGAGATCCGATGTACAAAAGCCTTAAAAAGACGATCGAAACATTCATGGGCAAGGATTTTTACAAGGAACTTAAGCGGTACGCGGAATCAATGAAGAAATAGCAGTGACGCTTTTTCGGAGGGTGTAAGAAACCGGATTGCGGATGAGTCAATTGTAAAACCGTCGTGCTTCAACGAAATGTCTCTTCCAGTAGGGGTCAGTGAGGCTGTTTTTCCGGACTTTTTTGCCGCTGCTTGGTGCGTGCACAAAATACTGGCTCCCGATGTAAATACCGACGTGCGAGTATTTCCCGCCTTTTTCATCAAAAAAAAGCAAATCACCCTTCTGCAAGTTCCGGTTTTCAACCTGCCGGGTAACGTTTTTCAAGTCTTTTGTTCCATGCGGAGCATCCAGGCCGGCAGTTAAATAGCTGTAGCGGACCAATCCGCTGCAGTCAAAGCCTTCCGGGCTGTCTCCCTGATATTTGTAAGGCATGCCGATCATGGATACCGCCGTTCGTGCGGCCCGTTCCCCGATGGCTGGAGTATAGCCGGTTATTTGTTGTACCGGGGCGGAAGCACAGCCAACCAACAAAAAAACGAACATACAGAACGAGTATGTTCTCCAAGGCTTTAAACCCATATCCGGCAATCCCGCGTTTTTCTAATCATGTTTTGTGCTATGCATCCGGGTCTGCTTTCTTTTCTCTCATCCAGGATTCCCACTGACGGTACCGGGGAAAATAAAAGGCAAAGAACAGCAACGACATGACCATGAAAATATAGAAATATAAAGCATTTCCATCCGTCAGAAAAAAGAGCACCAGACCGAAAATCATCGGGACTTCACACAGCAGGTAAGACATGACGACCACAATCAAAAGAGTCAGCAGCTTTGCGGTGGACAGCTCGGCTTCCGTTGCCTGCCGGTCGTCCGGCATAAACATCAGACTGCCTTGGAGATAATGCTGCTGCAGGTATTTAATTACGAAAAAGACCGCGCCGGACACAACCAGCAGAAAATATACGGTCAGTTCGGCCTGATCGCGCGAGATGGGCGCCGGATGCGGAAAAGAAACCTGCTTGCTTACGGCAAGTTCGACGAAACCGGCGGCTGCGAGTACGCTCCCCATCAGCGCGAGACCTAATATCACGGCACGCTTATACGCTTTTTTGAGATCTTCCATTATGGTTCTCCTTGCAAATTCACCGCAATGCACAGCTGCCGCATTGCTGCTAGAAGATAATACAGATCAGGCGTGATTGCAAGAGAAACTTGCTGTTCGTTTTGCTCAAGCCGGTTGCGCCATTCCTGTTGCATGCCAGAATCCCCTTGACCGTCGCAGCTCCCCCTGCTATAGTCGATTCATGAAACACAGAATAACATTTTTGCCTGACCGGATCACGGTAAGCATTGACGACAATGCTGACCTGCTCGATGCCATGAAGACGGCGGGGATCTCCGTCCTTTCGTCGTGCGGCGGAAAAGGCACCTGCGGAAAATGCCGGGTCGTGGTCCGGGACGGCAGGGTGGAGAGCGGAACATCACGCTCGCTGCTGACCGCGGAAGAATCAGACAGCGGCTATGTGCTCGCCTGTGTTTCGAAGGCCATCGGCGATGTTGCCATCGAAATTCCGCCTGAGTCGCGCGTGCATGCTAAACACAAAATTGCCCTGGGTGCGAATCCGGATGACGTTCTTGCCTGGATGCGGTCTGCGGGTGGGTG
Organism: uncultured Nitrospiraceae bacterium; assembly: GCA_964586075.1. Lineage (GTDB taxonomy): Bacteria > Nitrospirota > UBA9217 > UBA9217 > UBA9217 > JBAZLV01. The sequence goes on along the minus strand of CAZPGZ010000015.1, from coordinate 41,926 downwards.
TCTCGAATCGCGGATCAGGAGAGTGTATCTTGAAATACCGCCTCCCACGCTGGATGACAGTATTGCAGATTACGAGCGCCTTCGCCGCGCTGTCGCGCAGGCGGGGTTTGACGCTTCACAGCTGCATGGGGGGCATTTGGTGCTGGGCAAGCTTTCCCGCGTGCTGCGCGAAGGAGAGTGGCGGGTCACTGCGTCGCTTATGGATATTGCCGGCGCCCTCGAAGTGCTCGATATTTTTCCGGGGAACGCCTCCGGCGTCTGCTTCGGCGCTGCCGTGGACATCGGCACGACCACTATCGTTGCCTATCTTGTCGAGATGACAAGCGGCCGCGTCATCGGTATGGCCGCCACCTATAACAGCCAGGGGTCATGCGGGGACGATGTTATTACGCGCATCGTGTATGCAACAGAGCGAGACGGACTCAAGGAGCTTCAGGGGCTTGTTGCGAAGAACATCAACTCGCTTTTGGCCGAACTTGCCGCGACGCACGCTGTTCCAACCGGGATGATCGATTACATCGTGGTAGCCGGAAACACGACCATGCAGCACCTGTTTTTCGGGGTAGATCCGCGCTACATCCGCGAAGAACCGTACATTCCTGCAGCCACCCTGTTTCCTCTTGTTCGCGGCATGAGCGTGGGGCTTCAAGTGCATCCGCAGGCGGTCGTCTACGCCATGCCGAACGTCGCGAGCTATGTCGGCGGCGATATAACCGCGGGAGTCCTTGTGTCGCAGATGCACAAGAAAGAGGCAGTCTCCCTGTTCATCGATATCGGCACGAACGGTGAAATCGTCCTCGGCAACAGAGACTGGCTGGTGACCGCTGCGTGTTCGGCGGGCCCGGCTTTCGAGGGGAGCGGCATCAAGTTCGGCATGCGGGCCATGGAAGGGGCCATCGAGGAAGTGGAAATCGATCCGGAGACCTTTGACGTGCATCTCCGGGTCATCGGCGACGTGAAGCCCGCCGGCATTTGTGGTTCAGGCATGATCGACGCGCTCGCCGAGATGTATCTAAGCGGCGTCATAAATCAAAAGGGAAAACTACGGGAGGAAATCGGCTCCAACCGCATCCGGCGGGGTGAAAACGGGCTTGAGTTTGTGCTTGCCTGGCGTGTGGAAAGCTCCGTCAACAAGGAGATCGTGATTACCGAAGCAGACCTTGATAATCTTGTCCGTGCAAAGGGCGCTATCTACGCGGGCTTCGCGACACTGCTTGCGCAGATGGACCTGGACTTCGCCGATGTTGACGCCATCTATATCGCCGGAGGGTTCGGACGGTACCTTGACGTGGAACGAGCCATTGTAATCGGGATGCTTCCCGATCTGCCGGTGGACAAATTCCGGTTTCTCGGCAACACTTCCATCATGGGCGCCTACTACGCACTGCTGTGCGACCGGCTGCGCAAGGAAGCGGAAGAAATCGCAAAAAAAATGACCTATCTTGAGCTTTCTTCGCTGCGCAGCTTCATGGATGAATATCTTTCAGCGCTTTTTTTGCCGCATACAAACATTGACGCTTTTCCGACGGTGAAGGAAGAACTGGCAAAGAAGGAGCGAACGCGATAAAAAAGCCTGGAAGTATTTCTCCCAGGCTTGGAGCATTTCGCTTGATTATTGTTTGTTGCTTATTCGCATCAGGGTAACGTCACCTTATACCCGCAGGAATGCGGTTATTTCCTTCAATCCGGCGGAAAGCTTGGCGAGCTCGGCTGCGGACGCTTTAATCTGGTCCGATGCATTTGCCGCGCGCTTCGTGATGCTTGAGATGTTTTCCATGTTTTGGGTGACTTCTTCTGATGCTGCCGATTGCTCTTCCGTTGCCGCCGCGATGCGCTGGACCATGTCCATGGCGCCGGTTGATGCTTCCACGATGGCGTCAAGCGATGCGCTTGCCTCTCTTGCGAGTCCGACGCCGTTCCCCACTTCGTCGCTGCCTTTCTTTACCGCGTCGACCGCTTCTGTCGCCGCTTTCTGGATGCCGCTGATTCTGTCCGCAATATCCTTTGTGGCCTGGCTCGTGCGCTCCGCCAGCTTTCTCACCTCGTCTGCTACGACGGCGAAACCCCGTCCCTGCTCACCGGCGCGGGCCGCCTCAATGGCCGCATTGAGCGCAAGGAGATTGGTCTGATCGGCAATGCCGTTGATGACCGCAACAATTTCGCCGATTTGGGCCGAGCTTTTTCCGAGTTCTTCAATGGTAGAGGCCGTTTGCTGCACTGTTTGCGCAATTTTAGCCATGTCTTCCGCGGAACGGTCGACAGTCTGTTTCCCTTTTGCAGCGGTTTCGGAAGCTTTTTTGCTTGCCTCCGCCGCGTGAGAGGCGTTCTTGGCAACATCCATGATTGTCTGGGACACTTCGGTCATGGCCGTTACGATCTGGTCCACCTGCAGCATCAGTTCTTGGGAGCCTTTGTTGAGATCCTCAGAGGAGGTGGAAAGGTTCGCGCTTCCCGATGCCACACTTTCAGACGCTGACTTGATGTCTTTGACCATGATTTTTAATTTATCTGCCATTTTATCCATTGATGCATAGATGCCGCTTTTTCCCCTGCCGTTTGACTGGAGCTGCGCCGTCAAGTCGCCCTCAGAAATTCGCTCAGCAACCTCTGCGATGACGACTGGCTCACCCCCGACCTGGTTCAACAGCTTCCGGGTAATGACCCGCGCTACAAAAACGAGGACAACAATCACACCCAAGGAGAACAGTAAGTTCACTTTCAGGAATGAAGCTTTTAATTGATTCAAATAGTCGGCCTTGTTTACGCCCGGGACAACCCACAGCTTCCAGGGTTCGATATACCGGAACGCCACGAGCTTGTCCTGGCCGGTGCTTGCGGCAACGAAAGAATATGTTCCCCCCTCCTTGTGGGTGATGATATAGCGGTTATGCGCCACATCCCCCTGTTTTTTCCCCTGGATTGTAGGGTGAGTGACCATCATACCGTCTTCATTGATCAAGTAGACATAGCCGCTTTGCCCGATTTTAATATCATTCATGTGTTTCTTGAAATTTTCGTCCTGGATGGCGTCCGGTTTAATGGTTGCAACATATGTCAGGTTCTTCTGCATCGTATTTGCGATGGAGGATATGTCTTCGAGCATCAATGCCTCTATCTCCCGCACAGCGATCAAATAAGAGAATGTCACGCTGGTTATCACCGCGATAATTGCGAGTACAATCATGAAAAATATTTTACTGCCGAAACTGTTAAGCTTTGATGGTGTCTTCATCTCTCTGTTCTCCTTGCTCAATGTTTTTGGAGGCTCCCATTACCCGGTGATGAGAGACAATATGTTTTAGCTTGCCCGCACAAGTTGAGGGACAAGGTTGCTGGTATTCAGAATGATAACGAGCCGATTATCAAATTTTGCAATGCCGTCGATGAACGATGTGTCTTCAGCGTTTGCAATCCGGTCGGGTCGTTCCACTGATTGTTCATCAATGGATGCGACGCCGGTGATGGAATCGACCAGTACGCCATAGGTGCTTGTTCCGCAGGTGATGACGATGATTTTGGCCGCGGCATCGCCGTTTTCCGGGAGATGCATGAGCCGTTTTAAGTTTATGATCGGGATGACGCTGCCGCGGATATTCGTCATGCCTTCAAAGTATTCAGGTAAATTGGGCAAGACTGTAATCGGCAGCATCCCGATTATTTCGCGGACTTTTACAATGGGAACCGCGTATTCCTCATTCTGGAGGCGAAACCCGATGACTTGAAACACAGGTAACTCCCGGTATTCAGAACTATTCGGGGCAGAAGCCCCTCGTGTTTATCCTATCGGTATTTGTGATTAAATCTTTAGCAGTCAGTCCGGATTCTGACTGCTACTATTATCAGAAAAAAGTATTAGGATTTATCACGCGGTAGTATATGCATAACCGCAAGTACTTTGATCGGAAGGAGTTCGAGTTATTGCGAATGGAGGGCTAGCTATTCTTTTTTTCGAACTGCAGACAAGCCATTCCCGAGCATTTATAAACAGTGACCGAGGGGGGTTGCTTCGATTTAAAACCCATTGCCGAGCATCCGTTTGGAAAATCCTTGTCCCACGTTACATAAAAGTGACGGCAGGAAAGGCAGGTTATTTTTTCTTTACTGTTTTTCATGAACGGTCAGAAGAAATGGACAAAAGGCAAGGCTGCAACAACGGTTTAGAATAACGAAAACAAAGATTGCTTTTAAAGTCTTTGCCAAGTTTTCAGGTGTTTTGCTGAAAAACAATACGTTCGCCGTTTTTAAATTTTTTTTGTAATACACGGCCGTCCTGAAGGGTATAAATATGAACACATGCCTTCCTTCCAGCTGTCAAGCATGTCGCCCCTTTATCGTGGTACCAGACTGCGGCCCTGTTGTCGCACGCAATGCCTATCATGGCCGTATTGGCGATCATTTTTTTTAAAGAGGCATGGCGTTTTTCAGCATCCAGATGCGGACAAAACAACCCGGGCCGGATGCCGAGAGCCCGAACCTTAATGAAGGACCACTTTTTTCTTCCGGAAAAAGACCTTGAATCCGAGTGGCCCCATTCGTGCCAGCAAATCGCACCCGCGCTTAAGCCGGCCAGAATTTTTCTTTGATTCGCCGCTTTGACCAGAAGATCGTCCAGCCCGATGCGGCGCCAGAGCTTCATCATGCGGAGGGTATTTCCTCCTCCCACATAGATGATGTCAGCAGCGCGGATTTTTTCAGTTGCCGCGGCCCGGTCTTGCGGTCTGCGATACAGAAGCAGATGGTCCGTTTTGCACCCTAGCAGGTCCCGATAAACAGTGTCGAATGTATTGCAGTAATTTTTTGAATCACCGCTTGCCGTAGGAATAAACAGAACACGGGGAGAGCGTTTTTGGGTGAGCTGGACAATGCATTGATCGATAGCGAGCGTTTCTTTTTTTCGCAGATTGCCGCCGCCTATTGCAATGATATTCATGCGTATATAGCCGCCTGATTACTGGTTGTCTAATGTGTGTTAAAAACGCTACGCGTTTCAAGCACGGGAAAGCGCAGTTCTTATCGTCGAAATCTGCTGCACAAAAGGCTTCAGGCACATGTGCGGCCATTCTGGATGTCGCCGACGTGGCATACCTGCGTGCTAATTCTGGATCTCTATCCGGTTTCTTCCTGTCTTCTTTGCCTGATATAATGCAAGGTCTGCCTCATGAATGAGCTTGTCCGGGGTGTCGATAGAGGCGCTTGCGGCGTCCGCTATTCCTGCACTGATTGTTACTGTTCTGCCGCTCAGGGAAGGGAAATTGTAGCTGGAGACTGAATTCCAGATTCTGCGGGCGGGCTGAATGGCAAATGCCTTTGACGTCATCGGCGTCAGCACGATAAATTCCTCGCCTCCCCAACGGCAGGCGGTGTCAACAGTCCTGATGCATTGTTTTATTATCACGGCTATTTCTTTCAGCACGACGTCTCCGGCCGTGTGGCCGTACGTATCATTGATGGATTTGAAAAAATCGATGTCGATCATGATGCAGCTGAGATGCGTCGCATATCGTTTGGCTTTTTTAAATTCGGCCGCCAGAACATCCTCAAACCGTCTTCTGTTGAAAAGCTGTGTCAAGGGATCGGTAACCGACAACATCTCAACCTTGCTCAGCATGTCCCGCATTTCGTTGTTTTTTTGGATCAACTCGTCCTGGAGACGTTTTGTCCTCAATGCGGCATACAAACGAGCCCTTAGCTCATATTCATCATAGGGCTTTGCCAGATAATCGTCCGCTCCGGATTCCAGGCCGTTGATTTTATCGCTGAGGCCATCCTTTGCAGTAACCATGATGACCGGAACGCCTCTGGTACTATGGTCGTGCTTCAGCTGCATGCACACGTCGTTTCCATCCATGTCCGGCAGGATGCAGTCGAGGAGGACGACATCAAAGAGATCTCCCTGGGCCTGGCGGAGCGCAGATGAGCCGTCAGCAACCCACGTTACGGCGTAGCCGCTCTCCTCCAGGAATTTTTTTGTTATCATTCCCTGTGTTTTGCTGTCTTCAACATACAGAATCTTAGCTTTTGCCATTTTTGCCGCCCCCCAGCAAGCGTTATGACAAGTATAGGAAAACTATAAATTGCGGAATACGATGGATAACTTCTTTAGAAAAAGATTAGAGGAACAAGCCGATCCAATAAAAAGAATCTATAGAAAAACACTATAAAAGAGTAGCTGAAAAGGGAGTTAGAGTCAAGCAAAACGTAGAGTTCTGGGAACGAACGGGTAGTAAGATATTTGATAAACGAGATGTGCGATATCTTAACTTTGACAGGATTATTGCCGAGAGCAAAGGGGGTATTCAGAGGGATAAGCAGCGAAAAGGGCAAGCGGTAACCTGCTATTTGCTCTTTTGAACTGCCTGGATAAAAGATTCATTTTTCAGAAGACCGTGCACTGCGGAGACGGTCGCATTGCTCAGGGCTTCATAATAATTTTCCGCTTTATAGGAATGGCCGAAACGGGACGCGCTTCCGCTCGTCGTGCCGCTCCAGACCACAGTATTGTTTTTTGCCTTCAGGCGGACCTTGAGAGTAACCTCGGCTTGGTACATCGATTTTTCGGTTACGAAAAACTTGATCACGTCGGCTTCCAGTATCAACGTTCCCCGGTTTTTAACAACATTTATTTGGAATTCCTTCAGAATGCTCCCGAATTGATTGGTGAGCCATACGGCAACATTGTCCTTGGTGGTAACGCGCATGTCGGGGTTGGATAATTGCTTTTCCACATTAGCGCCGATTTCCGCGGTGTTTTTCCGCATATCCCTGAATGGCTTGATGACAAAGGATGCTTGACGGTATGCAGCGAGATCAATGGGATCGTAGGAGCTTATTGCATCCGTCGGCTTCCATTCAAGGGGAATATCGGCGAGGTTTGCATAAGAAAAAAGAGGGCACAAAAATACAAAACATAAAGCGAACAATGATGAAAAGACTTTTCCAATATTGCAAAATATCACAAGCGCGCTCCTTTTCTTTCGCAGGAACCGGGTTTTTTGCACGGCTGATGAGATCCTTTAAAAAATGCAGTCAGCCCCTCCGGGAAGGTGACCGGCTCGACCCCGAAGACTTCACGGATGTCTCGCATGTCGCAGATGTTGTCTTCCTGGAGCATGGTAAGCTGATCAGTGGTGAGCGGCGGCACTGTCAACAGCGACTCAAACAGCTTGACTGCTATTCGCATGAGCGAGAGCGGCAGGTGTAAAAGTGGGCGGTGTATTCCCAGGGCGTTTGCAAGGGCAACCGTTATCTCCTGGTAGGTCAACTGCTCGGGTCCGCCGATTTCATACGTTGCATTCAGCAAGGCGCGATCCGTCACCGCTTTCAGCATGCAGGAAACGACATCGTCGATGGAAATGGGTTGAACCCTGGACTGCCCGGATCCCATAATCGGAAGAAACGGTGAAAACTTGATTGCCTCAGTCAATCGGGTGGTAAATCCGTCATTACTTCCGTAAATGAGCGAGGGACGCACGATGGAGAACGGGATGCCGCTTTTGCGCACCAATTCCTCCGCACCCCACTTGGTTTTGTGATACATGCTCGCTGCGTTTGGTCTCGCGCCGAGAGCGCTTAGATAAAGAAAGGACCGAACCCCGTTCGCCTGCGCGGCATTAAGAACGTTTCGTGTACCCTCAACATGAATGCCGTGAAACGTAACGTGTGGCGCTTCCTGGATTATCCCGACGAGATGAACAACACTGTCCGCCCCCGCAGTTGCGGACTCAAGCGCGCTCTTGTCGGAAATGTCGCCCTGAACAAGATCCACATCCAGATTTTTGAGCGCCTGCGCTTTTCTCGGGTCCCTGATGAGAGCCCGGACTGCAATGCCTTCCGCGCTCGCTCGCTGGACAAAATGTCTTCCTACAAACCCCGTTCCTCCCGTTATCAGTATCACACCGACCTCACTGGAAACTTCTGACGATTGGATGGCTAAGGATGATCATCACCAATGGTGAGCGGAACTGACTTGCGTTCCTTTTTTAAGGCTGTCCACTTCAGATAGAGCTTTCCCGCGATAATAACAGCCACGGCAAAAAAGGCCTCCACGGAATAAATAACGACGTCATTTACCGGAATAAATTGTTTAACAACCTGGTCGGTAATCATCATCTCACCGCCGACTTTTCCCAGAATCGCTGCGCCGATATATATGATGATCGGATATTTGTCCATAAGGGTCGTCAACAGACTGCTGGTAAAAACAACCAGGGGAATGCTGAGTCCGAGACCGATAATGAGCAGGAAGAGGTTGCCTTGAGAGCATGCGGCTACTGCAAGCATGTTGTCGAGCGCCATGGTGATGTCGGCGATCAGAATGAGTCTGACCGCGCTCCAGACCGTGGTTGTTTCAAGATGGCTTCCCTCGCCGCCTTCCTCGTCTTCCACAAAAAGCTTTATCGCTATCCAGAGGATTACGGCGCCGCCAACCAATTTCACATAGCTCATGGCAAGCAGTTGTGCAACGAAAAAGGTGAACACAATCCTGAGCAGAACGGCAGCGCCGGCACCGTACAGGATGCCTTTCTTGCGGAGCTCCTTCGGAAGGTTGCGGACCGCCATGGCAATGACCACGGCATTGTCTCCCGATAAAATAATGTTGACGAGAACAATACTGAAAAAGCTCGACCAAAACGCCCAGTCAAAACTGATATATCCTAAGAAACCGAGGTCTATCATAGTAGTTCATTCCTTCTCAAGCAGATTGTTGAATTGTACCGTCAGAAAGGGTTTTTTTCAACAACTTGTTCATACATTGTATAAAATAGACCGGTCTTGTTGTGTAACGAAATATTGCTGCTCAAAAATACTCCAAAAGTCGTATTGAAACGTATCGGTGTCATGCGGGGTGATTATCAGCAGTCCTTTTCACGATGTTTTTAGCCTGCCGGATCTTTTTCTCCGAAACCATTTGTCAATTTCTGCGGCAAAAAAAACGATTGTAGACAGCGCAAGAGTTAAAGCCAATTCCGCGGTGGAAAGCGGTTGCGTTTTAAAAACAGAATTTAGGGCCGGAACATAAATCGTGCAGAGTTGGAGAACTATCGCGGCGGCAATGCTCCACAAAAGGGGTTTGTTCGTGAAGAGGCCCTGGGTGAACAGCGATTCCTTCTCCGATCGAACGGCCAGAACCTGTCCCAGCTGGAGAAAACAGAGTACGGTAAAGACCATGGTTTGCCAATGGGCATCGCCGGTATACAGCGCCCAGGCCTGAAGCGAAAGAACAATTCCCGCCATAAGAAGACCGATCCAGATCACAAAGAAGCCGAGACCGCCGGCAAAAAGGTTTTCCTTGGGATGGCGCGGAGGTCTCTTCATGGTATCGCCTTCTTCCGGTTCTCTGGTGAGCGCAAGGGCGGGCAGGCCGTCAGTCAGCAGGTTAATCCAGAGTATGTGGATCGGCAAAAGCGGTATGGGAAGGCCGACGAACGGCGCGAGGAACAAGGTCCATATTTCGCCTGAATTCGTGGCCAGAAGATACCGGATGACTTTCCGGATATTGTCATAAATATGCCGACCTTCCCTGACAGCCCTGACCATGGTGGCAAAATTATCATCCAGCAGCACCATGGACGACGCTTCCTTGGCAACATCAGTGCCGGTAATCCCCATGGCGACGCCGATGTCGGCACGTTTCAGTGCAGGAGCATCGTTTACACCATCCCCGGTCATGGACACAAAGTGTCCTTTGCTCTGGAGTGCGCGCACGATTTTCAGTTTTTGTTCAGGGGCCACACGCGCGTACACGCGAATGGATTCGACGCGCGTCTCGAACTCTTCAAGAGAAAGTGCGTCAAGTTCGGCGCCGGTAAGTATTTCACCGGGTTCGTCCTTTTCTAAAATACCGACCCGCAGGGCGATGGTTTTCGCAGTCAAGGGATGGTCCCCGGTTATCATTACCGGTGTGATGCCGGCTGTTTTGCAGAGCGCAACAGCTTCCTTTGCCTCTTCTCGGGGGGGATCCATCATTCCTACGAAGCCGAGAAGGAGCAGCATCTGCTCTACATCATCTTTGTGCGACACGACATCAGGTACATCCTGCCACGTTCGCATCCCGATTGCCATGACCCGCAACCCGTCTGCAGCAATACGGTTTGTGAGAACGATTATTTCTTTTGTGTTCAGCGGTTGAATGCCTCGTGACGTTACCATACCACTGCATTTGCCAAGAATCTCCTCCACAGCTCCCTTGGTAAATGATACATAGACAGGCTGCTCTCCAAGTTCTGTTTTCTGTGGCGTTCTATGGACCGTCGTCATAAGCTTCCGCTCTGAATCGAAGGGAAGCTCTGCGATGCGAGGAAAGTCCGCTTCCAGCGTCTGTTTATCAAAGCCGTTCGCATGTGCAGCAAGAAGCAGCGCGGTTTCTGTGGGATCGCCGATGGCGCTTCCGGACGGATCGAAGCGCGCGTCATTTGAGAGCGCGAGGGCGGTGCAGAAGAGGGAATACGGGTCCTGGAAGAGAGGATACCGGCGCTGTTTTTTGGGCGCGGCAGCATCCGGTATCCGTACCAGTTCACCATCCACCCACATCTCTTCCACAGTCATACGGTTAAGCGTAAGGGTCCCGGTCTTGTCGGTACAGATGTAGGTGACGGAGCCGAGCGTCTCGACAGCGGGAAGTTTCCGGATCAGGGCGTTTCGCTGCACCATTTTTCTCGCGCCGATCGCAAGGGAAATTGTGACCACCGCAGGCAGTGCTTCAGGAATTGCAGCGACGGCAAGGCTGACGGCCACCAAAAAAATGCCGAGCGGTTCCTCGCCACGGAGAATTCCTGCTGCGAAAATGATCCCGCAGATAATGAGTATGGCAACGGCAAGGCGTGTGCCGAAGTTTGCAAGCCTCTTCTGGAGAGGCGTTTTTCCCGCCTCTTCCTGCTGGAGCATGGCCGCGATTCTGCCGAGTTCCGTTTTCATGCCTGTCGCTGTTACCAAGCCTTTCCCTCTGCCGTACGTGATGGAGGTCCCTTTAAACAGCATATTCTTTTTGTCGCCGAGAGGAAGATTTTCATTATGCATGGCTTCCGTTTGTTTTTCGGCAGGCATGGATTCGCCGGTCAGAGCGGCCTCGTCCACCTTCAGGCGCACGGCTTCAAGGACCCTCATGTCTGCAGGAATAATGTGTCCCGCTTCGAGGTTGACCACGTCGCCGGGTACCAGCTCCGATGAAGCCACCGTGCGGTATTGACCGTCACGGACAACCGTTGCTGAAGTCGACGCCATTTTTTTCAGAGCGGCCATGGCGCGTTCCGCGCGATATTCTTGGCTGAATCCAAGGCCGGCATTGAGAAGGACGATCACCATTATTGCGATCGTATCGGACGCTTCTCCGATAATGCCGGAGATGATTGCCGCGACAATGAGCACCAGAATCATAAAATCCGTGAACTGATCGAGAAACATGCGGAGAGAAGTCTTTTTCCTTTTTTCCTGGAGTTCGTTCGGGCCATAGTGTATAAGCCGATTCCGCGCTTCGTCTTCCGCTATCCCTTGGAAAGTTGAATGCAGCTCCGTCAATGCCTGATCGATATGCATTTGGTGCAATTTCACGATTTCCTCCTCGGGCGTTCATTGGAGAACACTGCCGGACCTTCTGCAGCTCAATAAAGGGCAAAAAAAAACCTTTCCCCGATGAGTACTGGCTGTTCCAGAATGTTCATCGAGCAAAGGTCTTGCTTACCAGGCATCCCTGGCCAAGAGTACCGGCAGGACGGAAAAGAGCTCTCTCATATTCCCTCCGGCGTGTTGACGATACTGTTGTAACAGCTACTCCCCTTTACACGAGGAAACAGTACCAGAACAGGACAAATTCTGTCAAGGCTATTTTAACGGACCTGATAAGAGCAGCACAAGCCTTAGCACGCACTCAATGCAGGCTGGCGGAAATGGTTCCTTGAAAATGCCTGCGCACAACCTGTTCTATATTGCGGACGATGCTTCTTTTTGCATTGAGAATAAAAATTCTGTTCCTGATGTGGAACAGCTCATGCTCCAGACGCTCGATTGGAGGAGGACTTGAAAACCGATTCTGCATTTCGTGTTCAAACAGCGGAACGATCTTATCCTTCATCCGCAGCTCCGTATCCATAAGAAAAATTGCAGCATCAGGGGAAAGATCAAGAACGCGATCTATAAAAGCGGCGATTTCAGCGTCGAAGATATGCTTCGGCGGCGAGGCTTTTACTTCCCCATAAAAAAGGGATTTCTCGATGCAGGCGATTACGTCGTAGTCTCCCCCAACTCTCCGTCCCCTGAATTTTACCCCCCAGAATGCTTCTGAACCGAATTCGCGTTTAAACACTTCCGCCAGATACCATTCAAGCGTAGGGCCAAAACTCCTGATCGGCGGCCGAGCGAGAGCATAACCCTGCCTCTGCTTTTTGACAAGGCCGGCAGACACCAGATAGTCGAGATATCTTTGGACAATGTCCGGGGTGGCATACCGGGCTACCTGGTTGACAGTAAAAAATTCCTGATGTTTGAGCACGTCGCGGAGGAAAAGGCGAAAGGAATATTTATGAAGCATTTGATAATAATGATCAAGAAGATTGTCCGCCGGGACAAGTACGTCATCAAGCGGTTCTTTTTTGTAAATGGAAAATCCCCTGTGCCGCAACAGCATTGCAAGCGCCGGTTCTTTTTGGCGAAGCGCCGCGCGTAATCGTTTGATTTCACTTCTCAGATACGAAAGCTCGCCATTTGAATTTTCAGGATGAACATTCACTGCAGGGCTCATCATAGCAGCAAGCGGGAGCGGCCTCTACGCCATATCAGCCGGTGTAAAAACGACTTCGTCTCGGAATGCTTTGATCAGATAAACGGTCTTCATAACGTCCGCGTCTTTTACATTCAGCAGGGCGGCATGCAGGCCTGCACCGGCGAGGTAGCTGAGGTATGCAGAGGCAACAACCGACGCTATTTTTTTCGGCAGGCCGGTCGTTATGTTCGACAGCCAGACAATGGTATTAAGCGGAGGATCAACCATTCCGTTCAGAACAACGATGCTTTCGTGTGCGTTCAGGAGATGTTCCTGCCCCATACCGTCGCCGATATGCACGACTGAAGGATCCGCAAAGAGGCGCTCATTCGGGACGCCTGCCGCGTTCGCTTTTTCGAGGAGATCTTCAAGGACCATGAGCTTGTCCTCGAGCGTCAAGGGAACGGTTCCCTTCAGTGCACGGATCACGAGGTTCGACTCGGTTTCCCGCACCAGCGCCAGCATTTCTCCGGCGTTTTTTTCATCCCCGGAGAGGTAGTTGATGATCGGCGGCTGGCTGCAGACCGATACGGTTTTTCTGAGCGCCGCTATGTTGCGTGAATCGAGGCATAAGGGAAGACCGGCGCCCAGTTGAACCGCCTCGGCCGCGAGAGGGAGCGCATTCTCATCGTCCACACCGTCTGTAGAAACCTGGACGTTGATTGCTTCCGCGCCTGCTGAAGCAAGTTCTTTTGCCATGGCCGTGACAGTTTTCCAGTCGTTTTTTTTAAGCGCATCCGCAAAGTCCGCGTTTCGTGTATTGAGATTCTCGGCGATTACCAGCATGCAACCTCCCGTGGGAAAAGCGCGTTATTTTCAGTATATCATATAGCCGTCCAAAGCACTGGTTGAAATCAGCTTTTCATGCGGCGGAAAATGAACTTTCTGGTTTCTTCAACAAAAAGAAGAGCAAAAGCAAACGGGACAAGAACGAGCCAAACTTCAGGCGAAAGAGGAGCGGTTGAGAATATCCTGTTACCCAATGGGTGGTAGACGATAATGAGCTGGAGCAGAAGCTCGACCGCGATTCCGAGGAAGATGAGCCTGTTCGAGAAAAAACCGGTGGTGAAAAACGATTCATCACGCGATCTGCAGGCGAATACGTTTGCCATTTGGGTGATGATGATCGCGGTCAGGCATGCTGTCGTTGCCTGAATATAGAGTGGATCATTCAATGCCGTCGCGGTTCCCCATGTCCATCCGCTTCCTGCCAGTATCCAGAAAAAACCGAACATGCACGCGACTGCCTCGATCGGTCCGAGAAATAGATATGCTCGCGTAATCAGGGGAGCGCTCAGAAGACGCTCAGTCCGCTTCCGGGGGGGCTTTTTCATAATGCCGGGTGTCGGTTTTTCCGAGGGGAGGGCAAGCGCTGGCAGCATGTCCGTGCCGAGGTCCACAGCAAGGATCTGCATGATGGTGAGTGGGAGGGGAATTCTCAACAGAATATAAGCGAGATATGGCACGGCTTCGGGGATGTTTGACGCAAGAATATACGTCAAGAATTTTTTGATGTTTTCATATACCGTCCGTCCTTCCTCGACGGCATTAACGATCGTGGCGAAATTGTCATCCAGCAACACGATGTCAGAAGCTTCCTTTGCTACATCGGTTCCGGCAATGCCCATGGAAATTCCAATGTCCGCCTTTCTGAGCGCGGGAGCGTCGTTCACGCCGTCGCCGGTCACCGCCACCACTTCACCTTCCTCTTTCAAGAGGGACACAACGCGCATTTTATGCTTCGGCGCCATGCGGGCAAAAATTATCTCTCGCTCTGAGAGCGTTTTTTTCAATGCACCGTCGGACATCTGCTCGAGTTCCTGCCCTTCGATGACAAAAGGCCCTCCTTGCACCAAATCGATCTCCCGCGCGATGGCGGCCGCGGTCCTGCCGGCGTCGCCGGTTATCATAATGATCCGTATGCCCGCCTGGCGGCACTTTCTGACGGCCTCGGGCACTTCGGGCCGCGGCGGATCGTGAAGCCCGATGAAGCCCAGGAATGTCATGTTTTTTTCTATTTCTCTGTTCCAACCGTCCTTTGCTCTTTGGTTTTCCGGTCCTCTTTGAGCAAACGCCAGGACCCGGAGTCCTCTGTCCATCAGCGCCTGGTACGTCTCGAATACATGCCTTCGGTTTTTTGCGTCCAGCGTCAGGCGGGCCCCCTGTAGCAGAATATGGTCGCAAAGAGGCAGAATTTTTTCTAAAGCGCCTTTTGTAAAAATAAAACAGCGACCAGCTACGGTGTTGACCGTGGTCATCATCTTACGGTCTGCATCAAAAGGAACTTCGAACAATCGTTCCGCCGTCATATCTCCGAGAACTTGTCGTGCCGCTTTCAGCAGCGCGGTCTCTGTCGGGTCGCCTTTATAGTTGCCGTCAATCAGCCGTGCGTTGTTGCAGAGCAAGGCTGCCCGCATGACGTCCTGCGCGGCTCCGGTCAGCGCATCGGAAATTTTATGGATACTGTTGTCCGCCCAAACCATGCTTGCCGTCATGTTGTTCTGCGTGAGGGTCCCGGTTTTGTCCGTGCAGATTACGGTTACTGAGCCAAGCGTTTCAACGGAGGTAAGGGTTTTTATCAACGCTTTTCGTTTTGCCATACGCTGGCTGCCCATGGCAAGAGCGAGCGTGACAGTGGGCAGCATGCCTTCAGGAATAAGGGCCACGGTGATGCCGACGCCAAAAACGAAATTGTCCCAGAAGTTCCGTCCGATCAGGAAGCCAAGGACAAAAAAGAAAAGGCCGACTGCGGCGGCAATACCTGCGGCAATCCGGGTTGCTTTTGTGAGTTCTTTCTGGAGCGGACTCAAACCCGCATCTATCGAGGTGGTTAAATGCGCGATCCGCCCGAACTCAGTGCCCATGCCGGTTGCGAACGCAATCGCTTTTCCTGATCCGCTGACAATCGTTGTCCCTGCGAAGACGATATTGGGACTTTCAGCGAATTCACCATAGTACTGTTCATGATTTCTTATAATCGGTTCTGATTCGCCGGTCAACGGCGCATGGTTCACTTTCAGTTCAGCAGTCGTGATGAGTCTGGCATCCGCGGGAACTTTGCAGCCTTCCGTAAGCAGGATCAGGTCGCCGGGCACGACGTGGCGCGCGGTAAGTTCCCGCTCCCGGCCCTGCCGGATGACTGTTACGAAAAAAGGCAGGAGCTTTTTGAGGGCATCAAGAGCTTTTTCCGCGCGATATTCCTGTATAAAGGTGAAGAGTGCGTTTATGAATACGACGGCAAGGATGGCAATGCCGAGAGTGAGCATGCCCTCACCGGGACGCAGGTGCTCGGAAAGAAAGGAAAGCCCCGCAGCAAACAACAACACGAGTGCGAGAAAATGGGTAAATTGCTCCAAAAGCCGAGCTGGCAGATTCTTTCTTTTTATCTCAGAAATCTCATTCAGTCCGAACTCGCGGAGTCGTCGCTCTGCTTCCTCCTCGGAAAGGCCCTGTCCTGAAGTCACGAGACTGCGGAAGACTTCTTCTGTTGTTAATGCATGTATTTTCATACGCTTGTCGTATAGAAATAAAAAGCCGGCTGTGTCGATGCGGAAACGCGAGAAACCGGCACCTGCATGTTTGCATGAGACAGTGGTTATATTTTTTTTGCGGACCGGGTTCTTTCCCGGACGCTGTATGCCGGGGATACAGTCGGCTACTTTGTTGGTTTCAAAATAATAAGGTTGCAAGGGGTGTTCCGGAGGACTTGTTCAACGGGATTCCCCCGGAACAGGGAACTCCACAAGCTTCTCATGCTCGCGCCCATAATAATAAGGTCATACCGTTTGACGGCGGCCTCGATTGCAATGTTTTTGCCTGCGATACCAGCGGTGAGTTTTCTGTCATGAGAAACATGATAGTGACTGAGCGAATCAATGAACAGGCTGATGTCAGCCGGCAGGCGGGCTTCCCATTCCACCGGCGTTAGATGAATCTCGCCGTGGAAAAAATGCTTCAGCGGTTTGGGAATATGCAGCAGCGAAACGCTTGAGGCAAATGCGGTGGCCATCAAACTTGTGAATGATGCACGCTCGGAAATGTGATCAATGTGCGCCTTAAGTGGCACGAGAATGGTCCTGGGATGCGCACGGCCAAGATGCGCTACCCGCACGAGAGCGACGGAACAGGGAAGGGCGAGAGACAAGCGGCTCGCTGTAGTTTGGGCGAAGAAGCGCCACTCCAGGTCCTCTCTGCGTGTGGCAGCAAAAACGATGTCGATTCCCTCTGCAGTCGCGAATTTCCTGATTTGCTCTACCGGGCTCCCCGTCTCGAGAATACAGTTCGTTTTGAGGCTTAATTCGTCCGCACGTGCTGCCAATCGTTTGATCGCTTCCTCGGCAGCACTGAAATTTTTGTCGTTCAGGCCGTTTTCCGCGATGGCGCAAAAGTAAATCCGGGCATTTGCGGCTTTTGCCAGGTGCAGCGCGTAGCGGGCCGATACCTCGGAATTCAGGTGTTCATTGACTGCGGCGAGCACTTTTTTGTACATGCATAAAACATAGCACAAAAACACATTACAGGCGGTTGGTTTTCTGCGCGGAGTTCAGACTGATGGTAAAACTGGGTGGAAAGAGCGTAGCTTGCACACGTGGTCTCGTTTTCTTTCTGGAAGACGCGACTTTACAATTGACAGTCTATTTTTGTTTTGTTATCGTCAATATACTGTCAGACAAGCGTAAAATGACCTTGTAAGATCTCTGATTTGCCTTGTGGCGAGCGGAGCGTCTTTTCGCGAACAGCATGCTTCCTGAGCAGGTAAGGAGGGTCCCCATGGCTATAAAAAAAATCTATATTATTTCCGATGCAACCGGTCAGAGCGGTCTCCACATCATGCGGGCCGCCATCGTGCAGTTCAACCGCGCCCGGGCAAAAATGTCGCTTTTCCATAATATTGATTCGGTTGACGACCTGCAGGAGATTCTCGATCAGGCAAAATCCGCACGGGCGCTGATCGCGTTCACGTTTGTGAAAAAAGAAATGCGGGACCATACAATCGCCTATTGCGCAAAGCACAAAATGTTCCATCTTGATATTCTGGGCCCGCTCATCCATACGCTCGCCTCCTATCTGCAGCAGGAACCGTTGGAAAATCCGATGCTGCTCAGAAAAGTTGACGAACGCTATTTCAAGAGGATTGATGCAATCGAGTATACCCTGCAGCACGATGACGGGAAGAGAACGGAGGGTCTGAACGCGGCCGATGTTGTCATCCTCGGGCTCTCCCGGACCTCAAAGACACCCACGTCATTCTACCTTGCCCAGGAAGGTTTTAAGGTGGCAAATATACCCGTGGTGCCGGACATTCCTCTGCCGGAGGAGTTGTTCAAAATCGACCAGCGCAGGGTCATTTGCCTCAACATGGACCCTGAGGTCCTCCAAAAAGTGAGGCAGGTGCGCCAAAAGCACTCCAATCTTGAACACAGCTACAGTGATTTCAAGAAAATATTCGCCGAGGTTGAGCACATCTGGGGTCTTCTCAGAAAAAATCGGAGTTGGAAAATGATCGATACTACGAACAAATCCATTGAAGAAACCTCCTGGGAGATCATCCACTATATTCATGATGAACATTACGAATCCAACAGCTGATTCATGCAAAACGGACATTCTATGCGGATAGAAAAACTGGGTATAGAACACAAAGAGCTGCTAATGCCTCGCTTCAAAGCTGTCGTAACCGGAGTGTCGGAATATACGTTTGCAAACCTGTATCTCTTTCGAAAAAATCATGCATACGAAGTGCTGTTTGACGACGATATTTTCATCAGGGGCCGATCCTACGACGGGCATACGTACCTCATGCCCACACGAGACATTCGGGAAATGGATAGCGCCTATCTTAAGAAAATGATGCAGGGCGTTGACTTTATATTTCCCGTACCGGAAGACAGGCTTTCCTTGTTCGATTCGCACGAATTCGAAATAACCTTTGCAGAAGGTGACGCAGACTACGTGTATACCGTCGCGAAAATGAGCAGCTATGCCGGACGCCACCTTCATAAGAAAAGAAACCTGCTGAAGCAATTTCTCGAAGCGTACCGGCACGATGCTCGTCCGCTTACGAATGACCGTCTGGGCGACGCGCGTTTCGTGCTGGATGACTGGCTGAAGACATCGGAGTCAGCGCCGGAGGAAACCGATTACGCCCCCTGTCTTGAGTCGCTTGACCGGTACGAAGAACTGATCCTCTGCGGCGGCATCTACTACGTGGATGATGAACCGGCTGGGTTTGTGCTGGGCGAGGAGTTGAATGAAGAGACTTTTGTGCTGCATTTTGCCAAAGCCAGGACAAAGTTCAAAGGGGTGTATCAGTACCTGTTCAACAATTTTGCGAAGATACTGCCGCCGAAATACAAATACCTGAATCTGGAACAGGACCTTGACAAGGAGAACCTGCGGATATTCAAATCATCCTATGTTCCGGATATGATGATCCGGAAAGCGCGCGCACGGTTGAAATAGCTTTTTACCACGCGGCAGTCGAACAGGAGAGGTAATCGTGTGAAACTTTCTGAGACAGAGCGAAAACGATACAACAGGCAGATGATCATGGAAGGCTGGGGGGAGGACGCACAGCGCAGGCTCAAGGCCTCCACGGTGTTTGTAGCCGGGGTCGGCGGTCTCGGTTCGCCGGTATCAATGTATCTGACCGCCGCTGGAGTGGGGACTATCAGGATCTGCGATTATGACGCCGTTGAACTTTCGAACCTCAACCGGCAGACATTGCATGACCATACCCGGATCGGTGTGAATAAGGCGGTCTCCGGGAAGAAGACGCTCGAATCCCTCAACCCCGAGATTACGATCACGCCGCTTCCGGTAAAAATCATCAGGGACAATGTCGACGAACTGGTGAAAGACTCCGATATCATCATCGATTGTTTGGACAATTTTGAGACCCGCTATCTTCTGAATGAATGCTCTATCCGAAAAAAAATCCCTTTTGTGTTCGGCAGCATTCGGGGAATGGAGGGAAGACTTACCGTCATTCAATCCCCGGAGACGCCTTGTCTGTCCTGTATTTTTCCTGAGGCGCCGCCGAACGAAGTTTCCCCGGTGCTGGGTGCCGCGGCGGGCGTAGTCGGTTCCCTGCAGGCGCTTGAGGCCATCAACTATATCGCGGGGAAGGGCTCTTCGCTGAGAGGAGAGCTGCTGGTATGGGAGGGCGTGACGGGAGGTTTCCACAGGTTCAAAACCAGAAAAGATCCCGCTTGTCCTGCGTGCGGTATGAAATATGATGGGCGCATGCACACGGAGTAATTTATCCATCCGTGCTGATGCGCGATTTACGGGCGTGACGGATATTCTTTTCTGTTGACACAAGGCGGCAATCAGAGTACAACAAGGCCTACTTTTATGCGGAAGGATCACAAAATACATGGCAAATGAGCCGAACAAAATCATCTACTCCATGGTGGGAGTGGGCAAGTTTTATGACAAAAAACCGGTTTTGAAGGATATTTATCTTTCCTATTTTTATGGCGCAAAAATCGGCGTGCTGGGCCTGAACGGTTCCGGAAAAAGCTCGCTCCTGCGCATCATGGCGGGCGTGGACAAGGAATTTGTGGGGGAAGCGGTGCTTTCTCCCGGATATACCGTCGGTTTTCTCGAACAGGAGCCAGCGCTTGACAACGACAAGACCGTCCGCCAGATCGTGGAACAGGGTGTACAGGAAATCGTGGATCTCGTAAACGAGTACAATGCAATCTCCGCGAAGTTCAGCGAACCTATGAACGACGACGAGATGCAGAAGCTGATCGAACGTCAGGGAACGGTGCAGGAAAAGATAGATCATGCCGGCGCCTGGGACCTCGACAGCAGGCTCGATCTGGCGATGGACGCGCTGCGGTGTCCGGCAGGCGACACTCCGGTGAAGGTCCTTTCCGGCGGAGAGCGGCGGCGCGTGGCGCTCTGCCGACTGCTGCTCCAGAAACCGGACATTCTTCTGCTGGATGAACCCACAAACCATCTGGATGCGGAGTCCGTGGCCTGGCTGGAACACCACCTGCAGCAGTACGAAGGCACGGTAATTGCCGTAACGCACGACCGGTATTTTCTCGACAATGTCGCAGGCTGGATACTCGAACTTGACCGAGGCCAGGGCATCCCCTGGAAAGGAAATTATTCGTCATGGCTTGAACAGAAGCAGGAGCGCCTGAAGCAGGAGGAAAAAACGGAAAGCGACCGTCAGAAGACCCTCCAGCGGGAACTTGAATGGATCAGAATGTCTCCCAAAGGCAGGCATGCGAAGGCAAAGGCGCGCATTAATTCGTACGAAGCTTTGCTCGGCCAGCAGGGAGAAAAACGCGCGAAAGAGCTGGAGATTTATATTCCACCGGGACCGCGGCTCGGAAAGGTCGTGATCGAAGCGGAGAATGTGACAAAAGCCTACGGCGACAATATCCTGGTTGAAAACATGAGTTTCATGCTTCCGCCGGGCGGCATCGTCGGCGTGATCGGTCCGAACGGCGCGGGCAAGACGACGCTCTTCCGTATGATCACCGGCCGGGAAAAACCGGACGCAGGCACGGTCAAAATCGGAGAGACCGTAAAACTCGCGTATGTCGACCAGAGCAGGGAAGCGCTCGATCCCAACAAGACGATCTGGCAGGTGATAACCGACGGGCAGGACCAGGTGCAGCTCGGCAAACAGCTCGTGAATTCCCGCGCCTATGTCGCCCGCTTCAACTTTTCAGGCACGGACCAGCAAAAGAAGGTGGATATGCTTTCCGGCGGCGAACGGAACCGTGTGCACCTTGCCCGCATGCTGAAGGAAGAAGCGAACGTGCTGCTTCTGGACGAGCCGACAAACGATCTGGACGTGAACACCATGCGCGCCCTTGAGGAGGCGCTCGAAAACTTCGCGGGCTGCGCCGTGGTCATCAGCCATGACCGGTGGTTCCTGGACAGGATCGCCACACACATTCTCGCGTTCGAAGGCGACAGCAAAGTGGTCTTTTTCGACGGGAATTACTCCGAATACGAAGCTGACCGCAGGGCGCGGCTTGGCGCTGAAGCAGATCAGCCGCACCGGATCAAGTATCGCCGTTTGACCCGTTAAACCGTAAAAGAAACGAAGCGGTTGCTTCAGTTCGGTCGATGTACCTTTTTTAAATAGCTCCATCGCTGCGTGACCAAATGAAACCCCTCACCCGGAAACAGGTGAGGGGTTGATTTTTTGACGAAAGACTATACGCTTCGTGGTGCTAGGTAAGGAGTTTGTAGATGACGAACATGGAGAAGAAAAAACCGAAAAACACAAAAACACATATCAGTATGGCTTCTCTGAACAGACTCCCTCTATATTCTTTGGGCAGCACCTTTCTGTTCAGCCTGAGGGTCAGAAGTGCCGAAAGGGCCATGGTAAAATTGGCCACATTGGCGCTGACTGCCAGAATGATTAGCGGTGCCGCTATATTCATATAACTGATTCCCCAGATGGCAAATGCACCCAGAAGGACATAGTAGACTTTTCTGATGTCGTTCTTTGCAAGGTTTCTGACTTTATCAGACGCGAACCAGAGCATGTCCGTGCCCTGCCTTACCACGAGGTCCACGTTGCTGATGGCGGTGGAGTACAGAATCCAGAAGCCGAAGAAGAGCGCAAGGAACCATCCAAACTGGCCGAGCGACGCAACCAGGCCGCTTCCGGAAGAAACAGCGATGCCCCAGGAAGGAAGGCTCACTCCGGGCGGCATCACGCCCACGTAGGGTATGCCGGGCAGTAACATTCCCGCCATTGCGCCGATATAGAATACGCCTATCTGGTCTATGTTCAGAAGCTTCCACCAGCCTTTCCATTTTGAAACATTTTCGGGAGTATTCAACGGTATTTTTCCGACAGAGGAGACATGCACTTCTTTCCCGCCGATCAGCGCAGGAATGTAGCCGATGTTTCCCGCCATGCCGTATCCTTTCAAGGAAGAACGTTTCTGGCAATTAAAAATACTCGTATTTTGCATGCGTGATTTTTGTAGTATCTTTTGAGTACAAGATTGTTTTGTAAAATCATTTGTGCTACGATACATCAGTAGTCATCTGGATTTTTTATAGATCCAGCTACTGTCTCTGGGATAATTAATTTAGTTTTTTACTCAAATAATTTTTTTATAAGGAGGAACGATGTCGGAGTTCAGGAATGTCTCAATAGTGCGGGAAGCAAACATCTATTTTAGCGGCAAGGTCGTGAGCAGAACAGTACTTTTCCCCGACGGTTCCCGGAAAACGCTCGGAATAATGCTTCCGGGAGAATACGAGTTCGGTACGAAAGAAAAAGAACTCATGGAAATCATGTCAGGAGAGCTTGATGTGCTGTTGCCCGGTGAAAAAAACTGGAAAACAATCAAAAACGGCCAGTCCTTTGAAGTTGCGTCGGATGCAAAGTTTCAACTCAAAGTGAAGGTGGTGACAGACTACTGTTGTTCGTACATTAAGTGATGATGCAACTTTGATGAGGTAATTTCAGCAATACAGTCCTTCTCCTGTCTGCCCTTGGACTTCAGAGCAGGGCAGGCAACCTTCTTTTTTTCTCTTCTCGTTTCGACTGAAATCAAAAAGCTCTCATGCTATGGTACTATACATCGATTTGCAGGGGAAATCCCTACTATATGCGTACATGCATTCCAATTGCTAAAGTTTTCAACAAAAGAGCCGACAAGAAAAACAGTGTCTGACGTTCGGACGAATGATAAGAAGAGTTCGGCAATGCGGAGGAGTGCCCATGAAGAATTTAAAAATTTGTGCCAGGCTTATTATCGGGTTTGGGCTTGTTATTCTGATAATGTTTGCCATTGTCGGGATCAGCATCCATGGGTACCGGAATATCGGCACCTGTCTGAAGGACATTACGAACAATCATTTTTCACGTGCGGTGCTCGCGAACAACACCCTTGATAAAACAAACATCATTGCCCGGTCTTCATTCGGCGTTTTTTTGCTGAACGACAAGGCGGAGGTGCAAAAAGACCTTGTCCGGATCGGGAAAGCGATGCAGGATATAGACACAAATATTGAAAAGCTGAGCGCGGGCGCTGATACCCCGGAAGGGAGAAAGTTGTATGAAGCATTCATGCCTGCGAAAAAAGAGTATGACGATGCGATGAGAACGTTCATCCAGTTGATGAAGGAAAACAGAATCGAGGCGGCCAAGCAGCTCCGCCTGGTTGATGTCCGGAAAATTCAACGCGAACGCTATATGCCTGCCATAGAAGCATTGACGCAGTATGAAGTAAAAATGACGCAGGAGGCCGGTGCGGATGCGGAAAAGGCTGAAAAGAAAGCGATTCTGTTGCTCATTATTTTTGCAATCTGCGCCGTGGTCTTGTCGGGCGTATTCGCCGGATGGATAACATTCGGAATCAGAAAACAACTTAAAACAGCAACAGGTGCGGCAGAACGCGTTGCAAACGGAGACCTTACCGTTACCATCACGGAACAATGCAGAGATGAAGTAGGTCAATTGTGTGCAATGCTGACCGGCATGGTCGGAAAATTAAAGGGAATTGTCGGCAATATACAATCATCCGCGGATCGTGTTGCATCCGGCAGCGGAGATTTGAGCTCGAACGCCCGGCAGATATCTCAGGGAATGGCAGATCAGGCCGCACGGGTGACACAGCTAGCGACGTCAACTACAGAGATGTCCCAGACCATAGTCGACATAGCGAAAAATGCCTCAAATATCGCAACATCTTCAGAAAAAGCGCTGAAGACAGCGCGGGATGGTGAGTCGATCGTCATAAAAACCGTGGCGGAAGTTCAGGACATTGCAAAATCCATGTCCGAAAGTTCCCGGCTCATCACCTCTTTGGGAGGGCGATCTAAACAGATTGGGGAAATTCTGGAAGTGATCAGGTCCATTGCCGAGCAAACGAATCTGTTGGCGCTGAATGCGGCAATCGAAGCCGCACGGGCAGGCGAGGAGGGCAGAGGATTCGCCGTGGTCGCTGATGAAGTGCGAAAACTGGCGGAACGGTCCGCACATGCCACCACGGAGATCGGCGGCATGATTAAGGCGGTACAGGACGAGACTGAAGGGGCTATTGCAGCCATGAACGGCAGTTTCGAGCGCGTAGAGTCCGGGGTAAGTTTGTCCCGGGAGGCCGGCTCGGCGCTCGCCCTGATCACGAAGAGCATCACCGAGCTGCAGGAAATGGTCCAGCAGATCGCTTCGGCAACGGAGGAAATGTCGACAGTTGCAGAAACTATTACATCGGATATTGCCGGTGTCGCGGCCACATCGAAAGAGACGTCTTCAGGAGCGGAGCAAATCGCAGGCGCGTCCGCGGAGCTGTCGACGCTTTCTGCCGGGCTGCAAACCATCGCCCAGCAGTTTAAAGTCTGATCCGCCGGTAAAAAGCAGATTACCGATCGAGCTCCCGCATCTGGAGATCAAACTCCTTTGCTTTGGCATCATGCTCACTTGTCACGGATTCGAGCTCCGCAAAAAGCGCATCGATTTTTGCCTTGGCGTCACTGACGGATTGGGACAACCGCCTGATTGCAAGAGCTTCACCTTTTGCCGATGCATCGAGCAATGCCTGGGTGTCCTGCTCCACCCGCTGCTCAATATCCGTAATTTCCGCTTCAAGGGCTGCGGTTCTGCTCTTGAGTGCGCTGAGCGCTTTTGATTTGTCGGCAATGAGTGCCGTTTTTATTTTTTTTGCATCCTTTTTGTCCGCTGTTTTTTGAGCGGCGTCTTTTTTCTTTGCAGGCCGGGTACGCACACCACCTTCGTCCTGCCATCCCACCCGTTCCAGAAAATCAAAATACGTTCCTTCGAAAAGGCTGACCGTACCGTTGTCAAACACAATCAGTTTCGTCGCAACTGCCTCCAGGATCATCTCGCTGTGTGTCACAATAATGACTGCGCCTTCAAAATCCTCGATGGCTTCGATTAGGGAATCAATGGACTCCATGTCAAGGTGGTTTGTCGGTTCGTCGAGAAGCAGGAGGTTGGCCGGAGACACAAGAAGCTTGCCGAGCAGGACGCGGCTTTTTTCTCCGCCGGAGAGCACGCTGACTTTTTTAAGCGCGTTGTCGCCCTCGAACATCATGAGACCGCAGATGGAACGCGCGATGTTATGGCTGTGGTCGGGATGCGCGTTCATGATCTCGTCGAGGGCCGTACGGGAAGGAACCAGTCGGTTGATGTTGGTCTGGCCGAAATAGGCAATCTTCGTATTGGGGTGCGTTTTTATTTCTCCGCCGGTGGAGGAAAGCTCCTGTGCCAGCAGGTTCAGAAGAGTGGTTTTCCCCTTGCCGTTTTTTCCGATGACAGCGATGCGGTCGTTCTTTCCGACTGCAAAAGACAGTCCGTCAATGAGTTTTTGGGCGTCCGGGGAAAACGAAAAAGCCAGAGCCTCAATAGTCATCAGCCACTTCGCTTCGAAGGGCGACGAGCGGAATTTGAAGTCAAGGTTTTTGATTTCCTCCAGTTTGCCTAGCTGTTCGTGTTTTGCCAGTGCCTTAATGCGGGATTGGACCGCACGCGCTTTGGTCGCCTGAGCGCGAAAACGATTGATGAATTGTTCGATTTCACGACGTTTTTTTTCGTCATTCTGGCGAGTTTTTTCGTAGATCTCTTCATCCATAAGGATTTGATCGTACAGTTTCTGCGTGCCGCCCGCTATTTTTCTGATTTTGCAGCGATGGATGATCATCGTATGGTTCGTCACGCCGTCCATGAATTCACGGTCATGCGTGATGATGATGAGTTCGTTTCTCCAGGCGCGTAAAAAACTTGTGAGCCAGCGGACTGAAACGATGTCGAGGTAGTTCGTCGGTTCGTCCAGGAGCAGCAGGTTCGGCTCCGAGATGAGCACCTTGGCGAGATTCAACCGCACCTGGTATCCTCCGGACAACGATGAAGGCGGCTTGGTGAAATCATCAGAACCGAATCCAAGTCCATGGAGAATCGCTTCTGCCTTGTATGTTTCATCCACATGGTCCTCATTGAGCGGCAGGGCGAGGCAAGCCTCCTGAAGCACCGTGGGTTCGGTGAAATGGATGTGCTGCGAAAGATGACCGATGCTATATCCCGAAGGGATCGTGATCACGCCGGAATCCTGATGCTCTTCACCCAGGATCATGCGGAAGAGTGTGGATTTTCCATGGCCGTTTCTGCCGACAAGTCCGACGCGTTCGTGCGGGTTTATGGTGAAGCTTGCCCCGTCGAACAGGACTTGTTTGCCGTAGGATTTTTCAATATTAGTAACCTGGATCATGTGAGAAAACCTTCACTTTTTGAAAAAAGATGACGCCCTATTGGCATGCGTACAACTGGTTATAATAACCCAGCAATCACGATATAGCAAAGGATTTCTATGGGACTATCTGGTACAGGCGTCAAGCGGCTTAAGTTGTTGCGACGGAAACCGATAAGAGATACGAGATAACAGGCTGTTATGGACCAGTCAGATGAGGGAACGGGCAACAAGTAAAAAGAGGGAGTTTTGCCAGAAGGGGTATGCTGCTCAATCGAACGACGGGCACATAAAAACTGAACCTTTCCCTGGTGGCTGCCGGTCCGGGAAAAGCATGCATGGTTAAAAGCGATTTTAAAAAAAGTATACGATATAAATTGTTGCGGGACATATCTCTTGTCCTGTTGCTGAGCACTTGTGTTCTAAGTGCGGCCATTGCCATAACGATAGGGACAATCCTCGAAGACGCCCTGACGAGGAAGGCGTCCACGTTTGCCTCCGACATCGCAAGCCGGAACGAGAATCTTCTGGTCATGCATGGCAAAACACAGATGGATGCCGTCTATACTGAACCGATTCCGGATGACGAAATTATTTATGCGGTTATCACCGACAACGGCGGGAAGATTCTGACCACAAAAAGCGAAAGCGTCAACTACAAATGGCTGGGAATGAAAAGCGTCCTACCGATACTGGAAACAAGCAGTGAGGTCTCGGATATCATCGAAGTCATAAATAAGGAAGCGGCTGTCAAGGAAATATCAGTACCCATCTCGCTGGGAACGACCATCCTGGGCAAAGTCACAGTCGGCATGTCGAAGCACGTCATTAACAAACAGATTGCCAAGACGATCTTTTTAGTGGTGCTCCTGAGTCTTCTTGCCGGATGCGCAGTCGGAATAACGCTGTATATTACGTCCGGGAAGACGCTCATAGATCCGATCGTGGATCTCGGGCAGGCAGCCTCTCGGGTTGCAAAGGGAGACATTTTCACTCCCGTGAGAACCGCCACGACCGGCGAGATGCAGGTATTGGTGGACAGCTTTAACCGGATGGCAGAGAATCTGGAAAAAACGACCGTTTCCAAATACTATGTGGACAGCATAATCAACAGCATGATCGACACCCTGTTTGTCATTTCGGCAGACGGGACAATCACGCTGGCAAATCAGTCCGCATGCCGGCTGCTCGGGTATGATCAGAAGGAACTGATCGGACGGCCGTTCGATTTGATATTGGGACGGCCTTCGGCTGTGAAAAGTTCGATCGAAGACATATTCCGGGGGAAGCTGGTCAATAACGTCGAAATTGAATATGTCACCAAGCGCGGTGAAAAAGTGCCGATGCTTTTTTCAGGTTCACTTATCAGCTTCAGCGGCGGGATGCTGCTCGGCGCTGTTTGTGCGGCAACAGATATTACCGCGCTCAAGAAGACCGAAGAAGCGCTGCGGGACGCCAATGACAGGCTGAATGCCACCCTGCAGGCTTCGCCTGCCGCAATCATGACGCTCGGGCCGGAAGGAAGAGTTGCGATGTGGAATGAAACGGCGGAGCGTATTTTCGGATGGAGCAGAGAGGAAATACTCGGCAGGCTTTACTCACGGCTGCAGAATTCGGACCAGGGAGAATTCCCGTTGCTCAAAAAAAGGGTGCTGCATGGTGAATCTTTTTTCGACGAGGAATTCGTTTTGAAAAGAAAAAACGGCAGCACGGTAAACATCAGCGCTTCCGCATCACCGCTGCACGACGCGCAGGGCCGGATCAGCAGTATCATGGTTGTCATGACCGATATTACTGACCGGAAAAAAATGGAGGATGAAATCCAGAAAAACCAGAATCTTGAATCAATCGGAGTTCTTGCCGGCGGCATCGCGCATGATTTTAACAATATTCTTACCTCGATTCTGGGAAACATCAGTATGGCGAAGCTGTCTCTGGGGCCGGACCATGAATTGCACACGAAACTCGCAATGGCTGAGCATGCGACTCTGCGGGCAAGGGACCTGACGCACCAGCTGCTCACCTTTTCCCGCGGAGGTGCGCCGGTTAAAAAAACGACGACATTCAGCGAAATAATAAGGGAGTCGGCGATATTTTCATTGCGGGGATCCAATGTAAAGTGTGAACTGAACCTGGCGGATGATTTATGGCCGATAGAAGCCGATGAAGGACAGGTAAGCCAGGTCATTCACAATCTTGTTCTCAATGCAGACCAGGCAATGCCTGAAGGTGGGATTATCCGGGTGTGCGTGAAAAATGCCGTACTGGGTGCAAAAGAAGGCATTCCGCTGCCGGAAGGAAATTACTTAAAAATAACCGTCGAAGACCAGGGTGCAGGAATCCCGCCGGACCAGCTGAAAAGGATTTTTGATCCGTATTTTACGACAAAACAGGGTGGAAGCGGGCTTGGATTGGCCATAGCCTATTCTATTATCAAGAAACATGATGGATACATTATGGTAAAATCCACGGTTGGAACCGGGACAGTCTTTACGGTATTTCTCCCCGCTTCTCCGAAGCAAATATCGGCGGAGAAACCTGCCGCAGACGAGCCGGTTTATGGAAATGGAAAAATTCTGATTATGGATGATGACGCAATGTTGAGAGATGTTGCAGGAGCAATGCTTGACAGTCTCGGATATGAGGTCGGATATGCCAGGGACGGACGCGAAGCCATCGAAACATATGAAAAAGCACGTGCGTCAGCACGGCCCTTTAATGCTGTTATCATGGACCTGACCATTCCGGGTGGGATGGGAGGGAAGGAAGCCGTAAAAGAGTTGTTGAAAACGGACCCTCGCGTTAAAGCAATCGTTTCCAGCGGATATTCGCAGGATGCCATAATGGCAAATTACCGGGAATACGGTTTTTCCGCCATCATTTCCAAACCATATAAACTTACGGATTTAAGCAAAGCACTTCAAACCGTACTCAAGGGCGGCCAGCCCGATTCCGGCAGTTGATTCTTACGGAATGAATCCCTGCGACAGGAAATCCCCTGACGCTCGTCGGCGGGAGGTCGTGTCTATCGAGGGAGCTTCCGGCTCCTGCCGGAGGGGACTCCACTCAAAGCTATCCCACTAAAAAAAACCATGCCAGACTCTTGCAGAAGCGGCGCTTTGTGATATAGTTACATCACGGCGTCGACGGACGATTATAGATAATTCCGGACGAAACTGCCGGAGGTTGCCGGATACAAAAACACAAATGCCGGTGCAGGCGGTAGACAACGAGGAGGTTGCGATATGAAAAAGCTGTTTTGCAAACTGATGCAATACGGAGTGCTTCTTTCCCTTCTTATTTATTGCCACGAAGGGAGCGCAGCAGAACAGTATAATTTATCAAAAGGACAGACGGTTTATGTTCCAGTTTATTCCAATGTGTTCACCGCGCCCAAGCAGATCCCGTTTTATCTGGCAGCCATACTGAGCATAAGAAATACCGATATGACAAATTCTCTCACCGTCCTGTCTGCGAATTATTTTGATACAAAAGGGAAATTGGTTAGAACATACTATCAGCAAGCGGTGGCCTTGGGTCCTCTGGAATCAACCTATATTTACATTCCGGAAAGCGATACCGCGGGCGGTGTCGGAGCAAATTTTATTATAAAATGGTCCGCACAAAAAATGATAAATACCCCTATTATAGAATGTGTCATGATCGGTGCGACGTCCGGGCAGGGGATTTCGTTTGTAAGCCCGGGGCAGGTAATTAAGGAAAATACAAAATAACGCGCACTATACTACAGATAAAGATAGAAGCCCATCATGTTCACAATCCAAAATTAACACTGATGAACAGGAAGGAAGACCAATGAAAAAATTCAGTTGGGTTCTAAACATATTGATTATATGTCTGGTCTGCATACCTGCGTGTTCCACGATTACAACCAAGAAATTTGTTAATAATCCACAACGGTTAAAATCAATTGAAAGAATTGCTGTACT
Organism: uncultured Nitrospiraceae bacterium; assembly: GCA_964586075.1. Lineage (GTDB taxonomy): Bacteria > Nitrospirota > UBA9217 > UBA9217 > UBA9217 > JBAZLV01. Next base: position 11,018 of record CAZPGZ010000015.1, on the reverse strand, counting down.
TCCTTTTGATGCTAACAATGCCGACATGGGATCGGCAGTTGCAGAATCGCTGTCCGCAAATTTGGTCAAGTCCAGATTTACGATAATAGAAAGGACTCAGCTTGACAAAATTTTGGCTGAACAAGGGATTTCTCTCACGGGTCTTCTGCAAAATCAGCAGTCGATTATCGGGAAAATAAAAGGGATAGATGCCATGATCGTTGGGAACGCAACAATATCAAATGGTTTTGCCGGATTGTCAAACGGCGGGTACCGAGATTATATTTCCAATTGCTCGGCAAGGCTGATTGATGTAGCAACTGGTGAAATTTTGTTTGCGGCAACGTATACTGCGAGTAAGCCAAGAAACCATCACAAATTCATCACGCCGACCAATGTCGGTGAGTACCTTGCACAAGAATTTTTAAAAATTGATTAGACACAAGATTTATAAACAAAGACGAGAAACCAAGCGATTTGACAAGAATAGTATTTTCCACCTTTTTCTACTGAGAGTCTATTTATTATAGTATTCCAACGGTGGTGTCTCATCTGAACGTTTTTCCATTACTAACTGGTTTTGTGCACATACATCCAATTTTTTGCTTTGCAATTTTACTTCATTTTCAATCAGCTTAATCCTGGTTTCTATCGATTCTAGATCTCTCTCAAGCTGTTTAATTCTATTATTTACAATACTCATCAGACTGACCCTTTCTTAGAATTTGCACTGTGTTGCTCAAGTTATCCCAACCATATTACTTCCTGTCTGACGCACAAAGCACCGCTTCTGTTTCTCCTGTCGCTGTTTTAAGTTCATATGCGACGGAGGTGTCATCTGACAACGGCAAATCCGAACCTAACGTTAATGTCCTGTTTCTGATTATATGTTAAGAGAGTTTCACCATAGCCATAAAACGACTGGATGTAAAAATATCCACCCGTCCGCGCAAAAATCTTCTTTCTAATCGGATATGAGAGATCTAATTGTATGGTGTTTTTATTATCAATCCCATATCTCCACATAGCAGCAATGAGCCAACTGTCCTCGCGTCCGTACCGCACAATCAAATCGGCATAACCTCGATATTTTTCTATATCTGAGTTTTCACTATCCCTGGAGATATAAACATATACTTTAGTCCCTATAGTCAAATCCATACTTCCCATCGGCATAGTCCATGCGGGGAAGATGAAAAGTGTGTTGATGCCACGGGATTTTTCTCCACCCTGTCCATTCGATTCATGCTCATAGCCTAACCGAAGGAAATCGGGCATTTTTTTCATTTGTATGTTCTGAAATTCCCAAAAGCAACTAGGACGGTAGCTTGTATCTTCAAACGCTGTTGAGTTTGAGCTTAAATTCCACAATGACGTCTGTGTGTAGGCAAAATGTAATTTTTCTAACCAAGGGATTTTATTTACTACGATTCCATCTCTGTCAAAAAGCCGGTATTTTAAACTAACCTGAAAACGCGCTTTTGTGTCTCTATCATGTTTCCCTACAATAAAGTACATAGGTTCGTTTATATAAAGTGCCGGTTCATCTCCATCTTTTCGGGGGTTCCATTCTCCAAATGCACTGCTATGGCTAATATCTTTGCTCTCAACGCTCTCCTTATCGGCCGCTGCTACGACCACAGGAGTGTTCAGAAATATTATGACCATCGTAATAAAAATAAATAGCGTTTTTGATTTTGCAAGAATCATCGGAAATTTTTCTAATTAATCATTTTTTCTTTATAGAGAAGTAACGTAATGCAAAATTTTACATTCGCTGCTTATTTATAGATTCGTGCTAGATTTAACTTTCCATATTTTTTCTGCATACTCCCGGATTGATCTATCCGAGGAAAAGAACCCGGAACGGGCCGTGTTGAGAATTGATCTGCGCGTCCATTCATCTTGATTCAAAAAAAGGGTGCTTATTTTCCCCTGGCAGTCAACATAATCGGCAAAATCGGCCAGAACAAAGAAAGAATCTCGTTCAAGCAACTCGTCTAATAAAGGACGGAAAAGGTTTTGATCATCAGGTGAAAAGTCCCCTCTTGCTAGAGACTCCAGGACCGCATTCAATTCTGGACAGGCACTAATAATGTCCCGTGGTTTATATCCCTGCTTTTTGAGTTTTTCAACATCCGTGACTTTCAGTCCAAAGCAAAAGAAATTTTCAGCTCCAACCTCGCTCTGCATTTCGACATTAGCTCCGTCCAGCGTCCCGATCGTAAGTGCACCGTTAAGCATAAACTTCATATTGCCAGTGCCTGAGGCCTCCTTGCCCGCCGTGGATATTTGCTCGGAAAGATCAGCAGCCGGATAGATCCGCTGTCCTACCGTGATGTTAAAATCAGGTATAAATGCCACTTTGAGTTTTTCATTTACATCGGGATCATTATTGATCTTGAATGACACTTCGTTGATGAGTTTGATGATGAATTTTGCCATACTGTAGCCAGGAGCCGCTTTGCCTGCAAAAAGAAACGTGCGCGGAACCATCTCGATGGCAGGATTCTGTTTGATTCGCAAATAGAGCGCGATTATATGAAGCACATTCAGATGCTGGCGCTTATATTCATGAATCCGCTTAGCCTGCACGTCAAAAAGTGTTTCGGAATCGACTATAATGCCGCAATGTTGCTGAATATAGTCGGCCAATTCTTCTTTTGCCTTATTCTTAACTTCATGCCACCTTTTTTTAAATTCATTGTCGTTTGTCAAAGGGTCAAGTTTGCGCAGTTCTTTACTATTACGAATCCATCCTTTCCCTATAGCTTCGCTGATTAGTGCGCTTAATCTCGGATTGCTGAGAAGTAACCAGCGGCGCTGCGTGATGCCATTGGTAATGTTCATGATTTTTTCAGGCCATAAAGTATGAAAATCCTTGAGAACATGTTTTTTGAGCAGGGTGGTGTGTACCCTGGACACCCCGTTCACAGCATAGCTTCCAACTGTTGCAAGGTGGGCCATCCGGACAGAACGCTCGCCGTTTTCGTCGATCAAAGACAATCGCCGCGTCCACTCCTCATCATGAGGGAAGCGTTGCCGGACTTCGTTCAAAAATCTCACGTTAATCTCGTATATGATTTCCAAGTGCCGCGGAAGAAGGGCGGCAAAAAGGGATACAGGCCAAGTCTCTAATGCCTCAGGGAGGAGCGTGTGATTCGTGTATGAAAATGTTTGCCGCGTGATATCCCAAGCTTTTTCCCATTCCATACCGTTTTCATCTACTAAAAGACGCATTAACTCTGCAACAGCTATAGACGGATGTGTGTCATTAAGCTGCACTGCGAAATTGGTGTGAAATGTTTCCAACCCCCGGCCACGAAGTTGCTGAATACGGATAAGGTCTTGGAGAGAGCAGGATACAAAGAAAAACTGTTGTGCAAGACGCAGTTTTTTCCCCATTTGTGCACCTTCATTGGGATAAAGTATCTTGGAAATCGTTTCGGAGACAATTTTCTCGTGTACGGCTCCCAGATAGTCGCCTGTGTTAAAAGCCTGCACGTCAAATGATTCGCACGATTCAGCTTTCCAAAGTCTCATCGTAGCCATCGTTGAGGTTTTATAACCTGGTATGAGCGTATTGTAAGGAATGCCGCAGATAATCCGTTCGGGAACCCACTGAACTCGATAGTGCCCTGATGCGTCTGTATAACTCTTCGTATAACCTCCGAATTTAACTTCTACTGAACTTCCTGGATGGCAGATTTCCCATGGGTTGCCATGAGACAGCCATTTATCGGTCTTTTCTACCTGCCAGCCGTCTTTGATCTCTTGATCGAAAATACCAAATTCATAACGAATACCATAACCGATAGATGGAATGTTCAAATTTGCCAGTGAGTCAAGAAAACAAGCGGCCAGTCGTCCTAATCCCCCATTGCCCAACCCGGGTTCCTGTTCCTGAGAAAGCAGCATATCCAGATCTTGTCCGCATTCTTTCATCGCTAATCGAGCCTGATCCATTATCCCCAGATTCATCAGGACATTGCCCAGATGCGATCCCGGGAGATATTCAGCTGAAAAGTAACATACTGCCCGGTTGTTTCTATTAAGTTGCTCATCTGTATTCCCCAGCCAGCTCTGTAACATCCGAGCCCGCACAGCTAAGGCCAGCGCGAGGTAATGATCGTTAGAAGTGGCCGCCTGTGGCAATGCGCCATGAAGAAAATAAAGACATGTAAGATAGTCCTTTTTCAAGGACTTTACTGTGTTATCAGTAAAATGAAATATAGAAGTATTCCGTTTCATAGAACACCCCTTTCGCATTAAGCAGAGTTCCGCGAAACAAACTGCGGTTATACACGTCGCGCTCTCTATAGACTATTTAGGTGAATTAACTTATAACAAAACAAGCAACTGAAAAATCGTTGTTTTTTCTGCGGCTGTTAAAAAATCATCTATTGTTTACAATGTTTCTCCGGTATTGGATATAAGCATTTTTTAGTGCAGCGTAAGGCTCCAATGAAGACTTAACTAATTCTTCATATTCATACGCTTCTAGCGAGGCTCGATTAAAGTAATCATATACGCCGATGCCTGCCGCAGCTGCATCAGGCTGAACAAGTCTCCAAGGCGTAAGGAATAATTCGATAATCGAACCTGCTGTCTCCCTTGCCGTGGAAGGCCCGGCAAAGGGCCAGACCAGGTACAATCCTTCCCCGATACCATACTTACCCAAAGCCTGAGCAATATCTTTTTCCTGGGGTTCGAGAGCAAATGAATTTTTTGCGACATCAAAGAAACCCAAAAAACCGATCGTGGAATTAATCGTGAAGCGCGCAAGCTCTATTCCCATGGATTTTACTTGCGCCTGCATCAGAGAACTTACGAATCTGACAGGCATCTCAATGTTATAAAAAAAATTTTTCACCGATTTCCTGGCGCCTTCCGGAACAGCCCAGTTATAACCAGTTGTTGCCGGTTTAATAAACCAGAAATAAAACTTGTCGTTAACCGCAAACATTGCTTTGTTTGCGGGTTGAAGGGGATCGTAGATATCTTCTTCTTCCGCGTCATCAAATCCGAGGATTGCTTCTTCTGAAGCCTGCGTTTCCTCCGCGAGAGATAATGCGGACGGCTGCTGCAATTCCGTGTCTAAATGTTTCCCCGCAGAACAAGCCGAAAGCAGTATGATAAGAACGATTACCAGATATTGACTGTAATTTGAACGTGGTGAAATTACCAATCCTGTACACCTGTATGTTATAAATTTTTTTAAAAGGTGCATAGCTCCCGGCTTCAAGGCTCTTTAGCCAAATGAACGGTCCTCTTTGATGCGTCCGTCTCTCAATATCCTGTACGGTATTCCTTTCCAGGTGACTTTATTGCCTGCAAAACTCCAAACCCAAATTATGAAACTCAGAACATCCTTGACAGGCAGCAAAACAAGCCATCTTCTCCACTTTTTTGAAGGAATGACCAGTCGATGCAGTAATGCTGCAAGACAATAACGCAAAAACAGCGCGGCAATGAGCAAAGACATCGCAAGCGGGCTAAAATTGCTTATGGCCAGGCAAAATAGAGAAAATACGAAAAGATGCGTGATCCCGTAGCCAGCATAGCCATATGGTCTGGACACGCGGCAGGTTCTGGACCACCTTAGTTGGTGATTGAAATACTCGGCAAAGCTCATGGGACCGACAACGTTTTCTATAACAACATTTGAAAGAACAATTTTATACCCGCGCTGCCACAGACGGTTTCCAATCTGGTAATCATCAGCGAGGTAATTAGCAATCGATGTCAATCCGCCAACCTCTTCAATCTTTTTTTTGGAAGTGAATAAGGTTGCTCCCAATCCAAACGTAACACCTTCGAGTTTTCGGGCAATAAGCACTGAGGGAATAAAATCAAGGGCTATGCTGAGCGACTCCAATGCGGCTCCCATGGAAGGAGGATCTGATATTTTATAAAGACAGGTTACGAGACCAGCGTTTTTCTCTGCAGCATATTCTGCAGAAATTTTTCTCAAATATTCACTGTTAACGCGCATATCGCTGTCGCTGATGGCAAGCAGGTCATATTTGGCTGATTGAAGAAGTCCTATAAGATTTGATACTTTCTTGTTGGCTCCGTTATGCTCAGTACTCATAACTTTTCGGATCTTATTCCCGGTGGGGCACGTTGAAATTTCTTTCTCGGCGTTTATATTGTCAACGGGACTTGTTACTCCGAGTAACACCTCATATTCCGGGTAATCCTGATCGCAAAAGGTTTTAATGTTTTCATTAAAACCTTTTGCGATTCCTTTAATTGGTTTTATAATGGAAATCGGTTCGTATTTAGTAAGATGTGCATGCCCTTTTTTTTTACTGAAAAAATCCCAAACGCAATACAATGCGATAATGCTGTAAATAATCGACGCGGTCATCAATAGGTAAATGAATATATTTATCATGATCAAAAAAGTAAATTATTTCTTCAGTTTAGGATTGTTTTCATAAGATTTACTACAAGTGTCACGATTATGCATTATAAACAGTGCCATTTGGTTGCGAGATAACATAGCCGTTGTTTTCGTACCAGCGTATTGCTTTTTCTATTGTTATTCTCAATGGAGTTTGTGGCATCTGTAATTCTCTTACTGCTTTTCTGTTGTCAAAATACATGTACTTTTTAGCCATTTTTACACTTGGAAGCGCTATTCTGGGTTGTTTGTGCGTAACCCATTTAGATATGGCTTCATTCACATACGCTGCAATTACTACAGGTGCATAGGGCAGACGGATGCTTGGCGCTTTTTGTTTCGCACATCCGGCCAGACATTCAAAAAACTTCTTAAGCGTAATGTTTTCATTCCCCAAAATATACCGCTCGCCAATTCTTCCATAATCGGCTGCCATCAGATGTCCGGCTGCAACGTCTTCAACATCTACAATGTTAAGTCCTGTCTCTATGTACGCAGGTATCCTTCTATTCAAGAAATCCACGATAATTTGTCCACTTGGCGTGGGTTTTCTATCGACAGCACCAAGCGTAGTGGTAGGATTTACAATGACAGCAGGCAAACCTTTCTTGATGAATGCAAATACGGCTTCCTCGGCAAGGAACTTGCTTTTTTTATAATGATTTACCATTTCATGAAGGCTTGCGGTATCATTTTCGTTGGAAGGTATTACCTTTGAACCGCTGGAAAGAACGCCAGCGCTGCTCGTATAAATAACTTTTAGTAACCCCGCAGCATGAAGTGCGGACTTCATGACATTTATTGTCCCGGTCACATTAGTCGCATACATGGTTGACGCGTCTGGAACCCAGTATCTGTAATCTGCGGCAATGTGGTATACATATCTGCAATTTTTCATCGCCCTGGCAACTGCTTCTGAATCCCTGACATCTCCCATAATTAATTCACAAAAGCTTTTCAATAACGTAATATCACTTTCAGGTCGCACTAAGGCTCGGACCGAGCACCCTTTTTCGTGTAACAGTTTTGCCACGTGATAACCTATAAAACCAGTTGCTCCAGTCACTAATGCACGCATAATCACACCTCAATAATTTGGATATGAAACGACAAGTCTATTTATCAATTAACGTCCCGGAATCAGACAAACTCTGCGCCGCAAACTGCTTTTTTGCCGCGTGATCGGTTGTCCGTTTGTTATCATCGAGAGAAACTAGGACAATTCCGATCACTATGACAATGGTGCCAAGCCAGCGGTACCAGGATATGTCTTCTTTCAGAAAATATTTAGCCAGGAAAACTGCAAACAGATACGATACGGCGGTAAGCGGCAGCACAAAGCTCAAGTCGGCCCAGGAAAGCGCCGCGAGGTACAGAAAGAAAAAGACCGCGAGAAAGACTACTCCCGAAAAAATATAAGGATTTTTCACAACAGATGAAACGAGCGTTAGCCAGTGCTCGGAGCTGGACAAGTTGATCGCTCCATATGAGCGCATACCGTAGCTTAACAATGTTTCACCCACCGCGGCGCATGCTGCTGCTATCATGACAACAAGGAAAGTTTTCATATTTCCTCTTTCTAAAACTCCACGTAATATATTTAACCCGGCAGATTCGCCGCGTATCTTCTATAAGCAGTCCTTTTTAAGGTTCAGCATTTCTTTGCGGTTTAATACGCTTATGTCGAGAGACTCCAGTGCAATCTTTACTGCTTTAGAGGTGAGAGCTTCCAGCTCTTTTTGCCCACGGTCTGTCGAGATATCAGGATGAAGAAAAATCTCTGCTTTCTGAGGAAGATATCTGATCACATTGAGTAGATTTTTTTCGTCAACATGTCCTGTTCGTGCAAGGCCGTATGCGGAAGGCAGCACATCCAATCCATATAGCTCGGCTGTTTCAACATTGAACTTCCGGATCGTTTTAAAAACGGCCCATTCAAGAAATGGCATGACACCGCGGGAAAGCGTGAGAGCGCGGAGAAAAACCTGCATCGGTTCATGAGGAATTCTGATCGATCGTATACCTCTTCTTGCTGCCTGACGGCAAATTATTGCACATAATGCAGGATGCATATGAAGATGATGATGGCTATCCACATGGTCCGGCTGCATATTTGCGTTTATAAGATAATCGAACTGCGCTTCAATTTCTGCTTCCAGTTGTCTATGCAATGCTGGATTTGTGTAACGTATCCATGCATAAGAAGGACTCTTGCAAAATGAGCCGGCAGCATCTACTAAATCTGGAATCTCTGATCGAGAAAGAATACTTTTTCCATCACAGAGTGTCACGTGCAGACCTATAGACAGCTTCTTGTACTTTTGCGCAATTCTAATAGATTCGTCAAACGCATTGCCCGACACCATGATGCTCGCGGCGCTCAAAATGCCGTTTTCATGACCAAAGGCAATTGCTTCGTTTACAGCAGATGATTTTCCAAAATCATCTGCTGTAATGACCGCATATTTTTTGGCAATTTGCATCGTTAGGTATGATCGTCTCCTTTTCGTTTTGCCATAAAGGAGAAAAACTCCCCTCCCTCTCTTACACGACGGAAGAATTCATGCTTATCTTGAAGCATTTCTTTTAAAATCCTTAAAATTGGGCGCGGCCTCAAATAAAATTTTCGATAAAATCGCTCTATCGATTCAAAAATATATTCGGATGACAAATCTTCATATGAAATGACTGCATTCTGGACACCATTATTCAGCAGTTGCACCCCTTCCTGTTTTATCCATCCTTTTCGCATTCCTTGTTCGTAAATCTCAGTGCCTGGATAAGGAGCTACCAAAGACACCTGGATGCTATAGGGATCAAGCTCCAGCGCAAATTGCATCGTTTCTTCTATCGTCTCGGCTGTTTCTCCAGGCAAGCCAAGAATGAATGCTCCATGCACAAGAATTCCAAGATCTTTTGTTGCTTTCATGAATTCGCGCGCTTGGGTGATATGGATTCCTTTTTTTATATTGTTTAGTATTTTTTGATTTCCAGACTCAAATCCAACAGTAAGCAGTCTCAACCCGCAATCCTTGAGTACTCTCAGTATATCTTTACGTACATTAGCCCTCGCGTTGCATGACCACGTAATGCCTAATGGTTTCAACATCTTTGCCAACGCAGCAGCTCGTTCCGGTTCTTCCGTCAGCGTGTCATCGTCGAAAAAAAACTCTTTTACATACGGAAATAGATGCTTAGCAAGTTGCATTTCCTCATACACATTTTGAATGCTTCTCACCCGGTATGCGTGTCCTGATATTGTTTGAGGCCACAAACAATAAGTGCAGCGGGCACGACAACCACGGCCGGTATATAGTGAGACATATGGATGCAGCAAGTAGCCGTTGTAATAATTTTCTATATTAAGATCACGGGCATAAATAGGGCTCACAAAAGGAAGTTCATTCAGATTTTCTAGTAGCGGCCTATCAGGAGTTCGTGTCAATCCGTTTTTATCGCGAAATATCAATCCATTTATTTTTTGGAATGGAATTCCAGATGCTATTGCAGTAATAGAATAATCAAATTCTCCAGTCGTTACGAAATCCAGTTCCCTCGAAAGACCCATTGTTTCTATGGGACGCACCATCGTATGAGGACCAACGAGACCAATTATTATTTTAGGATATTTATCTTTCAAGGTTTCGACTAGTTTGACATCATGAGAAACCGTAGGAGTACTAGTACTCATTGCAATCAAGTCAAAGTCTTCTGCAAGACGTACAACATCCTCCGTGTTTAATCCCTCAGCTGGAGCGTCAACCAACCTACTCTTTTTAATCATTCCAGCAGGATATGCCAGCCACGTTGGATACCAAAAAGAACGTATTTCACGCCTAGCCTGATAGCGGGAACCAGCACCTCCATCAAATCCTTTATATGAAGGAGGATTTAGAAGTAACGTTCGCATTTTTAGTCTCCGTTATAACCGTGCTTAATGTTAGAAAATTCATATAATGTCAATCATTATTTACGGTAGCGTTAAAAAAAGTAACTAATACCGCCAAGTATTACATCGGTATCACGATCATATGTGGTCACAATACGGTCCCAAGAAGCTCTTATCCCCCAGTGTTCAAAAAACTTATAATTTCCAGATAGGGTAACGATTCCTGATAAGCATCCATCATGCTCACCATCTTGTTGTCTGGCCTGATGGTTTACGCTGAAATAAACTCCTCCCCCAATGCCAATCGAAAAACGGTCATCTAAGAACGATTTCACACCCCATAACTCAGCAACAATCCCGTTTCTACGGAGCACTTCATTCCCACCTTCATTTAACCAGGAAATGGTCCAATCAATAAAAGGAAAAAGACTTCTGCGATATTCAATGCTTCGCGCATTGGCAAGTTCTGATCCAAAGCTATTTACGATGGTTCTACCAACGAATATAGTAACTTCATTTTTTGTTGTTTCTCGCCGTTGAACCGGCGCTGAATCACGAGCAGTCGCTAACGACTTCGAGAGAGGATCAAACCTATATCCAATTCCGGCAAGCAACAATATCGTGTCAAAACTTGATACTGATTGGTTCCAGTTTGAACGAACTTGAAAATACCATCTATCCGTTAGAGGAGCTACCCCCAAGTATAGTGACACTTGCAATTAGAGATTCTGACTGATCTTT
>CAZPGZ010000014.1:0-80893 GCA_964586075.1 uncultured Nitrospiraceae bacterium | reverse complement strand
AATATGATCAAAATTCACCGTGTCGGGGAAGCGAAAAGCCTGGAAACCCGTTAGGCAACAGCTTAAAAATGCGTAATAAGCTTTTTAACTGATTATTTTAAAGAAGCAAGTCAATCAGCGCTAGTAAGAAATCAACCGCAAATTACCTATAAGTCATTTTTACAAGTACTTTCCGTTTCATGGCTTATCGTCTCCAGCACGGCATTCGGCGATATTCAAACTCGAGATACATACGCACACCGTCGGGGTGCATGTCTCTGCCCCGGTCTGTAGTATGATCATGGAAGCTTTTATACATACCTCACTGGGGCACGTATTTTTTGTCGTTCCACATAACAATAATATTGGCACCAGGATATACCGGTGCATACTTGATAATCGTGACTATGCATAGAAATCCGGGAGATTGTTTTAATCAATATAGTATTGCTCGACTCTCATTCCTGATCCAAAATTTTTGTACAGCTTTCGGTTTTACCTGAGACATCATCAATATCTTCCACATTTACAAAGAAGACCAAAAAACGTATGTTTTAATCAACAGTGAACATAGCAAATGAGTGGCACTGCGGTCAACACAGGAATCGCCTGTTCGACCGGAGAGGAGGACAATATGATGGTACTGTATGTTCAGATGATGCTCGTGATTGCACGATTTCTCGGATTGGTTGCAGGAGGCTGCCTTGTCGCCGGCTTGCTTGTTGCAATTTTCACCCATTATTCGCTTCAGGAATCAGTTACTCAGCTTGTAGCCTATTTACAAACCGCATATAATACACTGTAATCCAAAAGAATTTTGCATGCTTGATTAATGTTGCTCCTAGCAATATACAAGCATGAGGCTTATGGAGAAAATCAGCATGCAAAATCCAACAATTACTGACGTAGAGACGTGTTTTGCATAAGGAGTTACAGCAAATAACACCTACTTTTATGTACCGACAAGAACTTGATTACTACAACAGATACTATTTGTAGCTTACACATTGCGGCGCTGACGAGCCGCAATGCGCGTCGCAGTCGAGCGCCAGGTTAAATCACGTCTCTTTCTTTTAAAGTACGTTGATCGTAATGTTCTTTTATTGAATCCGCAATAAGTCGTGCGATCTTTTCTAGCATGGACTTCCAATCAGAGCGAGGTACGATGCGATAATCTATCATGACTGTAGGTTGATGAACGTTCTTAAGAAGATAATCGGCACCTCTCAATAGTTCAACACTGAAAACGTGTTGATCGTTAAGCTTATTTCTAATCATCCCGCCGAGTATTTGGCTTTCTTCTCGAATCGAGTCGGCTAGTAAACCATCTAATATTTCACCAAGCTGTTCATTGAGTTCTTCAGATGTGTATTTCTGATTCTCTTTTTGTTTGTTTTTAACGGTGGGCGATGCGAAGAAGATTTTGATGCACTCGCTCTGCGCCTTGCTTACTTTAATGGCAATATGAAGATTTACACCCTTCGACTGCCCTATCATTACCCTTTGCTCAAGAGTAATGAAATCATCTCCTCTGCGCGTATAGAGAACTTTGAACCCTTGCGATTCTAGCAACTCCTGAATTTTTTTCGTTTCTTGAAGAGTAATTTCCTTGGCATATTTTGAATCAATGCGCGAACCTTTTTCCTTTCCGCCGAACCAAGGATCAAGCAAAATGGTCTTTGATTGCCTCTCCGATTTCTGGAGCAGGTCCGCAACAATGACACCTTGGGGCCAGAGAAGGAGTACGGCAGATAGACAAAAAGCATTTATAAGAAATTTACGTTTCATAGTTGGAAGGAGATTAACGCGCCGGTCACGCGCCGCAAGGCGCGTCGCTGTGGACCGGCAGGTTATCATCGTTTTTTACTGATGACAGGGCGCACAATAGTTCCGTCCATGAGCACTACGATAAATGTTGGATCTTTCGTCATTCCAGTGACAGGCACACCATCAGTTGTATAGCCCTGAAGGTATTTACTGAATTCGATCACGTAAAACCATCTATTCATCATTTCAGGCCATTTGATACGCCGCATGCTGATAGTTCCAATATCGGGTTTATTCTCCTTGGGGTACTGTTTTCTTGCCCAGTCTTTCGCCAGAGTAATCGCTCGGGAAATCGACAATGGCGGCTTATCATCTTTTTCAGGGGACCATTCCGGCACATGTGCAGCACTTTGCTCCGTTATACTAAAAGTCTGTCGAGTGCCGTCAGCCCATGTCATATCATGGAGTGTAATGACAGGCTTGTCCTGGGAATAGACGAACTGCGGTAGTGAAAGAAGTGACAAGGTAAAGATTGTGAATATCAGTCGTTTCATGAGACCTCCAGATAACAAGGTGATAAGCAGTTAACTAACTAAGCACCTATTATCTAGCCCCCTCGCTAACACCGGATTTCTGTTGTTAGCGAGTTTAGCAATGATTATGCCATTTGTTTAATCATGACTATATTCCTGATCTATTCTAATGTCAACATGATCGATAGAGTATCGTAGGGAAGATAAAATATTCTGAATGAACTCTGGATACCATTAAATGCCGACCTGGATACAGATTATAGGAAAAAATTATAGATCAAAGCATATATCATAACATGCATACTATCGACAAGATATTAAGCAAATATCTGCCAATTTTATCGGCGCCCTATCCCGTCGCAGGTTTGATACAATAGTAATAACAGTTAACATCATGCTTTTATAGATTTAAGGTACTGATGATCAAAACAACTGCAGACATTCAAAATTTTCCTGGACTTTCCGAAGCCGAAGCCGGAATAAGACTTGCCAGAGACGGGCATAACGAGCTTCCTGCGTCCAAAAAGAAAAGCACTGCCGCAATCGCCTTCGAGGTCGTCAAGGAACCCATGTTTCTGCTTCTGATCTCCGGCGGAGGCATCTATCTGCTTCTCGGAGACATTGTCGAAGCGCTGTTGCTGCTCAGCTTCGTATTTCTGGTCATGGGCATAACACTGTATCAGGAACGCAAAACCGAACGCGCTCTTGAGGCATTGCGGGACCTCGCAAGCCCCCGTGCCCTCGTCATCAGGGACGGATCTCCGAAACGGATACCGGGACGGGACGTGGTGAGGGGCGACATCATCGTGCTGGCAGAGGGGGACCGGGTGCCTGCCGACGCAATCGTCTTGTCCTGCGTCAATCTCTCCGTGGATGAGTCATTGCTTACCGGTGAATCAATCCCCGTACGAAAAGCACCCACTGTAAGCTCAACTGCCATGCACCGTCCGGGCGGCGACGGTCTGCCGTGCGTATTTTCCGGAACGCTGGTCGTACAGGGCTTCGGCATCGCGGAAAGCAAAGCGATCGGCGCAGACACGGAAATAGGTAAAATTGGCACATCCCTTACCACTATCGTGCAGGAACGGACGATTCTGCAGACAGAAACCGCGAAGCTGGTCCGGAATCTTGCGCTCATCGGAATGGCGCTTTTCGTTCTTGTTGTCGTCGCCTACGGTCTCACGCGTGGCAACTGGCTGAATGGGCTGCTTGCCGGAATAACCCTCGCCATGGCCATGCTTCCGGAAGAATTTCCAGTGGTTCTGACCATATTTCTCGCTCTTGGCGCGTGGCGGATGTCGCAAAAAAGAGTTCTAACGCGGCGTGTTCCGGCGGTGGAAACGCTCGGTTCCGCAACGGTTCTCTGTGTTGATAAAACCGGCACGCTTACGCTGAACCGGATGTCCGTAAAAAAAATATTTTCCGAGAACATGTTCTATGATCTGGCGTACGATGCCGAAACAATACATGAACGCATTCACGAGATCGTTGAATTCAGCATCCTCGCGAGCCAGGCGGCTCCGTTCGACCCGATGGAAATGGCCCTGCGTGAACTCGGAAACAGGACGCTTGCTGACACCGGCCATCTTCACGACGATTGGGTCCTGGTGGAGGAATACCCCCTCTCCCCCGAACTGCTGGCCATGTCCCGCGTCTGGAAATCACCTGACAGCAAGGATTTCATTATTGCCGCAAAGGGGTCTCCCGAAGCCATTGCCGACATCTGCCATCTGGACGAAACCCGGAAAGAACAGATTATCCGCGCCATAGACACAATGGCAGGTGAAGGGCTCAGGGTCATCGGTATAGCACGGTCTGCTTTCTCAAAGAGGTCGCTTCCAGCTGAACAGCATGACTTTATTTTTGATTTCATGGGGCTGATAGGTCTGGCTGATCCCGTCCGGCCGGGTGTGCCGGAGGCCGTGAAGGAGTGCTCCTCTGCCGGCATACGGGTCGTGATGATAACCGGAGACTATCCGGTCACTGCCCGAAACATCGCCGCGGAAATCGGGCTGAAAAACTGTGCCGAGGTCATCACGGGGCCAGAAATCGAGAAAATGAGCGCAGCAGAGCTCCGGCAAAAGATCAGGAACGTGGACATTTTCGCAAGGGTTGCTCCCGAGCAAAAGCTTTTCATCGTCAATGCGCTGAAAGCAAACGGCGAGGTGGTGGCCATGACCGGCGACGGAGTGAATGACGCGGCGGCGCTCAAGGCGGCTCATATCGGAATCGCGATGGGTGGACGAGGGACAGACGTTGCCCGTGAGGCTTCGTCAATCGTGCTGCTGGATGACGATTTCACGTCGATCGTTCAGGCGGTCAGAATGGGCAGAAGGATATTCGACAATCTCAAAAAAGCCATGGTGTATATTTTTGCCGTCCACGTGCCGATAGCCGGGATGTCGCTGCTGCCGGTACTGCTTCACTGGCCGCTGGTGCTGCTGCCGGTGCATATCGTGTTTCTTGAATTGATCATAGATCCGGCCTGCTCGATCGTATTCGAAGCGGAGACGGAAGAGACGGACATCATGACGCGCCCACCCCGCAGTCTCGAAGTTCCTCTCTTCGACCGAGGCATGATCGTGTTCAGTCTGCTGCAAGGGGCCGCCGTACTCCTCGTCGTTTTTCTCATATATGTTACAGCACTGTATCGCGAACAGGGTGAATCTGAAGCGAGGACTCTCTGCTTTACGACGCTCATCATAGCGAACCTCGGACTGATCCTGACAAACAGGTCATGGACCAGAAGCATTATCACGACATTCCGTTCGCCCAATCCCGCCCTTTGGATGGTCCTGGGCGGAGCCGTTCTGTTCCTGGGTATTGTGCTCTCCACCCCGTTCATGCACACACTCTTCCAGTTCAATACGCTGCACGGAATTGATCTCGCACTCTGTTTCTTCGCGGGAGTCGTAAGTATAGTATGGTTCGAGATAATAAAACTCCATAAAGCATCAAGGGTGGCGTCCTAATGATGTCTTTTGTTTCGTTGACAATGTCTCTGTACTCAAAAGAGCAGATATGCGCCCGCTTTATAGATATTTTCCATCAGACTTTTCTGTTTTTTTATGGGAGTATCTGTCTGTCACCGGGCACTACGCAGGTAAACTGTATCTGATATGTATGACGGTGGGAATATATTCGCAGTTCAGAAACACTGTATGCGATTTTTGAATGCTCAGGATATTTTTTTGCTTATTCCTTGAGTGGAGTCCCCTCCGGCAGAAGCCGGAGGCTCCCTCGATAGACACGACCACCCGTGACTTACTGCATCCCTCCCCCGACGAGAGTC
This sequence comes from uncultured Nitrospiraceae bacterium, assembly GCA_964586075.1. Lineage (GTDB taxonomy): Bacteria > Nitrospirota > UBA9217 > UBA9217 > UBA9217 > JBAZLV01. Next base: position 75,322 of record CAZPGZ010000014.1, on the reverse strand, counting down.
GGGGGATTCCATGTCGCAGGGATTAAATTGCTATCGAGATTAAGAAGTTATTCCATAAATTTTCGCACAATCTCGGCAAGCTGTTCCGGTTTAAATGGTTTCACGATCCATCCGTTTGCTCCGGCACTCTTCCCTTCCATCTTCTTTTTTTCCTGTGCTTCCGTTGTCAGCATGACGATCGGCGTAAACTTGTAAGGCTCCATTCCCCGCACGTGCCTGATTAGTTCGTTTCCATCCATTTCCGGCATATTCAGATCGGTGATAATCATATCGACCGGCGTGTCTGCTAGTTTTGCAAGAGCATTTTTCCCGTGTTCAGCAACAAGAACATCATACCCTGCATCTTTAAGCGCAAACGTCACCAGCTTTCTTATAGATGCGGAGTCATCAACAATTAGCAATTTTTTTGGCATGCGTTTCCTCCTGGTTGCACTGCATTCCAAATATTAAATGTATCTTGTTATTCATTTTTCATCACCGCTCTCAGCAGTTCGTTCGTAATCATCCGGATCCGCTACGAGCAGATCACATATCGACATATCGATTATAAACTTTAACGAATAGTTCAACGGGCCTTCGCTTGTCCGTGATAACTAATTTTGCAATCACCGACATGCGCATGCAAAGTTTTTTATTAGCCATGAATAAAATAACATATGCGCAATTAATTTGCGAATTTTAATATTCCAATTTTATACGACTTTCTACACACTTAACCCGACCTTTTTGCGCAATTATGCATTTTTTTGAAAAAATCTGTACAAATTATTCATAAAACGAATACTTTCTTCTAAACGACCATAATGGTTTCTTAGTGATGAGCTCTATAAAAAAACCACAAGTGTCACGTCAACTGACAACCGGGCGCAAATAGAAAGCAAAAGGTGATTGCAGACTACAGGAAAGATGGTGTTCTGGAAAGAGACATCGTATTAATTTCAAAGTCGTTTCCTCCTCTCATGCTGGTCGTCAAAATCCAGGAAGTGCTTGAGGACGAGACGGGCGTTTCTAAAGGAATATGAGGTTGGTGAGATCAAAAGGGATGGGCGCGCGGCAAACAGTGAATGATGCTGTTTATTGGGCGTGTTCAGGCCATGAAAATAATAAAATGCATATTCCCATGCGCTGTTCTTGAAATCCTCTCGGTTGTTTCTTGCTGCTTTTTACAGTAATTCGTCCAGTCTTCTAAAATAATAGGAAAAATGAAAACCTGAAAGATTCTATTCAAAACGACTCTTGTCTTTTCCGAAGTCCGGATGATAAGGCCCTGCAGGCAAGCCATGCGGTGGAAGAAATGCTGTATTATTGGCCTGTCGAGCCAGAGGCTTGTAGTCCGTAATTAGTGCATGGACAGCTGAAGATACCAGCATTCCGATCAAATCTCCCCCGCCACTGTTCGGCTGTTCAATACTCCGATTGCCCTGCCATAAGATCATGCCGGTGCGGGTGTCCTTCAGTACATAGTCCGCCGCCACCACGATGGATGAGGATAATACAATATACTTTGTGCTCCAGTCTTTAATGGTTATCAGCAGCACTGCATCTGCTCCAAACAGTTCCAGAAAACGCTGGGGTGGCATCTGATGGATGTGTCCTGCTTCGCTCAAACCCAGGTCGCGCAGCAGCATTTCCGTCAAGTAGATGGGAAAAACATAATAGCCTCGTTCCGCCAACGGCATGGTAAGTGATGGGGTAAAAACAGCCGGCGCTGTAATTTCCGGCGAGTCATTGGCAACTGGCACCACCACGATAGACCGCGGCTGATGAGCGTAGAAGGCCGCAAGATCGGGTTTTGTCGATAAAGCACAACCGGATAAAAAAATCAGTGGAACAAATATGAGAAGTATTATCTTTTTCATGGCCGCTTTTCTCCCGCTGATGATGATGTTTTAGAAGAATCCTGCGCCGTTTTCTGTTTAATGCGGTTAATCAGTTTGTCCATCAAAAGGGCGGACTCGGGAAAAGTCTTTTTTTCTTTTTCAAAAAATGCAATTGCACCACCGGTATCACCCCGGCGATACAGGAGAAAACCATAATCAGCATAAATCCCGGGCGGCACCTTATTCCCTGTGTTGTATTCGGTCATTTGCTCGCGCAGAAGTTGTTCGGCTCGATTCGGATTTTCTTTCTCATAGCGCTGCTCCAGACTTTCGGTGTAATCACCCCAATAATATAAAGTCGGCGCACAACCGGCTAAAAGAAGGACTCCAGCGAGCAGGCAGAAACGGATCACCGGAGCCGTACTCAAAATCTGTCGTCGCAAGACCAGACAACACTTTTTCACGATATGCCTCCGTATGCAGCATTATTTGAGGGAAGAGCGGCGAGCATCCAGCGTCTTAACGACATTATTCATAAGATTTACAATGGCGGCATCGATGGCTTTCCCTTCCAGGGTTGAGTCAAAGCCGGCCGTTCCTCCAAAACCAAGGGTTGAACTGCTGCTGATGGTAGCGTCACCGCTCCCCTCCTGGCTGTAAAATAATTCTCCTGTTTTCGGGTCAACCATCCTCAACACCACGCGTGCACGGGCGCGTTGCGTCTTTTCCTTGCCCAGCAGCCAGATTCCTCCCGTGGTTTCCCGGCCCAGTTCAACAACGGAACCAAGAATCAATGCATCCACGCCTTTCAGGTTTCGCTTAAACTGCTCTTCATTTTTTCCCATCAGAGAAGCCTCGGCACGCAGTTTACTGATGTCCGGTCGTTCCACTACATTAAATCGTTGCGTTTCCAGCAGATGCCGGACCAGCATATCTGAGGCCTGTTTGCCGATCCGGTCGCCGGATTCGTCAGTGAACAATCCGCTTCCATAAACTGATTCATTGGTGAACCTGCCGATGCCAATTGTCATACGCTCGGCTGCTGGTAAAGGCGTTGCAACCACTTGCGGACCTTTGTCCTCGACATTTTCACGAATATTTCGGCTGACACAGGCACTTGCCAGCAGCATAGTGCAGAAGACAAACAAAATAAAAGCAGTATGGATGGTTTTGATTCTCATATGACACCTCCTTGACAGGTTTGTTTGCATAATAAATAACCAAAACTGTGGATTACAGAAAAGCAATTTACAACAGGAAATATTCTCAGATATTTGCAGTTACATTATCGGAAACCGATGCAGATAGCAAGAAAAAAACCTGAAATATTCGTACAATATATTGCAATTTTGTGCATTTCAAATTATTAAATATTCTTTGAAAAAATTTCATGGTGTATTGGATGTTGCGCTTGAGGATGGTTTTTACAAGGGGAAAATAAAAAAGAAACCGCGCGGGAAGCGGAAAAAAGATGGTCTATAATTTGGTGCCGAAGGGGGGACTCGAACCCCCACGGGATTGCTCCCACTGCGCCCTGAACGCAGCGCGTCTACCAGTTCCACCACTTCGGCACGCGTGAGTTGACATAATAAAGAGAAAGCCGGAAATTGTCAAGGATGTTTTTCCGGCGGATATTCCTTCTCGCGTGAATCGAGAGAAATAGTTACCGGCCCGTCATTCACCAGAGAAACGGCCATAGTGGCTGCAAATTCCCCTGTCCGAACATTCGCTCCCGCCGCTTTCAACTTGCCCACAAACGATTCATACATGCTCCGCGCGCGCTCCGGCAGTTCCGCAGCATCAAACGAAGGGCGATTTCCCTTGATCGTGGAAGCGGCAAGCGTAAACTGAGATACAACGAGCAGAGCCCCTCCGATGTCCATGACAGAGAGGTTCATCTTTCCCTGCTCATCTTCGAATATTCTGAGCTGCAGGACTTTTTTTGCAAGATAATCCAGGTCGCGGTCCGAGTCACCCTTTACCGCGCAGAAGAAAACCAGCAGTCCCTGCCCTATTTCACCAATTACCCTGCCGTCAACCGAAACTTGCGCGGACGACACTCTTTGGAGCAACGCTTTCATACGGACATATTCTTAGCATGTTCCCGGTGCAGCGTCAATGGATTTTCATACTATCTGCTTGCAAAGCAAGGCAATCCGGATTAATATCCCGGTACGGCTCAAAGCATTTTGCAGGGGCCTCTATCATAAACCGTATGCAAACCAACCGTATTGACCTTAAAGGCTGCACTCCTGACGAAATCGAGCAGTACTGCACGCAAAATATGTCCCAGAAACCCGGTCAGGGGACCCGCGTAGCAATTCAGTTGTTCCGAAAGAAAATTGAAGAAATAGAAGGCATGGTGGATTTGAATCTGCCCTTTCGGGAACAGTTGACGCGGCATTGTACAATATCGTCACTTACCGTCCAGGACCAGATCGTCTCATCGGACGGCACCCGAAAACTTCTGTATGCACTGGATGACGGGAACACCGTGGAAGGGGTCATTATTCCCGGTACCGGAGACCGGGTCACACTCTGTGTTTCAACACAGGTAGGCTGCTCATCCGGCTGCACCTTCTGCCTTACCGGTTCCGGTGGCCTGACAAGAAACCTGACCGTGGCTGAAATGGTAAACCAGGTCTTCGCGGCCCAAAAACTTTCCGATCTTCCCCTGACCAATATCGTGCTCATGGGGACCGGAGAGCCGCTCAGCAACTATCAGGCAGTGAAGTCATTTATCAGGATACTCATTGACCGGGACGGGATGGGCTACTCTCCCAAAAAGATCACCCTCTCCACGTGCGGGCTCGCGCCGGCGATAGAACGCATGCCCGGTGAAATTGATGCGAGCCTTGCCGTCTCACTGAATGCGGCAACGGACGAAATACGGGACAGCATCATGCCCGTCAACAGGACGTATCCTCTTGCTCGCCTGGTGGCGGCGCTGCGCTATTATAGCGAGCGCACGGGAAACAGCATCACAATCGAGTATGTTCTTTTCAAAGGAATCAATGATTCGGACAGAGACGCGATCCGGCTCATGAAACTTCTGAACGGCATACCCTGCATGATTAACATCCTCATGTTCAATCCGTTCCCGGGTGCTGCGTTCGAACGGCCCGACGAAAACCGCGTCTACGCTTTCCGCAACTTTTTACTCAATCATGGTTTCGTGGCCGTGGTCAGAAGCAGCCGCGGCAGGGACATTCATGCGGCCTGCGGCCAGCTCAGGGCAATGCCGCGGTCCGGATAGCTCCCCACCCTTTTCCCCAGCCAATCCTGCAGATTCACGTACGCCCATGCCCGCCGGTCTTTGATTTCATCGTCATGAGCAGCGCAAGTGCGATAAAAAGCGTTGCAGCTGAGAGCATATATGCGATGGAATATGTCCCGGTCAGGTCAACCGCCCAGCCGGCCGCCAAAGGACCAAGAAGACCGGCAAAACCCCAGGCTGTAAACACCAGGCCATAATTGCCGCCGAGATGTTTCAGGCCGTAGTAGTCCGCAGTCGCGAGCGGAAACAGCGCGAAAGATGCGCCGTAGCAAATACCGGTCACTACCGTACCGAGCACAAGAAGGGCCGGGGTTGTATAGCTCTCGAAAAAAATCAGGTTGGCAGCCTGCAGCAAAAACACGACCATCAGTATTTTCGGCCGCCCATACGTGTCGGAAACATAGCCCGAGATCAATCTGCCGATCGTGTTCAACACGGCGAACACGATAATGAGATAGAATCCGTTTTCCCAGGACGCCTGCGTCTGCGCAATCGTGGCAATATGCCCGATGATCATCAAACCCGCAGAAGCGGTAAAAAAATACATGAGCCACAGCTTGTAAAATACTTCCGTTCTGATCATTCCTCTCCAGTCAACTTCCCGTGGTGCAGCGACAGCTGCCGTTCCGCTGGCAACAGTACCGTTGTTTCCGGATTGCAGCTGATGGCCCGGGGGAGGATTCGTTAAAAACTGCGCCATCACCGTAATAACCAGAGAGACCCCGATTCCCAACACCAAAAAAGCTTGGGCAATGCCGTAGAGACCGACCAGCCAGTTGACCAGAGGAGAGAAATAGGCCGAAGCCAGTGCCGAGCCGCTGACCACAATGCCGGTAATCAACCCTTTTTTCCCGGGAGGAAACCATTTGACGCTTGCGGGCATTGTCGTGGAGAAAGCAAGGCTGTAACCGATTCCGGTCAGTCCGTAAGCGCATCCCATAAGCAACGGAGTTGTGGTAAAACTGCAGGAGATCAATCCTATTCCTACGATGCCCCCCCCCAGTGTGGCCACTTTCCGGGGTCCCACTTTGTCCTGCATTCTTCCTGCAAAAACCATAACAAGCGAAAAAATGGTCGCATAAACCGTGTAGGGCAGTGAGGCCTGCACGTTTGTCCAATGCCAGTCATTGACCAGTGCTTTTTTAAACACGCTCCAGGAATAGTTGACCCCGAGGGTCAGATTGATGCAGATTGCCGTTGCAAAAACCACCCACGCGCGATACTCGATTTTACCGTTGTTTTTCCGCACTGCACGCACCTTTTCTCATTCATTAATTCTGAATTTTACGATTGTCACTATCATGCCCTTGTTCTGGGAAGCGGACTTCGGATCAGCCGATTTGAAAACATCTCATGGATATGGAGGCGTTTTGAAATCCTTCGTGGATGAAGGTAAGCGGTTCATTTTTGTCCTGAAGTGCGATCGCATAAATCATCGGAAGATAATGATCCAGGCTCGGAACGGCAAGCTCCGAAGCTTTTCCCATATTCCGGTAGTTGATCAAATCATGATGATTTCCGGCAAGGAGGTTTGCCTTCACCTGTTCGTCGAATTCCTGTGCCCATGGAAACGGCTCCGCGTCCATATCACCAAAATCAATCAGCGAGAGGTTGTGCACGATATTTCCGCTCCCGATTATCAGGACGCCCTTTTCGCGGAGCGCCCTGAGTTCTTTCGCGAGTTCGTAGTGATACCGGATCGGTTTTGGATGCCACTCATTGTAGGTATAATCAAGGCTCATCTCGAACACGGGAATATCCGCCGCCGGATACATATGTTTCAATACAGCCCATGCAGCATGGTCAAGCCCCCAGCCCCCATCGCAGACGACCGGTGCAGTCCGTGCCGATTCCGCAACAAACCACGCATCAGCAGGAGAACCGGGGCAAAGATAGCGCATCTGGTAAAGCTCTTCCGGGAACCCATAAAAATCATGGATCGTCCGGGGACGGTCCGTGCATGCCACGAAACTTCCTTGCGTAAGCCAGTGCGCTGAGACAACCAGAATCGCCCGGGGCTGCGGAATGCGCTTCCCCAGTGAGACAAGACGTCTGGTATAGCTGTTGGTCAGAATAATATTCATCGGCGAACCATGCCCGATAAAGAGTACCGGCATTTTCATACCCATTACCTTCGCTCCTTCTGCGGAACCCATTATATATACGATATCCTACTTCGCTGCATAAATCAAGAAGTGGAGTCTCCTTCTGACAGGAACGGAAGATTCTCTCGCAGAGATTGGCGGATATTTCAGGTATACTTGACAGTAAAAAAACAGCATGTTACTGTACTTTTACGGATTAGGAACAGTATGGCACCGATAATCGAAACACACAACCTCGCAAAAATCTATCCCGGCGTCCGGGCCGTGGACGGCGTGACCCTCTCCATCGCGCAGGGCATCTGCTTTGGACTGCTGGGTCCGAACGGCGCTGGAAAAACAACGCTCATTGAGATAATCGAAGGCATTAAACCGGCGGATTCCGGATTTACACTCTACAAAGGCGCGCCTGCAGGCCAAACATTCCGCAAGGAAGCCGGAATTCAGTTTCAGGTGACCTCGCTCCAAGAATTCCTGACTGTCAAAGAAACACTGAAACTGTTCAGAGAACTGTATCCCCATTCCATGCCTCTGCAAGAAATCATCCGGCTCTGCAGCCTTGATGAGTTTCTTGACCGTGACACACGCAAGCTTTCGGGCGGACAGCGCCAGCGGCTGCTTATGGCCCTCGCGCTGATCAACGATCCGGAAGTGTTGTTCCTCGATGAACCCACGACCGGACTCGATCCGCAATCCCGCCGGAATTTCTGGGACTTGATCAATCTTATCAAGTCACGTAAAAAAACCATTGTTCTTACAACGCACTATATGGAGGAAGCGTATACTCTCTGCGACGAAATCGCCTTCATGGACAAGGGCAAAATCATTGCGCAGGGGACACCGGAACAGTTGCTGAAAGAGCACTTCGGCGATGTTGTGCTGCAGATCCCGGAGGAGGATCTGACCGGCAACAATGGTTGGACGGAATTTCGCGCTTCAAGCCAGCCCGGCTGGCGGGAGATACAGACACACGATATCGACGGAATAATCAGAAAGCTCCTGGACAACGGTGTTTCACTGTCGCGCATGAACATGCGGTCATGGAGCCTGGAAGACCTGTTTATTGCGCTCACCGGCAAACATCTGCGGAGTTGAGCATATCGGGAAGCAGATACTATGAAACGTTTTTTGGCCATCCTGCATGCCAGGAACATGGAGTTTATCAGAGACAAGTCGTCGTTCGGCTGGAATATCTTATTTCCGCTTCTGCTTGTTCTCGGGTTTGCCGTCGTCTTTTCCGGAGAACCCAAACCGATGTTCAAGGTCGGTGTCAGGGGCAATATCGCCGCCCTGCAACCGGCAGAAACCGCTTTTTTCGAGATGAAGTACGTTCAGTTCATTCCGGTTGAAGATCTGGACAAAGCCGTCGATAAGGTTGCGCATTTTCAGCTCGACATGCTGATTGATCTCCATTCCGGGAAGCGTTACTGGATCAATGAAAACGCACCGAACGGATACGTACTCGAACACTTGCTCAAAGGAACTTCGAATACAGCTTATGAACGGCTGACGGTCCAGGGGCGCGAGATCCGATACGTAGACTGGGTTGTTCCAGGCATCCTTGCCATGAACATGATGTTCAGCTGTCTTTTCGGAGTAGGATATGTGATCGTACGGTACCGCAAGAATGGATTTCTAAAACGCCTGAAAGCAACTCCGCTCCGGCCGTTTGAGTTCCTGCTCGCCCAGATGATGTCGCGGCTGCTCCTGATCCAGACGATTACCGTGGCCGTCTACGTGGGCTGCGATTATTTCATTCACTTTCAGATGCGCGGCTCATATGTGAACCTATTTCTGGTTTCCGTCATCGGAGCAATTTGCCTGATATCGCTCGGCCTGCTCGTTGCCGCCCGGTTGTCGAGCGAAGAGCTTGCAGGCGGCATCCTGAACCTTCTTACCTGGCCCATGATGCTGCTTTCGGGCGTCTGGTTTTCGCTCGAAGGCACAAATCCTGTTATCCAGAAAATCGCTCAGTTTCTGCCGCTCACCCACGTTGTTGACGGCGCCCGCGCGATCATGACCGAAGGGGCCGGCTTTATGGACATTGCGCCTCACCTAGCGGTTCTTGTGATCATGACGGCAATTTTTCTTTCCATCGGATCCATAATTTTCCGATGGGAATAATCGAAGTCCGATGGTATTATGCAGCTTTTTTCAATGCGGAAAACTCTATGCAAGAGGGAGATTATGAGAGATAAAATCATTGGTGCGGCTGTTATATTTTTTCTGCTCGCTGTCGTACAGTTTCAGGGAGAAGCATCTGGTTTCTCTATCACCACCCCTGCACCCAAAACGATCGTCGAGGCAGGGAGCCTGGTGCAGACCTCGCTGGAACCGGCTCATGCTGGGCAGTTGGCCGGGGTTATGTTTATCGCGTACGGAGAAAAAGGAAAAATTTTGGGTGCTCAGTACCTGCTGAAACCGCCGTTTGCGTGGGCGCTGCAGTTGCCTCCGGACTATGTCGGCCCTGTGACGATTACTGCAACGGGGAAAATTTCCGGCCAGGAAGCCGCCGCTCCACCAGAGGCGACAACCGCTATTTTTGTGAAACTTCCCGGATCAGTCATGCTTCTGGGCCTTCGGTCGGAAGATAATCAAAAGCAGCTTGTGATGCGGCCCTACGCAGTGACCAAGCTGTCCATCTACGGACGGTATTCGGACGGGATGGAGCGGGATGTTACCGCAGAAGAATCAGGAACAACCTATGACAGCACAAATAAAACCATTGTCTTAGTAAATTCGCAAGGATATGTAACTGCCCGTGGGGCCGGTAAAGCGCAGATTATCGTAAAAAACGGAAGCCATACGCTTACGCTCCAGGTCGCCGTACAGTTAAAGCCATAAATATGTTTCGATGCCAACGTAAACTAAAACTGCAAGACATGACAGCCTGAACTGTCTGATTATCCTTGCAAATTCTGCGGCTGGCTGGCAACAAAAAGCAGATTTTTTTCACTTTATTTATTCATGCAGGTAGAGTAGTATATTGGCATTATTTCCTGGAGCGAAAAGAAGACTGGAGGTAAGCACTTCTTTCTCCCGATTGGTGTTGTGTTACCCAACAGATAGTGATAAAATCATGCCTTCTTTTTTTTCTTCAAGCCTTCGCGCCCGCCTTTTGATATTGGTCATTCTTGCCATTATTCCGACCCTCGGGCTTCTGGTATACACCGCCTCGGAGCAGCGAAACCAAAAAGAGGTAGAAATACGCGCAGAAACAATGCGGACAGCAAAACTGGCCGCCAATAATATTGAACAGCTTTTAGAAGGCGCCCACCAGATCCTTGAAGTCCTCTCAGAGCTGCCTGCCGTCCAAAACCATGACGCTGCGTCGTGCAACGCCTATTTCGCCGATTTCAAAAAGAAATTGCCCATGTACGGCAATATTGCGGCGATAGACCTCAAGGGCAATATTTTTTGCAGCGCTACCCCCCTCAAGAAAAAGGTAAATGTCTCGGATCGGCTTTATTTTCAAACCGCGGTTCTCAAAAAACAGCTGACGCTCGGCGAGTATCAACTGTCGAGGATCGATAATAGGCCGACAATTCTGCTGGCATCGCCGGTACTTGATAAAACGCATGTTCTGAAAGCCGTTGTATATGTCGCCATTGACCTTGCTTGGTTCAAGGAACAATTGAATAAAATAAAGTTGCCGGAGCAGTCTACTCTGACCGTAGTGGACCACAGTGGAACGCTCCTCTATCGCTATCCTGACCCCGATGCCTGGATGGGAAAAAGCGTTGCCAAGTATAGCCTCGCTCAGGCAATCAAGACACAGAACGAGGGCATGAGCGTAGACAGGGGTGTGGACGATACGTGGCGGATTTATGGGTTCACTCCGGTGCAGGGCACAGACAACGGTATGCATGTTGTGTTCGGGACCTCCCGCGCCTCGGCGTTTTTTAAGATAAATCAGACACTGATGAAAAGCCTCCTGACGCTGCTGATTATAGCCGGGCTGACCCTTGCCGTCGCGTGGATCGGGGGGAACTATTTCATCCTGCGCCGCATGAAAGTACTCACAAAAGCCACGGACGATATTTCGCAGGGGAATCTGGGTGTCCGGGTGAACGCAGCCGGACATCATGACGAAATAAGCCAGATGGGCGACAGTTTTAACCGAATGGCGGAAGCACTTGAACGCCAGAGCGAAGAGCGCAAAAAATCGGAAAAAAACTACCGGACACTTTTCGAAGAATCCAAAGATGCAATATTCATCAGCACTCCGCAAGGAAGATATCTTGATGTGAACCCGGCGGCTATAGACTTGCTTGGCTATGCCTCGAAAGAGGAAATGCTGCGTCTGGACATCAATACCGATATCTTTGTAAATCCCGAAGACAGAAAAGCATATATGCAAGTCCTTGAAGAAAGAGGCTTCGTCAAGGATTATGAATTGGAATTCAAGAGGAAAGACGGAAGAAAGCTGACGGTCCTTTCCACAGTCACCGCGCTGCGGAACGACGAAGGCGTTATCATTGCATATCGCGGGATAAACCACGACATCACCGAACGCAAAAGACTTGAGCAGCAACTCAAGCAGGCGCAAAAAATGGAGGCGGTCGGCCAGCTTGCCGGCGGCATCGCGCACGATTTCAATAATGTTCTTTCAGCAATACTGGGATATGGAGAACTTCTCAAGAGAAAAATCGGTACTGATGCAACAGCCCGGGAATACGCAGAACAGATACTGACGGCCGGCGGCAGGGCTGCCGAAGTCACCCGGAGCCTCCTGGCCTTCAGCAGGAAGCAGGTAATGAATCCCTCCCTGCTGAACATTAATGATCTTATCCTGAAATTCAAGAAACTGCTTTCCCGGATCATCGGTGAAGACATTGAAATGACCACCGACCTTGCGGACAAAGAAATCATCACCCTGGCTGACGCCAGTCAGTTGGAACAGGTACTCATGAATCTGGCGACCAATGCGCGGGACGCTATGCCGCAAGGCGGTAAACTTGTCTTCCGCACAAAGGTGGTGGAACTGGATCAGTACTTTATCCGTGCTCACGGCACCGGCAAGCCGGGGACCTACGCGTTGATTTCAGTATACGATACCGGAACGGGCATGACGAAGGAAACGCTGGAAAAAGTCTTCGATCCGTTTTTCACGACCAAGGAACCGGGAAAAGGAACCGGCCTAGGGCTTGCCATGGTATACGGCATCATAAAGCAGCATGACGGATACATAACCTTCTACAGCGAACCTGGAAACGGCACCTGCGTTCATATATATCTTCCGGTGGCGCACTCGGGAAAAAACGCTTTCCGCGAAACAGAGACAGAGGCGGCTCTGCCCATGGGGGGAACGGAAACCATTCTCGTGGCGGAAGATGACGAAAAAGTAAGCAAGCTTACGGAGATTATACTCAGCCAGCAGGGGTATACCGTCATCACCGCACGCGATGGGGAAGACGCGATACAAAAATTCAGCGATCACAAAGAAGCCATCAATCTGGTAATTCTTGATGTAATCATGCCTAAAAAAAGCGGCAGGGAAGCTTACGAAGCAATCAGAAAAATCAGACCGGACATCAAAATCATTTTTTCGAGCGGATATACAGCACAGATGCTGGTTCAGGGCGGAACAATCCCCGAGAAAACAACCTTGATCAACAAGCCCGTGCCGCCGAAGGTCCTGCTGTCAAAAATACGAACTGTTCTGGATTCCTGAATCGCAAATGATGCATCGCGCTGATATCCGGAGCAAAGGACCGAGGAAATAATCGACGATCTTTTGCGTGGTCATGGATGGCGTTTTCCCCACATCTCTTCCAGCAGGCGCTTGTTGATGTCCAGCGCCGCGACCGCTCCTTCTCCGGCGGCAATAATGACCTGATCATGGCCGGTATTGAGCGGCCCCACGATGTAAAGGCCCCCCAATGATGACTCATACGCGCTGTTCGTGACGTATTTGAACCGAACAGCGTCCTTCTGCAAATCAAGTCCTGTCAGATACTCATCGTTCAGCCTGAAGCCAAAATGAGACATGATGGCTTCGCAAGGGATGCGTTCTCCGTCCTCAAGCTCCAGTGCCTCGATCGCACTCCCGCCGATGATGCGCACGGGTTTTTTAGGAATCAGCGCAACACCTTCGTCGCGCAACACCTCTGCAAATGACTGCACAAGGTTGAATTGATAGGGAATGAAAGTGACGTCACTGGTGAATATCCGTTTTGCAATGAGTGCGAGGCTGTAGGCATGGAGCGAACTGCCGATAACGATGACCTTTTTGTTCCTGGTTTTGTATCCATCGCAATCAATACAGGTGAAATAGCTTGTTCCCAGGAACCGATGCACATTTTCGATGGGTGGGATAATGTCGTACACGCCGGATGCTGCTATGACGAATTTCGTGCGAAATACCGTTCTTTCGGTGAGGACGGTGAATACTTCATCCTTCTTCACCGCCGTTACGCGCACGTGCTCAACCAGCACATTGAACTGTTTTGCCTGTTCAATTCCACGCTCTATGATCTCCCGCCCCGCGATTTCCGGGTGGGTCAGAACGTTTTCAATGTGCTGCGCGTGCCATGTCCTTCCTCCGCCCCGGTCCAGGACAAGGACGTCCCTGTTGTAGCGCCCCAGATAGATTGCCGCCTGCAGACCGCCTGGCCCCGCGCCGATGATTATGCAATCATAAACACGGTTGCTACTTTCTTTTTTCTGCTGGTTATCGATTGGTTTCATAGGAACATCGTTGAACGGTCGTGCAAATAGCTCTTTTCTTCCGGATCGACAGTATGTTCAGGTCAAAGCTATAAAATCAGTGTAGCATCGCATGCCGTGGTCGTCAAGGCAGGAACATCGTACTCTTCCGGACCCTGCTGAGGAAGGCCCTGGTCCTTTCGTGCCGAGGGTTCAGAAAAATTTCTTCCGCTGTGCCTGAGTCAATGATGTCGCCGTCGTCAAAAACGACGATGCGGTCCGCGATTTCTTGGGCAAAACTCATTTCATGCGTGGCAATAAGCGTGGTCATGTTGTCCCGGCACACAAGATCCCTGACGACTGCAAGAACCTCTCCCACCATCTCCGGATCCAGTGATGCCGTGGGCTCGTCAAAAAGCATTGCCTGCGGCTTCATGGCAAGGGCGCGTGCGATGGCCACGCGCTGCTGCTCTCCTCCGGAAAGAGTCACCGGCATGCTCTCCGCTTTTTTCTCCAGATTGACTCTGTGAAGAAATACGAGCGCTTCCGCTTCGGCGGTTGCCCGGTCAACACCAAGCACGTTCACGGGCGCTTCTATGATATTCTCCATCACCGTCAGGTGGGGGAAAAGGTTAAACTGCTGAAATACCATCCCTACTTTCAATCTGACTTGTCTGATGGCTTCACGGTCTTTTCGCGATGGTGACGCACGGTTGATGGAATGCAGCGCTATCGAGTCGATGTCGATTTCACCCTGGTCAAAGGTTTCAAGCCCGTTGATGCACCGTAAAAACGTGCTCTTGCCGCTGCCAGACGGTCCTATCAGAACGACGACCTCTCCGCGGGAAATATCGAGGCTGATCCCCTTAAACAGTCGATGCTCTCCGAATGACTTGTGAAGATTGCTGATGGTAATCATAAGTACTTTCTTCTGCAATAGATTAAGCCCATTCTGCTTTTATACACATGCTCTCTTCTAATGTTTTCCTTTTAATTTTCGCTCCAGTCTTCTTGCGAGGAGCGACAAGGGATAGCTCATACCAAAATATAAAACCGCAGCAATAACTCCGAGTTCAAAATAACGCAGCGTAGTGGCCGCAAGGATGCCGTATGTTTTGGTCAGCTCCACCATGGCGATAACCGAGACAATGGAGGAATCCTTAAACAGGGCGATGAAATCATTCGTTACCGCAGGCAGGCTGACCCTGAAAGCCTGGGGGAAGATGATTTTTCTCAACGCGAGAGATTGGCTCATGCCGAGCGAGAAGGCGGCCTCCATCTGGCCCCGCGGCACGGCATCTATGCCCGCACGGTAGACTTCGGCTTCATAGGCCGCGTAGTTCATTCCGAGACCGATGATGGCAGCGGCAAGCGGCGACAGCGTGATGCCGACATTCGGCAGGCCGTAGTACAGGATAAAGAGCTGTATGAGAAGCGGCGTACCGCGGTAAACTTCTACATAAGCAGTTGCGGCAATTCCGGCAGACCGTGGTCCATATTCCCGGGCGACGGCAAGCATCGCACCGAGGAGCATTGCAAGCGCCATGGACGCCGCAGAAATCAAGACCGTAATTGCGGCCCCTTTCAAGAGGGAGGGGAAAAACGTATACAGCGGGGCGTCCGTACTCTCGGAGCGGAACTGCCGCCCCGCATCGGTTGTCGCCATATTGTAGGAGAAAAGTTTAGATTGCGCCTTGTCCCACAGGCCCCACTTTTCATAGATCCGCTTCAATTCGCCGGTGCGAAGCAGCCGGTCAATGACCCTGTCAACAATGTCTTTAAGATCCCTGTCTTGTTTCCGGATTGCGATGCCGTAAAATCCCTCCCCTTCCTGAGGACCTGCGTATTTAAGCCGTGCATCCGGTTTTCCATAATAGACAGTGATGGGAGTATCAAGGAAAACAGCGTCCAGTCTTCCGAGGGCAAGATCTTCATAGGGCCAGGCCGCCGAATAGGACCGGATGTCCACGTTGCCGATCTGTTTCAACATATCATGCGCGACAGCGCCTGCAAGGGTGCCTACTTTCTTACCCGGCAGATCGTGGATGCTTCTGATGTTCTGCTCTTCATTTCGAACCATCAGTTGAAGCGTAAAAACATAGTATGGTCTCGAGAAAAGGACTCTTTTTCCCCGTTCTGGAATGATCTCCAGACCGTTCATCGCCATGTCGTAGTCTCCACGCTCAAGCGCCGGAATCAGGCTGTCCCATGCTGTTTGAATGAGTTGCGCCCTGACGCCCAGTTCTTTTGCCACTGCTTCCGCAATATCGAGTTCAAACCCGATCAGTCTTGAAGGTTCCTTCGGGTCCGGAAACACATAGGGCGCACCACCCTCGGAATCCGATCCCCAGAGCAGCACGCCGCGTGATTTGATTTCATCCACGGTCGATTTTGCCATTGCAAGAGAACCGCTGAAGAGAAGCAGTATGAGTAAGAGTAGGACTGACAGAAAAAATGAAAAGGATTTTAGGTTTGGCATGCACGAACCTTCATATTGATGACAAGAGCTGTCACGGGCGTCTCCGAGCAACATTTTGCTCGTAATATTTAAGGTTGCGTAACGTTTTCATACTGCTTAATCGGACTTCGGAAATTTCGCGTATTTGCAATCCAGAACCAGGATATCAGAACGGATGTACTGAACCGAATACTAGACTACCAGCATCGCCTCTTTGATTGTTTGTGCCTTCTCCCTGCCCGCAAGACGTTCCACAAGGGCAAGACTGAAATGCAGCGCCGTACCGGGTCCTCTGCTGGTCAAAATGTTTCCGTCCGTGACCACGGTTTTTTCTTCGTAGAGGGCGCCGTGTACCCTGTCCCGGCAGGAAGGATATGAAGTGGCATGCTTCCCCTGCAACACTCCTGCCTCGGCAAGAACCATGGGGGCGGCGCAGATTGCGCCGATCAGCTTGCCCTTCCGCGCGAAGTCCCTGACCAGGTCTGCCACACGGCCATCCGCGTTCATATTGTCCGTTCCCGGCTGTCCTCCCGGCAGGACCAGCATATCAAAATCATCGGACCGTACCGCATCGATCAGGGCATCGGGGAGTACGCGCACCTTCCGGCTGCCGGTAATCGGGCCGTCGTGCAGGCCCGCCATGACTGTTTCGATCCCGGCCCGCCGCAGAACATCCACGATGGCCATCGCTTCGACTTCTTCAAATCCATCCGCAAGAATCATCGCAACTTTTGGCATACGTACCTCCTGTCCGCCGGCCCCTGCACCAGAATAATCCGGCATGACAACAGAACACTAGAGTGTCGGCCGCCGCAGCGACCCATGGATTCATCAAGTATCACATACTGTTTGAAGGCATTCGGGAAGCAGCCCTCGACCCCGACTGGAGATAGAGCGAAACCGCGCCGACAATAAGAAATAAGACCATCCAGTCCCAGTTGTAATGCAAATAGGCGGGAACCGAAATGACCAGAAGGGTCATGGCCGTAATAGAAGTAAACGGTTCGAACCGAAACAGCATTCCTGCAAATGTTGCGAGCAGAAAGATGGTCTGCAGCTTCGTGATATCGATGCTCCAATCCGAAATTTTCGGGATTCCCTGCCATTGCACCGTGTAATCGGGAATAAAAGAGGAATACCACGAAGGATCGGCAGGAGGCGGACTTTTCGTGATCACCGGCAGCTTGAGCCAGTCAAACGGAAACGTCACCCCGCCTCCGATCAGAAATTTGAAAAAAAGGCACAGCAGAAAAAAATTCAGCGCGACCTGCGGCCAGCGCCAGTGTCCGCGCGGCATATGTAGAAAACCGCGATGATACAAGAGAAGAAGAAGCAAACCGCTGAACAGAAACTGATACAGATGCTGCGGATATCCCACCGCCAAATATCCCAGAAAAACGGATATCAACGAAAGCGCGAAAAGCAGCGCCGGATGCAGCACAGGAACTTCCACGGCAGTCTGTTTCGACTCCATACGGGCAAGCCGTTTTTCGACACTTTGAAGCCGGTCTTCCAGATCGTCCTTCTGTACCGTATCTTCCATTGTGCTGTCCTCCTAGCTACGCTAATGCATCTCACCGACCAGATTCAGTCCGATTACTCCCAGAATAATCAGTCCAATTGAGGATATTTTTATTGCATTCATGGGTTCCTTAAACCAGACGGCTCCGATGACGGCAATCAATGCGGTCCCCAGCCCGGACCACACTGCGTAGGCAACACTCACATTGATTTTTTTGAGGACAAACGTCAGAGAGACAAAGCTGAGAGCATAAAAAACAAACATCAAAATAGATGGCAGGATTTTGGTAAAGCCTTGCGACAGCTTCATGCACGTAGTTCCCGACACTTCGAAAATAATGGCCCAGAACAGATAAAACCATCCCATATTTTTCTCCTTCCGTAAAGAAGCAGTGCGCCGGACAGCAACCGTCAAAACTGCGTCTTCCGCAAACAGGAAGGGCGGCTTGCGCCGCCCTTATACTTGTTCGGGATCTGCTATTTCGTCACCGTACCGCCTATGCCTTTTTCCTTCAGTTTTGCGTGAGCCGCTGCAAGACGCGCAATCGGAACGCGGTAGGGAGAACAACTGACGTAGGTAAGACCAAGGCGGTGGCACTGTTCAACGCTCGCCGGATCGCCGCCATGCTCACCGCAGATGCCGACCTTCAGGTTCGGACGGGTGGAGCGGCCTTTCTCGATTCCCATCTTGACGAGCTGTCCCACTCCCTTGTCATCCATGGTCCGGAAGGGATCTTTCTCCAGAATGCCGTTGTCAAGATAATAGTTGATAAATTTGCCGGCATCGTCGCGGCTGAACCCGAACGTTGTCTGGGTCAGATCATTGGTGCCGAAGGAGAAAAACTCGGCTTCCCTGGCTATCTCATCCGCGATAAGGGCGGCGCGCGGAAGTTCGATCATGGTTCCGATGGTATACTCCACCTGAATTCCTTTTTTCTGCATGACTTCCTGCGCCGTAGCATCAATAATCGACTTCTGATTCGAAAGTTCAAGACTGATGCCGACGAGAGGAACCATGATCTCGGGTTTCACGGTGGTCCCTTTTTTGGCGACATCGCACGCGGCTTCGATGATGGCGCGCGTCTGCATACGGGTAATCTCGGCATAGATGATCCCAAGTCTGCACCCTCGTAAACCAAGCATGGGGTTGAATTCGTGCAGTTCTTCCACACGACGGAGAATCTTCTCTTTTTTCGCTATGACCGCCTTGGGGGTCTTCTTTGCTTTCATCACGGCGACTTCAACCATAAGCTCTTCCCGGCTGGGCAGAAACTCATGCAGCGGTGGATCCAGAAGACGGATGGTAACCGGCAGGCCGTCCATGGTTTCGAAGAGGCCCTTGAAATCCGAACGCTGCATGGGAAGAAGCTTGGCAAGCGCATCCTCGCGGTCTTCCACCGTGCTGGACATGATCATTTGCTGCACAATGGGGATCCGGTCTTCCGCAAAAAACATGTGCTCAGTACGACACAACCCGATGCCTCCCGCGCCGAACTTTTTCGCCGTTTTGGCATCGCGCGGCGTATCCGCGTTGGCCCGGACTCCCAGAGCACGGAACTCATCGGCCCATTTCATGAGTGTGGAGAAATCACCGCTCACTGCCGGGTCGACTGTGGCCACCTTCCCGAGCATGACCCTGCCCGTGCCTCCGTCCACGGTAATATACTCACCCGCTTTTACGGTCAGGCGTCCGATGGTAAACTTTAGGTTTTTGAGATCGACCCGAATGGACTCGCAGCCCGATACGCAGGGTTTTCCCATGCCCCGCGCGACGACCGCAGCGTGAGAGGTCATGCCGCCGCGGGCGGTCAGAATTCCTTTTGCCGCATCCATGCCATGAATGTCATCCGGCGTGGTTTCGGGGCGGACAAGGATTACTTTGTTGGTCAATGACTGTTTTACCGCTTCATCGGCGGTGAATACCACTATTCCGGATGCAGCTCCGGGCGATGCCGGAAGCCCCCTGGCAATGACCTTGATTCTCGCCTTGGGGTCGATAATGGGGTGCAGAAGCTGGTCCAGAGACGCGGGCTCGACACGCAGCACGGCTTCCTCCCTGGAAATGAGCCCTTCAGACACCATGTCCACGGCAATCTTGACCGCCGCGGAAGCGGTGCGCTTTCCGGTCCGGGTCTGGAGCATATACAAAACGCCTTCCTGGACGGTGAATTCGAAGTCCTGGACATCGCGGTAATGCTGCTCAAGCCTCTCGGTTATTCCGCGCAGCTGCTGGTATACCTGCGGCATTTCTTTCTCGAGGTCCGTGATGGGATGCGGAGTACGAATGCCCGCCACCACGTCCTCGCCCTGGGCATTGGTAAGATACTCCCCGTAGAATTCCTTGGCGCCGGTTGAAGGGTTCCGGGTGAAGCCGACACCGGTTGCCGAATTGTCTCCCATGTTGCCGAAGACCATCGCCTGGATGTTCACTGCCGTGCCGAGGTTGCCGGGAATATCGTTCAGCTTCCGGTAGGTGATGGCGCGGGGATTGTTCCAGGAACCGAACACCGCGTCGCGCGCCATGGCAAGCTGCTCCCACGGGTCCTGGGGAAAATCACGTTTCGCGACCTGCCGCACTTTGGCTTTAAACTTGTCTACAAGTCCGGCAAGGTCTTCGGCGGTCAGAGCAAGATCAAGCTTCACCTTCTTTTTTTTCTTTACGTCGTTAATAATATGTTCAAAAACTTCCTTCTCGATGTTCATGACCACGTTGCCGAACATCTGAATAAAACGCCGGTAGGCGTCCCAGGCAAACCGCTCGTTGTTCGACAGCCGGATGAGTCCCTGGACGGTTGTGTCGTTCAGTCCGAGGTTCAAAACCGTGTCCATCATGCCGGGCATGGAGAACTTCGATCCCGACCGCACCGAAACCAGCAAAGGGCGGTCCGGGTCGGCAAATCGGTAGCCGCCGCCCAGCGCGTCTTCCATCTTGCGCATGTACTCGCGCATCGCATCATCAAGACCGTCAGGAACGCGTTTGCCAAGATCATAGAACAGGTTGCAGACTTCGGTGGTAATGGTAAAACCGGGAGGAACCGGCACACCGGCATTCGTCATCTCAGCGAGGCCGGCGCCCTTGCCGCCGAGCAGGTCTTTCATCCCGCCTGATCCGTCCGCCTTGCCTCCGCCAAAGAAGTAAATATATTTTTTCTCCATACCCATAGAGCGATCCTCCCTTGAAAAAAACTGTTTAAACATTTTTACAATATCCATAACCCGCGCTCCGCAAAGAGGTGCTTATGCTTTTTCTTCGGTGCTCAAAACCAGCCGTGAAAAATCGGCGATCTGCGAAAAAAGACCGGTAATCGCGGCAAGCAGCGCGAGCCGGTTCGCCTTCACATCCGGGTCCTTGTCCATTACCATGACTGTTTCAAAAAATGCGTCAACCGGTTTCCGGAGCGACGCGATATCGGCAAGAGCTCCCCGGAAATCAAGCGCCGTTGTTTTCTTTCGGACAAGACCCTCGATCTCTGTATAGGCCGCAAACAGCCCCTTCTCGGCGTCCAGTTTCAGGAGACTCTTCTTCACCGCGCCTTCAAAATCTTTCGGAAGAATATTGCCCGCCCGCTTCAGCGCGGTGACCAGAGGCTGGTAGTCCTCCGACGTCCTGAGTGCGTCAAGCGCTTTCACCTTTTCCCGCGCGATCAATGGATCATCGAATCCCACGGACAGCGCCGCATCCACCACATCCGAGCGAAGCCCTTCGGAGGCAAGCATTCCGGCAAGCCGCTGAGCGAAGAACGAGAGGACTTCGGTTTTTACTTTCAGTGTATCACTTTTTCCCAGACCGTATGCCTTGCATGCTTCCGCGATCAGGGCATCAAGCGACAACCGCAGGCCCTGCTCAAACAGCATGTTTAGAATGGCAACGGACTGTCTGCGGAGGCCGTACGGGTCCTCTGATCCGCTCGGAATGAGCCCGACCGAAAAACAGCCGGTGATCGTGTCGATCCGGTCTGCGATCCCCACGCACATGCCTTCCCGCGTCGCGGGCAGGGTATCGCCGGCGAACCGGGGCAGATAATGCTCAAGGACCGCGTCCGCGGTCTTCGGATCTTCTCCGGAAAGGAGCGCGTATTGCCTGCCCATCACGCCCTGGAGTTTGGGGAACTCTCCCACCACTCCGGTGATCAGATCCGCCTTGCAGAGGGTAGCGGCGCGTTCCGAAATTGCGGCATCGGCATTCAAAAGGGCCGCAAGATGCACCGCCATTTTCTTTACCCGTTCTGTTTTGTCAAACAGCGATCCGAGTTTTTCTTGATAGGTAACTTTTTTAAGGCCCTCTACCCTGGTTTCGAGCGGCTGTTTTATATCATGGTCGAAAAAGTATGCGGCATCCGAAAGCCGTGCGGCAAGCACCCGCTCATTTCCCGCCTGGATGACGTCCATGTCCTGGGCCCGGGTGTTGCTGATGGTGATAAAGTACGGCAGGAGCGCGCCATCGTTCGCTGAAACCACGCTGAAATACCGCTGATGCTCGCGCATGGCGGTGATCAGTATTTCCTTGGGGATGCGGAGGTATTCCTTGTCAATGGTCCCCAGCACAGCCACCGGATATTCCACAAGGTTCGCCGTTTCCTCGACCAGGCCCGGATCGTCCAGCACCACGCCGTTTTTTGTTTTCGCGAGCTCCTGCGTCTGTTTTATGATCCGCTGTTTGCGGACTTCGGGGTCAACGGTGATGTAATTCGGTTCCGTCTGGGAAAGATACGATTTGAAATCCTTGACCAGGAATGCGCCGGGGCTCATAAACCGGTGGCCGCGTGAGAGATTGCTGCTTTTGATGCCGTTCAGTTCGAAATCGATAACCGCTCCCCCCCACACGGCAAGAAGCCAGTGAATGGGCCGCGCAAACCGAATGTCCTTGTCCATCCAGCGCATGGTTTTCTGGAACGGGATCGACAGGATGTAGCCGGGCAGCACTTGTTTGAGCCAGTCAGCAGTATCACCGCCCCGCTCGTCCACCTTTGCCACAAGGTATTCACCCTTGTCCATGGCCTTGATCGTAAGAGCGTCCACGCTCACTTTGTTCTTTTCAGCAAAAACGAGGGCGGCCTTGGTGGGTTTGCCCCCGGCATCGTACGCGACTTTTTTGGGAGGCCCGATCACTTCCTTTGAAATGTCTGCCTGGCTTTCGGCCAGTTCGGGGGCGTGCAGAACAAGACGGCGAGGAGTGGCATAGGCCTTGATCTCTCCGAACGAAACGATTCTGCCGGAGGCGAGAAGCGCGACGAACAGCTCCTGCATTTTCTCAATTGCCGGATTCAGAAACCGGGAGGGAATCTCTTCGGTACCAATCTCTAATACAAATTCTTTTGACAAAGACAACTCCTGACAACCAGAAATAGTAACAACGGACAACCGCAAAAAACGATGTGCCCATTAGAGCAAAGAATAATTATTTCTTCAGCATCGGAAAGCCCTTTTCCTCGCGGTTCGCGAGATATGCATGGGCGCAGGCCCTCGCCAGTTTGCGCACGCGTGCGATGTAGCCGGTGCGCTCGGTCACGCTGATGGCGCCTGCCGCGTCGAGAAGGTTGAAGGTATGCGAACACTTGAGGCAGTAGTCATATGCCGGTAGGACAACGCCCGCCTTCACCAGACGGTCGCATTCCTTTTCATACGATTCGAACTGGTGGAACAGCATTTCCTTGTCCGAAAGCTCGAAGTTGTACTTCGAAAACTGGACTTCGGTTTCATGGTGCACATCGCCGTACTTTACGTTCTTGGTCCATGCGAGATCGTAGACGTTGTTCACTCCCTGGAGATACATGGCGATGCGCTCCACGCCGTACGTCAACTCGGCCGTAATCGGCTTCAGATCAATGCCGCCGACCTGCTGGAAATAGGTAAACTGCGTGATTTCCATGCCGTCGAGCCAGACCTCCCAGCCGAGCCCCCACGCTCCGAGCGTCGGCGATTCCCAGTCATCCTCAACAAACCGTATATCATGCTTCAGCGGATTGATGCCCAGCTGCACGAGGCTTTCAAGATAGAGTTCCTGCACATTTTCGGGATGGGGTTTCAGAACAACCTGGAACTGATAGTAATGCTGCAGGCGGTTCGGATTTTCACCATAGCGACCGTCCGTCGGCCTGCGGGACGGCTGGACGTATGCCGCGCTCCACGGCTCGGGCCCCAGGACCCGAAGAAAGGTCGCGGGATGAAATGTTCCTGCTCCGACCTCAGTATCGTACGGCTGCTGAATAACACAGCCCTTCGAGGCCCAGAAATTTTGCAAAGTCAGTATAAGCTCTTGAAATGTCAACAATAACTCCTGCAATGAATTTTAAAAACAGATAGTTATTATACGTAAAACACTTTTCTTGTCAAGGAAATATCCCTTTTGCGGCTCTTCAGTCGATGCAAACAACTAAAAAGTTGGTGCGTAAATTAAACAGGTGGAGCAGTGAGATGGAAATTTCAATTTACGAATTATATTAAGCATGGTAGACTCTTTAAGAACATTACGTCATTTTTCGCATGATGCAGGATAACTGTTAGTAATTTATAAGAGGCAGTATCGCGTTAAATTACGGATTATGCCTTCATGAAAACATATGAAACTGATTACTTATATCATAATAGCCGTTTTTCTCATAATCCCAACAGTCTGTGGAAGTCAACCTTTCGATACCTCTCCATCGGTTGACAGAGAAATTGTCAGAAAGATTGATTTAACTGGAGACGGAGTTGAGGAAACAGTTATACTTCATGTCAAAGGCAAGAATTTTTATTCGCCATTTTCGTGGACACTAACCATTAAGTTCGATGGGAAAGAGGTATTCAGATCGGAAAAAGACGGAGCGTGGTTCGACGCTTTCTTTTGCGACGAAAACTATGTCCAAGGATGTAAAGGATATTTAGCGTGTAAAAACAAGTTCTTTTTCCATAATATATTAGGCAATCTTATCGTTTTACCAAACCGGTATAGTGTCGAAGGAATGCTTGATAAGGCCGAGGGTAATACCCTGTATCAGAAAGGTAGAGCATACCTTGAGCAATGTTGTGGCATCAGCGGGCAGAAGGCAGACTCCATATTGTCCGGTATGGCGGGAAGGCTCCGGAACGGAAAGGCAATCGTTATCAATATATTGACATCTCCGGAGACAGTTGATCCACCAATGATGTTCGCGCCAGAGGTCAACCGCTTTATGCCAATCTACGAGGATTAAGGTGCATAACCATCGAGTCCATCCGGTAGACATAATATTATGATCATAGAAATAGCAAAAAAAATCGTCCGTAGCGAATCAGAATCATTGGACGATATAAAAGAGTACTTGCAGGGAAAAGTCTTCCATGTCACAAAAATAGACTATCTGCCATCAATAATTAAATGTGGAGTGATAAAAATAGATCCAGAAGACAAATTACCTACAACTTTCGGAATCTATAATGGGTTCTTCAAAAATCGCAACTGTGTATCACTATTCGACTACCGGCCGGAGGCAACCAAAGAGATTAATGACTTCCGTAGACGCTGTTATCCTTTTCAACCAGCGAGATTACCTAGTAAAGGCATTGCCATTTTATTTCTTAAATCCGAGTATTGGACCAATCTCATTCCCTGGACTCAGTGGAAAGAGGAAAAAGCATATGAAGAGCAGATTGTGCCTTATGTAGAAGTCGGCTATCCTGTCTCTATTCCGCTTACTCATATTGGGGAAATTATCTCAGTTGAATTGACTGAAGGCCCAAATTCAATTTCTGCAACATATAGAAAAATATCTGAATCTAGAGAATAGACACTGGTTCAAGCTAGGCTTTGTAGGCTGGGTAGAGCGCAGCGAAACCGACCTACTATCTATTCTGAAGAGGTGGAGATGTATTGCCCCAAATGTCGAACAGAATTTAGAAAAGGATTTAGGATCTGTTCCGACTGCGAAAGCCCTCTTATCGCCAAGTTGCCTCCCGAGCCTCCGCCACCAGAATACGTCAAATTCATAGATTTATACTCTCCACAAAACGAAATGGAATTAGCACTACTGAAAAGCGTTCTTGACTCAGAAGGCATCAGCTATTTTGTCAGAAACGATAACATTGGATCTTTGGAAGTTGGTCCTTATATTGGTCTTTATAATGGGAAAATGATACAAGTTCAGGATGACCAATATAAAAGAGCTAAAGAACTTCTTACCGATTTTACCGAGAAGATAAAAAAATCCACCAAGAAGTCTTTTGCAGAGTATTCACTGTTCGATAGAATTCGCATGGCAGTTGAATTCTTAATTTTCGGATGGATAATGCCAGGCAAAGCCCAACGTAAAGTTAAACATAAGAATCGTCTGTAGCCTAGGTCGTCACTCGCTATGCTCTACCCAACCTGCATCTGGAAAGGGATGGTAAATGAAACCACGTGTCAGCATGATTACACTCGGTGTTACAGATATGGAAAAATCGGTTCGGTTCTACGAGAAAGGACTTGACCTTCCTCGTATGCCTTTTGAAGGAGGCGCCGCTTTCTTCACGTTGAACGGATCATGGCTGTCACTGTATCCTTGGGATGCGCTAGCTGAAGATGCTATGGTTGCTCCCAGCGGAAATGGTTTTCGAGGGATTACCTTAGCACACGTTGTATCGAGCAAAGAGGAAGTCGTGAAGGTTCTAGATCAAGCTGTGCGATCCGGCGGAAAACTTGTCAAGCCGGCCCAAACTGTATTTTGGGGAGGCTACTCGGGATACTTCGCCGATCCAGACGGACATCTATGGGAAGTAGCTTGGAACCCCCATTTTTGGCCCGGGCCGAAAGACGACGAGGCATAATCACCGTATAAACCGGATCGACAATATAAATCAGCAGGTCGGGCAAAGCGCAGAAAAATCCGAATAGTGGCGAACAAGAATAAAGCAAAATACTGATAAGTGGATCGTGCGAGTGCCCCTGTAGGACAACACCTCATCCACCCCATCAATAACTAAGGAGAATCGAATGATTAGATGGATCACACTATTGCTATCAGTCTTGTTTTTGAACGCGTGCTTTATGCCTAATACATATTACAGCGCTACCGATGATTATATTGTTGGACTCCGCTGGTTCGATCGTGGTGCTTATGAGACAGCTGCCAAATATTGGGATCCGCTTGTTGAGAAAGGAGACTGCGACGCTGAATACCGGGTAGGACTTCTCTATTTCATCGGCAAGGGGAAGCCGCAAGACAATGAAAAAACCATTTCTCTTTGGCGAAAGGCAGCAAATGGAAATCAGCAAAGAGGGCAATGGGCTTTAGGTGATCTGTACTATCAAAACGATTCGGTTATCTATCACCGTTGCGCTCAATGTGGAATCGATAAGGATCTTGTTCAGGCGTACATGTGGTATCGTTTATTTGAAAAATCGGCTAAATATAGAAGTGAGAAGGCATATGCCAAGCAAATTTTAACGAAGATCACATCCGAAATGAATCCTGAACAAATTAAGCAGGGCGATAACTTTGTGTCAAAATGGATACCAACACCTAAAGACTGTGGAGCAAGGAACTTGTGGTAAACAATTAACCTGAAAGTCGAGACTAATGCCCTTGTGGGTACTCGATCATCCGCTCCATTCGATGGTACGCTTCTATGAAATTAATCAATCTGGGATTTGACCAATGGTTTGAAGCCCATTCCGCCGAGTTCCGACGGGAGGGCTGCAGCTTTGCCCGCGTAACCGCAGTTGACCGCGGCTCATATCTCATAAAGAACGAATCCGGAGAAGTTCCGGCTGAACTGACGGGAAAACTTTCTTATCAAATTGAAAGTTCCGCTGAACTGCCGTGTGTCGGAGATTGGGTGACGGCAAACTATTACAACAATGACACGGCAGCTCTTATCCACCTGGTGCTTCCGCGAAAAACGTTCCTGCGACGCAAGACCGCAGGTGAAAACGTCGATGTCCAGATGATCGCCGCCAACATAGACACCGCTTTTATTGTTCAGTCATGCCATTTTGATTTTAATCCGCGCCGTTTGGACCGGTATCTCGTAATGGCGGCTGACGGACATGTTGAACCGGTTGTCATACTCACCAAAACGGATTTAATCTCACGCGATGAATTGGAACAGAAGATCACAATCCTCAGCTCTGTCACCAAAGCCAGAGTAATCGCTCTGAGCAATGTCACCGGTACCGGTTTTGATGAGTTTCAACGGACTCTATCCCCGGGAAGAACGTACTGCCTGCTTGGCTCCTCGGGTGTCGGAAAGACGACTCTCATCAACCGCCTTATCGGCCGGGAAACTTTCGAAACAAAGGCTGTCAGCGCCACAGGAGAAGGCACCCATACTACTTCCCGACGGCACCTTCTTTTTTTGAGCCAAGGCGCGATGTTGATTGATACGCCCGGCATGAGGGAACTGGGCATTGTTGGCGCCAGCGACGGAATAAACATGGGTTTCGAGGAATTTGCCGGACTTTCCGCGCAGTGCCGTTATGCGGATTGCAGCCATGAACATGAGCCGGGCTGCGCGGTTCGAGTCGCGGTCGAGAATGGTGATTTGTCCGAGGATCGCTATGCGAACTATATCAAGCTCAAAAAAGAGTCGGAATTCCACGAGATGTCATATCTGGATAAACGGAGAAAGGACAAAGCCTTTGGCCGGTTCATCAAATCAGTAAAAAAGCACATGAATTAAAGCAGAAGCAGTCTCATAGACGATTACTGCCTGGATTCAGCTTTATAACTTTCCCTAAATCTCTGCGATAAACTCAATACTTTCTACAGCAAATATCAGTCCGTTATAAGCAAAAAATTATTCAGAAAAATTATGCATTGCAGAATAGAAATATCTGCACCGAAATCGTGCTGCACGCTGAGTTAACGAGTTCGGTTCTTATTTCCTAGATCCCTTCGCAGCTGCGATGGCTGAAAAGGGAATGTCTAGAATTCTATAATCACGATAGTCCTTGAAGTCATAGTGCCACCATTCTTCCGGGTACGGAAAGAAGTATCCCTCCCGTTTCATGGCGGTTCGCAATAAATCCCGGCGCGTGCGTTGTTCAATCGTCCCGCCTGTGTAAGTAATGAATGCGCGCTCCGTCATTTCATCATAGTCGCTTGGCATTTCAACTTCTCGGCCAGTACGGAGATCATACAGCCCTACATCCACTGAACATCCCCGGTTGTGCACTGATCCGATAGAAGGATCTGCGACGAAAATCCGTTTAGCAGGCGGCGTGATGTCCCAAAATAATTTAGTAACTGACCAGGGCCGATAGGCATCATGAATCACTAATCCATAACCTTGCGTTTTTAGCCATCGGTGGGCGGAAGCAAGCGCTTCCGCTGCAGGCCGTTGAAGAAATGCGCGCGGCTCGGAATATACCGCCCTGCCGAAAAAGTTGTTGTCTGTGGCGTAACGGATATCGAGATGGATTGTCGAATCGAGTCTGGTTAGTTCTACCAAGTCATTATTCTTGCAGGGATCGCAACCAATCGGAGGACTTGCTTGTGTTTGCTCAGCAGCATTTACTGCAGAGATTATAAGCAAAAACAACACGGCCAAAAAGCAAAAGCTTTGTTTTATTTTTGATCCACGACTTATCCGATTCATTTTGACTCCTTAATCTTTTAGCTGTGCACATTAGCTAAACAATCCAGACAGGCACGATTAAGAAAATAGCCAGTAACTACGAAGGTGAATTTTTATATAATATCAGACAGGTTCATGCGATTTTTTTCCATAGACCCGTGCATAAGCTTTGCAAAACGGGCAGACCCTGTCTTCCACCTCTTTCACAAAGTGAAACACCGCTCCTGATTGTTTTTTTCTGGCGTGTTTACATACGGGACACACTTTGCGGCAAAAGTTAGCCATTTTCCGGTCTCGTTCAGTAATATTCATTTTTGGTCATCCTTATCATCTTGAAGGAATATAACCGGCATAAGGAGCATAAATCGCTCTGGGACTAACGTACTTTAGTGGAACCCCTTCCGGCAGGAGCCAGGGGATTCCATGTCGCAGGGATTAACCTCAATGCTGACTTTTTTTTAATATCTGAACCGTTTTCGCATCCTGCTCTCCGGTGAAATGCTTATCAAGAGCTTGCACAAATACCGAGTGTGGAGGAGCTGCATGCGCAAACAATGTCATGCATGATTTGAATTTCATATCGTCAGGATAGCCGAAAATCTGTGAAACAGACCGTCCCTTAACGGCAAGCACCAGTTCAGTACATTCCACCAGCCGCTTACCCAGAACCGGATGATCAAGATACTGCCGAGCTTCCTCAATGTTTTTTATAGCGTAGTATTTTGACGTTGCACTCTGGGCCAGTCCGTCAATTTGCGGGAAGATATACCACATCCAGTGAGACCATTTCTGGCCGTTCCGCAACTCCTCAAGAACAGCATCATAAACTTTTTCCTGTGCGATTATGAAGCGATTTAACTGAAACGGATCGTCAGAACTGATTGTATCGTTTTTTCTCATCATACCTGCCTTCCATAAACAATTCTGACTGAGGATGCCAATCGCACCTAACGTACCGATCAACGCAAGATATGCCTTAGTAGGCTCGGCTCAACGATTAGAGGTCAATATCATAAAAAAATGTTTTCGACGCTATCACTTGTAATACCAAACTAGAACTCAAAAATATTTTCATTCCTGTGATATCCGTCACTGGAATCAAGTAGATGGAGGGGTAGAATATGATCATGGTTTTCGTTTCTAATACTTTACGTGCGATGAGGACGGCCCATGGATGTGTTTACCGGTTGGCATAAAATAGTTCTTGTTATCATATTTTCTACGGTTTTTTATTTATCTTCTATTCCGGCCATCGCAGCGTCATCCGACCAATCAGCATCCAGTCTTTCCAAAACATCGCAGTCAGAGCCGCAGGCACAGACCGATGACCAGGTGGGTGAGCCAAAACAAATTTTAATTATATCGAACAACAAAACTGCAACGGCCGCTATGCTGAAGAAAGACACCGAGGAAGTAAGGCATCTCTCTGATTTGGGAAAATCCATTTCAGAAAGTTTGAGCATAGGTCCGCTCGTAGGCAGGCAATTAAATTCGCCGATAGTTATTAACACATATGTCGGCGTCGTATTAAGATACAAGTTCTAGAAATCACGATACCCTGACCACCTTATTACTCGTCCGCTTATGGTACCGAATTTTGGAACGCCTCTCTCAAGAAACCGCGCAAGTAACTCACGGCATACTATGCCCGGGCATATTTGCTCAGAAAGTCGAGAAACGAACTCAGCTCCTGTTTGAACTGGTCCGAATCTTTCCGGAACTCCAAACCAAGCGAGTGAAATTCCGTCTCCTCTTTCAGCTGTTTCATGTCGCAGGCCACCTTGAACTCCTTGTCGCGTGCTAGAAACGTGATCGCACAAGGAGCATCAGGGGAAAGCTTCAACCCCTCCCTTGCCGGCACTACCACCCTGCAGCCGCCTTCGCTGATATCAAGCATTGTCGCATCAGGAGAAATTACAGCGCCCGAAGCATCATGCAATATGGCGGGAAGGTAGATTTTTATTCTCGGTGAGACCCTCAGCTTTACACACTCAATGTTTGTAGGATACTTGATGAACATCAGGGGAAATGGATAGTGCTGGATATGGATGACTTCGGCTATGCAACCGTACGCGTTCCCTTCCTTCAGAAAACGCATTTTAATGGCGTCGTTGCTCTTGACGCCCGCCTGATCTCCTTGCGCAGTGACCGGCGTTGTCATTAGAAATGCGCCTTCTTCCCATCCAAGCAGTTTGGCAGGCATATAGCTCTTGTAGAAAAGCTCGATTGAAAACGTTAATCCGACTTCCCACGTTGTGTTTCCCAATGATAGTGCCTCCTCGGCTGGAAAATTTGTAAATTTTACCATATTAATACCCTGTGGTTCCAGCAGAAAAAAGGCTGAAAGTATTCCCGTCAATAACTATTTTGATAAGGTATTTTCAGAAAGCAGAAAATTTCACTATATTACAGAAGGTTTCTCTAGACAGAAACCGAAGGATACCCTGTCGCGTGAGCAGAACAGTCCTAATGGGACTTTAAATCACAAGGTTTCCGGAAGCTTGAAATGACACAGCAATTGCAATCAGCACTCCGTCATGTTTCGATTTTTTGAATATTGGGGATTTGCTGAAGAAAGGGATTGTTCGTTTCAAGCCACTTCTTGGCCTTTTTTTTCTCAGAATTGGAAAACCGTGAAATACGATCTGATTGTTTGTCCAAATAAAGCGTCATACCCAAAGCCCGCATACGGTCCGCAGCAGTTCTCGTGTATTTTGCCTCGAATGCATACGCCCATGAATCCATCGGCCTGATTTTTTGATATGCGCGTGAGAATTCAAGAAGCAGTTCCCGGTATCCTTCTGAATCTGTATCATTATAAAGCCACTCGCAAGACTCCATCAGCTGATACCATGCTGGCATAAAACGTCTCCCGTTCGTGTTTAACAGGTGGTTGCGGGCTGATTTGAAGTTCTTGATTGATTCGTTGAATTCTTTTTTGCTTCCCGTCAAAAAGGCCATGGCAAGATAATAATCAAAATCGTCATTTAATTCATTTTTATATTTAACCAAATAAGGTTCCACTTCCGCAGAAGCTCCGCTTTTCGCCGCGCTCCATGCAAGATACGGGATTGCATAACTGAACATGTCCTTTCTTATCCAGGTATCCAGGAACCTCTCTTTGAGTGCTGCATAGGCGTCTGAAAAATGGCGTTTTTTCAGATGTGCATAACCTTCCGAAAAAGGCATAGCAGGTTCTCCAAATTTTTGTGCAAGATTCTTTTTTAACGCGACGGAATAGTCTGGTTCAAGGTTTTGCTGATTCATTTTCTGAGCACCAGTGGATTGATGTTGTTGCTTTGATTGCTCGATCGAATCCTTGTGTGCCTGCAGTAGGCTTGAAAGATTCGTACCAGGGGTTCGGTCGAGCGCGTGAACGAGAAAAATAAATTCATAGGCATCGTGTGACGCCTGTACACCTGCCGGTTGTTCGTTCAGCCAGCGGAGTTCTTCAGCCGACGTCCTGCCTTCCATTCTGTGGCCAATCAGCACCGGACTCCACGCAAGATTATTATTTGAGCGGCTTTGTGTTTGCGAAAATACTGACCATGCTTCATGGTGAAATCCCATGACATGTAGCAATTCGGCATATCTAAAATAATTTTTCGGTTGATTATAACGTTTGGCGTTTTTTAAATAAATACTGGCGGCTTTTTGGTAGTCATTCTCCATAAGAGCCAAAGAGGCCTCGCTGACCATTCCTGAACCGGAGCCAGTTTGGTAACCGGCGGACAACTGAAACAGTGGTTTTGCTTCCACCGGCGAACCGGTCCACCAAAGATCGCTCCCAATGCTATAGGCATGATTGGAAAGGGCAACGATGTCAGTATTCTGATCTGTTTTTCCATCTTGCGGGGCGGTCAATAATGGATATTTGAGAGCGGTTTTTGAGGCAGCCTTAAAATCGCCCGTTCGTATCAATAATGAACTAAGGCCTTCATAAGGGCTCCAGTCATTTGGTTGAAGGAGAATGGCTTCTTCAAAAAGCGCTCTCGCCTGGTTCAAGTTTCCTGCGTCCTCCGCCAGTTTCGCATAAAAATATGTTCTCCTGGAGTTGCCCAGAAAGCGCTGACTGTTTTTTTCCAGAAGGTTGGCGGCTTCTTCATCCATGCGTATTTCCTTTAGCTTCTTATGATAATCAGCCAGCCTTGTAAAATCGGTCTGTGTATAAAGAAGAGCGAGTTCCTTATTGAGAAGCTCGTTTCGATCGAAGCTTGTTATAATAAGATTGCCGCGCTGCGTATGTTCACGCGACCCTGCATACTTCCTGTCGGCTAGTGCTTTTGGGTCATTTGAAAATTTCCAATATGAGCGGCGGGGAAAATCCGCATCATAAAAATTGTTCGAAAAACAGCTTTGTGAGGCAATCCATGTCTGCCCCTGCGACCAGTGGCACGCGTCATGTTGCAGTTGCGCCGCCTCTTTTCGCAAATTCTCTTGCGCCTGACCCTGTTTGGCATATGCCATACTGTACAACGCAAGTGCCTTCTGATGTGCCATCTCGGGATGTCCTTGGTAAATCATTTGATAGCTGTCTACCAGTGCTGTAATATCTTCATTCAGTGCTTGCATCCGACGTAGTCTTATTCTTTTTAACAGATTGGATTCTCCGACGGAAACCATTAAATCAAGAGTATCTCGTTGAACAACTGAAGCAGATTCATGCGCATGGAGAAATTCCGGTTGGTTCTCCATTAAACGCCGGTAATGATTATAGACTGAGAAAACGATGTCGTCATCATTCTCCCGAAATTCTCCGGTTGCAATCTTGCTCTTGAGTATCTCCTGTGCAGTAAAACCCTTGATCGGGAAAAGGCTGTCCAGTTCATGCTTTGTTTCAAGATTGGACTGCACAATCCACCCATCCCGATGCTGAAGACGCCGAGTCAGCATCTTTTCCCATCCTGGATATGTCTTAGCAACGGATTCTCTGTCCACTTGGTCAGGGCTGTAGGACCAGTACAGATCCGACAGTTCAATCTGTGCTATAAGTCCGGCCAGGGGATCGCGGATGTTTTTAATTTCTTCCCTGAGCGACAGGAGGTCCCCATTCAGCACCGCCAAAAACGCACGTTCTTCGGCGCTGTTTGGACTACCAAGGGCAGCGATTGCAGCCGGCCGGCGATACAAATAGAATAAAGCGCGCGCTTTGAGCACTTTAAACAGCGGCGATTGAGGAGCCAATTCGCGCAAGGCCATCAATGACCGCGCAAAAAGCTCTTCTTTAGCAATGGATTGCTCCGGATGCAGCATGCCGAGCAATTGAAGATAATATGCACGGATCGCCGGTGATTGAGAACCTGCCGATAGCATCTGGATGTTAGAAGGCAAGCTGGCAGTTCGTTCCTCCGAAACAATTTTCGCCATTTTGGGGGAGGATTTTTGAGGAAAAAGCCGCGCAGTCACATCATGCAGTATACTTTCGAACGCTTCCGCCGGGGTACGCTCATCAGAAATTACGATATCACGCCATTCATATTTCTCGCTCTTTGTTGCGGAAGAAAAATATTCACCGGCATTTCTTGTCTGTATGAGGAGCGTTATTGTTATTCGCTGATTTAAACTATGTCCAGCATAACCTCGTATGATTTGTTTAACGTCTAGTTTATTGGCCAATTGAAATACATCATAATCATTATACGTGCGGGCGCCTTCACCCAA
The DNA here is from genome assembly GCA_964586075.1 of uncultured Nitrospiraceae bacterium. GTDB lineage: Bacteria > Nitrospirota > UBA9217 > UBA9217 > UBA9217 > JBAZLV01. Next base: position 40,318 of record CAZPGZ010000014.1, on the reverse strand, counting down.
AGTCCGCATAACCAGGGTGGGGCTGGGTGTTTTGTAATCCGTCAATGACACAATAACCTGATCCAGGTATCTCGTCATCAAGGATCGATCAATGCGGTCAATTGCATAACCATTGACTTGAAATGGAACAATCAGTATATCGTAGGTTTTTTTGAGCAGAATAGCTTCATTCAATTTTTTTTCGGAATCCAGCCAAGCCGATTGCGACGATTTTCCCCGATAGGAGGCCATCGTAAGATCGCCTCTGATACCGTTCTTTGGAGTGCTAACCTTGCGGTCTTCCAAATGAACTTTTTCTAAAAGTGAGGAAAGGCGGCCGTTGAGAAAACCGAAAGTACCCTGCCATGCCTCAAACAATCTCATGCTTTTGACATTGATTTGCCAATATAAAGATCTGGTATTCGCAAAGCGAAATTGAAAAACATCGACACTCACGTGTCGGACTTCAGAGTCGTCTTTGCTGGATATAATCGCATCTTCGAATAACACCTGCACGGAAGAATTATTTGGATCAAGAATCAATTGTGGTGATGCCATCTTTAATGATACCAGAAGAGAATGTCCCCAACCCGGATCATTTTTCTGAAGATCCTTAAAGATGTTGTTTTCTGAAAAATTTCGTTTTATTTCTGTTCCGTTTAGCGGTACTACGTTCGGAGGCCAGTTTTTTTTCGACATATCGTTCGGAGTGATTACGACAATGTTTTCTAAAAGCATTGTTTCGTTTCCCTGCGTTTTTAAATCAGCCCCATTCACACGCCATACTTTTTTCTGGACACGATCTATCTTCCAGAAAAAATTCTTCCAGGTTTTATGGCGAAGCCGATACTGGTCAGGAGTAAGCGTTTCTATTTCCCACTCATTGGTCGGATAGAAGCCACGAAAGAAACTTCCACCAAATGCAAAAATATGGGACTTTGAATCACTCCTCTCATATATACTCACTTGTGCGGCATCAAGGTCGACAATCAGTTTTTCGGCTTCTTCGCTCCATGCTTCCTGTACAGAAGAATAGGCTGTTGAAAACAACAGAAAAAGGAAAACAAATTTGCTTGCTTGAACAATGCCTTTTCGGAAAATTTGTTTATGGGTTTTTATCAGTATCACGGCCTTATTCATGAGTTCTCCTTCTGCCATGAAAGTTACAGACTAGAAATCGGCTTTTATTGCAACATCGACAACCAATCGTCTGACTAATGAGAGGGTGTCAGTTGGGAACAACGCTTAAAGATGAAATCGTCACGGTATAACTCCGCACTCATCAGATATCATCGGCTATTCCGTTGCAGGCTGGTAAATAATCTGGGACCTGAGATCCTTGAAAATCCTTTCAGCATATGGCCTGAACCCGTTCGTGTCTTGCGGAGTGCAGACAGGCCCCGGCGTCCTGTCTTCCAGTTTGCGAATGACTGTAATTTTATTGTCTACCTGTCGGTAACTTGAATCATACCGTTCCTCGCCGTTATCAAAATGCACATCCTTAGGAAGAGCAAGGATTTTGACGTTTTTCGGAAAATCAAGTACGTATTCCTCGGAAGAAATGCCACCGAAACACATGCTGTCGATAGTCTGCTTCGGGGTGCTAAGTACGGCCGTAGCATAGGTGAGCGTCAAAACATGCGAAAAAATGGGTGCTACAAAAAGACCGCCTGGCCCTGGCATGTTTGCGATATTTGTAATATGGTATTTGGCGCCATAGGTATATCGGTCTGATAAGTTCTGAACATCTCCCTTGATCAGAGTGCCGGTTCCGGTAAACCCGCTTCGCGCAATAATGTTCCGCACTATATAATCCTCCATATTCGGCTCCACGTGAGCCATATACGCTTTCATACCACTCGATAATATGCCCGTTTCCTCGTTGATTGTCTCGCCGTCTGCTGATCCGTCTTCGTGAATGCGTACGAACATTTTCATGCTTGACGTATTTGTTTTGAAGCTGGAAGATGGTGTCTTTCTAATACCGGCAAAAAAGGCCGTATGGATTACGGGTTTTCCTGATTCATGCATGGGTAATAAGCCGAAAGGGACATGCTTGGAAGTAGCGTCTGCATAGAGATCGAGGCTGGGAATATAATTTATGACGTGATTAAGAACATGCATTGAAAGAACTTCGGGCAGCTTGAAGCTTGATCCGGCATTTACTAGAACCTGCGTACTTTCTATACCTTTGGCGCTGAGGAGCGCCTGCAATAATACTGCATGGTCTTTGCAGTCACCCAGTTTGTTGTCAAGAATCATGTCAGTGTCATGCGGCACAACAGAACCAGTCCCGATGCAATTCCCTGCATAGTTGATATTTTTTGAAACCCAGGTATAAAGCGCCTTTGCCTGTTCCCGCTGACTTTCCACACCGTGTGTAATTGTTTCACTTAAGACTCGGATTCTGTCCGTTACGACAGCCTTTGGCCTAGCCCGTTTTTCATATGCTGCCGCAACAGCGCCATAATCTTTAAATGAAGAAACGATGACTCGTGGCCCGTAATCAATCGGATCAACTGATCCATATTCAGGGGTCGCAATCTCGCTGTTTTTATAAGTCCAGACCCACTGCATTCTGCCGTTCTGGTCTTGTGTGCGTCCCCCCTGGACACCGGCGGAAAAAACCTGCAGCTTGAGGGTGTCTACGGGAACAGTTACTTTAACCCGGACGTCATCATAGACTATAAACTTCGAATATGTTTGGGTCATGGAAAAGTGCCCCGGGAAGTGTGCCTGCTTCTGGATAATTTTGTATGAGTATCCTATCTTGTCTCCTGCTGCGACATCGGGAAAAATGATAACCTTTGTCTTGATATCACTATACATCGGACCGCCTCCGGCGTAAGCCTCTCGTTCCTTAACATTTGCCGGTGGAACGTCAATACGGCGACCATCTTTCTTAAGCGTATAAGCCGAAAGCAGGATGGCCTCCTCCAGACTCTCGCTGTAGCTGATATTTGCCTGGTTGGAAGACTTTACACCTTCCTCCGTAAGTACACTGACGATGATATCATGTGTTTCGGTATGGGTGCCATCGACATTGACATCGTAATTGCCGTAGTATCTTTCAAATTTATAATTCCCGGTGTATGGGGCAGCTTTGCTGCTCTCAGCCTGAACACCCGCAGAAATGAGCACCATTATTAACACTACGGCAAAAACTATTTTCATCTTCGTCTCCTTCGTTAAAATTGTTCACATGCTTGCATCGGGTTTTAGCAAACTGCAGCATATCCCCCTTCGCGTGAATGCTGCTAATATCAGCATTATTATGAGCCAGTATAATAAAAATTTTTCTTTTCCCTGAAAGCACAAAAAGCTTTATATTCCTATACATACCTCTTCTTTTTCAGGATGTAGACTGTCAGCAGGTAAAACAACGTCGTAAAAACCAGCGAATAGCCAATATTCAGCAGCAATATGCTCCAGTCTCCGTCGGAACCCCGGAGGCTTGAATAAACCTGATGTGTCTTCTCTGCATAAGGGCTGAAGGTGGGAAGAATCATATAAATCGTATCAACAATAATTTTCAAAAATTTTAGCAGTGGAATAAAAGCATTCGCGCTGGCCGCTTTGATTCCGCTGGCAATCAGAACCTTAAGCCAGTAAAACAAACCTTCATGAAAAACAAAGAGGAACATAAGGGCAAGAACAGGATGGAAAACAACTGAAAGAAAAGTAACATACGCGATGATGCTCACGGTCAGAAAGAACTCGTTGAGGGTAATGTAAAAAATTCCCAGGGGAAACGGCATCTTCCAGACGGCAGCAAGAACAGACGCGATGAGGAGCGATCCGCAATAGAGCAGGAAAGCAACGAAGGCTGCAGAGAGGAAACTTGATAAGAGCCATATTTCAGGCATGCAGGGTTTCGTGAAAACCATTTTTATTGAGCGGTCTTTAATATGCTGAGAGATCATCAGCAGAGCGATCCCGGCAGCAATGCACATCGCCAACTGGTTTACATACGTGAACACCATGCTCAGCTGCGCTAGATGCTGTGTTTGCGATGCGAAGAACAATGCGGGCAGCACGGCAAGTCCAAGAACAAGCGTAATAAAAATCGACGCGGCAATTAAGAGTTTATTCCGCCGGTAAAAGATAAGATTTATAAGCATATTTGCCAAGAGCTGCTGATACACGTCAAGCACCTCCTTTTAAAATATTGAAAAATGAATCTTCAAGCGACATTTTTTTAAGCGAACATTCATACAGTTTGTGTCCAGAACTGTACACCAACTGTACAAAGTCCATCAATTTTTCTGCCGGTATCTCACCTTTGATGGTGGTAGGCGACTTGACTATAATGTTTACATAGTCCGGAATGGGATCCAGTTGCTCAAATTCGACTTGATAGGTCTCAAGGCCCATGCCGCGCAAACGGTTCATCTCATCCTGTGCTATGACTTTTCCCTGATTCATGATGGCCGCCCTGTTGCATATCATTTCAATTTCGGAAAGTACATGTGAATTAAGGACAATCGTTGTTCCCTTTTTATTCATTTCACTAAGGATGTCCCTCAACTCCTTGACCGCGATGGGATCCAGCCCCCGCGTCGGTTCATCAAGGAAAATAAGTTCTGGTTCGTTGAGAAGGCATTGAGCGATCCCGACCTTCTGCTTCATACCTTTGGAGCACTTCGAAAGTCTTAAATCCCGAAACTCGGCCATGCCGACGCGCTCAAGCACCATGCGTACGCGACGGTTGTCCAGACCATTTCCATAAAGCCGTGCATAATACGTAACTGCTTCTTCTACGGTAAGGTAGAGATGATAGTGAGGATCTTCCGGCAGGTATGCTATCCTGCCGAATAGGTCGGAACCGAGTTCAGGTCGTTTGCCAAGGACCGATATGTAACCATTGTTCGGGCGGATAAGGCCGAGGAAACAATACATGGCTGTTGATTTGCCTGCGCCGTTGGGCCCGAGAAGGGCAAAAACGTCTCCTTTTTGGACGGAAAGGGAAAAACCATCCAGGGCTTTTATTTTTTTTCTGAAAGCACCCCTCTTGAAATTCACCAAAATATTTTCGGCATGTAGTATCATTTCATGCAAAACTCCTGATTAAGGGATTTGATGACATCGGCATCTGTCATGTTTGAGATATCGCGTTTCTTAAGTTGCTCTTTGATATTTTTTGCCGTCGAACAGGTACAGTCCATGACGGTATGCGAACATCCACAGGGGCAGCGCATTTTTTCAGCTATGGTTTTTGCCCGGCCGGTGATCAACGGGTCAGTTGATTCCTCATTCGCCCTCGACTCGGTCTCTGCCGCATTTTTTTTCTTCTCTACTTCCAACCTTGCAAAAAAGCCTTCCTTCGTAATACCAACGCCGGCTTTTATTGTTTCCAAGCCTACTTTCAGCGGTTCGTCAAAAGCGATGTCGGCATTCTTAATCTGTCCAACTTCATAAATATGGACGACACCGTCCGCGCCGATGAATATAGTGGTAGGAAAAGACCTGACTGAAAATAGTTTCTGTAGCTTGTTCTTTTTATCAATTGCAACAGGGTATGTCACATTGAAATCACGAATAAATCTGCTGACTGCGTCTTCCGATTCATCCGCGTTGATACCGATGAAAATTACCGGGGCTTTCCTGTGCATTTCATAGAAACGGACAAGTTCGGGCATTTCTTCTTTGCATGGATTGCACCACGTTGCGAAAAAATTAAGGATGACTACTTTTTTGCCTACATGCTCCGAAAAAATAAATTTCTCGTTATCCAGACAATCAATGGTAAAGTCAGGTGCGGGTTTTCCCCGCCATTGGAGTGGTTGATTCATAAACTCAAACATTTTTGCTTCGTCGTCTGCAGGCTGCTTCTTGGCTGACATGTTAAATATGACAGCTATCACAGCAAGGAACATCGAAAGGAATATTAGAGCTCTATTGTTCAATGACTCCCCTCCTTCAACTTCAAACTTCGGGTTTACAGAACTTGTATTCCGAATTATGGTGGAATGACCAAAAAACCATTAAATTTTAGCATTTCAAAAAAATATTTGCAAGCAAAACATATAAAAAAACGAATCTAGATATGAGCAAATTAATGCATTTTGTTACATTTAAGCAGACCAGAACATTGCTTAGCGTTTAAAATTATCGGTACATGATATTTTTTTATTTAAAAAGAATCTTGACGAGAGGACTTGCTTGGCCATATAGTATTTTTATTAGCACTTCACATAACGTAAAAAGATGCGCTGATCTGACCATGAAGAGAATCATTTGTTTCTGACTTTCTCTAACCTGTTTATCGGAGGTTGTCCCAAAATGGACACCAAACACTCCCGATTGATATTCACTCGTTTTCTGATATGTGCTACGCTCCTCGTCTCCGTCTGCTTCCTTTCCGGTTGCAGCTATATGAACTTTGCCGCGCGTAAAGCTCATTGGGGGATCACCTTCAAGGGAATGCCGAGCATGTCTACCCTGAACAATCTTGCGCCAGAAGATTCGCTGGTTGTGGGTGGACAGATCATCAAACCCCGTAACCGTCAGGAACCGCTGCTTCTTCTTGCCATCAGCAGTCAATACCGGAAAAACGAAATAGTTGCGGCAATACAAATTCAGCAGTCGAACGAACTCTACATGGTTTTTCTTCCCAAGGGAGACTATGATCTTTATATTCTTGCGGATTTGAACAAGAGCCTGGATTTTGAAACGGATGAGGTCGTAGGCAGGGCATCCGTTCATGTTGATCCTGCACAATCCATATCCGGGGCGGTGCTCGAAGGGCCTTCGATCACGCTGGATATGGACCATCCGGGCCGGGCGAATTTCCATGTACGGGAGACGGTTAAACCGTCCAGCTATGTATATTCATCGCTGGATGATGATTTTTTCGATCCCAACTACGGAAAAATCGGCCTCTATTATCCTACAGAGCTGATTTACCACATTCAGGGGTTTGTTTTCGGACTTGAGGAGTATGATCCCAGAAAAACCACCGTTTTATTCATCCACGGAATCGCCGGCACGCCGCGGGACTGGAAATTTTTCGCGGCGGGACTTGACCGCAGCCGGTATCAACCCTTTTTCTTCTACTATCCCTCCGGGCTCCAGCTTGACAAGCTGGGCACTCTGCTCGCAGAAACATTGAATTATATCGGAAACAACAATTCCATCAGACACCAGCGGAAGATCATACTGGTAGCCCACAGTATGGGAGGGCTTGTCGCAGTGTCCGCAATCAACAAGCTTGCGCAAAACGGCGTTCCTTCCTACCTCAAAATGTTCTGCTCTTTTTCCACCCCGTACGGCGGCAGCGATATCGCGCAGGAATGGGCTGGAAAGGCACCAGCCAAAATACCGGTGTGGCTCGATGTCCGGTCCCAGAGCGATTTCGTGCAGGCATTAACCGGCAAGCCGATTCCCGGCCAACTGCCTTTCTATCTTTTTTTCTCGTACAAGACCCCGTCAACCGTAAAACAGCCTGAAAACAGCGATGGCGCTGTCAGCATTCGTTCTCAGCTTGAGTTGGGGCTCCAGACCAGCGCTACGCGGGTAGTCGGTTTTAATGAAACCCATATGGGAATCCTGAACAGCGAACCGGCCCGCGCAATATTTCTCAAGACGCTCGATGAAGGGATGAAGGCGAACAATAATACCGATAGCAAATGACGACCACTTACAGCGCGTCGTAAGGCTGTTTATTTAAGAGCGGAGTTGGAGTATTGTCGTATTCTATGGCCGGCTGCTGCCGTTCTTCCGAACCATGATCTGGAATGCGTCCGATTCATTGCCGTTCATGGTGCTGACTCGTATACTCTGCTGCCATAAAACGTCAAAGTGCAACAATAACCTTTGCATATGCTTCATGTCATGATGCCGGACCACAGCATCCTCAGTGCGAAACACGCCGAATCCGCCGAACTCTTTTTCGAATTCCCGATATCGCTTCAGGTTTCTCGCATCAGTCTGCAAAGGATAGTCGCTGACAAAAAGAATGCCGCCGGGCCTTAACAATCTGCGGATTTCCGCGATAGCGCGCTCCTGCCCCCTGTCCGAGGGTATGCAGGTCAGGACAGCCATTAAAAGGCAGGCGTCAAACGAGTTGTCATCGAATCCGGTGGATATTCCGTCGAACGTGCGGAGATCCAGGCTTTTGAACAGACGCTGGCCGCGCCTTACCATTTCTCCGGAAATATCAATTCCAACTACGTTGCGGTATCCGGCGTCGGATAATTCGAAGCATGTTCGTCCATAGCCGCATCCATAATCCAGTATTCTGGCCGAGGGCGGTAAAAAATCATGTAATATTGAAAGCGGGATGGGGTGGGTAAATGTTTTGGATGCAGCAACGCGATCCCAGTATGCTGTCTGGATGTCAAGATCGTTCATTTTTTCAGCATTAATCCTTCATTTTAATCCGCTGTGCGATATCGGTCTCCTGAATGCAGTGCAAAATATCCAGAAAATTTACCTGAAAACTTCCCGGTCCGGTGGAGCGCTCAGCAGCCATTTCACCGGCAATCCCCATGACGGCCATGGCATGCGCGGCAGCTCTGAGCGGCGACGGGTTGATCGCTGCAAATGCACCGGTTATGGCGCTGGCCGTACACCCCATGCCGGTGACCTTCGCCATCATCGGATGTCCATTCTCGACCAATATCGCGGAATCACCTTCAACAATCATGTCCATCGGACCGCTCATCGACACGACGCATCCAGCGGAGCGGGACAAAACCCGGGCATCGTCTGCGACTTCCTCAGGCGAGTGACGGCTGTCCACTCCTCTGGTTCCCCGGTCCGCGCGAAGCAGGGATCGGATTTCTGAAGCATTGCCCCGGATGATCGTGGGGCGGATTTGCTGCATCAGTCTTTGGGCGGTGGCGGTACGGAACTGCGTGGCGCCGCAGCCGACCGGATCCAGAATAATTGGAATCTTGCGCAAACGGGCTTCCTGCCCGGCTCTGATCATTGCCTCGACCCATGGTACGCTCAAGGTCCCGATATTAATGACCAGCGCCCGGGCGATGCTGACCATCTCGGTAACCTCTTCAATGGCATGGGCCATCACGGGAGACGCGCCGATGGCCAACAGTGCATTTGCCGTGCTGTTCATGACCACATAGTTGGTGATATTATGCACCAGCGGTGATTCGGTGCGGATACGTTGGATGTCCTGATAAATCATTTTCCTCTCCTTAACACATTGTCATGTGGCGATTTCATTTACCTAAGGCCCGCTCTCTGCTCATAAAACTTCTGAACGATCGGAAACCGTTTTTGCACCAAGGGAGAATCCATGGGTTTAAAAACTCGGACTGAGCCGGACTTTTCCGTTAACTGTATTTCGTACGGCTGCTTCAGCACCTGCGTCAGGTGATAGAACATCACGAAGTCTGCAAAATCCTCGGCCCAGCTCGTGCTCCCGTAAAGCGAAACAAACGGCGTTTCTGAAAGCTGTTTGTAGATTTGAGGCGCATCTCTGATGCTGGTTTTCGGTCCACCATCCGCCCCATAAAACGTCAGACTGTTGCGGGCATTGAAATCGTAAGAAGCCCGGGGAGTGTGCATGTCGATCCAGACGTCTTCCGTAAAAGGCGTCCGGGTTTTCTTGATTTGCTTTATGGTTTTTATCTGTTTTTCGGGATACGGCGTGTACAATTTCGCATAGTCGACGGCATGCGCCGATTCGTGGACCAGCGAGTATAGAAAACCGCTGTATTGCGTGCCGCAGTTGATCTTTATCTGCACAGCAGGATCATCTCCGATAAAGATGGAGTTTTCGCGAAAAGTCATCCACGTGGAGATATCCGTTTTAAGCGCCGCCGGATTAAACAGCATGACGACGTAGACGTTTTCCCGGTCGTCCAGAACATAATCGGTGACACCGCTCCCGAGGAGGTTTTCGATAAAATAGACCGCTACCAACCGCTGTTGCAAAACGTCTTTGAAATGGCGCGGCAGTTTGGAAAGGTAACCGCCGATCATCCCCTTCTCGGCATCGGTCGGTGTGTAGGAAGCATAGTCAGTTGCCTTGTCCGTCTGGCTCCAGAAGGCTATGACGAAATCCGGGGCCGGTTTTATCCGCGCCGAAAGCGGTGATGACGGGTCAAAATGATACGATTGGAGCTTCTTCGCCGGTGTTTCATCAATCAGGCGCAGCAGATTCGCGCGCGATTGAGACTGGCAGGCCATCAGGGAAAACAGAATAGCGGCAGTGATAAGATATCTGGAAATATTATGCATTCCGTCCCCTGTTCCTGATCATGAAAACGTCAAGCTGTATGTTCGGTACGCACCGCTTCATCTGATCTTTTCCGGTCTTTCAGAATTGTCTTGATCAGCGTTTTCCGACAAGCGCAACGCCGCATAAAAGAAGACAGCATCCAAGAACGCGCTTGAAGTCAAGAGGTGCACCTTTAAAACCGAACGCACCGAAATGATCGAGGAGTACACCGGTTATCAGTTGTGCGGCAATCGTGGCAGCCATTGCAGCCGCAGTTCCGATGCGCGGAACAATCGTAATCGTGGCCGAGACAAATATCGCCCCGAGAACTCCACCCGTCCATTCCCACCAAGCTGTTTCGCCCAAACCCTTTGTGTTCAGTCTGCCGCTGGTTGCCAGCAGGACCATCAGCAATGCGAGCGTTCCTACAGCAAAGGAGATAAAAGCGCTTTCCACGATTCCGACTTTTTCTGCCAGCCGTGCGTTAACGGACGGCTGTATCGCGACTGTCGTTCCCGCGCAAAACATTAGTACCAGCAAAATCAAATCAGACATGCAACCTCCAACTTCGCATCTGCATACCCTTCTCACCAGAGGAACGATTATGCTGATGCAGACAAATTCATAATATAGTCCCGCCGTAACCGCTTTACAGCAGAAAATGCTAGGGTTTCGCCCGTTCGTACTGGACAGGCCACCGGATGTCCACTCCCAGATCGCGTGCGGCATGCAGCGGCCAATACGGATCCCGAAGCATTTCACGTGCCAGTACTACCGCGTCGGCCTCGCCGCAGACCAGTATCTGCTCCGCCTGCTGCGCGTTCACAATCAATCCCACTGCCGCGGTGGGAATTTCCGATTCACGACGGATCGCAGCCGAAAAAGGAACCTGGTAGCCGGGTCCTGCCGGTATCACGGCATCGGGAACAAGGCCGCCGCTGGAGCAGTCGATAAGATCGATGCCTGCCTCGCGCAGCTTCCGGCAGAATGCTATGGACTGTTCCAGGTCCCATCCCTGTTCCTTCCAGTCCGTGGCGGAAATACGCACAAAAACCGGAAGAGCATCAGGCCAGATACTACGCACCGCTTCCGCGACTTTGAGCGGAACTTTCGTGCGATTCTCAAAGCTTCCCCCGTATTCGTCCTGTCGTTGGTTGGTAAGCGGCGACAGGAATTCATGCAGCAGATAGCCGTGCGCCATATGAATTTCTACGATTTTGAAACCGGCCCCTAGCGCTCTTTCAGCACCGGCGGCAAAACATTTTATCACCTGTTCAATCTCTGCTGCCGACAGTTCATAGGGTAGCAGCTGGCCCTTCTCGAAAGAAAGAGGACTGGGGGCAACCGGCTGCCAGCTCTCATCGCGTCCTGCCACGGGGTGTCTGCCTTTCCAGGGCACTGCTGTTGATGCTTTTCTGCCCGCATGGGCAAGCTGGATCGCCGGGACCGCACCCTGCGATTCAATGAATGCAGTGATTTTTTTAAAGGCGTTGGCCTGCGCGTCGTTCCATATCCCGGCATCGCTCGCGGATATCCGGCCCTCCGGAACAACCGCGGTCGCTTCCGCAATTATCAGCCCCGCTCCGCCCACAGCCCTGCTGCCCAGATGCACAAGGTGCCAGTCGTTCGGAACGCCGTCTGCACAGGAGTATTGGCACATCGGGGAAACAAAAATCCGGTTTCGGAACTCCACGCTGCGGAGGGTAAAAGGTTCAAATATTTTTCTCGTCATTTCATTTCCTCCGTAAAAAAAAGCGCTGATGATGCTAAAGAATGACATCCTTACTGCTACATCCAAAGGATGAAAACTTCAGTTCACATTCTGCCGTCTTCCTTGAAGTCGACACATAAAATATAGCTATTCATTTTCATGTCTTTGAAAATAGCGGACACCGTCCTGCAAACAGTTCCCGTGGCAAGTGAAATATAGCGCTCCGTCGTGAATCGTCTGAGACTCGTATTAAGCAAAGGATAAATATACTCTTTCAGAGAATGGTCATCTCCTTTTTGGGCAGGTTGAAACAGTTTGTGCTTTTTTAGAATAAAGCTTGTATTAAGTATCGTATTGGTCACCTGAATTCCATTTTGATCAACGATATAAATGGCCTCCACCAGGATAAGTTCTTGCACTGTTTTTCTGAGGGTTTTCTCGCAAAAAGGTGCAGGCATAGAAGCAAGGCTGTTCACAATGCTCCTCATAATACCGGCATAAAGACGCTGCCTTTTGTTTGCTTCCTTGATTTTGCTTATTTCATGCTTGGTGTATCTGTCGGCAATCTGAGAAATTTTTTTCAACAAGTCGTCAGTCTGCCTTATGAAATCCGCCGCGCCCGGTCTCTTGAAATAATACCCCTGAAACAAATCAGCACCCAGCATTAGGCACTGCAGAGTCTCTTCTTCCGTTTCGACGCCTTCCGCAACAACCAGAGTTCCTATATTATGGGACAGGTTTGCAAGTGACTTAAAAACCTGCTGTTTGTAATAATCATCATTGATGGCAGTAATAATGTCTCTATTTATTTTCAGGATGTCCGGTTTGATAAGAGATATTCTGTCGAAGTTTGAGTGTCCTGCTCCCACATCGTCCAGGGCGATAAGAAAACCGTAATAGCGGTAAGTCTCGACAAAATTCTGCAGTGCTTTTATGTCCTTGACTTTCGACTCAACTATCTCAATGACGATGTCGGAAGGACGAAGGCTCAGTTGGGAAGCGAGGTCCATCATGTGTCCAGAGCCGCCGACGCCCTCATCCAAAAGAGAGGCTTCGAAATTTACGAATAAAAGCTGCCGTCTTTCATGACTGCTGAGAGAATTCTGAAAATTTTCAAGCGCTTTTTTCCTGCACAATCTGTCCAAGGCCAGCGTGCAACCTTTTTTCTGCGCAGCGCCATATAACCGGTCCGGCGTGATCAGATTCCCGTTGTTCTCTGCGACGCCACGGCTCAAGGCCTCGAAGCCTGCAATCTCCCTTTTCTTTATGGAGATAATCGGTTGGAAGTGGGTCACAATTCTCTCGTTGCTGATGATTGCCTCAACCGATGCGTCAAAGTCAAATTGTTCAACGCTATCTTCATCTGATGGAAAAGATCCATTTTTTTCCGGAATATATGTCATTTTCATCCTATTTGCGATCGTGTGGAATGTATAAACCGTTTACTATTGTAGCATATGCCGAAACGGAAGGTACACACTGAACATCATGAAAAATGATTCGGTACTTATGTTCTCAGGTTCGAGGTGTAAAAAATTTTTTCATCGAATGCATCACCGCAGAAATACTTGGAAGCATTCTTGGAACGCGCTTCATATACAGAGCATATTCTTCACCGAAAATTTTAAGAAATCTTCGCTCCTCGATGAGCATCCCGAACAGAAAATAGGCATCCGCAAGAATGGTAACCGCAAGACCGTTCATCGTGATACGCGGATCAAGGGTAAAAAAAATGATCCCGGCCAGATACAGGGGGTGGCGCACAAATCCATACACGCCGGTCGTAACCAGCCCTTGCTGCGTCAGGCCATCGATATCTCCTGATGTTTCACGTCGGGTGGCATACCTCCACACTTGTTTTATGCCGAGAAATTCCCAACCGTCCAGATGCTTGAACGCAGACAACGCAGCAACAACCGCTCCTCCCCGGATGCCTTGCATGAGCCACGCGGCCCACGCCGGCGCCGTCCACAGTTCCCGGTCGGGGAGGCGGGAAATGAATAAGAACGCCGCAGCCGCAGTCGCAAAGCTGACCACGGTATAGAGTGACCGGTAGAACGCTTGCATGAAAATTCTTCCGGCAAGCTTTTCACAAGCGCGCTTAAACATAGTTGCCGTTGTAATGCTGTGAATAAACGCGAATGAAAGAAAGATGAGGAAAAGGCTGAGCATAAAAAAATTATACGCGCCGTCAGACCGTCAGGCGCCCGCCAGCAACTCAACGGTCGCCTGTTGGATCTCCTCCATCCGGTCATATGCTGCAATGCATGCGTCCGTGTCCCTGAACAAATCCAGAAGATAGGGGCTGTCGAAGGAGATTACGACGGTCTTTGCTTTTACTGATCGCGCCGCCTTGATAATCTGTATGGCCCGGCCGCGCAGTTTCTCGGTAAGTCCGGAATGGCCTTTTGAAGCGGAAATCTTTGAGTAAATCGCAATAACAACCGATTCGGCGGCATTGATGCTGTCGAGCACCAAAGACTCGGGCATGTCCGACCCGGGGGTCAGCGTCATGATGGACAAAAATTTGAACTGTTCTCTCATCGCATGGATGAAGACGTCTCCTGATTCAGGAACATTGTCGTCATCGAGAATAAAACAGGCCGTTCCTCCATCGCTATTCAGAGGAAGCGCTTTCTTGTCTCCGGACACAATACGGACCGCTTTGCGGCTCATGTCGCGCGCGATCCTGCGGTGTTTTTGGACATCTATCCGGCCGATTTCTGGTTCCGTTTTCTCGAACAGCCCTAATTCTGTCTTCGCGGCAAGAATGCGCTCAACGGATTCGCTGATTCGCTGTCGGGTCAACCGCCCCTGCTCCACAGCCGAAACAACCGCACTGATGGTCTCGGTTGCATCCGCCGGATGAAGCAGTATATCCATCCCTGCTTCCACGGAGCGCACGGCAATTTCTTCTTGGGAATAGCTGCCGGCCAGCGCCCCCATATCAAGAGCATCGGAAACGACCAGACCGTCGAATTCCATCCCTTCCCGGAGCAGAGCAGTTACGATCTTTTTCGAGAACGTCGTCGGCTTTTCCGGTTCAAGAGCGGGCACCAGCAGGTGCGCCACCATGACCATGCCGACGCCGTCTTTTACCGCCTGCCGAAACGGCGGCAATTCAATGCGGTTCAACCGGGGTTTGCCTGCATGGATCACCGGCAGCACAGTATGCGAGTCCTGATCCGTGTCTCCATGGCCGGGAAAATGTTTGGCGCAGGCCAGGACAGCCAAACGGCCTTTCCGCAGCGGTTTCTGAAAACGGCCAATATAGCGGGAAGCAAACCATTCAACGACGTCCGGTTCATCGCCGAAAGCCCGCGTGCAGATTATCGGATTGGCGGGATTGTTGTTCACATCCACAACCGGAGAAAAAACCACGTGAATGCCCGCAGCGCGCGTCTCGTTCCTTACCGCGTCGAGCATCCTGTCAAGCAGATCGAGGTCACGTTTCGATCTCCGGTTAATGGCGGACGCGACCGCACGCTGGTTGGGAAACCGCGTCCCGCCCGCAAGCTGCTGTCCAAGGCCGCGTTCTATGTCAGAGGCAATCAGAAGCGGTATCCCGGCAAAAGCCTGTATTTCCCGGAGATGCCGGGAAGTCTGTTCAAGAATTCCCCCGAACAGAATGAACCCCCCGATGCCGTCCTGAATAAAGTCCTGGATTCTTGAGAGATAGCGGGGATCATCAAGCTTCGCACCATCAAGGCGAGGCATAACCATTTGAGCGACTTGCTGCCTAAGCGTCAGAGTATTCATGGACCTATTTTCTCTTTTTCATTGCGGCATTGCAAGCTTTTATTTCACCGTTCATGCAAACCGCTGTTCCCTTTTGTTGCAGGGCATATTTTCCCTCTTCACTCTTCTTCGCCGACATGATATACTGATTGAGATTTTGAAATATTCTTTCGGAGGCGTGAAAAGCTCTTGGAAACGGTAAAGCTGGAAGGCGACACATACAGCACAGGAATCCATCCGGTGCCATTTTTTATCAAAAAAATGCCGTCCTTTGTTTTCTATCTGGACGTCATTTCCGTCGTCGTGCGCGCAAGCAGAAAGGCAAAGCGCAATCGCTATGACACCGCGGAATGGTGCAACAGCAGCATTGAGGTGCTCCGCGCTTTGGAACGGGTCGGCGTTCAACTCGAAGTGACCGGCATGGACTTTTTTAAAAAGCTTGACGGCCCCTGCGTGTTCATCGGCAACCATATGAGCACGTTCGAAACCTTCGTCCTGCCGACAATCATCGCCCCGTTCAGAGAGACAACGTTTGTCGTCAAGCAGGACCTTATCGAGTATCCGGTGTTCAAGTACGTCATGCGGGCACGGAACCCCGTTACGGTAGGCCGGTCAAACCCTCGCGATGATTTAAAGGCCGTTCTGGAGGGAGGCACGGAGAGGTTGCACGCGGGAACTTCCATCATCATTTTTCCGCAAACCACACGCACGACGGTATTTGATCCCGATCAGTTCAACACCATCGGAGTCAAGCTTGCGAAAAAGGCGGACGTGCCGGTGGTACCCATTGCTCTCAAAACTGATGCCTGGGGCACCGGTAGCTATCTAAAAGACTACGGCTGGATCGACCCGGCAAAAAAAGCCCACATCGCGTTCGGAGAACCGTTGCGGATCAAGGACCGCGGGGCCGAGGAACATCAAAAAATCATTGAATTTATCACCGGCAAGCTGCGCGAATGGGGAAGCGATTCACCGGCAAAAGGTTAACCGTGATTGGTAACGCACTGCTTACACGAAAAGTGCCCGTCCGGTTTTTCATCTCTCCTAAATGGTTCTCCAGCAAATGCCTGCAAAACCGTCTCTATGATTCCAGCATCACTTCACCGAAAGCAATTCGACCTCAAAGATCAAAACAGCGTTCGGGCCGATAGGCCCTCCCGGAGTTCCTCGTTCGCCGTACGCAAGGTCCGCTGGAATCACGAGTTGCCATTTTGAACCTTCCTTCATAAGCTGCAGCGCCTGAACCCACCCCTTGATCACGCGATTAACCGGAAAGACCGCAGGTTGACCGCGCTTGTAGGAACTGTCAAACTCCGTTCCGTCAATAAGACTGCCTTTGTAATGCACGGTAACCTGGTCAGTTGCCTTGGGAACTTTTCCTTTGCCCGCTATAATTATCTTATACTGCAAACCGCTTGCAAGAACTTTCACACCTTTTTTTCTTTTATTCTCGGCAAGGAATGCAATGCCGTCTTTTTTATTTTTTTCAGCGATTGCGTTTTGTGATTTGCTCTGCTGTATTTTTTCAGGCGCTTCCGCCGCAAAAGCGGAAGTTGCAGCAAAGATAACACAAAACAGTATTATCAATCTCAACTTCATAATATTCTCCTTTTTGTTTCGAATCATTATCTATAAAAGAACATCCAGTAGCGTAAAAACAAAAATGGTGACGCTGATGTAGCCGTTCATATTAAAAAAAGCCATATTCAGCCTGGAGAGGTCGTGTTCCTTCACCAGAGCATGTTCATACAAAATGAGGCAAAAGGCAAGAGCAACTCCCGTTATATAGTAGCCGCCGAGAGGCACTAAAAAGGCAAGCCAGAACAGTGCCGCAATAGTGACCGCATGTGACGTCCTCGATATCAGGAGAGACCGCCGCACGCCGAACTGTTGGGGGATGGAGTGCAACCCGGCTTTTTGATCAAACTCCATGTCCTGAAGCGCATAAAGGACATCAAACCCCAGAAGCCAGAACAAAATGGCCGTGCCGAGTACCATCGCCGGTATCTCAAGCCTTCCCACAACCGCGATCCACGCACCCAGAGGAGCACCGGCAATAGCAAGCCCCAAAAATGCATGCGATAAAAATGTGAACCGTTTTGTGTAAGAATAAAAGAATACAATGCCGAGCGCGACCGGTGAAAGATAAAAGGCAAGCGGGTTCAGCTGGTAGGCGGCAAAGATGAGCACTGCCGAAGAAACAGCGGTAAAAACAATCACCTGCGAAGGTGAAACAAGTCCCAGAGGCAGCGCCCTGCTTTTTGTCCTCGGATTTTCTGCGTCGAACTTCCGGTCTGCCCAGCGGTTGAAACCCATGGCTGCGGAACGCGCCCCGACCATTGCCACGATAATCCAGAGAATCTGCCATCCCGGCGGCAAGCCTTTCGCCGCCATCAGCGCTGCAGTAAAGGCGAACGGCAATGCAAAAACAGTATGCTCGAATTTGATCATTTCAAGAATGATCTTGATTTTTTTAATCATAGAAAACTGCACGGAAAGAAATATGCCGACACGTAGGCATTAAACAGTAAAAATGATCCGCGGCGAAAACTTGCCGATGTCCAGCAGCCGTACCTGGAATATTCTTATTTCTGCGCCTGCTTCTTTCCCCACTCCTCTATTTTTTTCATGATTTCCGGCATTGCCTGACGCGTCGCTTCGATTCCTGCCTGCATACACCGCTTTTTCTGGGTAAAATCGAGCATTCCCACGTCGCCTATTTGTGGACTGATCAGTATGTCAGTGTTTTTCTTTTTATATTGCACGTTTTGGTTGAACATGATGTTAATTGACTGAAGCAGTACGTCAATAGGATTGGTTATATTGAAATTAGTCACATTTTCGCTGATGTCAACAGCTATAACAATGTCCGCGCCCTTTTCCCGGGCAACTGCGATTGGGATATTGTCGATGAGACCTCCGTCCACCAGCAGGCGGCCCTGATAATCCACCGGAGTGAAAACACCCGGAATGGCGCTGCTTGCATGAACAGCCTTGGCCACCGAACCGCGGTCGAGCACAACGCGCGTTCCCCGATTCAGGTCCGTAGCCACGGCGGCAAACGGAAGTTTGAGATTTTCGATATTCGGTACGGTAACCTTTTTCTTTAAAAACTCTTCCAGCTTGTCCCCTTTTGCAAGCCCCATTCCGGTAAAAACCGACAGAATCGCATAATCAAATACATCATCTTTTTCCAGGGCGAACGCCGTCCATTCGAGTTCAAAGCTGTTCAGATCGTTCGCGTAAATCGCGCCGATGAGGCTGCCGACGCTCGTCCCCACAATCATATCAATTGGAATCTTTTCATGTTCAAGCTGGCGGATTACCCCCACATGCGCGAAGCCGCGGGCTGCCCCTCCGCCGAGCACCAGGGCTATTTTCGGTTTTATTATCTCCGGCGCAGCCGGACCCTGTGTCGATGCGCAGGAAGAAAAAAACGCAGCGGCAACCAGGAAAAACAACAGGTGTATTTTCTTCATACGCACTTCCTTTCCGTTGCATTTCTGCATCGGTTTGCGGTTGTCATTGTCCGGGTTCTTCTTTCAGCAGGGATTCCACATCGTCCCGGAGTTTTTTTGCAATTTCATCGCTGTCCATGCTCCCGGGGTACAGCGGTTTGCCGAAAGACACGTTGATTTTTACCGGTCTGGGAAATCTCTTGCCGGATGAAAGCATCTCATATGTTCCCCTGATGGCAACCGGAACAACGGGAATCTGCAGTTCACCTGCAAGAATCCCGACCCCTTTCTTGAATTCCTTAATGCTGC
Source organism: uncultured Nitrospiraceae bacterium (assembly GCA_964586075.1). Taxonomy (GTDB): domain Bacteria; phylum Nitrospirota; class UBA9217; order UBA9217; family UBA9217; genus JBAZLV01. The sequence goes on along the minus strand of CAZPGZ010000014.1, from coordinate 20,937 downwards.
CGTCCCGCGAGCGGCTGCCTTCGGGAAATACACAAAGAATGCTTCCCCGTCTGAGCATGTACGCAGACAACTGCATCGCGCTGTGAAGCCGCGTTTCCATGTCGACAGGGATCACGTGAATCATCCTGGCAATCCGTGACGAAAGCGCCCCGCTGAAATATTCAGTGGCGCCGAGGAAAAAAGCCTGCGAGGTGATTTTCCACGGCAGGCCCGCAATAACGGCAGGGGCATCCACAAGGCTCAGGTGGTTCGGGGCGATGATGTACGGCCCGCGCGCCGGCAAATGATCCAGCCCCTGCACGGAAAGGCGCCCGTACACCTTGAACGTAAAAGTGAGCATCTGCTTGACCAGAAACATCAGCGTGTTCCGGAATATTCCCCGCTCCCGCGGAAGAGACGTCCTGAGTTCGGGAGGCGGTTCCTGGGAAAGTATATCGCACCACGATTTGTGCACCCGTTCGCCGGTGCATACCGGGCCCGAGGCAAGGAGTTCTCTAAGCTTGAGTACAGCGTCTTTCACCGTAAAAACCTCCGACCCGAACGAATCGGGCAGGCTCAAGCCGAATGACTCTTCAATGCTCACCACCAGTTCCACACGGCTGAGCGAATCAAGCCCCAAATCCAGCTCCAGGTTGTCATCAGGCACGATGGTTTTTTTGGCAGAAAACGGCTCCAGGCAGGCGATCAGTTTTTGCGCCACCGGATCCTTCAATAGGTCGCCGTCGGTTTCACGTACGGTTTTCTCGACACGCTCCCCGCCCTGCTGATACAGGTCTTTTATCTTGCTTCGCCGCAGTTTTCCAAGACGCGTTGCGGGCAGAGGGTCTTTGAATATCTTCAGCCCCGTTATGTGCTGGTATAAGGGAAGATTTTTCGACAGGTCCGCAATCTCGAAGGCGATCGTTTCGCGGGAATTGGACAAGTTCATTTTTCTGAGATAGTCAAAATCGGGAACAACAGCCGCTTCAAGACCTCGCTCCCCTTGCAGAAGGCAGATTTCCTTGATGGCCGGAATTTGTTTATAGAACTTCTCAAGCTCCTCTGGAAATATTTTTTTGCCGGTCGGCAGCACGATCATTTCTTTGGACCTGCCCGTGATGAAGAAAAAACCCTCTTTATCCTGATAGGCAAGGTCGCCGGTGTAGAACCAGCCGTCCTTCAGCACTTCGGCCGTCTCCTGTGGTTTTTTATAATACCCCAGCATCACGTTCGGACCGCGCACCGCGATCTCCCCCTGCCCTTGTTCATCAGGGTTTGAGATTTTTACTTCCACGCCGGGGATCGGGATCCCAATGGACCCCGGTTTTCTGAGGTTAAACGTGCAGAGCGGCGACGTCTCCGTCAGTCCGTACCCTTCGATAATCCAGAAGCCGATATTGGTCATGTCCGTGTATATGTCCGGTTCGAGTCGTGCGCCTCCACAGGCCGAAAGCTTGAATTGAGGGCCAAATTTTGAATGCACCGCCTTAAAAAGGACTTTGCCGAAATTGGCTCCCGTGGTCTTGCGCACCAGGCTGTTGAACCCCAGAAGAAGTCTGACCAGAAGGCGCAGCGGCAGCGGTTTTTTCTGGATCTCATCAAAGATGGCCCGACGCAGTCCTGCAAACAGCTGGGGCACACCGACCAGCACGCTGACGCCGGTTTCCTGTATGCAGGAAAGTATCTCCGGTCCCTTCAGGCTGTTTAAGATGGTGACGCTTCCCCCAAGGGCCAAGGGAAGCAGAATACATGCCATGGCGGCATACGTATGGTGTAGGGGAAGGATGCAGAGAAAATTGTCACGATCGTCAAAAAGATTGAGTTTGAGAATACTTTCCAGATTGGAAGCAAGGTTGCTTTGTGAAAGCATCACCCCCTTGGGATCACCCGTTGTCCCCGATGTATACAAAAGCGCGGCAAGGGCGTCCTCCTGCGGTCCGGGGGGAAGCTCAGCGTTAGCATGGGCGGACGCCATATCGGCAAACGCGAGCCCGTTTCCCGGGTCCAGTGTGATGAGCATCCGCGAAAAAGAACGGGGAAGTTTCTGCCTGCACGCCGCCGAGATAAAGACCGCTTTTGCCTCAGCGCTTTCGAGCAGAAGTGCGACCTCTCTATCCGTAAGCTGTGCATCAAGCGGTACAATCACCGCCCCCAGAGAAACAACAGCAAGATATGCCACCATCCATTCCGGCCTGTTTTCCGATAAGACAGCGACACGGTCTCCTTTGTTAATCCCATGTTCAGAAAGCGCTTGTGCAAGGGAAGCAATCATCCGCAGAAGACGTTGATAGGTGTACTGTTCAGCGCGTTGGCCTTCCATGAAACGAACAGCAATATTGTCCGGAAAGGAGCGTGCGGCTTCCTGCAACCTGGTCAGAATCATCGTATACCTCTCGCCCTGTGCGGTGAATGCTATTTGAGAACAGTATATGCTGCGTACGGAGGGGATAACTACCGGCATTCATAACAGACGCTGCTGTCTGGTGGCTTCTTTCAATGTCCGCGCCGGATCAGTGTATCGTCGCGCTTTTGCTTCCTTAGTTTAAAGCTTTCAAATCACGATTCTGCTGTTCATGAATCGCCTCGGCATCGCGTTTCTGGTTTTGATGGATCTTTTTTACGTCGTTCTTCTGATTCTGGTGGATATTCTTGACGTCTTGCTTCTGGTTCTGATGGACCTTTTTTATATCATTTTTCTGGTTCCGGTGAATCTTTTTGGTGTCTTGTTTCTGATTCTGATGAATTTTTTTTACATCGTTTTTCTGGTTTTGGTGCACCTTCTTTATATCATGCTTCTGGTTCTGATGAATGGTATTGATATCTTGTTTCGCTTTATCTCCGACACTTTCCGCAGAAGTCACCAGTGGAACAGCCAGTAAAAATAAACCCAGGGAAAAAGCCTGAAAACGCATATTCTCCTCCCTCTATTGCAGCACGCAACAAAATACCCTGTACACGCGAAATTGTCAAGACGGGGAAACGCACTGAAGGTGTCTTATCTTCTTGACTATTCAGCTCTGTTTGCATACACTTGACGCCAATGGAAAACGACGAGTTGAATTTTCGGGAGCCTCTGGTTCTTCTTATTCTTTGCGGCATAGCCCTTCTTCTGTCGGGTCTCCGTCCCTATGACCGGACGACATGGCTGCTGGAAGTAATGCCCATACTGCTTGCGGTGCCGCTTCTTGTTGCAACATACCAACGGTTCCCCTTCACTCCGTTTCTGTATCGCCTCATGTTTATCCATGCACTCATTCTTATGATCGGCGCGTATTACACGTACGCGCGCGTCCCTGCGGGAGCCTGGGTACAGCAGTATTTTGATCTCAGCAGAAACCATTTTGATCGTATAGGTCATTTTGCCCAGGGATTCATCCCTGCCATGATCACCCGGGAACTCCTTTTGCGAAAGACACCGCTCCGCCCCGGTGGTTGGCTGTTTATTCTGGTTGTAAGCGTGTGTCTTTCGATCAGTGCCTGTTATGAGTTTGTCGAATGGTGGGCCGCCATTCTTCTGGGAGCGTCTGCCACAGACTTTCTTGGAACGCAGGGCGACCCATGGGACACCCAGTGGGACATGTTTCTAGCGTTCATCGGTGCCATCGTCGCGCAAGTCGTCCTATCACGGTATCATGATCTGCAGTTGAAGCGTCAGGGGTTTATCGCAGTCAGCGCCGCCCCTGCTGGTATGAAAGGATAAATACCATGCAAACACTCGCATTCATAGGTGACTCGCTGACACAATGGTTCGGATGGGACAGGCGTTTTCCGGGATATAACGTGTTTAATCTCGGTATTTCCGGAGAACGGGTTGAAGAATTGCGGACCCGGATGCCTGATATCTATGCTGAGGTCTCAAATCCGGATTTCATATTTCTTATGACCGGCATCAACAACATCGGCGAAGGAGATTATCGTTTTTTTGACGACTATAGGGAGATAATCCGGAATTTCACCACGCACTATAAAAGTGCAAAAACGGTTGTGCAAAGCATCCTACCGACTACGCTCGACTGGATAGAGAATAGACGGATACAGGATTGCAACCGCAGGATACGCGAAATGGCCGGCGAGTTCGGTGCTGAGTATCTTGATGTGTATCAAGCCTTTGTCGACACACAGGGGGCTCCGAACGCACAGTATCTGCAGGAAGATGGAGTTCACATAAGCAGCAGCGGATATGAAGCATGGTCGATTGAAGTTGAACATTTTTTACGAGCAGGAGCATCACGATGAAAAATCAGCAGTTAAAACCGTCAAGCGGCCTTGTCCAGGCTGCCTTGGCGCTTGAGGATGAGCTTCGACAGATTGTATCCATTGCCAACGAAGCGCAGCGGCTGCCTCTCGATTCACAACACAATTTAGAGTTTACGGCAGGGAAGTTGTCGGAACTCGGAACGGTGGACCAGAGGCTTCAGCCTTTGGTGAACGCCCTCATGGAAGCCGTAAAAACAATCGTAAACACGCAGCAGGCCCAGGCCATGGCGATCAAAGACCGGGCGGATGAACTGCGGCGCCGCCGAGAGGTGTTTCAGAAACTGCTGACAAGCTACGGTTCACTCGTCCAGACGGCCCAAGGCCTGCACGGGCTCATCATGGCATTTGCAGACACACGACGGAATGATGGGGGGGCGTCCGCGGGCAATGCGCCGTCTCTCTACGTCGTACAGCAGGCGATGACGGACCTTATCGAGAGTGCCGGCCAGGTGTCACACGCGGCAAGTGAAGAAAACTTTAAAGATGTGGCACGCCAGGTAGACTCAATTCGCCAGCAGCTCCTCGGCGCCCGCAAAAGTTTGAATCTTCTTTCAACCGCGCAGGCACGAAAACACAGTATCCACTAGCAGGCGGTTTTTAGAAAAACCAGTTTCTGCTCTTGTGCGGTTAACCAGCACGTCATGCAGCGCAGAAACATGCACGAGATCACCGTCTGCCCGGGACCTTGAATCATATGACCGACATACTCGCGTTATTATTTCTGCTCATCGGCCTGGAGTTGGTTCTGGGAGTCGACAATATTCTTGTCATCACCATTTTCGTGGGGAGACTGCCGGAATCACAAAGAAACAAGGCGCGGATCATCGGGCTCACCATGGCCTTGTTTGCAAGGATCCTGCTGCTTTTCATTCTGCTCACCCTGTCAAATCTGACGCAGCCGTTTTTGTTGGGCTTTTCAGTTCGTGACGTCATTCTACTGTCAGGCGGATTGTTTCTGCTCTGGAAAGCGGTAACGGAAATTCACCATACGATAGAATTAATTGACAGTCAGCCACCGGAAATCATCAGCGGGCAAAAAAAATTCCGCGGTGTTATCTCCCAGATTATCCTGCTTGACATTGTTTTTTCTATTGATTCAGTCATTACCGCAATAGGACTGACCGACGAAATATGGATAATTGTCACCGCCGTCGTTGTCTCATTTCTTGCCATTCTCGCGTTCGCAAAGCCAATCGGAGATTTCATCCTTCAGCGTCCTTCGCTGAAGATACTAGCCCTTTCCTTCCTGATCACCATAGGAGTCACCATATTTCTGGAAGGCATGCATCAACACGTCCCGAAAGCGTATATCTATCTGCCCATGGGATTTGCTCTTTTCGTGGAGCTGCTGCAGCTGCGATACCGGCATAATAAAAGAAAGAAATATTTGCAGAGTGATCAAAACCGGAATTCGCAGAAGATTGACGGGCAATAGAAACAGGACGGATGCAGGGGAATGAAACGGATTCTTTTTTTAGGAGATTCTCTGACCCAGCGTTTTGACTGGCAAAAACGGTTCCCGGAGTACCGCGTAACCAACCTCGGCATCTCCAGTGAACGCGTTGAGGCACTGCTCGCGCGCATCCCCCGGGTTCAGGCTGAATCAGAAATTCCCGATTACATTTTTCTCATGACCGGCATCAACAATATCGGTGAAGGGCACTATGATTTTTTCGGAACCTACCAGGAAACCGTGCGTGCCGTTACGGCGGGTTTCCGCTCTTCAAAAACAATCGTGCAAAGCATTCTGCCCACGACACTGACGTGGATAGACAATAACCGCATTCACGCCATCAATCTCCGGATTCGTGAATGTGCCCTGGAATACGGCGCTGGGTATCTTGATGTCTACAGCCTTTTTGTAGACCAACAGGGAAAAACAATTTCTGAATATTTTCTGGAAGACGGTTCGCATCTGAGCAGCAAAGGATACGCGGTGTGGTCGGACAGGGTGGAACTGTTCCTAAATCAGTAAACCGTCCCGGCTGCGGGACGTCATAAATGGAGAGAACTATATGAACGTGCATGTCTTGCAGCACGTTGCATTTGAAGACATCGGCAGCATGGGCCCCTGGCTGGAATCACGAGGCGCGAAGATACGATATACCCGTTTTTTTGACGATCAAACGCTCCCACGGTTGGACAACCTTGATCTCATCATCGCCATGGGCGGCCCGATGAGCGTTAATGATGAATCCATCCTGCCGTGGCTCAGGCCTGAAAAGCAGTTTGTGCGCGATGCGGTAAAACACGGTATCCCGCTGCTCGGAGTCTGCCTCGGAGCGCAGCTTATCGCCAGCGCGCTCGGATCGCGCGTGTATCGGAATCCGCAAAAGGAAATAGGCTGGTTCCCGATAGAAGCGGTGGTCACCGGGGGACAGACGTTTCTGTTTCCTGAAAAATGCACGGTGTTTCACTGGCATGGCGAAACCTTTGATCTGCCTCCTCGTGCCGTACGTCTTGCAAGGAGCGCTGTTTGCGAAAACCAGGCCTTCCAGATCGGGAAACACGTTATTGGCCTGCAATTCCATCTTGAAACGACCCCGGAAACCGCCGCGGACATTCTGAATAACTGTAAGGGGGAACTCCTGCCCGGTCCTTTCGTGCAGTCCGAGCAGGAATTGCGTAGCATAGCCAATGCGGCGTATGAACGGGTTAATGCTCTGATGGGCCAAGTGCTTTCCTACCTTACCGGCCAATAGCGTTTTCCCGCCATACAAAAAAAGGAGGTGAGCATATGCTCACCTCCGGAAGATGAAAAATAATTCTCAGCAGAACTCCTCCACCAGCATCCTCCTGTCATAAGAGTATCGACGGGTGGGCAGCTTTTATTTTTCCTTTGCAACTTGAAAATTCGCAAGCTGCTCAAGCGCCAGCACAAGAGCCGAATGGTCGAGATCGGCCCCGTCATGCGCGGAAACGCAATTGTATAATTCCTGGGCGATTGCAGTCGCGGGAAGCGAAAGCCCCAAGCTGCGTGCCGACTGCAGTGCGTTGTTCAGGTCCTTCTGCTGCAGTCTGATCCGGAATCCCGGCTGAAAGTTCCGCTTGATCATGCGGTCGCCGTGCAGTTCCAGAATGCGGCTCTGAGCAAATCCGCCGAGAAGCGCTTCGCGGACTTTTGCCGGATCGGCCCCTGCTTTTGCAGCAAAAAGCAGCGCTTCGCTGATGGTTTGGATCGTGCCTGCAACAACTATCTGGTTTGCCACTTTGCACGTCTGGCCGTCTCCATTGCCGCCCACATGCGTGATCTTTTTCCCCATCAGATCGAGAATCGGCTTCACTGTATCGAATACATCCTTGCTGCCGCCCACCATGATCGAAAGCGTTGCCTGCTCCGCGCCGACCTGTCCACCGGAAACCGGCGCGTCAAGCATGCTGACCCCCTGTTTGGCAAGGCGCTGAGCGAACTCCTTCGTCGCGATCGGTGAAATCGAGCTCATGTCAACGACGATAGCCCCTTGTTTCAGACCTTCAGCCAGACCATCTTTGCCGAAAAGCACAATTTCAACATCAGGGGTGTCCGGAACCATGGTGATAATAATGTCGGATTTCGCCGCGACTTCCTTGCAGGAGTTGCACGCGACCGCCCCTTTTTTTGCCAGTTCCTGCATCGGTTCCGGAACGATATTGTAAACATTAACCGTATGTCCCCCGGCCAAAAGATGACCAGCCATCGGTTTTCCCATGATACCAAGCCCTACAAATCCAAGTACTGCCATAGTAATTTCCTCCTTATCATTACCTTTAAAATTGTAAATTATTGCTGCATCCAGCATTCACATCGCGCGGAACAAAAAATTCTATCTTAAAAATGATCGCTTCCAGCTCCCTTGTGCCTACTCAGGAGCGATAGGCGTTCATCCAGGACAGGCCTTCAGATGTTTTCCCCGCAGGAACGTATTCACAACCGATCCATCCTTTGTAGCCCGCTTCATCGATAAACCGGAAAAGATTCATATAGTTTATTTCTCCGGTACCGGGTTCATGACGGCTCGGAACATCCGCAATTTGTATATGGGCAATATGTTTCAGGTTCTCGCGTATCGTTGTTGTCAGGTTCCCCTCCATGATCTGCATATGGTAAACGTCGTACTGCATATAAATATTGGGGTGGTTGACATCAGTGATCAGCGAGAGTGCGTCCGCGGTCGTGACCAGATGAAAACCGGGGATGTCCCGATTATTCAACATTTCCACGAGGAGACGGATATTACGCTTCTCAAGCTCTTTTGCGGCAAAACGCAGATTGTCCACAAGCGTCTTCCGTACGGTTTCTGGTTTAGCGCCCTGCGGTGTCTTTCCGGCAAGACAGTTCAATTGGGTACAACCCAAAGCCTGCGCGTATTCAATTGCGCGGCCGACGCCTGCTTCGAATTCGGACTCTCTCCCGGGGATACAGGCGATACCACGCTCACCACCATCCCAGTTGCCCGCGGGCATATTATGCAACACCTGGACAAGATTGTTGCTTTTCAGTTGTTCGACCAGTTGATCTTTTTCCCATGCATAGGGGAACAGAAACTCAACTCCCTTAAATCCATGCTGGGACGCCAGACGAAAGCGGTCAAGGAACGGTACGTCCGCAAAAAGCATTGTAAGATTGGCATTAAACTTCGGCATTTCAAAATCCTCCCTAACGATATTTTTTGTACATCCGACGCTTCTTTTTACACTTGTGAATAGAAAAGATGTTGTTCAAAGTCTCATCAATATCGGCTATTATTTCTCACCTGCCTTGCGTTGCGCCGATCAATATCGCCTTGTTATGACAGTCTGACTGAATACATCGGTCGAAGAGCGGCTTATAACATCGCGGTCGCGCCACAGGGAGGGAAAAGCATTCACCTTTTCCGAATCATTCTTTCAAAAGCTGTTACGGGTATGACTTTTGTAACAAACACATTATAACCGTTAGGCTCAAATTGCCGTAAACGATGGATAAACTCAGAACAAAAGCATATTGTTTCCTAATTGTATCATACGAATTCGGCAAAAATAGCATTTTGATTTCTAAGCTTTTTTATATATTCGTTAATTCATTTCAGTGCAGCAAAGCCGTCCTAGCTGAGGTTAATTGTAGCATTTTTTTTATTTTCTCTTATGCACGTTGCGTGCCATTATTTATTTTTCATACTGTTACACATTATAAAAACAAAAATAAGCAGATAATGCGTATATTATCTGCTTGTAGTGCTGCTTTTTGCAACAGTTAATATCTAAATACGAACTATTCGCAAAAACGATCGACCGTGGTCCTGTCGACCCCCAATCTTCTCGCAGTCTTACTCTTGTTCCAGTTTTCTTCCTTCAACACATGCGTGATAATGCGTCGTTTGATGTCCTGAAATGAACCCGAGAATAAATCCTTGTCCTGGTTTAAGCCACCGGCTTCATCTGCATGCGCAGCAAGAAGTTCATCGACGATCAGGCGTACGGTCGGGAGATGGATGGTCTTTTTTTCTGCCGAAAGCACAATACGCTCCATGACATTTTCGAGTTCCCGGACATTGCCGGGCCATGCATAGTTGCCAAACATGCGGATGACCTCGACCGGCAGCTTTTTAATATTCCGCTTGTGTTCATGGTTGAATCGTTCAAAAAAATGGGCCGCAAGAAGAGGAATATCGTTATGCCGCTCCCGGAGAGGGATAATAGAAAGGTTCAGGACATTCAGCCGGTAATAAAGGTCCTTGCGGAACTGGCCGGACTGCACCTGCTTTCTGAGATCGGTGTTGGTGGCCGCAATGACCCGGATATCAACCGGGATAAGCGCGTCGGAGCCGAGACGCATGACCTGACGCTCAGCGAGGACCCGAAGCAACCGGGATTGCAGGACTTTGTCCATGTCGCCTATCTCGTCCAGAAATATCGTTCCCGTGTGCGCCAGTTCAAACAAACCGATTTTACCGACTTTTTTCGCCCCGGTGAACGCACCTTCCACATATCCGAACAGCTCACTTTCCAGAAGATGATGCGGCAGCGCCGCGCAATTGACCGCCACAAAGGGGCCGCGTGAGCGGGGGCTCTGGGTATGAATACTTTGCGCAAACAGCTCCTTGCCGGTCCCACTCTCTCCCTGGATGAGCACCGTGGCCCCGGTTTCAGAATATCCCTTCGCGATTTCGACAAGCCGTTTCATATGGGGATCGACTGTCAAAATGTCATCGAACGTGTAGGTGGCCACAAGGCCTTTTCTATACAGGGTCTGACGGATCGTCCGTTCCGCGTCCTGGATCTGGGTAGCTTCCTGGAACGTTGCCACGACGCCTTTCACTTCCCCATCGACGTGAATGGGAATCCGATTGGTGAGAATATGGCCGCTCGCCGCCTTCTGCATCTGGCCTACTTCGGCCTTTCCGGATTTCAACACTTCGTCAATGCGGGTATTCTTGATCAGGGATGTAATATGGCGTCCGATGACCTGGTCCTGCCGTATATCGAAGGTCTTTTTGGCGGCCGGGTTCATCACGGTAATGTTTCCGTGTTCATCGGTAGCGATAATACCGTCGTGTACAAAATTAAGGATGGCCTGCAGCCGTTGGGCAGCCTTCTGCTCCTCCTCACGCACTTTAACGATGCGCGCCGCTTCTTCCACCGCCGGGATGATAGACTCCCTGCCGGACACGATCACCCGCATATCAATGCCCGGAAAGTCAAGTTTCGTCTGCACGTTGATGTCGCCGATGATCGTGTTCACGCCGTCTTCCCTGATCATACGCTCGACCTGTGCGCGCACGTCCTTCCAGTCGGTCACGGGTCCGTTCAAGCCGAGGATGATCTCTTCCCGTATGGGGATGCCGAGAATCTTGGCCGCCGTGCGGCAACCGAGCACGACATTTTGATACCCGAGGATTGCCACGGTCCTATTCTGGCCGGACAGAGGATAAATAACCCGCAGGATATCATAGCCGGTAACCGGAATTTCCATCACCGTAACTTTTACATGCTGCTGGATCAGGGAGGCTGTCCCTCCCCGGCTGATAATGACCTGGGCGCCTTTTTTCTCGGCTTCCAGCGCCTGCCGGACCCCTTCCTCCAGATTTCCGACCACGACATCAAATGGAAGACTTTGCTCCTTCTTGACTTCATTGGCCAGCGCGGCAAGTTCCGGATAGCAGGCGATAAAACAAATTTTATTTTTCATACTGAGCCATTCCTTCCGGGAAAGATTTTTGAAACGGAAACTCTTCTCTGGCCTGCCAGTGATAATACGAACAGACCGTATCTCTGAAATCTGCAGGCAAACGTCTTTGAAATTATATACTTGAAATTCCCTGCACCTGTCAACATGATTTTACTATTCACTTGAAATAACAAGAAAGTTCTGTTACATTCGCGACAAAAGCTGATAAATTGGAAAAATCGGTATAATTGCTGGTTGCCGGTTGTTGGTCTAATCAGTCTTTAGCATTATATTTTACGAAAGGGGTTTATTGAAAATGGATGTCATAGTAGACGTTTGCATCGTCCCGATCGGCGTGGGAGTTTCGCTGTCCTCATACGTTGCAGCATGCGAAAAAATACTTGCCGAAGCGGGCCTGAAAACCTCTCTGCATGCCTACGGGACGAATGTAGAGGGAGAATGGGACGCGGTTTTTGCCGCCATCAAGCGCTGCCATGAAGCTGTGCATCAAATGGGGGCACCCCGCATATCCACAGTGATAAAACTGGGATCACGGTCTGACCGAGCACAAACCATGGAAGACAAGATCAAAAGCGTAAAAGGAAAGCTGAACACCGCATCAGGCAAATAGACGTTCGCTCCTGAAACAGCCAAACGGGCCGGCAGCTTTCACTGCCGGCCCGTTATCGATTTCTAGAAACTGTTTTAATCATAAACTCCTGACGATCCGATTCTCACCAGCCGGTGGATTCGTCACCAGGTACTCACCAGGCTCGCCAGATCATTCGTAACCATCTGATCTTCACTCGGGGCGAGACCGCTGACACCGGCAGCTCCGACTACTTTCCCTTCCTTGTTTTTCAGCAGACTGCCGCCCGGCAGCGCGGTAAGAAGCGGATCGCAAAAATACCGGATATCGGTGTTGTCCTTGCGAAGTCTTTCCTGAAAGGCGTCCGTGGATACTCCCATCCGGATGGCGGTGTGGGCCTTGCACTGGGCTATCTGGATGCTTCTGACCGGCCCCCCATCCATGCGAATGAAGCCGAGTAAAAAACCGTTTGCATCACAAATTGAGACGCAGGCGGGGCGTTGAAAATCCCTGGCAATTTTTTCAACTCCGCGATCCAGCAATACCTTGACCTTTTCCAATGTCAGTATTTCCATAATTCAACATCTCCTTTCAGTGACTGTAGTAACCTGCTTCGCCGTCTGTTTCTCTTAAGAGATCATGGCCGGTGAAAGCATCCACGCAACGATCCACCTGCCGTCGCTCAGCCGCTCGAAGCAGGCAATTCCTCCGGTCTTAAAATCGGCAGCCAGCTTTTCCTTGTCCCCGCACAACAACAGACCGGCAAGCCTTGCCAGGTACGGAAGATGTCCCACGAGCATAATGTTTTCACGCATCCCGGAAATGCGCCCGGCCCATATGGCGGGATCGTCCATCGGCGCAAGACTGTCGGCTTCAATTATGCCTTTGACCGATTTTACATAATCGTTGAAAATCTGCGCGGTCTGCTGGGCCCGTTTTTTGCCGCTGTGATAAATAACATCGGGTTTTATGCCCCGCTCGTGAACGTACAACGCCGTCAATGAAACATCACGGAAGCCTTTATCCGTCAGGCCCCGCGCAGGATCTTCTGTCTCCGGTTTCGCCTCGCCGTGCCGCACTAAATAAAGAAACATGCATTTTACCTCGTCCGTCCGGTTGCGGTTTTCCCTGTCGCCTCCGGTTGTTTCGGTGTTTATTATTTTATAAGTTTTGTCTGAAGCGTGATGTCAACACTGGCTAGGGCCACGGAAACAGGACATCCTTTTTTGGCCATCTCGGCTTTTTCTTTGAAGGTGTTTTCATCGATCCCCGGAATTTTCCCTTCTGTCTCAAGCGCAATGGAAGTGATTTTAAACCCATCTCCTGATTTGTCAATCGAAACCCGTGCAATAGTGTGAATGCTGTCTGCCGTGTACCCGGCCTGTTCCAATATCATGGAAAGGGCCATACTGAAACAGCCTGCATGAGCGGCCCCTATTAACTCTTCTGGATTCGTACCGGGGTCTTTTTCGAAACGCGACCCGAACGAATATTTGCCTTCAAAAACACCGCTTCCCAGCTTCACACTACCTTTACCTTTTTTGAGATTTCCTTCCCAGCGCGCTTCTGCACTCCGTACTGGCATGATACGTATCCTCCTGCATCAATAGATTTGGTTCATCGGAATCTTCATGAACACCCCCTTATTGTAGCACGACTCAGTCCGTTTCGCCCGGCTGGCAGAAGAAGCAATAATGGTGCAAGGAAAGGAGCCAAGGATGTAATTATCTGTACCAGGCGGCAAGCCGTTCCGGAGAAACTCCCATCGCAAACAGAATCTGCAGGACCATGTTGCGGACCGTGCAGTACAGGACGCCTTCCTCTTCCCATCTCCGCGGAGAAGTCCGTACTTTTTCAGGGATAATACTGATGCGATCCCCTCGTTTTTTTATCCGGGACATGATTTCTACATCTTCCATCAGGGGAATGTCCTGATAGCCTCCGATCGCACTAAAATATTCTTTTTTGAGGAAGATCGCCTGGTCTCCAAAGGGGATTCTGGTCATTCGCGTGCGCAAGAAAACATACTGTTCGGTTATTCTGAAAATGCATCGCCTGGTGTCCAATCCCAGATCAAAGGCGCCCCCCACAATGAGTTGGTCGCGCATCGCCCCGGAGATATGCGTGAGCGCATTTTCAGGGAGCCGGGTATCGGCATGCAAAAAAACCAGGATAGTGCCTGAAGCAAGCGCCGCGCCGTGGTTCATTTGGCGCGCGCGGCCCTTGGATGAGATAGCTTTGACCACGCTAGCATCCTGGACGGCAATGATCGTGCTTCCGCCGGGGTCGCCATCAACCACGATAATCTCGGCAGTGCTGGAGACATCAAGGGTGCGAATATGTCCGATCAATTCGTTGATTGCGGCGGACTCATTCAAAACTGGCACGATAACGGAAAAAATCGGGGCCATACGCTGTCAATTCTCCCTGGCATTCCAAAGCGACCGGATAGATTCTATTCTTTTCCGGTTCACGCCGAAATCCGATTTCCCTAGTCGCGACGCGGAACGAATATGAATCGTATTTGACGACTCGTCAAAAAAGAATTCCACATCGTCCACAAACCGCCAGACCGCGCTGGTAAACTCCGCGTGGATATATGTGCCGGTGTCGGTTACAATCTCGGTCCTTTTCATGCCCTGAATTATTTTTTTTAATTTATCATGCGCGGCAGACACGGACAGGGGCGCATACGTCAGCGGACTGATCGCATGCTCTCTGTCAAGGCTCTGGCTCGAAACACAGTTCGACGAAGATGGGCAGGGTGACAGCCGTCCGTCTTTGACGCCAAGCGTTGTAGGGCGAACGCCCGAACATCCGGATGAGCCGAGTGTAATGATAAAACAGATACACAATGTGTAAACCCTTTTCTTTACCATGGAAATATCCCTCTTCATAAAACTCCCGTTTATGATTATACCCTAAAATATCGCACAAACGGAATTTCGGCTTAATTTAATAATATAACAAGAAAACAGATTTTCTCAGTCTCCCCGCCCCTGCGTACCGTTTAATCCGAAAAGATCTGAAATTAAAAAACAGCTTGACCTGTCTATTGCTTTATAGTTTATGGTACACTGCTGATGCAGGAGGTGATCATGTATACCATCGGCAAATTGTCGAAAAAATTCGGCCTTTCCCGCAGCACTCTGCTTTACTATGATTCGCTCGGGCTGTTCTCTCCCTCGGGAAGAAGCAGCTCGAATTACCGGACCTATACCGAAAAGGACTGCGCCCGTCTTGAACAAATCTGTACCTACCGCAGGGCGGGACTGCCGCTCAAAGACATCGCCAGGATTATAAAAACCAATAGTGGAAAAGGCGTCGTTTACCTTCTTAAAAAGCGGCTTGAAGACTTGAACAACGAAATCCGTGCTTTGCGAAATCAGCAGCATTTTATTGTCACTCTTTTAAAGAACAATCGCGCAATTGCCAAGGCGGGGTTCATGGACAAAAAACGCTGGATACAATTGCTGCAGAACTCCGGACTGGATGAAACGGCACGAAGCAAATGGCACACGGAATTTGAACGGCTCGCCCCGGAAGCCCATCAGGACTTTCTTGAGTCGCTCGGTATTCCACCAGCAGAAATCATCCTCATCAGAAAGCAATCGCGGACGGAGCGGCAAATATAATAAAAGTATACATAGCTTATTCGCGTTACGAAAGGAGACTGCATGGAAGACAAAATCAGGAGGTTTAAAAATGCGGTGCGTTTTATGACCGCCGATCACCGGCGAGTGCATCATTTTACAGTCAGAGAACTTCCCCGTACAGGAAAGCCTCTCCCGCCCGATGTTATCGCGCAAAAGCTGAATATGCCCCGCGACCGGGTCGCATTCCTTCTTGAGGACATGGAAAAGCGCATGACGTTCCTGTTCAGAAATCCTGAAGGATCGGTAACATGGGCATATCCGGTAACAATAGAGAAAACGCCCCACCATCTGACCTTCAGCACCGGCGAGCAGGTATACGCGGCCTGAGCAGTGGATGCGTTTGCCACGCCCTTCGTGCAAGGGCGATTACGAAATGAACAGCTTACGGTCACGGTCCGCACTGAATGCGCACACTGCAAAAAGCCGATGGAACTGACGATAGACAGCGAGCTTAATTATTCAGCCGCTGGAAAGGGCTGCGAACCCGTGGTCTATGCGCCGGATATGGATCTCTTTACGCTCCCGGAAAAGAACATCATTAACGCGTTCTGAAAAAAAACAATCTTCTTCTGGTCAGAAGAACACACAAAAGAACACCGGCAAATAAACCTCGGCACTCCGGGAAATTATGTGGCTGGGGAGCAAATACAGGCAGGAACAAAGTTGTTCCAGAGTATATTGTTCGGGTTTGAATAAAAACGAGAGTGACATGCCGCAAGAGAATCGGGTCCGGACCTTCTGTATGCGACTTAAAACATCGGGGAGTCCGTGAAATATGCATGGACTCCCCGACCACTCTCGATTTTAGCGTTGATTTCAAAAAACTGTCGTTCGATAATGTTACTCGTGATCTTTATGGTGCGCTGCGTGAAACTCTGCCGACGAGAAATCGCCGTTATAATTAATCACCGCCCAAACCGTATGCGTATGCGGATCCACGCCATAGGTGCCGAGTTCATAATCTGCCTGCCAGGGACCGTACACAAACTTTTTCATCCCGCCGTAGTTTTTCTCCACAGCGTTGGTCCAGTTGCCGGATGTGTCTTTCACGACCAAACCGAAGTGGCCGCGTTTTAACTCTTTATGATCCACGTCGGCATGATCATAACTCAAGGAGAGCGCAAACACGTCCGTCTGGTCGCTTCCCAGAACGCCTGCCATGCCCCAGAGGGTGAATATCTCGTTTTTCATATCGTGCGCCTTCGGGGACCAGCCGATGCTGACAATCTTGCTCATCGACCTGCCGTCATACGCTTTTATTGCACTGTTGTTCATACCTCCGAGGACTGCAGCGTTCGTACCATTGTGGTGGTCGCGAACAGAAGCATAAGAAGCTCCTTGCGGAACCAGGAAATCCTTGCCGTTCAGGCTGTATCCAAAACTTTCCCGTTTGGTAAATGTATAGGGTATTACATCGTTCGTCTGGTCGCAGTCGCCGTTGCAGCCGTTGGGTGATGAATAGTAATCCACAGTCACCCGCGGTCCATCCACAGTCACAATATAATAGCCGACGGTAAAAAGTTCCTGCGCCAGCAACGTCTCACGCTGAAAACCGAACGCGGGGAGATCATACGTCTCGTCATTTGAGGGAACCAGCGGTATGTAGAACTTATAGCTGTTTGAAGAAGCGGTAATATTCTGCACCACCGACGTACGGTCCGGACTCTCGACGATCGCCCGATTATGCATGTGATCATGGCCGTTTATATACAACCGTACTCCATTGTTGAACAGGCTGCTCAGAAAAACATTCTGTTCGGCGGGCTTGACTGCAGGAGTGCTGTTGGTGCTGCTTCCGTTGCATTTGCCGGGCTCAGTAAAAAGAATGTCTTTGTGGTTCTCGGTAATCAGGCCTTTATGACTGAGAACAAAGGCGTGTGTGCCCGTCTTTCTGGCCGCGAGCGTTTTTGATATCCAGGGCTGCTGGCTCTCAATCAGATTACAGGCGATATTCGGAACCGTGAATATGTCGAGCAGGAGAAAACGTGCATTATTATAATCGAAAGCATAGGTCAATCCGGCATAATTCGGATCGATGTCCACAGGGCTGCTGAAGTTTGAACCGGCCATAAACGCAGAATTGGTATTGGCCGGCGGCGCTCCGTAATATGCAGTCGTGACGAGGGCATCGGCCGGAGTCTGGTTGTTCATACCGGTCCGCGTTTGAGGAAAGACCCGTCTGAATTCATCGGCAACAGCCGCCGATGTTTCATGGTTGCCGCGTAAAGGATAGAATCCGATTCCAGCGTTATACAGCGCCTGTCTAAAGGTGGCGGTGGTGTCCATCTCCAGATTATTGCCGTTCTCCGTCAGGTCACCTACCTGAAACACGAATTTGACCCCCTGTTTGATGAATTCCTGATTGAGGCGGCTGATCACGCTTGCGGCAACATTGTTGGGGTTTTTACCGTCAGGGGACGTCTTCCACTGGGTGTCGGCCATGATGCCGAACTTCCACGATTTTTGCTGATACTGATTCTGATCATGAGCATAGATTGTCCCTGATGATGTGACGACCGCAATCACCGCCAGCATTACGGCAACTATGCGTTTACGAAAAGCAAGGTTTCGCATATAATCCCGCTCCTCTCTGTAAAAGTATATTTGCATGTGGGCTGTTCAAATTTTCTTCAGCGTATCCGACCTCTCTCGTTTACGACACCTCCGTTCCGGCAAAACGCCAAGGCTGCCATTTTGACGTATTATATTGTTCTAGAAAAATTCTGCCGGCGGCCCGTTACGTGAAGATTACGAACATGTTAAGATTGGATGAATTTGCAGAAAGCTTTCCACATTGCGTGTCATTCAATAGTTGTACGAGAAGAGCAATAATACGATAAGAATAGCATTGGGGCTGGTAATCGAGTGGAGTCCAAGTCAGATAATTTTGGAAAAAATCAATTTGTGTGCTGCAAATGTTTCAGGCGCTCTCTGGTGCTCCGGGTGACGAAAATCGGCACAAAGTCTTTAATTGTTGCGTTCCTGAATGTTTCCAATATTTCTTCATACAATTTTTTTACATCTTCCACAGGAAGTCCAAGCTCCTGTGCTAGATTCAAAATTGTGTCTTCACGCTTATTTTTTTCCTTTTCATTTGACGACAGATACCCACTATTTACACTAATTTCAGTCATGGCAAATACTCCTTCTCATGAATCATTCCCGTGCGGATGCCTGTCCAGAGATGACAGTGTGCTCAGGAGCATCTTCGTAATACCTTTGCCAGAAACAACGGACAGCGGTCGAAGTCTTCCGAACTGCAGTAATTGTCCCTGGTGCGATCAGTGATCGGAACCGACATTACCGATGCGGAACAATAATCCTTGTTTATGGGAACATAGGGGCACCCTGAGGAATAGTCATCGATAAAAATCTGTTCTGTTCCGATGACCAACCGGCGAATGTGCATAAGCACCTCCTGTTTATTTGCATCATAGCAACGAATTGTTACAATATTATTACAATATTTTATTTTGCTGAACGTGTTCTGAAGAAAAGATCACGAATAAATGCCGATGCACGATCTAAAATCACACCGTCCTGCTTTATCGTCCCGCCATCTCGTCTAAGTACTGTGCGGATGATTTAAGAAATTGAGTCACGGCCGTTTTTCCAAACATTCCAATGGCGGCGTATTGAAATTCCAGCCGGGCCAGATATTTGAAAATATGCTTCCAGGTATAAAAGCGCCCCATTGCCTTGAACGTTTCCGTCTGCAGAACAGCTGGAGGCAGCTGGGTGGGATTGAAAACCACATGATGAGAATCGTACTTGCTCCAGTCTTTATGTATCAGCCTCCCGCTCTTTTCCATGTCGGCATAGAACGACGTTCCCGGAAGCGGCGTGAGAATCATAAACTGCACCGAGTCAATGCCGAGATCGGTCGCAAAAGAAGCCGTATCCCGAATCGTGCCGATATCATCGGTATCAGCGCCGAAAACGAACATCCCGTGAATATGAATGCCGTAATTCTTGACGGCCCGAATGCACGAAACAATGTCCGCCCTGCTCTGTTTTTTATTGTATGCTGCAAGCGTTCCCGGATTGATGGATTCGAATCCGATAAACAGCGTATAGCATCCGGACGCTGCCATCAAACGCAGAAGTTCCTCGTCTTTTGCTGCATCAGCCCTTACTTGCGCGGACCATGATGTTATGATCCCCTCTGCAATCATCCCCTTCAAGATTGCTTTGGTTCTTTCTGCATGAGCCGCAAAATTGTCGTCCACGATGAACTTCGTCGCCTGGGACACGGATGCTGCGTCCTTTAGTTCTCTCAGGGCCCCTTCAACGGATTTAAACCGATATTTTCTGCCGAACATATTTATGACGGAACAGAAGTTGCAAGCAAATGGACAGCCCCGCGATGTAGAAACAGGATAGGGTGTCTTCGGATTCCAACCATGAACAAGAGAAAAGTCCGGAATTGGAAGGCAGTCAAGATTATTTATGAACTCTCCGGCGGGATTATGAATGTTCTTTCCTGCATTATCTCTATAAGAAAGGCCGCTAATGTATCCCAATCCTGAAATGCTGGTTTCCAAGCATTCTAGCAGCTCTCCGAGAGATTGTTCCCCTTCCCCCCGTATCACATAATCGGCGTGCTCCAGCGCTTCGTCGGGAAGAAATGTGGCATGTGGACCACCCATGATCACAGGAATGTTACAGTTCTGCAGACGTGTTCCCAATGCATACGCTTTGTTTGCTGTGGATGTAATCGTGGATATGCAGACAACGTCCGACTTTTCAATGTACGACCAGTCAGGTTCGCCAATATCTTCGATGAAAACCCTGACATTATAGCCCCGCTCTTTGAGAATGGTTGCCAGTAACACAGCTCCTAGCCGTGGTATTGGATATTTGCTGAAGATATGCAACCCGGGCGCGCCCGGCTCAATGAATGAAATCGTTTTTATACGGATTCCGCTGTGTTTATTTTTCATGCAGCATCTCCAGTCTAATGAAATCAAACAAACTGTTCGAAAGACGATACACAAAAAATCTAGTGCACACGGGTTACATGATCGTTACTGCTGGGTTACAATTCGGTTACATCAGGCAACGGGAAGATGATTCTCTGCAGAAAAGATGCTCCGCGAAGAGGAGGCAAACGCGGCAGTGGATTGAGAAATACCTAGAGGAGATGGCGTGAAGGAAAACAGCTAATCGCTTTGTTCTTTATAATAATGTGGAAATGCCGGCAAGAATTTATCCTTGCCGGCCGATGTTTTACTGTATAGCAAAAAGCTTTCTGTTAAACGACCCCACGTACACGGTTCCATCCGCTCCTATGGCGGGAGAAGAATAGGCCATGGTTAGTATATCATACC